>NZ_RQVT01000049.1 GCF_004010055.1 Psychroflexus aestuariivivens
TCCGTATACTTCTGAATCGTTCTGAGTTAAATCAAAACTTTGAGTGAAAGTGAAATCACCACATTGGTCTAAATCCACAGTATTGACAACCTCAGGTGTAGGGAAAGCTTCGATGGTAAAAGTATAAATAACAAAACACAGCTCTTCTTCAGGATCTAGACTGGAGACCTTTACAAAAATTGTTTGTGGATTTGAAGTATTTGTATAACTTTCTGGATTAGGAATACTATTATCGCCATCTATAGCATCTTGCTCTGAAGTAAAATAATTTACAGCAAAATCTGAAGAATCCAAAGCTCCTAAAGCATTAGTATCATTTTGAGTTAAATCAAACTCTGTGAATTCTTCACCTGCCTCTGTACATTGCTCTAAATTATCCAATTCTGCATCGTCATCAAGAGTGACAGTATCAAGCAGAAAATCGCCTATTTCATAGCATTGTCCGTTTTCATCTTCAATCCTAATAAAAACAGTATAAGGCAAAGAAGGAGGAATAAATGCTTCTGGGCTGTTAATTTCTGGTGTCCCTGATTCTGCATCCGCTTCAGAATTATGAAAAGACACTTGAAACAAGTCAGGATCTTGATCGCCTAGTGCTGCAAGCTCATTTTCTGTTAAGTCGAACTCAGGAATTGTAGTTTCGTCAGGCACACATAAAATAATATCATTCAAGTTTTGGATTTCAGGATTCTCTAGAACATTTACACAAACCACCTCTTCATGCATGCAATCAAAATCATCTTCAATAACATAAGTATAACAGTATTGTCCAGCTTCATCTTCAGAAATATCAATAATATCGCCTTGACCTTCAAATCCTACCCAATAAGAATCCACAATTTGTGGCTCAAACTGAGCATCTGGAGGCACAATATTTGGATCAAAATTTAATCCCCACTCAAATATGTAACCATTATCTGAGCCTATATTATCAGTAACAGTTATACACCATTGACCGTTAAGTGAGTCTCCTATAAAATTATTAAAATTCCCAACTGGCAGGTAACTTCCAGCTGGTAAAGATTGACCAAATCCAGGTAAAGCATCTGCCATTGTTTGAGCTGCAGATTCAGTCCAAGAATAGGTATAACCTATACCAGGGCTTAAGTCAGCATCATTGTCAATAGGTTCACCAAAAAAATTACCACCTCCAGATTGAGTAAAAAGAAAAACCTCGGTACCATTAGGACTTGTAATTGAGATATCCAAATCCCCAGTATACGAATGTTCAATATTAGCAAATACATCAACTAGATCAGAAGTACTTTGAACAACTTGACTATCTGCAAAACATTCAACTGTTATACATGTTTCGTAAGACACACCATTACCATCAGGTAAAAATGTTTGACCACTTACAGGCGGCGTACATTCTTGTTCAAATTCAACAGTTTGTGCTTCACCTATTAATTGAAACGGATCCCCCTCGCAAACTTCATTAACAGAGGCTTCAGTACCTGTAAAATCAGGCTCTGTACCTACTTGTAAAAATACAGTTTTAAAATCATTAGACTCTGGGCAAAACTCATAATCAACTGTCAAGACTACTTCAACGAAATCTGGTCCGCCAAAAGTATTTGTTATTGTTTGCCCTTCAAACTCCTGACCATTCAATGTCCAAGTATAAATTGCAGGTTCTCCATTATCATTAGAAAAAACACCATCACCAACAAATGTAATAACTTCATCTTGACAGACTCTGTACAAGTCATCTTCTACTTGAACAGATGGCGAAATTGATACAATATCAGCCTCAACATCTGGGCATGGCTCTCTACAAGAAATCTCAGCAGCCCAACCAGAATTTTCAAAAGAAAAATCTGAATCAAACACAAAAGTTAAGCATCCTGTTGGATTATCGTCACTTGCAGTAAATACGAGAGCATCTTCTCCTGCAGAAACTTCATCTCCAGTTAGAGTTACTAATTCTGGATCATTATCAGGGTCGTCACCGTCATAAATTGTCAAAAAATCATTGTTATTAGTAATGATAAACTCCGTAAAAGATATTACAGATTTTAAATCTGGATCATCTGGACATATTGTAAAAACAAAGTTCTCATTGGCAGAATAATTACCATCAGCCCCGCCAGAATCGAAAAAACTTCCTTCGCAGGCCTGGATACTACCGTTTTCTATAGTAAAATCTTGACTATAACCAAGTGAGGTAAAGATTAAAAGTATAAGTAAAGATGAAAATACCTTCATATTAATTAATGTTTTGAGCTTTGATAATAATAAGAAAATCATTGTTTTCTGTTATAATATATTGATTCCTATCTAATCCATAAAAATCAATATCATATTTTAGAGGATTAAAATTAGACGGCATAAACGCAACATCTCTTGTAAGGTTGTTGACATAAGCAGTATTAAGGTCATAATCTGATAGTTTATCAAAAGATTCAGCTTTTTGATTTAAATCAGATGTCATAGATTGGAACTCTACCCTCTCATTCAACATTTTTTTTATGCTTTTATAGCGTAGGGGTTTTGAAAACACCAATTCATCGGCATATTCTCCATAAACCTCCTCTATGAATTGATCATACTTATCTGGATTAGGTTTATGAACTTCATGACCAGTTTGAGCAATTAACATATTAGCAAATAAGCCAACAACAGTCATCAAAACGATTTTAGTATAATTTGTGAGCATTTTTTAATAAATTTTAAGGGCTAAAATTAATAAATTAATGTCAAAGCTAAGTTAATTATCAAGATAAAATTGATTAATAAAGTTTACTATTCAAGAAAAATTGCTAAAAACCTTATCTTTGCAAGTTCAAATTTCATATTCAAGAATGAACGATAATAAAAACATGGACAATGTTGATGAAATTGGAGACAATCATATTTCTTCTTCAACAGATAATCCTATGAGAGACGATGCTTTTGAGCTTTCTAATGCAGAAAAAGTAGAAAAAATAAATCATCATGTTCACCAAATCATGGAAACATTGGGTCTCGACATGACTGACGACAGCCTAAGAGGCACGCCACAAAGGGTCGCTAAGATGTATGTAAACGAAATTTTTTCTGGTCTTGATCCAAAAATTAAACCCAAGGCTTCCACTTTCGACAATCATTATAAATATGGCGAAATGCTGGTTGAAAAAAACATCACCGTATATTCTACCTGCGAACATCACCTACTACCAATTGTTGGTCGTGCGCATGTCGCTTATATTTCTAGCGGAAAAGTCGTAGGTTTATCAAAAATGAATCGAATCGTTAATCATTTTGCCAGACGCCCGCAAGTACAAGAACGTTTGACTATGCAAATCGTCGAAGAATTGCAGTTGGCGCTTAACACGAAAGATGTCGCCTGTATTATTGACGCCAAGCATCTTTGTGTGAATAGCCGTGGCATCAATGATATTGAAAGTAGCACTGTAACTAGCGAATATGGCGGAAAATTTAAAGACGAAAACGTTAGAAAAGAACTTTTAAATTACATTCAACTCGATACTAAATTTTAAAATATGCCTTTGTACGACGATCAAAAATTAAAAATATACAATTCAATTTCAGGACAAAAAGAAGTTTTCAAGCCTCTAACTGAAGGTTATGTTGGCATGTATGTTTGCGGCCCAACCGTTTACAGCAACGTACATTTAGGTAACTGTAGAACTTTTATTTCATTTGATCTCGTTTTTAGGTATTTAAAGCATTTAGGCTATAAAGTTAGATATGTCCGAAATATCACCGATGCTGGACATTTGGAAAATGATGGTGAAGAAGGCGAAGATAGAATCGCCAAAAAAGCCCGTATCATGGAATTAGAACCCATGGAAGTGGTTCAAAAGTACAGCACAGATTTCCATCAAATTTTAGAAAAATTCAACAATATTCCTCCAAGTATTGAGCCTACTGCGACTGGTCATATTATTGAACAAATAGAAACCATCAAAACAATTATTGATAAAGGTCTTGCCTACGAAGTTAATGGAAATGTGTATTTCGATGTGATGAAATATCACAATCAAGACGACAATCATTATGGTAAACTTAGCGGCAGAAAACTGGAAGATTTAATATCTAACACCAGAGAATTAGCTGGACAGTCTGACAAGAGAAATCCACAAGATTTTGCACTTTGGAAAAAAGCAGAACCACAACATATCATGCGATGGCCATCACCTTGGGGCGTTGGTTTTCCTGGTTGGCATCTGGAATGCACTGTGATGAGCACAAAATATTTAGGCGAAAGATTTGATATTCATGGTGGTGGCATGGATTTGAAATTCCCACACCACGACTGTGAAATTGCACAAGGCAAGGCTTCAACTGGAGAAGACCCTGTTAATTATTGGATGCACGCCAATATGTTGACGCTCAACGGCAAGAAAATGGCCAAAAGTACTGGCAATAATATTCTGCCCAGAGAATTGTTTACTGGTGACAACGAAAACCTGTCTAAATCTTATGAAGCCTCGATGGTTAGATTTTTTATGCTTCAAGCCAATTACAGAAGTATTTTGGATTTTTCTGATGAAGCACTTTCTGCAGCTGAAAAAGGATTTCATAAACTCATGAGTGCTATTTCAGATTTAGATCAAATTGAAACTTCAACGCAAAGTGATTTTGACGTTGAATCTTGGCGACAAAAATGTTACGACGCAATGAATGACGATTTCAATAGTCCAATTCTAATTGCAAATCTTTTTGAAGCGGTTAAACAAATCAATACCATCAAAAGCGGCAAAGCAAAAATTTCTAAAAAAGATTTGGAACTATTGAAGCAAAGTTTACAAGATTTCACTTTTGATGTTTTGGGCTTAGAAAAAATTGAAAATATTCAGAATAGTGACGGAAACGAAAGTGATTTTGAAACTTTAATTGCTTTTTTAATTCAAATTAGAGATCATGCACGACTGAATAAAGATTTTGAAACTAGCGATAAAATTAGAGACAAACTTTTAGAAATGAATGTTGAACTCAAAGATTCTAAGGACGGAACGAGTTTCACCATCAAAAAGTAGAAGATGATTAAAAAGATATTGGTATTTCCTTTTATTGTATTGATTAAGATTTATCAATTATTTATTTCGCCACTTCTTGCTTCAAGTTGTCGTTTCCAGCCTACATGTTCGCATTATGCTTTGGAAGCTTTTCGAAAACACGGTTTGCTAGAAGGCTTAATTTTGAGTACAAAACGAATTTCGAAATGCCACCCATGGGGAAGTTCAGGCTACGATCCGGTGCCAGATAACAAAAGAAAATAGCTGTTTCTATCTTCAATTTCGCATAATAATTATCTTTACCACTCAAAAATGTACACTATGTTTCAAGCCATCACTTGGGATCCTTCATTAGGACTCGATTTAGGTTTTATATTTATCAGGTATTACAGCCTGATGTTTTTAATCGCTTTTGCTTCTGGATTCTACCTGATGAAAAAAGTCTTTCTGCACGAAGGCGAATCTTTAGAAAAACTTGACAAACTCCTCATTTACACTGTCATTGCCACATTGTTGGGTGCAAGACTTGGACATGTAATCTTTTACCAGCCTGAGTTGTTTACCGAAGATCCGTTGTCGATTATTCTGCCTTTCCGTTTTGTACCAGAAATCGAATTTACTGGTTTTCAAGGTTTGGCAAGTCATGGCGCAGCGATAGGAATTGCAATTGCGATGTACTTTTTCAGCAAAAAGGTAATGCAACGCCATATTTCATGGATTCTAGACAGAATTGTGTTGCCGATTTCATTAGGTGCTGGATTTGTTAGAATCGGGAATTTTCTAAATTCAGAAATCGTTGGTAAAGCTACCGATTCGGAATTTGGTGTAATTTTTGTTCAATTAGGTGAAGACTTTGCCAGACATCCAGCACAACTTTATGAATCTGTTTGTTATTTTGTACTCTTTTTGATTTTGTCAATTCTATATTGGAAAACTGAAATCAAACGCAAAAAAGGCTTTTTGTTTGGTTTGTTTTTCACTTTACTCTGGACGATTCGGTTTGTGGTGGAATACGTTAAAGAGCCGCAGGTTGCTGAACGTGCCGATTGGCTTTTCAACACTGGCCAATTATTGAGTTTACCAATGATTCTTACTGGTTTAATAATTATTTATTTAGCTTTGAAAAATGCGAAAGATGAATAGTTTGAAAGCATTAATTATAATTTCGATTGGCTTGTTTTTTTATGCTTGCAAGACAGAATCTAAATCAGAAAATTTAAACAAACCAATTACATTTCAAAAAGACACAAGTTTAGTTTTTATTCAAAACAAAGACACTTTATCGCCAGTTTTCGACACTGAATTGGCAGATTCTGACTATAAAAAAGAAATTGGCTTGATGCATAGATCGGAGATAGAAAATAACCAAGGCATGCTTTTTATTTATGAAGATGAAAAGCCACGCCCCAATTTTTATATGAAAAACACGCTTGTTAGCTTAGATTTGATTTATTTGAATTCTAATTTTGAAATAGTAGATTTCAATTTGAACACTACACCTGAGGATGAAAGTTCTATTCCTTCTGAAGCACCCTCAAAATATGTTTTGGAGGTGAAAAGTGGTACCGTCGAAAATTTGAATTTAGATAAAAATACACGTGTATTTTTAAAATAAAAAAAGGTAGCGAGTTATTTCGCTACCTTTTGTAATCTAAATTTAGGCTAATATTTAAGAGGCTAATCCAAATTTCGTCAAATTTATCTTTGTTATATAAACGAGGAAAATGACGGAATGTTACGAAAGTTAACAGACTTTAACAGTTTGACGCTCAATTCATAGGAGCAATGAAAACACAAAAAAATATTTCTTTAATGAAGAAGACACTTATTATTGGCGTTTCGGAAAACGAAAACCGTTATGCTAACAGAGTCATGAAAATTTTAATAGAAAAAGATTATGAAGTCATTGCAATTGGCAAAAAGCCGGGAGAAGTTTCTGGGGTGAAAATTAGAACAAAAACAATAGATATAGAAAATCTACACACTGTAACTTTATACATTAGTCCTGAAATTCAAAAAGAATACTATGATTACATTATTGCCCAAAAACCAAACCGAGTGATTTTCAATCCTGGCTCAAATAACAAAGAATTTCAAAAATTACTTGAAGCTGAAGGAATTCAAGTTTTAAATTCTTGTAGTTTGATTATGCTTACCGCGGATTATTACTAAACCTAAAAAAGTCAAAAAGCCGTTTAGGATCAATACAAAGAATCCAAATTCAAAAGTGAAATACCACAAACTAAAACCACTTATTGCGTAAGTTAAAATCGGTGAAAGTATTGCTATCAAAGGAATCCAGCGATCTTTTGCGGTCCATTTGGTAAACAATCCAAAGCTATACAAGCCGAGCAAAGGTCCGTAAGTATAACCAGCAAATTGAAATAATTTGTTGATGACACTTTTGTCTTCTATGGCATATTTGAAAATCATCATTACCAAAATCAAAACAATTGAAATCAGAATGTGAATTTGTTTTCTAATTGTTTCTTGGCGTTGCTCGGTATATTTTTTTTGAATATCCAAAATATCGATACTTATCGAAGTGGTTAGCGAAGTCAACGCGCTATCCGCACTCGAATAAGCGGCTGCTATCAATCCTAAAATAAAAGTAACTGCGACCGCAATGCCCAAATGTCCCGAAGTTGCAATGGCTGGAAACAAATCGTCTTTGGTAGCGGTAATTCCTACCAAGTCTGCATAATCGGTCAGTAGCAAGCCAAGTAGCAAAAACAAGAAATTAACTACGGTAAGAACTATTGTGAACCAAAAAATATTTTTTTGCGCGTCTTTCAAAGTTCGACAAGTCAAATTTTTCTGCATCATATCTTGGTCAAGCCCAGTCATAACAATTGCGATAAACATCCCTGAAATAAACTGTTTGAAGAAAAAATCTGAACTTTTGACATCATCGAAAAAGAAAATCTGAAAATTTTCGTGAGTTCCCAAATAATTCCAAAGTCCATCGATTTCTAAAGCATCGGAAATAAAATAAATTGAAATTCCTAAGGCAATCAACATAAATAAAGTCTGCAATGTATCCGTCCAAACAATAGTTTTGATTCCGCTTTTGAACGTATAAAGCCAAATTAGCAAAATGGTAATTGTAACTGTGACGTAAAACGGAATGTTCAATTCGTCAAAAACAATCAATTGTAAAACGTTGGCAACTAAGAATAAACGAAAACTCGCTCCAACTATTCTAGACAAAATGAAATAAGACGCTCCTGTTTTGTATGCATTATCGCCAAATCTGGATTCTAAATATGTATAAATTGAAGTCAAATTCAATCTGTAATACAAAGGCATTAGCACTAAACTAATAACAGCGTAACCTAATGTATAACCTAAAACGACTTGAAAATAGCTGAAACTATTGAATTCGACAGTACCAGGAATAGAAATAAAAGTCACACCACTTAGTGAAGCGCCAATCATACCAAAAGCTACCAAATACCATGGCGATTGTTTGTTTGCTTGAAAAAACTCTTTGTTATCGCCACTTTTGTTTGTCAAAAAGGAAATTAAAATAAGCACTACGAAATACGCAGCCACTAATAACAAAACCTGATAAGCTTCCATACAAGAATTTTAGAGAGGCGAAAATACAAATGTTTGTATAATATTTTTTAGAAAAGGAAAGTCAAAAATTGTATTTTCGCAAGCTATGGAATTTTCTTCAAAATTACTGGAAAAAGCAATAGCTGAAATTTCACTTTTGCCTGGCATCGGCAAACGTACAGCCTTACGCTTAGCACTTCATTTGCTAAAACAACCCCAATCTCAAACTACAGATCTGGCGAGTGCTATAGTCGACTTGAAAACCAAAATTAAACTCTGCAAAAACTGTCATAATATTTCTGACACAGAAGTTTGCGAAATTTGCAACAACCCCTCTAGAGACAAGTCAGTGGTATGTGTTGTAGAAGATATTCGCGATGTCATGGCGATAGAAAACACCGAACAGTACAAAGGCGTATATCATGTTTTGGGCGGAAAAATTAGTCCAATAGATGGCGTCGGTCCGCAACAACTAAACATCGCCTCTCTGGTTGATAAGGCTAAAAATGACGAAATCAAAGAAATTATTTTTGCTCTTAGCAGCACGATGGAAGGCGACACCACAAATTTTTATATTTACAAACAAGTTCAGAGTTTGGAAATCAAAACCTCTACAATAGCTCGAGGGATTTCTGTTGGCGATGAACTAGAATATGCCGATGAAATTACGCTTGGAAGAAGTATTCTACAACGTGTTCCTTTTGAAAATTCACTTAAAAACTAAATAAATTTGAAACTTTCTGTTGTCATCCTGAACTACAAAGTTCCTTTCTATTTGTTACTTTGTCTTGACAGTGTAAAAAAGGCAACCGCTAATATTTCTTCTGAAATAATTGTCGTTGATAACAAATCTGAAGACGAGAGTTTCAACTTGGTATCCAAATATTTCCCTGAAGTTATTTTCATTCAGAACACAGAAAATCAAGGTTTTTCGAAAGGAAATAATTTAGGCGTTGCCAAAGCCAAAGGTGAGTTTTTGTGCATTTTGAACCCAGACACAATCGTGGCTGAAAATTGCTTTACCAAATTGCTCGACTTTCATAAAAGGACAGAAAATGTTGGAGCAATTGGCACGCAACTCCTTGATGGATCAGGGCATTTTTTACCAGAAAGCAAACGCTGTATCCCTACTCCAAAAGTGGCTTTGGAAAAACTTCTGGGAATTTCAAAGAATTATTACAACCAAAAAATAGAGACAAATGAAAACGGCAAAACAGAAGTTTTAGTCGGTGCATTTATGTTTTTAAAAACTAGTATTTACAGAGAAGTCAAAGGCTTTGACGAAGCTTTTTATATGTATGGCGAAGATATCGATTTGAGTTATAGAATTTTGAAAGCTGGCTACCAAAACTACTATGTTGGTGATATCAAAAATATTCACTTCAAAGGCGAAAGCACCAACAGAGATGATGTGTATTTGCAAAGATTTTACGAGGCAATGTTTATTTTTTATCAAAAGCATTTTAAAAATTCACTGCAAAGTTTTTTAGTGAAATTCGGTTTGAAATTCGCAAAGACAATGAATAAATTTAGCCATAATAATGTAAAATCTGAAACAATTTCCGAACATTATATTTTATTTTCAAATAACAAAGAATTGAAAAATGATCTCGAAAAAAGCCTTCAGAAACCACTTCAAACTGAAATGGAATTAGATATAGAATATTCAAATTCATATCTTATTTTTGATGCAGAGAGTTTATCTTATAAAGATATTATTTCGGCAATGCATAAGTTGAAAAATCGTAAAAACAAATTCAGAATTAGACCAAGTTTTTGTAATTTCATCCTTGGCAGTGAACACAGCAAGTCGAAAGGCGAGGTTCTAAAATTCAATTTATGATAAGAATCTGAATACAAGTGGCTAAATTTTATTAAATTCGCAATTTAAATTTCAAAAACACCTTTTAGGTTAAAAATATGGCAAAAATAGAATTAAAATTACCCAAAATGGGCGAGAGTGTTGCCGAAGCTACAATCACAAGTTGGTTGAAAGAGGTTGGCGATACCATAGAAGCAGACGAAGCCGTGCTAGAAATTGCTACTGACAAAGTAGATTCGGAGGTTCCTAGCGAGGTTGACGGCGTTCTGGTTGAAAAACTTTTTGAAGTAGATGATGTTGTAAAAGTAGGACAAGCTGTTGCTATTATAGAAGTTGAAGGCGAAGGTGAAGGTGATAGCGAAGAGGATGATGATTCTACTTCAACTACAGAAGAAAATGCAGAAGCCGTTCAGCAAAGTATTTCTGAAGCTGAAAAAACTACTAAGCCCGCAGCTGATTTTTCTGAAAGTTCACGTTTTTATTCACCATTAGTTAAAAATATAGCTAAAGAAGAAAATGTTTCTTTAGAAGAATTGGAGAACATCAAAGGTTCTGGCTTAGATGAGCGTGTAACTAAAGATGATATTTTGGCTTACGTTGAAGACAAAAAAGCTGGCAAAACAACGCAAGCAAAATCTTCAGCTCAACCAGCAACTTCTCAAAAGGTGCAAACCGCTGCAGCACCAAAAGCTGATGCTCCTGTAAATGTAAATGCCGAAGATGAAGTTGTGGAAATGAGTAGAATGGGTAAACTTATTGCCAGTCATATGGTTGCAAGTACACAAACTTCTGCTCACGTACAATCTTTTATTGAAGTCGATGTTACAGATATTTGGAATTGGAGAAATAAACACAAAGATGCCTTTCAAAAACGTGAAGGTGAGAAGCTGACCTTCACTCCTATTTTTATGGAAGCGGTTGCTAAAACAATCAAAGATTTCCCAAATATAAATATTTCAGTAGATGGCGATAAAGTAATCAAGAAAAAGCACATTAATCTAGGTATGGCAGCAGCTTTGCCTGATGGAAACTTAATTGTGCCTGTGATTAGAGATGCAGACCAGTTGAATTTACTGGGAATGGCTAAAAAAGTTAATGATTTAGCTAATCGCTCTAGGATAGGAAAACTGAAGCCTGATGAAACCCAAGGTGGAACTTATACCGTTACGAATGTTGGAACATTTGGTAGTGTAATGGGTACGCCGATTATTAACCAACCACAAGTTGGAATTTTAGCTTTGGGCGCTATTAGAAAAGTTCCTGCTGTTATAGAAACACCAGAAGGAGATTTTATTGGTATAAGATACAAAATGTTCTTATCGCATAGCTATGATCATCGTGTTGTAAATGGTGCTTTAGGAGGTCAGTTTATCCAAAGAGTGAAAAAATATCTCGAAGAATTCAATACTGACCAAACAATATAGATTATCAAAATAATGTAATAAAGAAGCCTCGTTTAATATTTAAACGAGGCTTTTTTAATACTATGTTTTAGTCTGTTACTCAGGGTAAGTTTCATCTAGATAATCTGGTATACCGTTGCCATTGGAATCTGGCAAAATGAGATTTCCGTCGTCATCAAACTCTATTTCATCTGCAGTTGGCACGCCATCTCCATCGTCGTCTGCATCTGTAAAGTTAGGGTTTCTATCATTGTCAGTATCATCATCACCAACTCTTCGGTTGTCATTGATATCTTCTAACCATGAAGGAACTCCATCCCGATCGTGATCCGACTCTTTTGAACTATAAAGCTGAAAAGTAAAGATTAAAGGATCATAAGATCTAATTTCTGAACCGACAGGAGGAGTTGCAAAATACCCGATTCCAGAAGGAATAAATACTGCACCTATGCCAAAATCGTCATTAAAATCTATAGTACCATCTTCATTTTCAGTAAATCCAGAACTTCCTCTAAATTCCCCCATCACTTCATAAAATCCTCGTAAAGTTACTGTAAGGTCAAACCAAATAGGATTCGGTGCATTATCAAAAGAGCTTTTATCTAAAAGTCTACCATTGAAAGTCAGAAAAGTAGAATCAGCAAATTTTGGTTGTCTTGCAGTTTCGGATCCTTCTCTGAGCTTTAAATAATATAATTTATATTCAATACCACGTTGCTCAACGGTTTTAGATTCTAAAAACTCTGATTCCATAATTGGAGATCTATCAGCATTTTCACCATCAATGGTATCAAAAACTATTTTTTGAAAGTCAGGATTTTCTGGATTGTCTTGGAATTCATAAAAATGGGTTTCCAAAAAATCTTCAATTTCAATCATATTTTCGTCTTTGACAACTTCTGGATCTCTTGTCACCACTTCTCCTGAACTATCATCATCATTGTCACAAGACAAAAAAATCATCATCAATGCAATCAGTGGAATTCTAAATATTTTCATTTAACTCTAATTTTTGGCGCAAGATACAATTTTCTTATATTTTTGTTTAGTATTAAAATTTCAAATTAATGAGAGTTGACAAGTTTTTATGGCATGTGAGATATTTCAAAACCAGAAGCATTGCAACCAATGCTTGCAAAAAAGGTCATGTAAGAATCAACGGCGAAAGTGTGAAAGCTTCAAGAGAAGTTTTTCCTACTGATAAAATTGAAATTAGGAAAAATCAAATCAACTACAAAATAGAAATCTTGGACATTCCAAAATCTCGTGTTGGCGCAAAACTAGTTAATATTTATTGTCATGATATTACTCCAAAAGAAAACTTAGAAAAACTAGAATTGCTAAAATATTCGCAAGATTATTACCGCAAAAAAGGCACTGGTAGACCTACTAAAAAAGACAGGCGGGAACTTGATGATTTAAAAGAAAATGCAAAAGACGATATATAATTCAATCTTATCAAGATAATATGGCTACAAATAGAACTTTGATTTTGAATGCTGAAGACATTAAAATCAAAATAAAACGCATTGCTTTACAAATTATAGAAAATAGCATTCATGAAAATGAAATCGTCATTGCTGGTATTGCAAAAAACGGTTATATTTTAGCAAAACTCATCGCTGAAAACATTAAAGCCATATCTGATTTGAAAATTCAAATATGTGAAGTCACAATTGATAAGAAAAATCCTTTAGAAAATATTGAAGCAAGCCTTAGTCCTGAATTTTACAAAGATAAAACATTGATACTTGTGGATGATGTTTTAAATTCAGGAACGACTTTAATCTACGCTTGCAAATATTTTCTTGAAGTTCCGCTTAAGCAATTTAAAACAGCCGTACTCGTCGATAGAAATCATAAAAAATTTCCTATCAAGGCCGATTTCAAAGGTATTTCGTTGTCAACATCACTCAATGAAATGGTTGAAGTCAGTTTTGAAAACTCACCAAAAGCAGAACTTTATTGATTTTGACTTTTGACAAGTTGAATTAATTTTTGTTTAGATTCTTCAATATTTAAATTCGAGATTTCCAAAACTATATCTGCCTGAAAATAGAATTGTTGTCTTTCAAACAAATGCTTTCTTACAAATTCTTCGAATGCATTCAAATCGTTGTAATGTGCGATTAATGGTCGCTTTTGCCGCTCTAGAAACAGCCTTTCGGTAAGAATTTTAAGATCTAATTTCAGGTATATCGAAAGTAAATTTTTTGTTGTTGAAATCTGTGACATATTATTGGCATAAACTGGAGTTCCTCCACCTAAGGATAAAACAAAATCAGATTTGTCTTCTAAAATTTCATTCAGGTATTGGGTTTCTATTTTCCTAAAATATATTTCACCCTTAGTTTTAAAAATGTCTTTTATACTAGCGTCCTCTTTATTCTCAATATATCGATCTAAATCAATAAAATTAAGACTTAGCGCTTCTGCAAGACTGCGCCCTAAGCTGGTTTTACCAACTCCCATATAACCAAGTAAAACAATTTTCATAAGGTTTGTTTGAACAATTTAAAAATGTTTCAAATTTAATTTATTTTTCCTTGATATAATCGTAGAAGATATTATATTTGCACCCGCAAAAAGACGCACAGATCTGGTAGCTCAGTTGGTAGAGCATCTCCCTTTTAAGGAGAGGGTCCTGGGTTCGAGCCC
>NZ_RQVT01000014.1 GCF_004010055.1 Psychroflexus aestuariivivens
ATACTCAAAACAGCCTTCTGGAAAAATCCACATATATTCCTCAGGTGACTTTGGTACATTTACTGTAGCTGTAGCACCACAGGCGTCTGAGTCTGGCTGGAATCTGACACGAAAAGGCCCACCGTGATCTACGAAAATTTCATTGCCTTGTTCGCCATTACTCCAAGTCAGTAGTCCTGGATCTGAAGGGGTGTTTGTGGTAAATACTCGAATACGGTATGGATCACAACTGACTAAATCAAAATCTACTCCTATACTTGTACTTGGAAAAACGGTTGCATTGAATATTTCAGTGTCTGAACAACCTGTACTTGGGTCTCTATACTCAACCAAATACTCATAGTTTCCTGCACCTGAGGGAGTATCTGTAAAATCTACTTCAGGGCCGACCGTCCAACCTTGAAGCAAAGTATTGCCACCATTTTCGATTAAAAACACGCTATACTGAGTATCTTCAGGAGATAATTGCCCCGTGATACTTATAATATCACCTTGACAAATTTCTGGAGTTATTTCTGCACTAAGTTCTGGTGGTAAAGCTTCATTCACATAAATACCATTTGTAGCCTTATAGGAGCATCCATTGGCATCAAACAACCAAAGCGTATATAGACCCGGTTCATCGATTGTGACGCTTGAAGAACTTTCACCTTGTATTTCAGACCCATCGTGATACCATGCATAAGAGTCTGGAATATCACTTCCAATAATTTCAAATGATAATTCGAGGCTATCACCTTCACATAAGGTATTACCAGATAAAGGAGGATCTATGAATCCACTAAATACAGGTTCAAATACCTCAATCCCAGAAATCGTCAAACTGTCACTACAGCCGTATTTGTTTTCAACAATTAGAGTGACTTCTGCATCATCCATACTATCAAAATTTGGTGTTATATGTGTTAAATTATTTGGCTTATCCTGATAAATCCAGGAGTACGTAAAGTTTTCTTCATCAACATTATCAGGAGATAAAGTCACAGACTCATCAAAGCAGTACGACATAGGATTAACACTAAAACTAGCTACTGGAATTAATAAATCAATATTCTCGATAACTTCACAAGGAGGAAAACCAGGCTCTTGAATAGTCAAAGTTAAATCATAGTTTCCTGGCGCCACTCCAGTTGCGATAGCTTCATCAAAGTTTGCTGAGTTCAGAGGAACAGTAGAATTTGTAGTGGTGTTTCTGATTTCATAAGTCGCATTGATGTTATTAAAACTCTCTAAAAATGGAGAATTATTAAAAATTGTGATATCAAATGTACTGCCCGTACAATCGATACTAAAGTCCATTTCAGCTTGATAGCCGACAATCACTTCTACATACTTTCTATAAACACAATTACCATATCTTACTGAATATACAAAATTATATATGCCAGGCTTATTTGGTGCATACGTATGCAATACATCACTCGTATCATCAATTAGAGAAGCATTATCAATAGTGAATTCGCTAAATCTAGAAAATGAAACTTCGTCTGGGGAACCAGTATAAGAACCATTAAGCTCGATAACACCACAACTATCCCAATCGCCTGTGACACTTACAATTTCATTATTATCACATAAAGGAGGCTCTACACATTCTTGGTAAATGTACTTGCTAATGGATTTGTTAACACAACCGTTTTGGCCAGTAACTTCTACATAATAGTATCCAAAATCTGCAGTACTCAAATTTCCCAAGTCCAAAATAGAACTGTTTGCTCCTGAGATCGGGCTACCATTAAAATACCATTGAAAAATTGAGCCATTTTGTGTATTAGCAGTAAAAACTGTGTTGATATTAGATATATTACAAAAAGTATTACCATATTGAGAAGAAATGCCAACAATAGGTGCTGGGTAAACTAAAATATTTCCATTGGCTGTAGCAGCACTACAGTTTTCATTGACAATCTCAATACTATAGCTATAATTGATGTTACTTGTGTTATTAATGTTATTATCAATGATTACATTATCAAATGAAAATGAAGTTGAAGAATTCTGAACGCCTCCTGTTATCACCTGTTCTTGCCCCTGTCCAAGATCAAATGTCAGAATCATATCGGTATTCGGATCATCAACAATCAATGGTAGATTACTGGTAATATCGATATTAAAAGATTCTTCCGCACAAATATCATTGGGAATATTAACTGTTATATTTGGAGATCCAATAAGTTCAAAATCAAAAGTATCGATAACCTCCATTTTTCCACAGACCTTAGCTTCAACACTAATAGTACCATCATAATCTCCATTAGTCACTTCATTGAATAAAATAGTTGGATTGGCAGTGTCCTGTCCGCTAGAAACCGCACCTAACTCAACTGGATCAATAGTCCACTTGTAGGTATCTGTGTCTGCATAAGCGATGCTAAAATCAGACAAACTACTTGTACAGAAAGTTTGTGGATCACTAGAGTTATGAGCTGCACTTATAATCTCATCCTCAACCTCAAATTTTTGAATAGGTTTAACCAAAGTATTAGAAACACAATCTGAATAACCAGGATTGACCAGCTGTGCGGTGACTTCATAATTAGTAGAATTTGCTAAAAACTCATCAAATACTATCAATACAGATTCACCATTACTTGGTCCATTGAAGACGCCATCATTGACTTGCCAATCTATAATAAACCCATTAGTATTTCCATCATAAGTAAAAGTATAAGATTCACCTGGACAAATAATGTCGGATCCTATAATTTCTGCACTGGCTACTGATGGAATTTCAAAAACCTCAATATAACTCACATCACTACAGAATTCAGGAGCTTCAACTTTTATTTTATAACGTCCAGGTTCATTAAATGCATAATCAAATGAACTGCTTCCGCCTGTATAAACTGTATCTCCATATCGGCTAATTGTCCAAGTTGCATCTGCGCCGCTATTACTTATTGATAAATTAACTTCATCACCTTCACATATTTTAGGATCATGATCTTCAATTTCTAAATTTTCAAATATGCGAATTTCATATTCCGCTTGCCCACCACAGCCGTGTAAAGTATTGGTGTAATTAGCCCTTAAAGTGTAAGTGCCTTCTGTTAAACCTTGAGAATCTACAGCTATTTCATTGCGTTGATCTACAAGAATTGTAGCATTTGGATAAATTGTACCGCTACTATCGTATAAATCCCACTGAAAATCTGTCGTCGGCCATTGTGGTAAACTATATCTCGATTGCTCACCTTCGCATAGTTCATTATCACCACCCTGTATAGTGCCTTCTGTTGCCACCACTGGCACACGTACAGCCAAAATATTATTACATTCTACATTACAACTGCTTTGGTCAAAATACAAATAGCCAAATCCATCCTCATCAATTTCATTCCAGACCACATCAACCCAGTCTTGTCCTTGTTGAACAATACTGCCACCATCTACAATCCATTTGTAACGCTCACATTGAATCTCTTCTATATCTGCATAGGGATTTATTTCTAAAGTATAAGTTTCAGTAGCACCCTCACAGGTGACTGTTGGACAACTAATTTCCATTGAAGGCTCTACAACTTTAACTAATATTGAATGAGTATCACTACACCCACATTCATCATATACTGTCAGATCAACTCTATATTCACCAGGCTCCTCATAGCTATGGACAGGATTTTCCTCACTGGAAAAATTTTCATCCCCAAAACTCCAAACGCTATGAACGATTTGTGATCCGTCGGCGGCAAAAGACAAATTATTAAAGTAAATATCTGTTTGACTACAATAGATTTCAGTTTCAATATTAGCCGTTTCAAAATCAGCGGTCGGTTTCGCTTTGACGTTAACACAGAGACTGCTATAAATGACTTCGCCATTTCCCATAGTTATTTCTACGGTAACTTCTCCATTGTTAATAACTGTTGGCCAATCCACGGAGGCCTCTGTTTCATCACTTGATACTGAAGTCACATCACCTCCATCACTTTGCCAGTGAATGGAAGCAACATTCAGTTCTTGTTCATCAAAAAGTAATTCAAAATTTACAGTGCTTCCCTCACAAACGATAATACATTCATCATCAGTAAGATCCTCTAAAGGTATACCTTTTTCACGCTCTTCGTCGTAGTTTAAACATCCAGCTTCGGAGTCCCACCGAAGCGTAAAGCCGGATTGGGCAAATGCGCCTTGAGCAAAGCAAATACTCAAGAAAAGCATCAACACCAAACCAATTCTTAATTTTTTTGTGTTTTTGGTCATAATTACAAGAATTTGTTAATGATTAATATTGCCTAAAATTAGTAAAAATATATAAACATAAAACCGTATTTATTTATTAAAAAATTACACTTTACACTAATTTATAGTGTTTTACATTCATACATGAGACTATAAAAGAGATGGCGGGATTATGTTAAATTTCATTATTAACTATTATTTAACTTAAACGTGATGTTAAATAATACACATTTAAAATGTTAAAATATAATCAAAACATACTAGATATAGGCATTCCCGAGGTGATTATAAGCAACTCAAATCAATAATTATGAAATCAATCAAAACTAATACCTTCTATCTAGATGAAAAACAATTACAAATCTTAAAAATCAATCTATTAAAATAGTCAAACTTATTTAGTAGAATTCAGCAGGAGTCAAGTACAATTCTGACAAACGTTTAGTATCGTTCTGAAAAACAGAAGTTAGTTTTTCTGTTCATCTGTTTTTTACTAATTTAGAATTAAAGAACACTTAGGTTGGTATTATATATATTTAATTCTGTCTGATTTTGCTGTTTTAATGCTCAAATCATGAAATTCCAAAATTGAAACTTATAAACTCTCAATATAAAGCACTTGTTCATAGGTGTTTAAATCCGAATAATCTAATTATATTTGTGTAAATTCGATAATCATAAAAAACAACTAATAATTATAATTACGTCTAAAACAAAAGCTATGAAATATGTATTCTTAACAATTGTTACTATGATGTTGCTTTTTACAAGTTGTAGTAAAGATGATGTCTCTTTAAGCCAATCTCAAAGTAGTTGTGACTTTATAAACTTCAAATACTATAATGATTCTCAGAATTATTTGGGCGAATTATCAAATGAATACGTTTTGATAGGTATTGATACATCATACAGTGATATCGAAATACAAAATTTAATGTCAACACTAAATCAATTCGACCAAAGTTATGATTATACAATTCATAACAGTGGAAAGTATAAATTTAAGGAAATCCCCGTTAAATTTAGCTCTTCTAAAAGTTGTGTTGAAATAACCCAAATAATTTCAGATTTAGAAGAAAATCCAGCTATTTCCTATGTTCATTATACAATGCAAACAGACAACTGTCAAAATCTAATAGGACAACCGATAGGAGATCACTGTATAAATAGTTATGGGAGTAATTTTTATATAAAAGTCTTTAACGAAAATGACTTGTCCGATTTAAACCAATTGATTTCAGAAACAAATACAGAATTAGTTGAACAAAATGAATTTATGCCTAAATGGTTTGAATTAAGAGCAACTAAAAATTCTGATGGAGACGCTTTGAATTTGGCAAACTACTTCTTGGAATCTGGTTTTTTTGAGCATAGCGAACCTGGAATATCAAAATACCCAGTGGATTAAAAAACAACCTGTAACAACCAATCACTAATCCACGAACAAGTAAAAATTCTCCCCCTTAGGGAGAGTTAGAGGGGGCCATTTCATTACCTTTGATAAGAACACTAGAAACACAAAACTCAAAGTGCAGCCCAAGACAGTTTATAGCCTTCAAAACCTCTCCAAATCCATTGCGAATTTATTTAGAGAACACGCAAGTCAAACTTATTGGGTAAAAGCTGAAATCCTAAAGCTCAACCATTACAACCAAAGTGGCCATTGCTATCCAGATCTGGTAGAAAAACAAAACAACAAAATTAAAGCACAGTTCAGAGGAACCATTTGGGAAGCCAATTTTCAAATCATTTCCAAAAAATTTGAAGAGATAGGCGAACAACTCAAAGACGACATGACCATCGTGGCCAAAGTAAAAGTCAATTACCATGCAGTCCATGGCTTATCACTGAATATTATTGATATTGATGCCGACTATACTTTAGGCGAATTAGCCAGACAAAAGCAAGAAACCATCAATAAGCTGAAAGCTGAACAACTCATTGAGCTGAACAAATCAACCCAATTGGCTTTGATTCCCAAAACCATTGCAATCATTTCAGTAGAAACCAGCAAAGGCTATAGCGATTTCATTGAAATCATTGAAAACAACCCTCATAAATTCAAGTTTCATCACAAACTATTCCCGGCAATCCTTCAAGGCGATAAGGCAGCAAGAACTATCATTCAACAACTAAAAATAATTCAAAACCACAAACAGCTGTTTGATGCGGTATGCATCATCCGCGGAGGTGGTGGTGAAATTGGACTTTCAGCTTACGACGATTACCATTTGGCCAAAAACATAGCACAATTTCCGATTCCAGTTTTAACGGGAATTGGTCACTCCACCAATACAACAATCACAGAAATGGTGAGTTACAAAAATTTCATCACACCCACCAAGCTAGGCGAATTTTTGATAGAAAAATTCTATAGCATGGCCAATAGATTAGACCAGTACCAAAACAACCTTGCTTACTTTTCAAAAACACAAATTAACAAGCAAAAGGAAACCTTAAACAGTACCGGAAAATTATTTCACGCCAGGATCATTAACGTATTCAATACCCAGAGAAATTACATTCGGGAAACAGTAGCAAATTTAAAACACATCACATCCAATAGAGTAAATAACGAAAAACAAAACCTCAACACCTTTAGCAAATCCATTAAAACTGAAACCAGTGATTTCCTAAAAACAGAACACAAAGCAATTGACCAGTTCCTAAAAGACATCAAAAAAGGTTTCGAACAAAAACTGAATGATGAAAATCAAAGTTTGATTCAAACCAAAACAAACCTCATCAGGTCAACAAAACTTGAACTAAATAACAATAACAACCAATTGGAGTTCATATCACAAAAATTGAATATTTTAGATCCAGAAAACATTTTAAAACGAGGATTCAGCATCACAAAAATTAATGGCAAACCAGTATTGAATACCAAGCAAATCAAAAAAGGCGATCACATCCAGACCCGGATTTATAAAGGAGAAATCGACAGTAAAATACACAAAATCCAATCAGAAAAATAAGGATAATGGAAGAAATTACATACACCAAAGCCTACCAAGAATTACAGGAAATCGTCGAAAACATCGAAAACTCAGAAATCAACATTGACGAACTAGAAAACAAAATCAAACGCGCTTCAGAATTACTCAAAATCTGCAAAGACAAACTCCACAAAACCGAAACCAGCGTCCTCAAAAACCTTGATGAAATCAATAACTACAATATTGAATAATCAATTTTGAAATTAAAGATTGATGCCCAAAATCAAATAACCTTAAATCAAGTCATTTCCTACAAACACAAACTAACTTTTCATCTTGCAAAAATTGATTTTACCTAATTATAATTATATTTGGACTTAAACTGTGTTACACCTTACATAGCTCTATTAAATTTTAAGGTAAATAAATTACTTTAATATCATTAACTGAAACCGCATTAAAATTACAATCCTACTAACCAATGTCTACCAATAAAAATGCTCAACTTCGTTACAATGTAATAGATAAATGCTTAAGCAACTTCCAACGCAAGCATACCTATTATACAATTTTAGAAGAAGTAAACAGCGCACTGCAAGATCATGGTTATACAGGGATTAAACATCGCCAACTACAAGAAGACATTAAATTCATGGAATCGCTAGATGGGTTTAGTATCGAATTAGCAGAAGATTTAAAAGATGGTAAAAAAAAGGTGCTGAGGTATAAACAAAAAGACTTTTCCATAGCGAAGCATCCTTTGAATCAATTGGACAAAGAACAACTTTCTGCTACAATAACCATACTTTCAAGATACAAACATAGAGCAGAGTTCGGATGGTTAGAAGAATTTATTCCAAGAATGAAACAGGCTTTCAATCTATTAGACCAAGAGCAAACAGGTGTTATTGCCTATCAAAGCAATCCCGATTTAGTAGGTGCAAAATGGATTGGTGTTTTATTCAATTTAATAGTTAAACAAAAAACAGCTCACATACAATATCAGCCTTATAGTAAAGAAGCTAGTACTTTTTTAGTTCATCCTTATCATCTTAAACAATACAACAACCGTTGGTTTTTATTGTGTAAAACAAATAATTACCCAAGTATTTCTACGTATTCTTTAGACAGAATAAATCTTATTGAAGAATCTAACGAATTATTTGAACCAACTCAGGTTAATTGGCTAGACTACTTCGATGAGATGATCGGAGTAACGAAGCCAATCGATGTACATCCTGTAAAAATTGAATTACGTTTTTCTGAAAAAACCATCCATTATATAAACACAAAACCGCTACACGGTACACAGAAGCCTGTTAAAACAGATACAGCGGGTTGTACCATCCAAATTGAAGTGATCCCTAATTTTGAATTATATCAAACATTATTATCATTTGGTCCTGAAGTAACGGTGCTAAAACCAAAAGAAGTGAGATTAGAAATGAAAGAAAAAATTAACGAAATGTATAAAAACTACAACCACGCATAACCACTGCATACATAAAACCTATATTTACAAATTCATAATTCATAATTCATAATTGATACATGATTACCGGAGAACTCAAATCACAAATAGACCAAATATGGAATACCTTCTGGACAGGAGGCATTTCCAACACCATTACCATTGTTGAGCAACTCACTTACCTCATCTTTATCAAAGATTTAGATGAAACTGAAAATTTAAACGAACGTAAAGCCAAACGGTTCAATAAAGAATACACTTCTATTTTTAATGAAAACCAACAACACTTCCGTTGGAAAAACCTGAAAGAAATGGATGTAAATGAACGCCATCAAATTTTCAGCAACACCGTAGATGGTATTTTTCCGTTCATCAGAACTTTGGGTTCAGAAAAAAGCATGTTTAGCCAGTACATGCGCGGTGCTTCCTTTGGCATCAACAAGCCTTCGGTCTTAGACCAAGTCATGGAAAAACTCGAACGCATCGATATGACCAAGCAAGACACCAAAGGCGATATCTACGAGTATTTATTGTCCAAACTCGAAGGTGGCGGCACTGCTGGACAATTCCGTACACCAAGACACATTATAAAATTGATGGTAGCTTTAATGAATCCAGGCTTAGAAGATGTAATCTCCGATCCATCAGCTGGGACGGCAGGTTTTCTTGTGGCGGCCAAAGAATACATCGATAGCCATTACCAAGAAACCGAAATTGATAAATACCGCGAACACATCAATAAACACATGTTTCATGGCACCGAGTTCGATGCCACGATGCTGCGTATTGCATCCATGAATTTATACCTACACGGAGTAGAAGAACCCAACTTAATAGACGTAGATGCAGTCTCCAAAGACAATACGGTGGCAGAAGCGCACACCTTGGTCTTAGCCAATCCACCCTTTAAAGGCACGATTGATAAAGACAGCATTGCCGTTGGCTTAAAAAATGTAACCAATACATCCAAAACAGAATTACTCTTTTTAGCATTGATTTTACGCCAACTCAAAAAAGGCGGTAGAGCTGCAGTTATTGTTCCTGATGGTGTTTTATTTGGAGGAAGTAATGCCCATAAAAGCATTCGAAAAGAAATCATACAAAACCACAAATTAGAGGCCGTTATTTCTATGCCTAGTGGAGTGTTTAAACCTTATGCCGGAGTAAGTACAGCGATTATGATTTTTACCAAAACCGAAACTGGTGGTACAGACCAAGTTTGGTTTTACGATATGAAAGCCGATGGAAAATCTTTAGACGATAAGCGAAATTTACTGGTAGATGAAGATATTTTTGATGCCTTTACCCAAACCAAAGGTGACTTTAGTGCAGAAAAATTAAATAAGTTGGCTGAAGCGCATGATGACTTTAATCTTCCTCAGATTTTAGACCAATACCGCTATTTAAAAAGCGACTACTGGGGCAAAATGCATGACGAAAAGGGAAATCCCATCACAGTCCATGATGTGCCTGACAATTTAGGATTGGATGATTTTATGGACGAAACCTGTTCTCATAATTACGCAGATAGAACTTCTCAAAGCTTTTTAGTTCCCGTTAAAGAAATTGAAGAAAACGACTGGGATTTATCCATTAACCGCTACAAAGAAATTGTGTATGAAGAAGTAGAATATGATAAACCAAAAGTGATTCTAAACCGTATTGCAAAGCTTACAGAAGAACGAGAAGCGCTAATAAAAAAGTTGGAAAGTGATTTTTGATTTCGGATATATGTCAGCTCGAGTGCTTCGCTTGTAGGGTGTTTTTTAATTTGTAGTTTAATTTTTTGCGAAATGTATCGAGAGCTGGGATGTCGGATTTAAAATGAACTTAAAAAAAAACTAAAAACATCATGTAAAACAAACACCATTGTCTTTACACATGTAAATAACCTGTAAAGATTTTTCAATTTTCTTTACACGTTATAAAAAAGTCAGTCATCAACTGACGAATTGAAAATTTAAAGCAAGAATGAATTTTGGATGTATGATTTCGGAGTTTGGATGTGAGATTTAAAAATAACTTTGAATGTTAGGTTTAGAAAGTTATATGCAAATAAAATAAATTAGCTAAAATGAAATTAGAAAATTGCGTTGATATATTATCTGGCTTTGCATTTAAATCAAAGCTCTTTAATAAAGAAGAAAAAGGACTCCCAATAATTAGGATTAGAGATGTAACTAGCAACAGTGTCTCTACTTATTATGACGGTGAGTATAAAGAAGAATATATTATTCAAAATGGTGATATTTTAATTGGAATGGATGGTCAGTTTAATTTAACTGAGTGGCGCGGAGGTAAAGCTTTATTAAATCAGCGAGTTTGTAAAATAATTCCGAAAAACAATAAAGTAGATAAAGATTTTATAAAATTTATGATACCAAAATCTTTAAAAGAAATTGAAGACAAAACTTCTTTTGTTACTGTAAAGCATCTTTCAGTAAAAAAGATTAAAGAAATTGAATTACCAGAATTATCCCTCGAAACCCAAAAACGCATCGCTGAAATTCTAGACAACGCCGCAGCTTTACGAGACAAAACCCAACAACTCCTTCAAGAATACGACCAACTGGCGCAAAGTATCTTTTTGGAGATGTTTGGAGATCCGGTGACGAATCCGAAGGGGTGGGAAACAAAAGTTCTAGGCAAAACATGTGGTGTCGGATCAAGTAAACGAGTTTTTAAAAATGAATTAGTTGAAAAAGGCATTGCCTTCTTCAGAGGAACGGAAATAGGTAAGTTAAGTGAAGGAATTAATATTCAGCCAACTTTATTTATTACAAAAGAGCATTATGAAGAACTTAAGAAACATACAGGAATACCTAAAATTGGAGATTTACTAATGCCTTCAATCTGCCCTGACGGGAGAATTTATAAAGTGATAAACGATTCTCCTTTTTACTTCAAAGACGGAAGAGTTTTATGGATTAAAATCAATAAAACATCTGTGAATAGTGAATACCTTAGAAACTTCCTAAGGGTTTTATTCGCAACTAATTATAATAATATTGCTTCAGGTACAACTTTTGCCGAATTAAAAATTGTTGCTTTGAAGAAATTAAAATATTTATCACCTCCAATATCCCTACAAAATCAGTTTGCTGAAAAAGTAAATTTAATCGAGCAACAAAAGGAGTTGGCAAAACGAGAGCTAAAAGAGAGTGAAGATTTGTTTCAGGCCTTGTTGCAAAAGGCTTTTAAAGGAGAGTTGGTGTGAAAAGAATAATTAGGTGTGAAGTATTATATCTTAAGATAGTATTAGAAATAAAATGAATAAATTATCTTTAAAGCATGAAAGAAAATAGCCTTCTTGATAAAAAATCGATATCGATTGTTAGCGGTAAAAAAGCAAATTTTAAAGAGCTAGCAAAAGACTGTGTTTGCTTTGCAAATGCTCAGGGAGGTAAAATATTAATAGGCATAGAAGATGACCAGGACTTACCTCCCAAGGGTCAAATGATCACAAATGATCTTATTGAAAAAATAAATAAAAAGATTCCTTCACTAACACTTAATGTAGGCATTGCAGCATCTATTAAAAAGGCAGATAACAATGCACAATACATAGAACTACAAATATTTAGAACTGGTCAAAGCGTAGCAAGTACAACAGATGGTAAATACTATATGCGTATTTCAGATGATTGTAAACCTATAATGCCCGAAGATTTAGGGCGTTTATTTTCAGAAAGAAACTCATTTGTTTGGGAAGAAAAAGTAGTCAAGAAAATCCCTTTAGCTCACTGTGACCAATTTAAACTTTCACAATTCCTAAAAGATATCAGATCTTCCGAAAGAGTTAGCGATTTCGTAAAAGAAATGACCGATGAAGAACTATTAGATCATTATTTTATCACTCAAGATAATTATTTAACAAACTTGGGAATATTATGGATTGGGAACAGAAGAGACCGTGCAGTACTTCACTATCCACCTGCAGTTCAGTTCATAAAATATGATGAACAAGATAATAAAATTGCTAAAAGGGTATGGGACGATTATACACTTAACCCCAAGGAAATGATAAATACTATTCTAAAAGAAATTCCGGAATGGAATGAATTTATAGAAGTATCTGACGGCATCTTTAGAAAAAACATTTACAATTACGAACCTGAGATTATTCGAGAAATCGTAGCTAATGCATTTGCCCACCGAAATTATACAATGCGTGGTGATATCTTTATAAATCTTTTTCATAATAGGCTTGAAATACATAGTCCAGGCACTTTACCCCTTGGTGTAACTCCTGAAAATATTTTAACTAAATCTGTCCAACGTAATGCACTTTTAGCTAAGCTATTTTACGATTTAAAACTCATGGAAAAAGAAGGTAGTGGCTATGACAAAGTTTATGAATTACTTTTAGGTAGTGGGAAAAAACTTCCTACAATTTTAGAAGATGATGATAGAGTAGTTGTCATTTTAGAAAAACAAATTGTAAGTAAGGATATTTTAAAGCTTATGAATAAAGCATCAGAAGAATTACAGCTTAAACAAAAAGAAGTAATTACTTTAGGTGTGGTGGCACAAAACCAAGGTATTAACGCAATTGACTTATCTAAAATTTTGAACATCAATAAACCAAATGGTATTCAGCACTGGATTGGAAGGTTAATAGACCTTAAAATAATCCAATCAAAAGGAAAAACAAAAGGAACTTTCTACTATGTAAATCCAGAATTTATACGAACTACTGATTTCGTAGAGAAAACCGATTTAAAACGAATTGAACCATACAGGCTTCAAGAATTAATTTATGAAGATCTTAAAAACTACCCCAATAGTAGCATAAGTGATATTCATGCACGTATTGGTGATGAGATAAAGAGAAGAACAATAAGAACTATGATGGATAAAATGATTACAGATGAAATCATTAAAAAACATGGTAACAAAAAAGGTACAAAGTATTTTATTGACGTAAAGCCATGAAATAATTCTCATAATCGTCAATAAACGTCAATAAACGTCAATAAAATCAGGTTCAAATAAAATTAAAACAAAACATAACACATTTAAAATATTAATTATCAGCAAAATAGAACAAAGAAAAAGAGCCGATGCTATCAACAAAAATCCGTGAAATAAATTGCAAATATTGATAGGCTTATCTTGATAATTCGTAAATAGTTGACTTTTCTAATATAAGGAAAAGATAAAATCAATTGAAATACAACACATTAAGGTTCAGCAAAGTTAGTGTTCTAAGCAAATGAAGATTTATTTCAGACCTTGTTGCAAAAGGCGTTTAAGGGGGAGTTGGTGTGAAAATAATATGAATGAAAATTCTAATAAAATACTTCAAATTCTTGCAGTAAGCTAAAAAGGACTCAAAATTGATTCAAATATATCTAATATGAGAAAACATGAAAATATAAGATTGGAATCATTCAAAAATGTATTTAAGGATAAAAATAGCTATAAACTAATAGGAAAATTAAAATGGTTTTATAATAATCAAACAGATATTGAAGAAGGCTATATAAGTTGGAATGGATTACCTGACATTTATTTTCGCTCGCAATCCGTCAAAGGCATCAGTCCTTATGATATTAATCAACATGATGATCTGGTGGTGGAAATTCCAATTGCTAAAATTGAACAAAGGACAAAGTTAAGGGCGAAAACAGTTTGCAGGATTGAAGACGAAGAAGATTTGGAATTTTTGCTTTTTGAATGTTTAATCAAGGATAATCAAAGAATTTACGCTCAAGCTTTAGATCAAATAAGGCAACAGGCCGATCAAATTTCAAGTGCAGATTATTCAAATTATATTTTAGCTTTTCTGTCAAGTAATTTGTCTCATATTGATCAGGCCGTATTTATTTATAATTTCTGTGAAAAAGGCAACATTAATGTCTTAAACAAAATTTCAGATAAAGTCAAAAATGAATTCAATCTTGATGAAAAATTTAAATTCTGGAAAAATACATCAGTAACTTTTCCTTTAGACCTAATAAAATCATCGATTATAGATCATATTTACAAAACCAATTCCTATTCAATTATAGATAACTTGACTAAAACTGAAAAAGATATTGTATTGAATGAAGTCTTAGATAACAGTATTGAAAGCAATACCTCAAATATTAAACTTTCAGAAGTGTTGAAGCAATTTGTCAATCAGGACATTACGATAGATTATACTAAATTTACAGATGCTCAGATTATCTATTTTTGGACTATCAAATTAATAAATTTCTCTCCAATAAATATTATCTTCAATAGGATTGTGGAACTCTATAAAGAAACTATAGACCATGAAAATCTTAGCAAAGAACTCAAAGAGATATTTGAGATTGCTTCTAATCAAGAATTGAGAGATTTGTTTTCTAAAATTCATTTTGAAAAAAGTGTAGTTAAATCTCATAGAGATTTTCAACTTTCAAAACTATTCATTGATCAAGTTGAGGACGATGTGTTAAGCCAAAGTTTTTTTGATACTGTATATTCAAAATCTGATGATTATTTAAAACTCCAGTGGTTTATTTTAGATTATACAGATACACTTAACTTCGATGATGCCGTTATCTATACAGGCTTACTAAACAGCAAATTGCAAAAGGTATTTTTCAAAAAAGTACTTATGCTTAAAGCCACTAATCAATTGCAGCTGACTTTAGATGATTTAAAAAGAATTACCACTATAGATTATACTACTAGCGAACATGCTAAAAATATTGATGGGATTGGATTGGATTTTACATTAAGTATTGTTCTAAAAATAATGTCTGACTTATCTGATAATGAGATTACTAAAAGAAAAACACTGTTTGACATCATTGCAAATCATATTAAAAGACCAGATGATTTATTAGTTATTGATGGCTTTTTTGAAGAATGTTCTGGTAGGACTATCATTAAAAAAAAGGAGGGTACAGATGAAGAGCTTGAAAACACTAGTTACGAACTTAAAAAAACCGATAGAATTCCAAGATTTGCAAATTTTTGTGATGGTAGAAAGGCAATTAATAGACAAACAGGTTCCCCAAGTTTATGCCGTAAGTCTAATTTCGAGTTTTGGTGGTGTGAAAATTCAAAATGCTTTAATCCATGTCGGAAAACTCATCAACCAAAAGATTGGATGCAATATAATTTAGAAGATGCACTTAAAATATTGAATATTTCATATCAAGAAGTTCAGTATGAAATAGTTATTAATGTTATTAATCGAGTGAACCGATTTTTAGAACATTTGACTTGTAGAAATTGTAAATCAATTTTAAAACCAAATGGTCAAGGTAATTATGGTTTTTATGGTGTAAGCAGGTTTTCTTGTAATAATAATGAATGTGAGAATCCAGATAAAAACATCTATTTATCCCATTGTCTGAATGGGGAGTGTGAGGGTATAATAGACAGCAGAGATACTGTAAAGTGTAAACCAGAGTCAATAGAAGATGGAAAGAATTGCGGTTGGTATATATGTCAAAATTGCTTCGGTTGTTGCAGTACTGAAAAAATAAATGGACGTAAATATATTATTGAAAGAACTGGTCAAGAATATACTTGTCATGATGAAGGGCATAAAGATTTAGGCATAATATGCTGTCCTAAATGTGGAACAGAAACAGAAGGAATAAGTAAGAATAAAGAGTTATACGATAAACAATTACAATGGTTTATTGATCAATGCGGCAGTCCTTTTATACAAGCCTACGGAAAACGAAGTAATGATGGAAAATGGTGGTTTAGATGGAACAGAGGTAATTTAGAGATGGAAGTATTTTATAAATCATTAAAGGGTTTGAAAAGAAATGGTTTTCAAGTGCCGGATATTGATTCTGGTGAAGATACTCAATTTATATCTGAACCATTTAAGAAATTTAGTGAAGAACCTTCAAGCTTTAAATGTCCAAGTTGTAAATTTGAAATTAACTTATTAGATAATAGCGATTGGGAATATGATTTTAAAAGGGTAAGCGCCATTAAAAAATACCATAACAACATATTTTCTACTAATGAATAAATAATTAGAAATGACATCCAACTTTAGTTTTTTAGCATCCACTTTTCAAGAACTCTACAACTTGGCACATACCGCTGAAGAAAAAGCCAGATACGAATCACGTACATCGCTTTTTTATGCACGCATGTCGTTAGAAATGGCCATCAATTGGATGTACAGCAACGATCACGAACTAGAAAAACCTTACGATACTTCGCTGTTTAATTTAATGCAACAACCCGAATTTAAAGCGCAGTTCAATCAACAACTCTATAGCGACCTGCACATTGTAAGAAAATTAGGAAATTTAGCTTCTCATAACAAACCCGTTAATGAAGCTGATGCTTTAACTGTAATAGAAAAGTTATTTTTATTCCTTAAATGGTTTGGCAAAGCCTACAGTGATAGGGAGATAAGCATAGCAAAAGCCTTCGACTGGGAGATAATCCCCAATAAAGAAGAAACTAAAATCTCAAAACGTCAACTCGAAAACTTACAAAACAAACTCGAAAAGCAACATCAAGAATATCAAAAATACTTAGCAGAAGCCGAAGAAAAGAAAGAAAAACTTCTAGAAGATAACCAGCTTTATAAACTACAGCTTCAACAACAACAAAAAGCATTTAAGGCCAATAAAGAAGAAGCTAATACAGAAGATAAAACCCATCACCCAAGAGACGAAAAGCAAACACGCGAGTTGTTAATCGATGTCATGTTACGTGAAGCGGGTTGGGATTTGCAAGGAGCAAACGATAAAGAATACAAAGTCATACACATGCCTAAATCTACAAATCCTTCTGGCTTGGGTTATGTAGATTATGTACTTTGGGATGACAATGGCAAACCTTTAGCCCTACTTGAAGCTAAAAAAGCCATGGAAAATGTACAGTCTGGCGAAAACCAAGCACAACTTTATGCTGATGCACTTGAACTAATGCACGGTCAAAGACCAGTAATGTACTACAGCAATGGTTACGAAACCTATTTATGGGACGATCAATTCTATAAAGCGGCAAGACAAGTTCATGGGGTATATACCAAAAATGAACTGCAAACATTGATGTATAGACGCAATAACCGCAAAGACATCAGAAAATTAAAAATAGATACAGAAATAGCTGGTCGTAGCTACCAAATGCGTGCTATAAAAAGTATTGCAGAACACATCACAGGAAATGATAAAGCAACCGATAAATTAATTGGGACAAACCGAGCTGCCTTATTGGTATTAGCAACAGGTACAGGCAAAACAAGAACGTCCATTGCTTTTTCAAAATTGTTGCTAGAAGCCAACTGGGCTAAACGCATTTTATTTTTAGCCGATAGAGTAAGCTTAGTAAAACAGGCTAAATCAAACTTTACTAAACTTTTACCCGACCACTCTTGTGTTAATTTAATTGAAGAAAAAGACAATCCAGATGCAAGGATAGCCTTCTCAACTTACCAAACACTTATAGGCTTAATAGATGGTTCAAGAGACCAAGAAAAACGTTTTTATGGAGTGGGGCACTTCGACTTAATCATCATAGACGAAGCCCACCGCTCGATATACCAAAAATACCAAGCCATATTTGAATATTTTGATACCCTACTGCTTGGGCTAACAGCCACCCCAAAAGAAACCATAGACCACAATACGTATAAAGTATTTGGTTTGCCAGATAAGTCGCCTACCGATGCGTATAGTTTCGAAGAAGCAGTAAAGGAAAATTATTTAACACCTTACCGTTCCATTGAAGTACCTACTAAATTTTTAACCACAGGTATTAAATACGAAGACCTTTCTGAAGAAGAGCAAGAAGAATTTGAAAGCGAAATTCTAAATGGCGAAGAAGCCACCGGAAACGAGTGGATTCCTGAAAACCAACTCAACGACTGGTTATTTAATGTAGATACAACCGTTAAAACGCTTAACTATATTTTAAAACATGCCATAAAAAAACGTGGAGGCGATGAAATAGGTAAAACCATCATTTTTGCACGAAATAGGAAGCATGCACAATTTTTAAAGGATATGCTTCTGGAAATGGATAAGCAACAATTTGGGAACGACTATGTTAAAGTAATTACCCACGGTGAACCTAAAGCACAAGAGTTTATCGAGCGTTTTTGTGATGAAGAAAAAGATCGCCTGCCACAAATTGCCATTTCAGTAGATATGATGGATACCGGTATAGATGCACCGAGCTGTGTTAACCTGTTGTTTTATAAACCAGTGAAGTCTTATGCTAAATTTTGGCAAATGATTGGCCGTGGCTCACGCTTAAGACCAGACTTATTTGGTCCAGGAAAAGACAAGGACAAATTTTTGATTTTTGACCTATTTGGAAATTTTGAGTTTTTTAGCGAAAACCCAAAAGGTATTAATTCTAGTGTGCAAAAAAGCATAACAGAACAAGTATTCCATATCAAACTTCAGTTATCAGAATACTTAAAACAAAACCACTTTCAAAAAGATCCTGAGCTAAAACAATTCAGAGAAAATCTATTAGACAGCTTGCATCAATCCGTTGTAAATTTAGATCAATCTAGATTCGACGTCCGCATGCATCTTAAAGAAGTCATTCAATTTGGCGAAAACAATAGAGCAGTTTGGAATTACCTTTCCGAAACAGAAATTAAAACCATTAAAGATACGATAGCACCACTAATACAACCAGTTCAAGGAGAAAATGATTTAGCGCGTTTTTACGATAAACTCATTTACAGTTTAATGATCAAACGGATGGAAATACCAGAATCTGCTCAGTTTAAGGAGCAACTAAACATTCCCATTAGTAAAGTTGCTGCTTTGTCGCAAAAGTTGCTTAAAAAAACAAGCATTCCAGCAGTAAAACAAAAAGAACATATAATACAGTTACCATTAAATGAATATTTTTGGCTAAACGATGGTCTTAAGCACCTTGAAAAAATAAGGACTAACATTCGAGATTTATTAGTGTATATCGATAAAGAAGACCAGCGCTATGTAACGACAAATTTTGAAGATAGTTTTGATGAATTGCAAGTTAAAATAAAGGACTTTGGTGTAAATGATGAAGGAGAAGAATACAAAACACCAACGCCCTTTACCAATAACATCAAACGTCTAGAAAAAATTATTCAAGACAATAAAGATAACATAGTCATTTCAAGAATAAGGAATGGTGAACCCATAACTGATGAAGAGATAAAAAGTCTTGAAAATATTTTATTTAAAAATAAACAAGAAAAAGAAAAGTTGGAAAAAGCATTGGGTAGCAAAATAGACATTAAAACCTTAATTGTTTCACTATTGGGATTTTCTCCTAAAAAAGTAGACCAAGCTTTTGCAAATTTTATCAATGAGTACGAATTAAACTCTGAGCAAATAAAATTTGTAGAAACCTTAAAATCCTTCTTTACATCCAATGGCAAAATAAACCCAGAAAAGCTGTATGAAGCGCCATTTAAAGAATTTCATTCCCAAGGTGTTGATGGTGTTTTCAGTGAAGATCAAGCAGATAATATCTTTGAGATTGTAAGTTCACTCAATGAAGGGAATAAAGGCGCATAGTAATAAATAGCTAACTGTGCATGTTGGCTGCATACATGGGTTTCATCTTTGTGGTATAATCTTAAAATAACCACAATGAAAAAATCAATTATTTATGTATTAGCATTTGTTGTAATGTCTTTGACGGCTTGCACCAAAAAAATCGATGCGTCTTCAGATGAAGCAATGAAAGCTTCTTTAGAAGAAATAAAACAAAACCTTTCAGATGAAAAAAAAGAAGAATTTACTTCAGCATTACAACTGGTCATGTTAAGTGATATCAACCTTGGTGATCTGATGAAAGGCGACACCAGTGTGGATGAGGGTTTGTCAGGAATGAAAGCTAAAATTGATGGCAAGTCTGCCGACGAAATTATTAGGTTGGCTGAAGAAATCAGAGCAGAACAAGAACGCAAGAAAAAAGAACAGGCTAAAATAGAAATTCAGGAGCTTCTACAAAAGAAAGAACAAGCCCAAAAGGACAAAAAAGCACTTAAAAAATTTGAAGTCAAGCGTTCTCGTTTTTATAAAAGGAAGTCCGGAACTTATTACGTTACAGAAGAACCAGTTATTGAACTCACAGTCATAAATAATACTGAAAAAGCAGTATCTCGCGCATATTTTACAGGAACCTTAGCAAGTCCTGAGCGAAGTGTTCCATGGATTAAAGACGATTTTAATTATTCCATCCCTGGAGGTCTCGAGCCTGGCGAGGAAGTAACTTGGTATTTATCTCCGAACATGCTTAGCAATTGGGCAGATGTAAGCGCACCAAAAGATGCAATTTTAACAGCTAAAGTTACCCAAATCGACGGTGCAGATGGTGAAGAAATATACTCAGTAAATAATTTTGGTGAAACTGAACAAGAAAGACTTGCAGAACTATTGAAGAGCTATCCTGAATTTGAAAAATAGATACTAGAAATAAAACATTACACCTAACTAACCAAACTTCTTAGGAGCCAACAACTTAAAAACAAAATTGAAGCAACAGACACCACTCATAAATCAACCCAAAACCCTATAAATATCAAGATAATGTAAAAAATCTTCCCCCTCTGGGGAAGTTAGAGGTGGCTTTTTAAACGTTTAAATACGACTATAAATTTTAAATAATATATATTTGGGAATATTAAGAATTTGGGCTTCATGCTAAAAGAACCAACATAGGAAACCAAAAACACTATGCAATCCCAGAATAATTTTAATCAAAAGGCAAAAAAAACATGATACTGTTCTACCACATTTTGATGAAGTTTTTGATAGATGAAATTGTTGAATTAAAAATAAAAGGAAAACGATATGATTACAAAGTTTAAATCTATTAAGAACCTTGCTGTATTTCAGAATTTTGAATGGGATAAGACTGTCAAAGAGAAGAATAGATCCGTCAAAGAATTCAAAGACATAAATATATTCTATGGGCGAAACTATTCCGGTAAAACAACTCTATCTAGAATACTTCGAGCATTGGAATTAAACAAGATTTCAGATAAGTATGTCAACCCAGAGTTTACCGTATCAATTAAAGGGGAATCGGATGTTTCAAATGGAAACCTAAATGGACACTCCAAAAAAATCCGTGTTTTTAATGAAGACTTTGTTAGAGAAAACTTGAAGTTCATAGTTGATCCTGACGCAAGCATTGAGCCTTTTGCAATCCTTGGTGATGACAATAACAAAATCGAAGAAGAAATTAAGACCTTAGAATCTGAGTTAGGAATTAATGAAGAGGGCAAACAAACAGGGTTATACAAAGACCTTATTCAAGCGGAAAAGAATTATGAAACTGCAAAGAAGAACCATGATAGTGCTGATAAGAAACTTAATGAACAGCTGCGTTCAAAAGCCACAACAGGAGGTAAAACCAGCATCAAGTACAATTCTGCCAAATACGGAAAGCAGAATTACGATATCCGGGAACTAAACAAAGACATTAAAACCGTATTGAAGGATGACTATAAGGCCCTCTCTAATAATGAGCAAAAAGAACTGGAGAAACTTCTGGATGAAAATACTTTGAAGCCAATTCCAGCATCATCCAAAATTGATCTGAAACTTTCCAGTTTCATTGAGGAAGCGAAAGAACTTGTAAAAAGGCCAGTTAGCGAAAGTGGTAAAATTGAAGAACTGGTTAAAAATGCAATGCTAAATAAATGGGTCAAGGAAGGCCGAGTACATCATAAAAACAAAAGAGACAAGTGTGGATTTTGCGGGAATGTAATTTCTGAGAATAGATGGGAATTACTCGAAAAGCATTTTGATGAGGAGTCAGAAAGACTTGAAAAATCAATTGACGAACTGATTGAAAGGATCAAAACAATAAAACAATTTATAAAGGAGGCATTCAAACCAAGTAAAAATTTGTTCTACTCTAATTTCCACACAGAAATTGATTCTTTGATTGATTCATTTTCTGAAAGTTCAAAGACTTACACCGTTTCCTTAGACAGCATTTTAACACAGTTAAAAAAAAGGAAAAATGACCTAATTCACCCTTTTGATCTTGATACCCCAACTAACAATTCAAAGAAGATTCTTTCAGTATGGGATGATTATGAGGATATACGCACGAAATCAAATGAATTCTCTGATTCTCTTAGTGACAAGAAAAAGGAAGCTCAAAATAATTTGAGATTGCAAGAAATTTCAGACTTTCTCCTTACTATAAAATATACTGATCAAAAAGATGAAATTGGGAGATTGGCTAAAAAGGAGACAGCGGCCAAAACAAATAAAGAATCAATTGCAAAAAATATAGAAAAAAAAGAGGAAGCAATAGGGAGTAAAAAAAGAGAATTGAATGATGAGGAAAAAGGAGCGAAAAAAGTCAATGAATTTTTGAATGATTTTTTTGGTCACGGTTCCTTATCACTACGCGCCATTGAAGATAAATTTGATGAACAAAAGCAAATTCGGTTTCAAGTGATTAGGGATGACAATGAAGCACATCACCTTAGTGAAGGAGAATGCAGTTTACTTGCCTTTTGCTACTTCATGGCAAAGCTTGAAGACACTGATACAAAAGGAAGTAAACCTATAATTTGGATTGATGATCCAATCTCTAGTTTGGACGGTAATCACATTTTCTTTGTTTTCAGCTTGCTAAAATCTGAAATTGTAGACAGAAACATTTTTGAACAATTATTTATTTCGACCCATAATCTAGATTTCCTTAAATATCTCAAACGTCTAACTGGAGGCATGAAACCGCCCAATTCAAAGTTCCAAGATTACCAACGAGCTTTTTTCTTAATAAATAGAGATGAAAAGATTTCTCAAATACTTGCAATGCCCAAATATTTGAAAGATTACATTACAGAGTTCAATTTTCTTTTTGAACAGGTTTATAAATGTGCGAAGATTGAAACTGTAGATGACACTAACTATACTGTGTTCTATAACTTTGGAAATAACGCAAGGAAGTTTCTTGAAATATATCTCTACTATAAATATCCAGATGCTTCAAAGGATATAGAGAAGTTGAAAAAGTTTTTTGGTGCAGATCCAGTACCTACAATATTGACTGATCGCATAAATAATGAATACTCTCACTTGTCTGGTGTTTTTGAAAGAGGGGCAACCCCCGTCGAGGTACCAGAAATGAAGAAATCAGCAAATATGATTATTGAGAAACTAAAAACTGATGAAGATCAATATAATTCTCTTCTTAAAAGCATCGGTTTAGAATTTGAAAATGAAGTAGTAAATGATTGATATCTTCTTATCGGAGAATTGGAATCACCCCTTTAACAATGACGAAAATATAAATGAAAATTTTGAATATCAAATAAATTATTGTTCTACAGGTGTTTGTTTTTACGTTAATCAGAATTTATAAGATAATACCTGTTTAAATGATAAAATTGTTAATTTACAAAACATTTCTAACTAAATTTAAAAATTTAAAAAACCGTATGTCTCACTTAAAATATATCTCTTTAGAAAATTACCGCGTATTTGATAAAAAAACAAAATTCGAGATTTGCCCAATTACTTATCTAACGGGGCCTAATTCATCTGGAAAAAGTTCTATCTTCAAGTCATTACTATTGTTGAAAAATAACAGTAATAATGACCTACAGGTTTTAGACTTCTCAGGACCAAAACATAATCTAGGTTCATTCAAAAATTCTTTAAATAACTATACGGAAGATAAGAGGGGTATGGTGTTTGGATTAGAGGCTAGCATGACTGATTCTAGGTTTATGGGATCATTTTTAAGAGAGCCGGTAGCAACAAAAAGAAGTGTTTATCATATTCTAAAAGAGTTCCAGACTAATAACTCTGAAAATATTTATATCGAACTAACTTACTTTCAAAACCAGAGAAGTGGAGAATTAAAGAGTATTGAACTATTTCTAAAAGATAAAGTAGAATCTTTTTTAAAATTAAGCATAGGTAGTTTAGAAGATGAATACCATAGATTAAAATTTGATTACAATACAGTATCTAAAAACAAGGTTCTAAAAAAAATTTTTATAGAAGATGTTCTTAGAAATGACCACAAAATTAAAAGGTCAAAGAAACCTTTACACTTTAAATTAAGTACACATTTTTCTATAGAGAAGAATGTAACTAAACAGTTTTTCAATGAACCAACTTTAATTTTCGGAAAATTGTTTGAACAATTTATAGATGATAATGTAGAGTTAGAAGTTGAAAGAGATTTACATGAATTTCTATTTCGTAGACCTTTAAGCCGGATTTTAAAGGATTTTTCTCAAATTATTGAAAATACTGAATACTTAGAAGCCGTAAGAGCTAATACAAGAAGGCTTTATACCAATGACTCTCAAGGTACTTCTTTTAACGAATTAATTCTTGATTATAGATCTAGAGATATTTCAGAAAAATCAATAGCATTTACAAACCACTGGTTAAAGAAATTTGAAATAGCAGACAGCATTGAGTTTAATAATGTCGAAGGCGTAGCTACAACGATTTATCTAAAGAAAAAAGACAAACATGTCGCTTTAGCTGACTTAGGTTATGGTATTACACAGTTTTTACCAATCTTATTAAGAATTGCACTACAAGAACCTATAGAAAAGAAAAATAAGACTAATAAAAAGAAGAAAATAGAATTAAATATTGTTAAAAAACTAATTCTTTTAGAAGAACCAGAAACTAACTTACATCCGAAACTTCAATCCCTATTAGCAGAATTTCTAATAGATGCTACAAAAACATTTGAAGTAAGATTCATTGTTGAAACACATAGTGAATATATTATAAGAAAATCTCAATTGCTTGCAGCTGAGAAAAGAATACCACTAGATGATATCGTCATCTATTATTTCAATGCCGATAAAAATGTAAACGATGAGGAAGAGAAAATTCGAAAAATAAATATAAAAGAAAATGGTGCTTTGAGTCAACAATTTGGAGATGGATTTTATGATGAAGCTACTAAACTTAAGTTAGAATTATTAAAAAAGAAGAATATCTCAAAATAATGAAGAAACAGTTAATAGTAGAAAGTGAGTTTTTAGATAACCTATTCCTAACCCAAGAAACCAATGATGTCAGGTCAGACTTATATCATTTCATAACTCAGGATTTTTCGGATTATCATCTAATTTGTGACTTTGAAGGTGAAATTGATTTTCAAGTAGCTATGGAAGAAAATCCTATTTGGGAAATTATGCTTGATAAATTTAATACTATTGAATATCAGTCTAGTCTTAAAATTGACAAAATTTGCAGAGACACTAATAAATTTAGTCATAGTTTATTTTTTCTCGATCGGGATTCTTCCACCACAAACAATTTTACCGAGAAATATGGTTTCATATTTCTTAACAATAAAGATATAGAAAAGCGATGGGCAAAATTTGCTGAAACACGTAAGGGAGTTCATTTTAAAGTCACAAAAAGTAAATTAATTCCAGATGATCAAAAATTAGATTGTTGGTCAAAACTTGACAAGTATTGCAGTCCACTCAACAGTTTAATAATTTTTGATAAATATATTTTGAATGATTCTTCTAATCAAAAAATGAGTAAGAATTTACTTCCATTTTTAAAAATGTTGCTAAGCAATAAAAAAACTATACAACCAATTGATATTACCATTATTACTGAGCTGAAAAGAAATTGTAACATTAAAGAAAGACATTCTGTTATTGAAAGGTATCTAAAAAATTGCGGAATAAATTCATTTAACTTAAATATTGCCATACATTACAAAGGATTCTATCCAAAAAGCTTAGAAGGAATTCATTCAAGATTTATATTGACTAACTATTTCCATTTCAAATGTGATGCTAGCTTTAATTTTTTTAAGAATAATGGAAGTATAAATAATGATGCTGATATGAGAATTAATTTTATTCTTAGTGAAAACAACGAATTCTTTTTCAAAAAGGAATTACATGATATTAAACAATATCTAGATAAAATTAAAAATGACAGTCATCCATCACCTGAATATAAAATTATGTATTATCCAGATAAACAAAATTCTTTATTGGTATAAGTATTACATTATGGCTAACAAAGTATTACGAAAATGGCAGGTTTCCCAGAATAAAACTAAATTAGTTTCCATATCAACAAAATCGTTATGCAATCGAAAAGAACTTACTCCAACAACTGATTATAAACCAAAACGCTACAAAACCAAAACTCAAAAACCTTTCAAAACCCAAAAATCAAATCACGAATAACCAATCACTAATTGACCAGCCTAAAGCCTCCTGCATATAGCCTACTGCCTAAAGCTATAATCCACTTCCTCCAAAATCCAATCCACATTTGAATCTACCTTAGGGCTAAACAAATCACGACTCACAGGATAAGTATTCAGCAAACCATCATCAAAAGGCAAATCGATGAGGTCTTGAACATCAGTTGCACTCAGACCATCACTTAACCAGTCCTGTTCATGATCAGGAGAAAGCAACACCGGTTGGCGGTTCTTTTTATTATGAATCTTAGCAAACAAAGGCGATGCCGATTTAGTCAAAATCGTAAACGTCATCACGCCATCAATAAAAGTGTACAAACCAGCCAAAGACAATACCTCATCCTGTTCATGCTTAAAATGAAAAGGGTATTTTTTACCCTGGTGCTCGTGCGGTTCAAAAAATCCAGTAACCGGAATAATACAACGTCGGCTTAAAGCCGAACGCTTATAAATAAAATGATCAAACAACTTTTCAGAACGCGCATTCAAACCGCCACCATATTTCACAGCTTGTTTATAATAATCCTGAATACCCGAAGCTGATTTATTATCCGGCACAATACCCCAAAGACCAGGAGCAATCACCGAAGGCTCTTCCTGCGGAATCACCAAGAGTTCAGGATGCGCAAAACCATTCAAATGATATTGTGGCTGATCAAACGATGTTCGAAACGCTTCTTCAGCCAAACGAACATCATATCGCTGTTCCAATTGCACCACGCTTTTAGTCTGTGAAGTATGAAAACACATAAATACTGAATTTAAACTTTTAAACCGTTTACATTACACATTAACCACAATGATATCCTTAAAATCAGTGGTATATTTTGGTGACAATCGCTCTTGCTTCATTTTCCATTGGCGGCCCAAAGATTGACTACCAAATTTAATCTTATTTTTACCAAGTGTCCGATTCAGTCGATCTACAGTCGACATCAATTGGTCATGCCTTGGATCTTCTTCACTAAATAAACTGAACTGCTTTTGATCACTAGGACTCAAACCCATCACAATCACACCAGCCTTTTTATAATGATAACCTGGCTTAAAAATCGCTTCCAATCCAGCAGTGGCATACTTGACCAAATCAATACTCGAATTTGTTGGATAATGCGTATTCACCACGATATTTCTGCCATACTGTGGCAAATCCTTTCGGAATCCATTCGTATGCAAAAACACCATCAACATCTGACAATGCGACCCCTGTTTTCTTAATTTTTCAGCACAGGAAATCGCATAAGTGGACACCCGTTCCTGAACATCTTCCAATGAACTCAACATCTTTTGAAAAGACCGCGTCGTCGAAATCATTTTCTTATCCGCAGCCGACTCCAGATCCAAAGTCGGTTGGCCTTCCAAATCTTTTTTTAAACGCAACCCAACTACGCTCATATGTTTACGAACCCAGTCATCACTAAGCTGTGTAAACTGATAAGCATTATGGATATTCAAAGCCTTCAATCGTTGGCTATGTTTACGGCCAATTCCCCAAACATCATCAATAGCCAACCATTTCAAAGCCTTGATGCGTTTCTCTTCACTATCCATTAAATAAGCGCCATTCGTCCGTTCTGGAAACTTCTTAGCAATCCGATTGGCAACTTTAGACAAAGCTTTTGTTGGCGCCATACCAACAGATATAGGAATGCCAGTGCATTTCGTCACCTTATATTTCATATCATCACAAATCGATTGCAAATTGAACAACTCAAAACCAACAAATTTCAAAAAAGCCTCATCAATACTATAAATTTCAACCTCAGGCGTATACTCAGACAAGATATTCATCACCCGGCTACTCATATCACCATACAAAGCATAATTTGAAGAAAACACCTCAACCTTGTGCCGTTCAAAAAGGTTTTTATACTCAAATGCAGGCGCACCCATCGGAATATTCAAAGCTTTCGCTTCGTTGCTTCGCGCAATCACACAACCATCATTATTAGACAAAACCACCACAGGGCGACCATTCAAACTAGGATCAAACACCCGTTCACAAGACGCATAAAAATTATTACAATCAACAAGAGCGAACATAATCCAAACAATTTTGAAACCAAATTTAATACAATTCAATTGAAAATATCATCACCCAACCTCCAGATCTCACTATCCAAATCACCACCGCTCCCACACACCAATCCACAAGTAAAACGGATACCACAAACAAATACAACGAGCGAGTAAAAATCCTCACCCTTCGGGGGAGTCAGAAGAGGCTAAGGGCTTTTAAACATTTAAATACGACTAAGAGAAATAAATAATATATATTTGGTTATGAAATACCATTATTTATTTGATAATAATATATATCGACCATTAATGAATTCTAAAAATGGAGAATTCTTGCAAAATTTTAAAAAATCTATTAAAAAGAACAACATAATTACAAATATTCCTCTGCATAATATAGCTTACTCTGTTACTCCCTTTAGTATTATTGAGGCTTTAGGTGTTTCAATTCCCTACCCCGAAAACTTAATCTCAAATAAAAAATTGAAAATTGAAACATATAAAGAAGATTTTATTTCTCTAAGCAGAAAAGCAGAAATTCACTTTAAGAATCTTGAAATATTAAAAATTGAAAACTTATTAAATAATGCGAAGGAACAAAGCAAATACACAGATGATAAGTCAAAAGAATTAGAAAAAAAACTAATCATCAATCCTCTAAATAGTGAAGGGTTTTATAATTATTTACTAAAAGGGCTTGTTTTTGATTTTTTGTGTAAATACCAGTTTCCTCTGGAAATCCAAAAACGTGTATTTAGTGAGTATTTAATTCCTACATTTTTCTTGAATGATAGAGAAATTTCAAGGTTTAGTAAATTCCGAATCATAAAAAGACTATGGGATAATTCATATTATGAACTTGAAAAATCTAGAGACAATAAAAAAATTATCAGAGAGCTTAATCAATCAATGAAGTTAAAAAGGAATAAAGATTTTCTAGATTGTGAAATAATTCACTTTTCATCTATCGGTGATTTGGTAAACAAAGAACACAACCCTGTCATCTCATTTACATTGGATAAAAAAGAAACTGTAGTAAATAGACTAATAGTATATAAGTCAATGGTAAATCTATTTTTGAATAAATTGCTAACTACAGAACAATATGAAGAGAATGAACATATAATTAAGAATTGGAAACAAGGCATGATTGTTTTTTGCGATAATAAAGGGAATTTCACTAAATCAATTGATGTTAGCAATATAAATACGATATATTAACGTTGCTTACACAGTTAATTACTAATTCGAGCTAACCTACATAAATGCTCTTGGATTTTTAATTCTGTTTGTATTTGCCAAATTAGGTAATTATATCACCAAATCACTTCTAAACAATAAGGCTCCAACAAAACCAAATTTCAAATAAAAATTTCCAAATCTCAAATCTGACATCTAACAATCTAAAAAGGACAATGGCGTGCCCCCGGTTTGCTTTCAAAAAAGTAAAGCAAACCCGGGTCGGGCTATCCGTTCCAATCTGCATTTGCGCTGTGGATTCGCTAAAAAAGACCATTGCAAAAAGTAGTTTACAAAAATATTCGACGCTAGAATAAATTTTATACCGGAGCAACCTAAGTTGGTTGTGAGGATTTAAAATTTATGATAAGGAAGAAGATTAAAGTAAAATACTTTATTTATTTCAAGAATTACTCACAAAAATTGCAAGGTCTTTATGCTTTTGTGGGATCTTTAAAAAAAGCTCCACAAAAGCAAGCCTCACCAACACAGCGACAAAACACAGGATTTTCACTTCTATCCCTCACGCAACCACCACACCCAGCAGCAAGATCACAAAACCAACAAATCAAATTCTAAAAACCAAAAAAATCTCCCTAAAAACCATTCAACAAAAACTTGCCGCTTACATTTATCCGATTACAAACATTTAAATACAACTAGAAAGATTTAAAGATATATATTTGGTATTACTAGAAAGTTTAAGCACATAAAAAACAAGCAGATGAAAATATATCTACAAGATATAGTTAAAGGCTTGAAAAATTTCAGCAAAAGCCTTAATAAAAAATCTATTCTTATCGAGAAACCTTGGGCATTAATAGATTCAGACTTAGAAATCCAGAAGTTGATTTTTAAAAAAAATAAAGAATTAATAATGTCAAAGAATGGTCAAGTAAATATTGGAAAATGGGATTATTTACCAGAAGCTAAATCATTATTAATAAATAGAGGTACAGATACAATTCTTTGTAATGAAGGATTTATTGATGAAGGTGTAATGATTCTCAAAATGGATGGAACAAATAATGATTTTTTTATTTTAGCAAATGAAAATGTTATTCCAGACCTTGATGCTTATTCTTATTTGAAAAAGTTAAGATATCGGAACCTAAATATCACTACAAGATCATTGTTAGAAGGGAAAACACTTGAAATTATTCAAGATGATGACGAGTACAACAATCCCAAGTTAGGTAATAAGGTAACTATAGATGCAGAGGATGTTTCGGATGGTGTTTACAAAAATTATTCATCTAAAATAAAATATATTATAAAAAATAGTACAATTGCTTCAATAATTCACCAAGTTACCTATAAAACAAAAAATGGAGTAAAAATAATGGTTGAACAAAAAGAACAAGATTATTATTCAAAAGGGGAAAAAGTTTGGATTAATGAGGTGGAAGCTGAAAATGGAGAATACAAGGTTCTTGGTGGTAGAAATATTATTGTAGAAAATGGGAGAATAAAAAAGAAGAAATTATTTTAGCAAATTACATTCTGAAATATTAGTATTCCGCTACTAAACCCATATCCAAAACAACAGGGGGGCAGGTAATCAAACCCCTACTGGCATACAAAAGATAAACAAGCTAGACACATCCCATCAGTTCCAAAACAACATTATACAAAATACAAACCAGCGTGGGCAGGTAATATGGTGTGTCTCGGCACCTCTGTTTTGTTCCGGAAAAACATATCTACAAGGGC
>NZ_RQVT01000025.1 GCF_004010055.1 Psychroflexus aestuariivivens
TATGTCCAAATTTAAAAATTATATTATACTTTTGAACAGTTCGGTTTTAGGGGAAGCTTACAAGAGCCTTCAGGTTATTTTGCTGAAAAAGTTCTAAAATCAGTTAGTGTAAATGTCTGTTTTCCTAAAAACTGAAAGTACTTTTTTCCAAATAGAATTTTGAATTTTGCTATAAAATGGAATGTTTAGGCTTTCAATTCTTTGAGTTTTTCAAATATATCAAAGTGAAGTTTTTCTGTTCTCAATTCGATTTTAAGATTATCATTAGAGTTTTCAATTTTATAAATTTCTCCAGAAAGGAAAAGCGGTTTCAATATTTTCAGCATTTGCTTTATAAATTTATTATTCTGTTCACCATTTATAATTAGATATTTGTCTGAAAAATCTAAAATTGAAAGCGATTCATCCAATTGAAGATTAAAAAAATCAATAAACGATTTTTTTCTAATCTTAAAATTCGAACCAAATCTATTAGTGGTTTTCCATTCAGCCATTGTCAGTAGATTCTGATATTTACTCGAAAGAAATAAATTTCCAGAGGTGAAAGTTGCTTTTTTATATCTTAAAATCCAGGTATTCGGTTTAGTTATTTTTCCAATTATTGAAAACGACCACGCATTAAAATTCCCTTTTACATTTCCATTTTTTTCTAGAATAAAACTTTCAAATTCTTTGCAGAATTTTTTATTTCTGACAAAATAGGGCGAATCAACTTCACTTTTAGAGCTATTGGATTTAATCTTCATTTTGCTTTCTATTTTGTATTTAGGTCAAAAAAAACTGTTTTATTAAAACTTCAATACAGTTAAATTTAGCAATTAATTTTATGACTTGAATAGTTTGTTTTTGAAAAGTGCCATTTATTTTAAAAATAGCAGAAAGCACTTTGAGCAAGAGATTATATTTTGCACAATTTGATTTGAATTATTTCTAAAATTTCAAAAAAGGAGAATTAATTTCTTTGAAATAAATCTAAGAATTTTATTAAATCTAAAAGTCGCAATAATTCAACTAAGCTAAGAAAATGATAAAAAAATGGAAATAATTTTAATCTAGTATTTATGGTTTTCTTCTAACACCTTCAATTAATTCTGAATTCATTTGAATTTCACTATTAGACCTATGTAAAACTGAAATATCTCCAGTTGATTCTAATATAACAGCTTCCACTTGATTGAAATCTAAGACATTTGCTTCTCTCAATTTTGCAATTAATTGCGCTTTTTCAATTCTGGCATGTTTCAAATTTTCGAATAAAATCTTATTTTTATCCATCAATAATAACGGCTTGTTTGAAATTAAAGAATTAACGAATGGTATTCTTCTTTGAAGAAATGAAAATATATAGGTGAGAAACAATAAACTAGCAATAGCTATTGAGCCATGAATGATGCTTGTCTTTGATGTCAGAGTCGAAGAAATTATACTACCAATAGCTATAGTAAAAGCAAAATCGAAAGCTGTGAATTTGGCGAAAGACCTTAACCCAACTATTCTAGTTAGCAATATAACAACAATAAATATCAGAATACTTCCTGCTACTGTTTCCCAAAGCGGGTCCTTTAAGTCATAAATCCATTCCATAATTTATTTTTTAAAACAATTAAGATATAAAAGTAGGCTATTCAAATTTGCAAACTTGTAAGCTAAAATTGATTTAGTTATAAATATTGATTATTAAATTATCTTTCAAAAGCTTTATACCTTTTACTGCGATCAGTTATTTTTTCTCTTTTCTTATGATAAATGTCGTTCAAATCTTTAGTAAATTTTTCTAATTCATTTGCTACTTCTTGAATATTCTCTGAGTACTCATGAATATTAATTTTGTTGAGATCTTCTTCATTAGTTATCAATGAGGTTAGACCTAAAAGGCTTGTTACTGGTCTTCGTAAAACATGCGAGATGTCAAATGCAATTTGCTCCATTGTTTTTTCATACTCTATATGACTTGTTATATCTTGAAAACTGCCGTACCAAACCACACTTCCATCTTTTAGCTTTTCAGGTGTAGCTTTAACCATATGCCATTCATCATCTTCGGAATTTAACCTGTACTCATTATACCATTCGGTAAGATTCTTATATGATTGTTTAAGACTTTCAAAAAATTGTGGAAGATCTTCTGGATGAATTAGTTGAAATCCAATTGCAGGATCTTTTTTCCATTCTGCCAAATCTACATTTGGATGAAGTTGTTTTATGCCTTCACTAAGAAAATCAAATTTCAATTCTCCGTCAAGGTTCATCCTTACCTGAAAAATCCCTCCTGGAATATTGTCAGTCAGTTTTCTAAGATTTTCTGTATTCGAATCAATTTTATTTTTTTGGTTCAGAACTATTTTACGGGTATTTAGGTAATCCATTGCCTTTTTGGATAAAATTTGCAATACCTTTTCTTGATTTTTAGAAATTGTGTGGGGTTTGTGGTCTATTACGCACAAAGTTCCCAAAACATTTCCATCAGGTGTTTCCAATGGAACTCCAGCATAAAATCTAATATTGGGCTGGTTTATGACTAATGGATTATCCTTAAAACGATCATCTTTTAGGGAATCATTTATCACAAAAACCTCCTTTGGTTTATTCAGAGTATGCTGGCAAAACGAATGTGAACGGGAAGTCTCTGGTATATCTAAGCCTATTTTGGCTTTAAACCATTGACGATCTTTATCGATAAAGGTAATCAAGGAAATCGGAGCATTACAGGTTAAGGAGGCTATTTCAGCTAATTCATTTAGTTCATCTTCTGGATTGGTGTCCAGTATTTTGTATGATTTTAAATCTTCTAATCTATTATTTTCCGATTTCATTCTTTCTTTATCTTTTTGCAGGGAGCGTGGTTGAGTTTTTATTTCGTTTTTGACTCCATTTATGTTTAAAAATTGGCACTTTTTATAAAAAAAATTAAACTCATCTTTATTTGGACCTTAGTGACAATCTGATGATAATTTCTAAAATTAGCTTCATAGTTTTTTCAATTATTTGCCAGAGTTAAAAATATTAATTATTAGTGATGATGGCTTTTTTTTATGAATAATTACTTTGAAATTTTAAGAAATTCTTGCTTAAAATATTTTATTCTAAATTATTAATTTTAAAAAAATTGATATAAAGTTTTCCGACTGTGCATGTTGAAAAAAACATTAAAAAGTAAATCATCACATACTTTTTTTGGAAGAAACTATCGGTAAATAAATCAGTTGCACTTAAAACTAACAACCCATTTCCTATAAACCAAAAAAATATAATTAATCTTATGACTTTTTTCGATGGTTTCATAAGAAATTTATTTTTGAAGTTTTCATTCATTAAAGATTATTATTCGATTTGTTAATCCGAAATTCAATACTGTGATAAAAATTTTAAATCTCCTAATAATCATGAAATCAGCAATGAATTCAATTCTTGAAGTCATCTGTATTTAGATTATGAACAATTGCTGAAAAAAGATGACCATTTGGACCATCATTTTCTATCAAAGCAGGAGCAAGTGCGCCAGGCAAGACTTCTTCTACAGCGTGATCAGCACTTGAACCTCCTAAATCAGTACGTAGCCAACCTGGATCAAGCATATTTATTCTAACATTGGTTTTCTCTAATTTTATAGCGATATCATCAGTAAGCTTATTAACCGCCCATTTTGATGCTGCATACGGAGCAAGTTCAGGTTCGTGTCTTATTCCAGAAGTAAGATTAACCACACGTCCGAAACCATTCTCTATCATTGCGGGGATAAATGCAGCACTCAATTTATACATTGCATAAACATTTACTTTGAAACTGCTCATCCAATCTTCGTAACTATGGCTCCAAAAATCGGGACGATAGGGGGACATAATTGCCGCATTGTTATATAAAATATCAACACTAATTTTTAAATCCTTTACTTGGTTTATTAAATGATCCATTTGTGACTCATCAGATAATTCTCCAAACACACAATACGTATTCACTTCAAATTTTTCTAACATATCGAGAGTTTTAGTACAACTTTCACGAGTTCTTCCATGCACAATAATATTGCATCCTAAATTTGCCAAACCTTGTGCAACCTGTTGACCAACTCCGCGACTTGACCCTGTTATTAAGGCATTTTTGCCTTTTAAATCTATCATAATATATTTTTTAATGACTATCTAAAAAACCGCCTCATTCAGTTTCTCAGTCGTAAATTTAGAAAATTATTATTGAATTTTAATTGAAACTCCAAACCTCTAAATTTATTAAGTAGTAGCGAAGGCTATTGCTAAATTCATAATGAATTGATTGCATTACTTTTAAATAGCCTAAAAAAGTAAAAAATCTTAATTTAGAATTTTGTAAAAGGATTCTTTGCAGAAAAATGAAGACATAAAAAAACGAATTGCGAGAACACAATTCGTTGATTTAATTAGCTTCTAATTTAGTAGCGGGGACTGGACTCGAACCAGTGACCTTCGGGTTATGAGCCCGACGAGCTACCTGCTGCTCTACCCCGCGATATATGTTGTAAATAATTTTATCAATATCGGACTGCAAATATAAGACTAATTTAGAATTCTGCAAAATAATTTTCAATTAATTATTGTTGAATATCTTCTGCTCTAAATTCCTGAAGTTCGTCTGCTTCAAAACGCACCGTAATCTGAATTGGATTGCAGCAAACTTCGCAATCTTCAATATAGCTTTGTTGTCTCACAGAACGGTCTAATAGCATGCTGATTTCTTCCCAACAATATGGACATTGAAAAAAATATTCTAACATTTTTAAAAATTTATGTTCAATAATTGCCCAGTGAGTTGCAATAATTGTAATTCAGCGATTTTAGCGTCATATTTAGCCAAATTTTTACTGGTTTGGGCGTTTATCAAATTGATTTGTGCTTGCCTAAATTCAATGGAGGTGATTTGACCAATGTTGAATTGCTCTCTGGATCTTTCAAAATTATTTTTATTGGTAATCACATTTTTCTCCTGAAGTTGATAAATGTACAATCGATTTTTATAATTATTGAATGCATTTGAAATATCTCGCTTGACTTGAAGCTGAATTTGTTTCTTCTGCAATTCTTGATTGGCATAATCTATTTTTGCATTCTGAATCCTAACAGCTGTTTGGCCACCGTCAAACAAATTCCATGATAAGCTTACGCCAGCAGCATATCCAGAAGTGGTTTGTGTTGATGCGGGAAAAAATGGAGACTCGGGGCTTATATTTCGATTCCAGCCATAGGATCCGAATAAGTCAACTGTTGGAAAATAACCAGATCGACCGATTTTGATGTCAAATTCGCTAATAGTTAAGTTCTTTTCAGTTTGAAGAATAGAGACATTGTTTTGCTCAGCATCATCAATATATTGTTCAATTTGAAGTTCTGGTGTAAAAGTGATTAATGTGTCAACTTTGAAATCATCTTCCATTTCAGCATTCAGGATAAGCATCAAATCGCGTTTGGTGTTGTCCAAATTCTGTCTGGCGTCAATCAAATTTATACTATCATTAGCAGCATCTACTTCTGCATTTAATGAAACTAATTTAGAATTTTGACCAAATTCAAATTGATATTTTGCGCGTTTTACCCTCTTGTTTGAAATTTCTAAAGTTTGTTCCAAAATCTCAACATTTTCATAAAGTCGAGCAACTTCATAATAGACTGTAAACATTTGAATCAATGTGTTTTCAATAGTTTCTCTGGCCTGAAGTTGGCTCAAATTATATTGTTCTTTCAAACTTCTATAATTGTAAAGGCGACCTAAACCATCAAAAATAGTATAATTCAAATTGAGATCTGCCGCATAAGCTCGAGTTTCCAAATCATTTTGATCTCGTGGTTCCTGACCTTCAACTTCCGCTAGCCGATCGTCCATACTATAATCAAAACCCAGGTTTGTGGACAAGGTTGGCAAATATCCTGAATTCAAAATGCTTTGGTTGTTATCCGCAATATTCACATTGTTTTCTGAAATCTGAATTTCAAAATTATTTTCTAAAACTAAAGCTGCTGCTTCATCTTTGAATAATATTCCATCTACTTCTTCATTTTGAGCAAAAAACTTTGCTGAAAATACAAAAGTAAAAACCAATAGAAATGTGATTTTATTCAGCCTCATCATAATCTTTTTCTTCTTGTTGTTCTTTGTAGGCACGTTCTAAGGTGGTTCTGTCTGCTATTTGTCCTTTAGGAATCCATTTCACTCCGAGTTTGATATAATTGCTAATAGACAAAAATATAGGCAACAAAATTAAAGTCAAAACCGTAGCAATCCCGATTCCATAAGCTATGGAAATTGCCATAGGCTTCAAGAATTGCGCTTGACGGCTTTTCTCAAAAATTAATGGTGCTAAACCAGCAATAGTAGTCAAAGATGTTAAGAAAATAGCTCTAAATCTAGACTTTCCAGCTTCAAATAATGCGTTATCAAAATCCAAGCCTTCCCGAATATTATTGTTGAATTTTCCAATCAGCACTAAACCGTCATTTACCATAATACCGATGAGTGCAATTATTCCTAAAGCTGACAGTACATTGATTGGGAAATCATGAAAGTAGTGTCCCCAGGCCACCCCAATAATACTGAATGGCACCAATAACATCAAAATTAAGGGTTGGCTATAACTTCTGAAAGTAAAAGCAATAGTTGCATAAATCAAAAATAAAATAATTGGCAGAACAGCATTTGCAGAGTCGGTTAGCTTTTTTGCTTCACGATTTTGCCCTTCGTAAGACACTGAAAGTGAAGTATATTTTGACAATAAATCTGGCATCACATTTTCACGAATATTATCTAGAATTTCGGTAGAACTTCCATTTGGATCTTCCATATCTGCACTGACCTGAATTTCTCTCAGGCCATTCAAATGACTTATTGATTCAGTGCCGCGGACAATTTTGTAAGTCGCAATTTCTGAAAAGGGTACGCGATTTCCCGACGGCGTGATAAGACGCATATCTTCTAGGTTTGTTATGGATGATCGATTTTCCAAATTATACCTCACCCAAACCCGAATTTCATCTTGCCCACGTTGAAAACGCTGTGCTTCAGTTCCAAAAAAACCGTTTCTAATTTGTTGCATCACATCAGATAAACCAAGACCGAGCGCATAAGCATTATCTTTCAGCGTAATATCAATTTCTTTGATGCCTTCAGGGTCGCTATCAGTGACATCTTTCAGCAACGGATTGTCTTCCATAATGGTTTTTAACTCCTCTTTGGCAGCTTCCAATTCATCAAAATTATTGCCTAATAGTGACACAGAAACTGGTAATCCGCCAAAATTCCCACCAGAACCAAAAGTCAGTTGTTCCACACCCAAGACTGGACCGGTTTCCTCACGAATGGCGTTTGTGATTTCTGGAGAGGAAAAATCACGTTCTTCACCTGGAAGTAAATTCACCTGTAAAGAGGCTTTGTTGTTTCCTGGTCCAACTCGCTTTATGATATTTTCAATTACAGGTTTATCTCCAGTTTGTCTTTTAGTAAAATCCTCATTGACTCGCCAGGCAGCAGATTCTACTAATGAAATTATTGAATCTGTGCGCTCAGGGTTTACGCCTTCTGCCATCAATAAATTTATACTGACACGATCACTGGCTATACTTGGAAATAATGTGATTCTAACTATATTTCCACCAATGGCTCCAATTGTTATAATCAATAAAGCCACAATTATAGACAGTGAAAAAAATTGATTTTTCAATGAAAATTTGAGTATCGGCGCATAAGTCCGATCTCTGAGAAAACGCATAATTTTATCACCTGTTTTATTGATAATTCGCATTTTTTTAAAAAGTCTAGAGAAAAAATTAGATTTCTTTTCATTTAAATCTTCCTCTCTTACCAAAGCTTTAGAATGGGCAATGTGAGCAGGTAAAATGATGAAAGCTTCAATAAGTGAAATCACCAAAGTAAGGATAACAACGGTTGAAACTTCACTGAAAAATTCTCCTAAACGACTATCCAAAAACAAAAAAGTTGTGAATGCCAAAACTGTGGTAATGATAGCAGAAATAACTGGTGGAACGACTTCCATCGTACCGTCGATAGCAGCACGAATAGGTTTTTTACCACGTTCGTAATGTTGATAAATATTTTCTGAAATTACAATGCCATCATCAACTAAAATCCCAATAACTATAATCATCCCAAAGAGCGATAACACGTTGATCGTAACATCGAATAAACCTGCAAATACAAACATGCCTAAAAAGGCGACCGGCAAGCCAAATGACACCCAAAATGCAAGTCTTGTATTCAAAAATAAGGATAGAAAAATAAGAACTAATGCAATTCCCATAGCTCCATTTTCCAGAAGAAGTTGGGTACGCTGCTTTAGGGTTATCGAACTATCACTAATTACATTCAGTTGAACGTTATTATTTTTAGCATTAAAGTCTTCAACATATTCATTGATTTTGTCTGCTGTAGGAATCAAATCTTCTGAATTGGTGTTGCTTATAGCGATATTTACAGATACATTTCCATTGAAAAAAGACACATTTGAAGCTTCCTCGAATTGATCTTTCACCAGTGCAATATCTGAAAGCTTTACGACATTGCCTGTGGGTTGCGCTTTTACTACAATATTGTTGAGCGCATCGGCGTAATAATTTCTTTTATTGGCACGAATTAGATAATCTTCAGCTTTGGTTTTGATGGTTCCTCCTGTGGTCAATATATTATTTGCTGCCACAACGCCAGCGACATCTTGAAAAGTTAAATCGTAAGCGAGTAATTTATCTTCACTGACAGCGATTTCTATTTCTTCATTTGGAAATCCAGTAATTTCTATTTGCGAAACACCGTCCATTCGGCGTAAATCGGATTCAATTTGATAGCTAATATCTTTTAGAGTCTTCAATGGAATACCTTCTCCAGAAATAGCAAAATCTATAGTTTGCCTAATGTTTTCTTGTTTAGCCACAACTAAAGGTTCCATGCCAGTCGGAAAAGTGGGGACGCGATCTACAGCATTTTTCACTTCTGTAAGCATGATATCGATATCCTCGTCTTGCTCAATTTCGACAGTGATGGAGCCGCCACTTTCCCTAGCTGTTGAAGTTACCCGATCTATACCTTCTAAGCCTTTCAGGTTATCTTCAATTTTGAGAATAATTCCTTCCTCAATTTCTTCAGGTGCAGAACCAGGATAGGAAATATTGATATTAATCAGCTTAGATTCTACAAGCGGGAAGAATGAGGATTTCAAACTTAGAGCACCAGCAATTCCAAAAAGCACAAAAGCCAAAATAACAATATTAACTGCCACTTGGTATTTTATAAAATAACTGATCAGATTTCTCAATGCTTTGAAATTTATGGTTTTTGTTCGCCTTCAATAGTGACTTTCATTCCCACATATGCACCAGGAACGACATTGGCTAGTAGTTTGGTTCCATCGGGAACGCCGGTGATTATTACATCTTGGTCGCTGAAATGTTTAGGCTGGACTTCTATTTGTTTGATGCGGTTATTTTCTATTATGTAAACCTTGCTCCGTCTAATCAGTAATTCTCTTGGAATCCGAATGGCATTTTCTATAGTATTAGCTTTTATAATGGCTTCCAGATACATGCCTTCTTTGGCAAGTTTATTTTCAATTCTGATAAAAACTTGTACAGTTTGGGTGTTAGGATCTATTTGGGCATTAATTCTAACAATTTTGCCTTTAAAAGTTAGATTATCGTCCAAGGTTTTCATTTCTACTGAATTACCAACTTCTATGTATTTAATGTATTCCTTTTTGATCGAAATCTCTAATTCATAAACAGAAGGATCAATAAATTCACCTAATTTTTGTCCCTGACGAACCAATGTTCCTTCATTTACAGAAGCTTCTGTAAGTACACCATCGAATGGCGCGATAAGTTTGAATTTCAGCAAACGCTCTTCAAGGTTTTTAAGATTATAGTAATCTGTAAGAATCTGCCTACCTGTAATGAAGTAACGCTCTTTATTATTTTCGAATTCAGGTAATTCGGGAGTTGGTTTATCCATTTCGAAATTGTCCAAATAGGTTTTCCATTTTGGATAAACTTCTGGGTAATCCAAACGTAAATCTGGCATGATGGAAGCAATGGAATTGTACAATTGACTTTTTACCGACTGAACATTAGCAGCGAATTCTCTTTCATTGAGATCTATAAGAATCTCACCACGCTTGTAGGCTTGTCCTGGCCTGAACGGATGACTGCTACTGCGAAAAACACCCTCAACTTCAGCAAAAATTTCAAATTTATTGACTGCTTCTACACTTCCATTTGTAGATAAATTGACGGGAATGCTGGTGTTTTGAACATTGTAAATAAATACGGGTTTCTCTATCGTTTTGGGTTCTGGTTTTTCTTTAATATTGTTGTCTATAATCCATTTTGCAATAAAAATAGAACCAACAATTAAAATTAAACCCAGTATAAAAAGTATAGCCTTTCTCATTAGAAAAAAATTGTTTGTAAATCTATCTTTATGGATTTCAAAATTGGGTTAAAGATTTCACAATTTATAGACTATCAAGTTTAATCTGAAACTGTTCCCAGTCTTTCATCAAAGTTTCTAGTTTTTGTTTTTTTGCGTTGTATTTTTCAAAAAAGTCAGGTTGTTGAACCGTTTCTTCATAATTGGTTTCTAACTTATGGTCGATCTCTGCAATGTTTTTTTCAATCTTGGAGATTTCAGCTTCAATATTGCTTAATTTATTTTGTAAAGATTTTTCTTTCTTCTGCTTTTCGTAATCGTTTTTTGTTGATTTATTGGCTTGCTTTTCTTTTTTGACTTTATCCTTTTTCTCAACTTCTCGCATTGATTCCATTTCGCGATATTTCAAATAATCATTGATGTCGCCAAGGAATTCTTTAACGTGGTTATTTCTGAATTCATAAACAGAATCTGCCAAACCTTGCAGAAAATCTCTATCGTGAGATACTAAAATCAAAGTACCTTCAAAATTATTCAAAGCCGCTTTAAGTACATTTTTGGATTGAATATCGAGGTGGTTCGTTGGCTCATCCATAATCAGTACGTTGAACGGTGATAAGGATATTTTTGCCAACGCCAAACGGTTTCTTTCGCCTCCAGAAAGAACTTTTACATATTTCCCTACATCGTCGCCACGAAATAAGAAAGATCCTAAAATATCTCTTACTTTGCTTCGGTTAGTTTCATTGGCAGCATCGATCATGGTATCTAGAACGGTTTTGTTTCCATCCAAATATTCGGCTTGATTTTGAGCAAAATAGCCGATTTCTACATTGTGTCCAAGTTTCAATTCGCCTTTATGTTCTAGTTCTCCGACAATAATTTTAGCCAAGGTAGATTTCCCTTGTCCATTTTGACCTACAAAAGCAATTTTGGAGTTTCGTTCAATTAAAAAATCAACATTTTTAAAAACCAAATCATCGCCAAATGATTTGGCTAAATTTTCAGCTTCAATGACTACTTTTCCAGGGTTTTTAGAAATATTAAAGCTCACATTCATCACCTGATTGTCTTCCTCGTCAACTTCAATGATTTCAGTTTTTTCCAGTTTTTTTATTAGTGATTGTGCCATAGAAGCTTTGTTCGCTTTAGCACGGAATTTGCTAATTAACTTTTCGGTTTGCTCAATTTCTTTATCTTGATTCTTCTTTGCCGCCAGTTGTTGTTCGCGAAGTTCTTCTCTAAGAACTTTAAATTTGGAATAGGGTTTATTGTAATCGTAAATCTGGCCTAGAGATAATTCAATAGTTCGGTTGGTGACATTGTCTAAAAACATTTTGTCGTGAGAAACTATGACAACACAACCGCTGAAGTTTGTTAAAAAACCTTCTAACCAAATTATACTTTCAATATCTAAATGGTTTGTTGGCTCATCTAAAAGCAAGATATCATTGTTTTGAAGTAAAAGTTTCGCCAATTCTATACGCATTCGCCAACCACCAGAAAATGTGTTGGTTTGCTGAGAAAAATCTTCGGTAGTAAAACCTAAACCTTTTAAAACCTTTTCGGTATCGCCCTGATAATTATAACCGCCAAGAATTTCATATTGTTGCTGAAAGTCGTTCAAATCAATCATTAATTGATTGTAAGCGTCGCTTTCGTAATCTGTACGCTCAACTAATTGCTGATTGATATGTTCTAGTTTAGCTTCAATAGTTTTAATTTGTTCGAAAGCTTGGTAAGCTTCTTCTAAAACAGTTCGACCTTCTTCAAAATCTATGTCTTGTTTAAGGAAGCCAATACTGATTTCTTTGTCTTTAGCTATTTGACCAGTGTCAATAGACATTTCTCCGGCAATAATTTTGAGCATAGTCGACTTTCCAGCGCCGTTTTTACCAATAAGACCGACGCGATTGCCTGGACTGAGTTTGAAACTGATGTCTTTAAACAAATATTCTCCTCCGAAAGACACGGACAAGTTATGGATATGTAGCATATGTTACTTAGAATTTGTGCAAATATTGGTATTTTTGACTTGCAAAGCTAAACATTAATTGAAAATGCTAAAAGGTTCGAAATTATACAGCATCCTAACGGGGACTTGCCCAGTATGTCATGAGGGCAAAATGTACAAAGAGTCCAATCCTTATAAATTAGGTAAGATTTATGATATGCACGAAAGATGTAGTGTTTGTAACACAAAATATAAAATTGAACCGTCGTTTTTTTATGGTGCTATGTACGTAAGCTATGGACTTGGCGTTGCATTCTCTGTGGCAACTTTTATAATTTCTTATTTTTTTATTGGTCTCGATGTTATCACTTCTTTTATAGCTATAATCATTGTTCTATTAGCTTTGATGCCTATTATAATGCGATTATCTAGGAATATTTGGATCAATATGTTTATAAATTATGACAAGAATGCTAAAGGTAAAACTTCAAAAAGCGACTAATATCCACATCCTTATCAAGCGTTTGATTCTTGGTAATGTGCAATAATAAATCTTTAGACAAACTTGGTGCAGAAATAATACCTCGACTACCAAAACCATTGAAAACATACATGTTTTGATATTTTGGATGCTTGCCCAAGATAGGTTTTCGATCTGAAACAGTTGGTCGTACTCCAGCAATTTGATCTACAATTTCAAAATTACAATTTAAGAGAGCAGATAAGTTTTCTTTTAATTGACTTCTAGCTTTCGGTGTTGGTATATCATTTAGATTATCTCGACTGTAAGTTGCACCAAATTTATAACAGTCATTTCCTACTGGAATTATAAAATATTTAGATTTTAAAATTGTGTGGTTAGAATTTAAATCTGGTGCGTGAAAAATGATATATTCACCTTTATTACCATAAATTGGAAGCCAGTTAAAATAAGGATTTTGGACAACACCAAATCCTTCACAAAAAACAATATATCGATAAGTATTATTTTGGTAGGTTATTTTATTATTTTGAATGTCAATCTTTTCATAATCAAAACTAGCTTTAATGAAACAAGAATTTTTCAGAAATTCACTTTCTTTACGTTCCAGGATATTTTTTAAATCTAGTAAAAAGGTATGTTTGACAATCCCAGATTTATAGTTTTTTGAAATTTCAGGATTGTTAATCACTAATTCATCATTTAAAAAACTGGATAATTGAAAATTGTCTGAAGCTAGCATCCAATCATTTTGGTCTTGTATGGAAGAAAAGATTTTATGGATAGGTACAGGTTCAAAATCAGATGTCGAAGGATAAGTTATTGATTTATAAAAGGAAATGGCTTCACGAAGAAAGGAATCTGCATTCCAGGCAAGTTTATAACGTTTTAAAGCGACTGGATTTAAAACACCGCCAGCAACTCTTGAAGATTTTTGACTACTATCTGATATAACATCAAAAGAGAGGTTGTTTTGCTGAAGTCTATTTGAAAAAGTAAGTCCAGCGATACCAAAACCAACGATAAGAAAATCTTTCATAAATAAAAACGCCTTTACAAATAATTGTAAAGGCGAATTTATTAATTTTAATATTAGGAATTTAGTAATTCCACATATCTAGTTCAAAATTTCTAATTTCTTCTTTAATTCTGTCAGATTCTAGTAATTGCATTAATGCATTATCTTGAATGTATTCATCTACTTCTCTGTCTTCATAGACATTTTCAGTTTTATAAATAACTGCATCAAAACGTCTAGAGTTTAACAGATGATCAAAACTAAATGGCATAGAACTGTTGTCTTTATTTAGGACTTTAGCTTCGTGCAATGCTTGACGAGCATCAGGAAACCAAACCCAGAAATAAGGAATAACTTGAGGTTCTCCAGTAAAACTAGGATTCTGCGTTTGAATGTCATAACCTGCAGGTGCAATACCAAGCAATCTGTATCTCATTTCACCTTGAACTTTATCAAAATACCACATTCCTTTAATATGATATTCTAAAATATTATTACCAGTAATTTCTGTAGGAATAATATAAGGCTCCATCTGATCGATTAAAGCAGAAGGATAAAGTTCAGGATAGTTTTCAAGATTACCACTGATAGAACGAGTAATAAACTGCTGAACAGCTTCTGTTCCAGTTACACCATATTGCCCTAAAATATCAAGAGCAACATCGGGTAAGAAAATAGCTTTCAATGCATCTTGAACATCTTCGAAAGAACGCTTTTTATTGAAGTAACTAGTCGCATAAACTTCAGTAACAGGCGCTTGAGATGTAGTATCTCCAGTTGCGCCAGCTTCAATAGCATCTAAAAGTACTTGAAATAAAGAACGTCTGTCTTTGCTTACAGAATTATCGTTTGTGGGATAAAGCAGTGGAAAATTAACTTTTTGGTTAAGGTCTATTTTTTCCCAAACGACTTTAGACCACAAAACGTCTCTGTCTCCTACGTAACCATACTCTAATGGTTCATCATCGTCATATTTTTCTTGGTCTTCTGTCAAAACACCAACATCCTCAGGTTTTTCTGCATTCAATATATTAGATTGAGCTGATGCAGAAAAAGCGGCTGCTAGGAAAAACAGACTTGCCAAAAAATTCAAATTAAATCGCTTCATCTTTATAAATTTTCTTTTAATTCTAGTTTGTAAGCTGTACTAATATTGCTGGCATATTTTTAACGTTTACACCAGGAACGTCAGCTTTAATATCAAATATTTGTACAATATCACCAGTTTTAGCTAAATCAAGTAAGCCTTTTGCTTTTTGATCTAAACGGTCACCGTTAACTACAACTGAAGGTTGTCCAGGAATACTAATAGTGAATCTCTTAACTTGTGGTGTAATGTCGAAATCAAAGTTTTCAAAAGTAGCACCAATCGGAGAAACAGCTAAAGCATTTCTAGGCATTTTGATCGCAGCTCCTTCTTGAATTTGTCCACGAACGGTTGGAGTTGGTCTTGGTAAACTCTTAATTCTAAAAGTAACAGGTGGGGAACTAATTCTATCACCATCAATCTCACCAGTAACATTTATTTTTAACTCTGTACCAGTGGTTGGAACAACTTCGTAGCTCGTTCCGCTAATTTGTTTAAGATTTGCTGGAGTAGCACTCGCACTAATTTTATTACTAGGCACACCAGGCATAGAAACTGTTATCGGGTTTTTAATACCTCTATAAACAACATTCATCTTATCTGCTGAAACAATAGCTTGATTAGGCTTAGGAATTACAGAATATGATTTATCGACAGGAACTTCAATTTCTTTACCTTCTTGTAAGAATGTCAAAGTACCTTTAATTTTATGATCACCTGCACTTCCAGCGTTGACATTAAGCTTTACTTGACCACCTTCAACTTTAAAATCCTGACCCTTAGTTAATTTTCTTCCGTCTAAAGTCAGCTCAACTTCGTTTGGAACAGTGTTTTCATCTGTTCGGCCTAAAACTATAGATCCATCAAAAACATTTCCTTGGTAATAAGCGCTACGATCCTGTTGTAATAATGTCGTATAATTTTCCATCGATGCCATTTGTGTCAATTGTCCAGAAAGCATAGATGATAAAATTTCATTCTCAAGAACTTTTAAATCATGTTGTAAGTTGGTGATTTTAGTAATTGATGAAATTAAAGGATAGCCAACAAAATGGTGTCTTATATAGTTGACTTTAGCACCTTTTACACCAGAATCAGGACTAACATCGTCAGCACTAAATCTTTCGTTTATAGTAGCTAAAAATCCTTCATATTTCGACTTACCACCTAGGATTTCATTCATCTTATCCTTATAAGATCTCATATTCGCTAAAAATTGTTCTCCTTCAGGCTTAAGTTTTTCACCTTTTACAAACAATTCATTAACATAAGATGATTTATCCATTGTTTCGTAATCTTTAGGATCATCTACAGAATTGTACATTCCATCCTTTATTTCTGCAAAATAGTTAAAAAGCTCTGAAGTTGCAGCTGAAACATTCTCTGCCATTACCTTTACTTCTTCAAACTGCTCTGGTGATTCTTCGGCTTTAATTTTAAGTCCTTGAAGCGCCTGGTCATTTTTGGACTCAAAGTTTTCATTAGATTCTTCTAACGATTCATTGATCGTTCCAAAGGCGGACAAAACTTCCTTTGACATATTAAGTGCTAGCATTGCTATAAACACAAGATACATCAAATTAATCATCCGTTGTCTTGGGGTTTCTTTTCCTCCTGCCATATTATATTATAGGTTTATTTTTATTCTAAGGGTTATAGGTTAATGTTACGCTTTTGGACGCATAGCAGTTAACATATTTCCATAAACACTATTTAATGAGTTCAGGTTATTTGTTAACGACTCCATTTGATCTTTCAATTTGGAAGCATTGTCAGCAACTGCCTGATTAACTTCAGCTTGTTTTGATGCAGACTCAACCTGTACTTTATAAAGACTATTCAAAGATTCCATTTGCGAAGCAGCAGTACTCAATTCCTCACTGTATTTTTTCTGAGAACTCATTGCTTGAGCAGTAGGTGCAATGCCTTTAGCAGCATCTTCAAAATTTCTCATGCTTTGGCCAAGACCTTCCATCAATTTGGAATCGATTTTAGCTTCTTTCAGCATTTCGTCTAACTTCTTAGACAACATACCTTGCTCGTCTTTTGGAGCTTCTTCTTTTTTGCCAGCTTTTTTGGCTGCTGGTTCTTCCTGAGCTAATTCAGGATAAACTTTTGACCAATCTAGGTCTGTATCAATTGGTTCAAATGCAGAAACTGTAAATACTAATGCTTCTGTAACAAGACCAATAGTTAACATAAGACCACCAGTTAATGGTCCAATTTCGATGTGTTGAATTTTAAATAATGCTCCAATAATTACAATAGCCGCTCCAAGGCCATATACCATATTCATTATTTTTTTTCCTGATTTTGACTTTGCCATAATAAAATTTAATTTTTAAATTTAAGTTATTAATTTAGGTTTGGGTTTAATTTTTATCTATCTCTATTTAAATCTAAGGCATTACCTAAGAAATCTTGTACAATTCGGAATCCTATGTAACTTCTAGCTGAATCCGCATATTCATAATCTCTTGTACTCACTTGTAAGAAATAGCTTACATCTTTCCAAGATCCACCACGAATCACTTTTCTTAAATTATCCTTATTATTTACGTTCGGGCTCATTGGCGACATATATTCGTATGATGCTGGATCATAAGAAGTATTAACCCATTCAGCCACATTTCCTGACATATTATAAAGCCCATAATCATTTGGCCTATAAGAGTCAGCCTCTGCTGTATACAACACTTCATCAGCAGCATAATCACCTCTCATTGGTTTGAAATTTGCTAAGAAACAGGCACGATCGTCTTTAGTATAAGGACCACCCCACGGATAGGTCGCGGACTCAATTCCACCTCGAGCAGCATATTCCCATTCAGCTTCAGATGGTAATCTAAACATATTTGACCTTGACTCCCCGATTTCTCTTCTGAAATCGTTCAAATGCTTGGTTCTCCAATTTGCAAAAGCTTTAGCTTGCTTCCAAGTCACACCGACAACAGGATAATTATCAAAAGCAGTATGCGCAAAGTAGTCATTATGCATTGGCTCATTATAAGAATAATTGAAATCTCTTACCCAAACTGTTGTGTCTGGATAAACTTCAACCTCTTCTTCAGTTACATTACTAGATCTGTCCTCGCTTTCTCTTGCAGCAGCTTCAGTATCCATAGTTTTGTAACTGTACTTGAATTTCGTAACATCCAACATTCTTTCACCATTGAAAGATTGATCGTTAGACAAATAAAACTCATCCATTACCATTACGTAAGATTCGTCAGGATACTCAGATGTTTCCCAAATAATATCAACATCCCAGTTTAACTGCTGATCCATTGGATCATAGTGTCTTGAGAATTCTTGATATGGCGTTAGGTTCTGATTTTGATTCCCTCCACCTTGGTTATCCGCATTTTGGAAAGCAAAGTCTTGGATGGTTCTATTTCTACCACCTCCTTGACCTCCACCGTTTCCTCCAGCAAGCTCAGCCTCTTCAGCAAGTCTCTGTCTAACAACTGAATCTCTGACTCTATGAACAAACTGTCTATACTCAGAGTTTGTAATTTCCGTTTCATCCATATAAAAAGAAGGCACAGTCACTGTTTTGGTTGGTGCATTTTCTAAACCGGCAATATCATCATCAGCTTTACCCATAATAAAAGAGCCGCCGGGCACCAACACCATTCCATATGGTTTTTCAGGAAACCACTTTTTTCCTTCAACACCAACTAATTGACCTCTATCAGAGTTACCACAGCTGGTTAGAACAATAGCTATTAAAAATAGCTGTAAATAATTTTTCATTTCCATAAAACTAAATCTTATGTTTTGGGGCGTAAACCTATTCAATTAATTACAAATAAACAATTTTTTTCTTAACAATCACTTAAAAAAAGTACACTTTTAAAGTAAATTCTTATATTTAGCATTTAACCAGCGTTCTGGAACAACTGAATTGCAAGCATCTATATAATCTTTTTTATCGCATGCTAATAACGAAGCCTTATTAAGATTATTATCAACATCTTTAGCTGAAGGAATTTCCATCCACCAACGATTAGATTTTTCACTTTTAAAGAACACTAATATCTCATCAGATATAGGAACGCTATACTTAGTAATGTTATTGTTAGCTTCTGAAATATTTTCTGTAAGTCGCAAATTAAAACCTTCAAAAAAATACCACAATGTTTGTGCTATCAAATTTACGAAATTTTCTGATTTCATTATAGACTGAATTTCATACAAACCAAAACTTGTCAATTTTTCGCTCATTCCTGCATATCTCGACAATGCACAAAACTCAAAAGTGCTGAATCCATTTGGCATAAAATGAGATGCTTCGCCAAGTTCTGAAGTTTTTATGCTTGTCACATCGATGCTAAGCAAATCTGAATCTCTCAGCACAGGCTCTGCTCTTTTCAAATCATTTTTTAAAACCCCAAGACGCAGGGCGTCAAAAAATAATTTGTCCATTAAGTCAATTTCTTCTTGAGGAGATAGGAATGTTTGATATCCCAAATTCGCATAATTGAACATATTATACGGCTCATCAACTATCATTTTACCAACATAGGATTGTCCATTCATAGGCATATCTGAATTACCTAAATCAAACTTGTGATCTACAGTTGACAAGTTGACCATATATTTTATGCCATCATATGCACGATATTGAGCAAAGGTCAAATCCTGACTTCCACCCAGAATAATTGGAACTATATTTTTTTTTAATAATTCTGAAACTAAAGATTTTAATGCATATTCTGTGTCTGAAGTTTCAGCACCAGGTTGAATATCACCTAAATCTAAAATACTTGTCTTCCAGTTTCCAATAAAAAGCTTATAAAGCGCCTTTCTAATATCATTGAAACAAAAATCAGACTTTTGCTCATATAGGCTATTTCTAGCTTCTGCCACACAAACAATTGCAATATCAAAACCTTCTATTTCATCCTCGTCAATATCGTTGTAAAAACTAACAATACCAGAAAGTGTTTGGCCTGAAAAATTCTTGATTTCAGATTTTACATTTTCATCAATTGGATTTAAAAAATCAAATCCCATTTTTATTTAGAGTTCTTTTTAGTTGAAGACTTTTTTGTAGTCGTTTTTTTGCTTGTCGTTTTCTTCTTCGTTGCTGTTTTCTTTTTTGCAGGTTTCTTTTTGGATTTAGTATTTTTCTCCAAAATCGCTTTCACTTCATCTAAAGTCAAAGCTTCTGCATCGGTAGTTTTAGGGAGCTCAACTTTTGTTTTCCCTTTAGAAACTTTAAATCTTCCCCAGCGTGCTTTTTCTACTTTAATACCTTCATCTTCCCAATGATGAATCAATTTGTCTTTTTCTTTTTGAATTTTATCTTCAATTAATTCAACAATATCCTTGTCTGACAAATTATCGAAGTCATATTTTTTATTCACATTTATAAACATGCCGTCCCATTTCAAATATGGACCGAAACGTCCTACTCCTTTCTGAACACCTTTGTCTTTATAATAGTAAATTGGTTCTTCTGCTTTTTCTTTAGCTTTGATTAGCTCTATTGCACGATCGTAAGATACATCAAGCGGATCTTCGCCTTTATCAAGGGAGACAAACTTTTTACCGAAACGAACATAAGGACCATAACGTCCTATATTTGCTTCAACTTCTTCATCCTTGTATTCGCCAAGTTTTTTAGGAAGCTTAAACAAGTCCATAGCTTCTTCATATGTCACCGAAGCTAAAGTTTGCTCTGGTTTTAAACTCGCAAACCTGGGTTTTTCGTCATCTTCTACAGAACCAATCTGAACCATCGGACCGAATTTCCCTAATCTAGCACTTACTGGTTTTCCTGTTTCGGGATCTTTTCCTAGAATTCTTTCCCCAACTTCACGTTCAGCATTTTCTGCTACATCTAAAACATTTGGATGAAAATGAATATAGAAATCCTTCATCACTTTTGTCCATTTGGCATTTCCTTCAGCAACTTCATCGAAATCTTGCTCCAATTTAGCTGTAAAATTATAATCCAAAATACCTTTAAAATGTTTTACAAGAAAATCGTTTACAACCATTCCAACATCAGTAGGCACCAATTTACCCTTGTCGCTCCCAACTTTTTCTGAAAGCGTTTTGGTTTTTATATCATCATTTTTGAAAGTGTACTGAACATATTCTCTTTCAGTTCCGTCAACATTTCCCTTTTCAATATATTTTCTATTTTGAATTGTTGAAATGGTCGGCGCATATGTTGATGGTCTTCCAATTCCTAATTCTTCTAATTTCTTTACCAAAGAGGCTTCTGTATATCTCGATGGCGGACGTGTATATCGTTCTGTCGCCTGAATATAATCGTTGGTCAAGTTTTCACCGACCGACATCGCTGGCAACAAACCACTATTTTGTTCCTCATCATCGTCATCTTTGCCTTCCAGATAAACTTTCAAAAAGCCATCAAATTTCACAACTTCACCATTTGCTGTGAATTGACGATCGTCTTTGTCTGAGGAAATTTTGACATTTGTGCGCTCTAACTCTGCATCGCTCATTTGTGAAGCAATACCGCGTTTCCAAATTAATTCATACAAACGTTGTTGATCCCGTTCTGCATCGATTTGGTGCGAGGCAAAATTTGTTGGACGAATTGCTTCGTGAGCTTCTTGTGCACCTTTTGACTTTCCTTTATAATTTCTTGCTTTATGGTATTTGTTTCCATAAGCGTTATCGATTTCATCTTTAGCACTTTCTTTAGCTTGTGATGATAAATTCACACTATCCGTTCTCATGTAAGTGATATGACCAGCTTCGTACAAACGTTGCGCCATATTCATAGTTTTACTCACAGAGAAATACAATTTTCTCGCTGCTTCCTGTTGCAAAGTAGAGGTCGTAAATGGTGGCGCAGGCGATTTTTTAGCTGGTTTTTTGGTTAAATCATCAACTGTAAACTTAGCTTGCTTTTGGGAATCTAGAAAAGATTCTACCTCTTCTTTAGATTTTAGATTTTTAGGTAACTTAGCTTTGAAAGCATCACCTTTACTCGTTTTGAATTGTGCGTCGACCCTAAAAGAAGCCTCCGGAGAAAAATCTATAATCTCGCGTTCACGCTCCACAATTAATCTTACTGAAACTGACTGAACACGCCCAGCAGACAAGCCACCTTTCACTTTTCGCCATAAAATTGGCGACAATTCGTAACCGACCAAACGGTCTAAAATTCGTCGAGCTTTTTGGGCGTCGACCAAATTATAATCTATTTCACGTGGATTTTCAATAGCACGCTGAATAGCAGTTTTTGTGATTTCAGAAAAAACAATACGTTTTGTTTTGTCTTTTTTTAAATCCAATTCATCTGCTAAATGCCAAGCAATGGCTTCTCCTTCTCGATCCTCATCACTGGCAAGCCAGACCATTTCAGAATCTTTCGCCATCTTGCTAAGTTTCCTTACTACATCTTTCTTATCTTTATTGACAATGTATTTCGGCTTAAAATCATTATCAACATCCACTCCCAATTCTTTGGATGGTAAGTCAGCGATGTGCCCAAAACTAGACGCTACTTTATAGTCTTTTCCAAGAAATTTTTCTATAGTTTTAGCTTTGGCCGGTGACTCAACTATTACAAGATTTTTTGCCATTTAATTTTAATTTTATGATTGCAAAAGTATACGAATTTTTTGATTTGAATTTTAGAATGAATTTAAAGTGAAAATTTACACCTCCGAAAACTCTTCATAATATTTCAAAAACAGCATTCAAATTGGTTTCAATTTTACATCAAAAAAATGAAATCTGCAAAATGACACTTTGTCAGTTTTTTCATTAAATGTATCTTTGTCAAAATTTTTAATACAGATGGAGAAGGTTATTGATGAAAGTGTGCAAGGCCAAACACTTGTGCAAGACAAACAAGAACAAAATCATAAAAAACTTTATATAGAAAGTTATGGTTGCCAGATGAATTTCAGCGATAGTGAAATTGTGGCTTCTATTCTTCAAAAAAACGGTTTCAACACTACCAATGAACTTATTGAAGCTGATTTGGTTTTGGTAAATACTTGCTCTATTCGTGACAAAGCAGAGCAAACAGTTAGAAAACGATTGGAAAAATACAACGCTGTCAAAAAACACAATCCTAAAATGAAAGTTGGCGTTTTGGGTTGCATGGCAGAACGATTGAAAAGCAAATTTTTGGAAGAAGAAAAAATAGTTGATTTGGTTGTTGGACCAGATGCCTACAAAGATTTACCTAACCTTATTGAAGAAGTGGAAAGTGGCAGAAATGCCATGAATGTTATCTTGTCTAAAGAAGAAACTTACGGAGATATTTCTCCAGTACGATTGCAAAGCAATGGCGTTTCAGCTTTTGTTTCTATAACAAGAGGATGCGACAATATGTGTACATTTTGTGTGGTTCCATTCACGCGAGGTCGCGAGCGCAGCAGAGATCCAAAAAGCATTATTGATGAAGTCAACGATTTATGGAGCAAAGGTTTTAAGGAAATCACCTTGCTTGGTCAAAATGTGGACAGCTATTTATGGTATGGTGGTGGTTTGAAAAAAGATTTCAAAAAAGCCTCACCAATTCAACAAGCAACAGCAGTCAATTTTGCCAACTTGCTCGAAATGGTTGCCAAAGCACAGCCTAAAATGCGAATTCGCTTTTCAACATCCAATCCGCAAGACATGACTATAGATGTTATTGAAAGCATGGCCAAATACGATAATATTTGTAACTATATTCATTTGCCAGTACAAAGTGGAAGTGATAGGGTTTTGAAAAAAATGAATCGTTTGCACACTCGTGAAGAATACTTTCAGCTTATTGAAAATATTAGAACTCGAATTCCAGATTGTGGTATTTCGCAAGACATGATTGCTGGATTCCCATCAGAAACTGAAGCCGACCACCAAGACACGATTTCTTTAATGGAACACGTAAAATACGATTTTGGTTTTATGTTTACTTATTCAGAAAGGCCAGGAACACTTGGTGCCAAAAAATTTAAAGACGATGTTCCTGAAGCCACTAAGAAAAGACGACTTCAAGAAATTATAGATTTACAGCAAAAACACTCCAGATTCAGAACGGAGCAACATCTTGGTAAAATCCAAGAAGTACTCATAGAAAAAGAATCTAAAAAATCTGATTTGCAATGGAGTGGCAGAAACGCCCAGTCTACAACGGTAGTTTTCCCGAAAGAACATTATAAAGTTGGTGATTATGTGATGGTTGAAATGAAAGATTGCACAAGTGCTACATTAATCGGCGAAGCTGTTGGCTACGGTCCAATGCAAGCCTAAAATATTTTTTATGGAATCTCCACAAGCCATCAAACAACGTTTTGAAATCATAGGAAACGACCCTAGCCTAAACCGTGCGATTGAAAAATCGATTCGCGTTGCACCAACTGATATTTCTGTCTTGGTCACAGGCGAAAGTGGTGTTGGAAAAGAAAGTTTACCTAAAATAATTCACGCTTTATCTCACAGAAAACACGCCAAATATATTGCAGTCAACTGCGGCGCTATTCCTGAAGGGACGATAGATAGTGAATTGTTCGGTCATGAAAAAGGCGCATTTACTGGCGCTAATCAAGCACGGGACGGCTATTTCAAAGAAGCCGACGGAGGTACAATTTTTTTGGATGAAGTTGGTGAATTACCATTGACCACACAAGTCCGTTTGCTAAGGGTTTTGGAAAACGGAGAATTTATGAAGGTCGGTTCTTCACAAGTTCAGAAAACTAATGTCAGAATTGTAGCGGCAACCAACGTGAATATGCTGAAAGCAATCAAAGACAATAAATTTAGAGAAGATTTATATTATAGATTGAATACAGTTGAAATCAATTTGTCGCCATTACGGGAAAGACGCTCAGACATACATTTGTTATTCAGAAAATTTGCTTCGGATTTCGCTACGAAATACAAAATGCCCACTATCCGATTGACAGACAAAGCCATTAAGGCTTTGGAAAACTGCAGTTGGCCAGGAAATATTCGCCAGTTAAGGAACGTCACAGAGCAAATTTCTGTTTTGGAAACCAGTAGAGAAGTTGACGAAGAAACTTTGTATCAATACTTGCCAAAAAACAGTTCAAACTTGCCGTCGGTAATTTCAGAACAAAAAAGCAGCAAAAATGATTTCAGTAATGAAAGAGAAATTTTGTACAAAGTGCTTTTTGATATGAAAAATGATCTGAATGATTTGAAGAAGTTAACCTTAGAGTTAATGGAAAAAGAAGACGACGAAAAATTCAAAAAAGAAAATCAAGGCCTGATTGAAAAAGTATATGGCAACGACGATGAAGACAACCGATTTACAGATGAAAGTCCGGCAGACCAGTTAGAGATTCTTCAAGTTCCTGACTATAAAAAACAACAAACCAAAGCTATAGAAACAGAAGATTCTTACGATTATGCGGAAGATATTGAGGAAGAAGAAACGCTTTCCTTGCAAGACAAAGAAGTAGAACTCATTAAAAAATCTTTGGAACGTCATCAGGGTCGAAGAAAACCTGCCTCCGATGAATTAGGCATTAGCGAGCGCACCTTGTACCGAAAAATCAAACAATACAATTTATGATGTCTAAAAAAATTATTGTTTTAATTAGTCTTTTCGCCTTAACCTCATGCAAATATTACTCATTTACAGGAGCAGACATCGGCAATGCAGAAACATTTCAGGTAAATTACTTTCAGAACAATGCTCAATTAGTTGAACCTGGAATAGACCGTGATTTTACACTTCAACTTCAAGATTTAATCCTAAGTCAAACCAGTTTGAGTTTAACCAATAGCAATGCAGATTTAATTTATGAGGGAGAAATAACGAGATATTATGTTGCGCCAATGACCGCCACAGCAGACGATCGGGCTGCGCAAAACCGTTTAACCATTGAAGTTAATGTGCGATACTATAACACTTTGGAACCTGAAAAAGATTTTGAAAAAAAATTCTCTTTTTATTTTGATTTTCCTGCCAATCAGCAACTCACTGGGGCGACTAGAGATGAAGCTGTTACAGAAGTATTCACAAGAATCACCCAAGACATATTCAATGCTTCACTAACCAATTGGTAATGCAAAAAAACGAGGTTTTACATATTATTAAGTCGCCATTTGAGTTTTCTGAAAACGATTTGAATTCAATTTCAGAACTTATTGAAAAACATCCTTATTTCCAGCCACTTTGGGCGATTAAGCTGAAATTATTAAAACATCGCTCAAGTTTTCAATACAATGATTTTTTAAAAAAAACCGCTGCGAAAACTGCAGATCGATCTCTATTATTCGACTTTATTACTTCAGAAGAATTCGACCAATTGGAAATAGCAGAAAAAATTGAAGCCATGAAATTGGTTGAAATTAATCAAGACACAGGCGTAGAAACTGAAATCAGTATCACTGAAACAGAAACACTCACTGATCCTGACTTATTTGTTGAAAAGGATGATACAGAAATTGGTCGACCTTTAGAATTTGACGCTTCAGAGCCTCGGTCTTTTGAAGAATGGCTAAAATTAACACAAATTCACCCCGTTAAAAAGGAAGAAAATGCGCCTAAAAGTAAAATTGACACAAAACAATCTCAAATTATTGATAGATTTATAAAAAATAATCCTAAAATTGTACCCGCAAAATCTTACGAGAATTCTGGTAAGATTTTAGCTAAAGAAGCCCCAACATCTAGGTTGATGACGGAAACTTTAGCCAGGGTTTATACAGAGCAAAAACGCTTTGACAAGGCTATTCAGGCTTATAAAATATTAATTTTGAATAATCCCGAAAAAAGTAGTTTCTTTGCAGACCAAATAAATGAAATTGAAAGCATAAAAGAAAATAAATTATAATGAGTACATTTTCCATATTTTTAGTATTAATAGTTATAGTAGCATTTCTACTTATAGTTGTTATTATGGTGCAGAATCCAAAAGGCGGCGGTTTATCATCTTCTTTCGGTGGTGGTGGATCACAACAAGTTGGCGGCGTAAAGCAAACCTCGGACTTTCTTGACAAAAGTACCTGGGCCTTAGCAACATTATTATTAGTTTTAATTCTATTATCTAATGTTACAGTTATTAGTAATAGAAGTAACCAAGATTCAAAGTTATTGGATGAAAATGCGACACCAGTAGAAAATACTGAAAGCAATATTCCACCAATGCCAGAATCAGGAGAGTAGAAATCAACAAAAAATATTTTTTAAAATGCCAGCTTATGACAAGCTGGCATTTTTTTTTGCTAAATGACAGGATTTTCTACTTGGCATAATTTTCGAAATGAACTCCATTACAAATTTTAAACATAAAAAATATTTATAATGGCAGTAAACATTAAACCTTTGGCAGATCGAGTGCTCGTTGAGCCTCAAGCCGCAGAAACAAAAACAGCTTCTGGAATAATTATTCCTGAAACCGCTAAAGAAAAACCTCAACGTGGTAAAGTTGTCGCTGTTGGCAATGGCAAAAAAGACCATGATATGACTGTAAAAGTCGGTGACACGGTGCTTTATGGAAAATTTGCTGGTACAGAACTCAAGCATGAGGATAAAGATTATCTCATTATGAGAGAAGACGACATTTTAGCAATTGTATAATTTTTTAATTAATATAAAACATAAATAAAATGGCAAAAGATATAATATTTGACATAGAAGCAAGAAATGGCGTAAAAAGAGGTGTTGATGCCTTAGCAAACGCTGTAAAAGTTACTTTAGGACCTAAAGGAAGAAACGTAATCATAGGAAAATCATTTGGTGCACCTCAAGTTACCAAAGATGGTGTGAGCGTTGCTAAAGAAATTGAACTAGAAGATGCGCTAGAAAACATGGGCGCACAAATGGTTAAAGAAGTTGCTTCTAAAACTAATGATTTAGCAGGTGATGGAACTACAACTGCAACAGTTTTAGCTCAAGCTATCGTTCAAGAAGGTTTGAAAAATGTAGCTTCTGGAGCAAATCCTTTAGATTTGAAAAAAGGAATTGATTTAGCCGTAGAAGCTGTAGTTGCAGAATTAACTAAACAAGCAAAATCTGTTGGCGATACTTCTGAAGAAATCAAACAAGTTGCTTCTATTTCTGCAAACAACGATGACAAAATTGGCGAATTAATTGCTGAAGCTTTTGGCAAAGTTGGTAAGCAAGGTGTCATTACTGTTGAAGAAGCCAAAGGAACTGAAACGTACGTTGATGTTGTAGAAGGCATGCAGTTTGACAGAGGCTATCTATCTCCTTATTTCGTTACAGATAGTGAAAAAATGACGACTGATCTTGAAAATCCATATATTCTTATCGTGGATAAAAAGATCAATTCTATGAAAGATTTACTTCCTGTATTGGAACCTGCAGCCCAAAGCGGAAAACCATTATTGATTATTGCAGAAGATATAGAAGGTGAAGCCTTAGCAACATTGGTCGTTAACAAACTAAGAGGTTCTTTGAAAATTGCAGCTGTAAAAGCTCCAGGTTTTGGAGATCGTAGAAAAGCAATGTTGGAAGATATCGCTATCCTAACTGGTGGAACAGTAATTTCTGAAGAGCGCGGATTTACTTTAGAGAATGCTACTTTAGATATGCTTGGAACTGCTGAAAATATCACAATCGACAAAGACAATACAACTATTGTCAATGGTTCTGGTGAAAAAGAAAATATCACCAACCGTGTGAATCAGATTAAAGCTCAGATAGAATCTACAACAAGCGATTATGATAAAGAAAAACTTCAAGAACGTTTGGCAAAACTTGCTGGAGGTGTAGGTGTACTTTATGTAGGTGCAGCTTCTGAAGTTGAAATGAAAGAGAAAAAAGATCGCGTAGACGATGCACTACATGCCACTCGCGCAGCAGTTGAAGAAGGCATTGTTGCTGGTGGTGGTGTTGCATTAATTAGAGCTATCAAGGTTTTAGAAGGTATAAAAACAGAAAACATCGATCAAAAGACTGGTGTAAATATTGTTGCTAAAGCCATTGAATCGCCAATGCGAACTATTGTTGAAAATGCAGGCGGTGAAGGTTCTGTAGTTATCAATAAAGTTTTAGAAGGCAACAAAGGTTACGATGCTAAAACTGGTGAATATGTTGACATGCTAAAAGCTGGAATCATAGATCCTAAAAAAGTGACTAGAATTGCTTTAGAAAATGCTGCTTCAGTTGCAGGAATGATTCTAACTACAGAATGCGCTCTTGTTGACATAAAGGAAGACGATAATGGTGGCGGAGGAATGCCACCAATGGGAGGCGGAATGCCAGGCATGATGTAAGACTCTAAAAATGAATAAATAAGAAAAGCTGTTGCGTATGTAACAGCTTTTTTTTATATTTAAATAAAAAATGGAAAAAATTACATTTCTCGTTGCAGTATTTTCAATTTCACTCATGAGTTTTGGACAAAACTCTATATTGGGTTTATCTCGGTCGGGGGAAAACTCCGAAATTTATTTAGCCAACATCAATGCTTCCAGTGGAGAAGTCAACGATATTTCTCCAGCTTCTACTTCTACTAATATTGAAAACTTATCTTTTACCGTAGATCCTGATCAAGATATTTACTATTATGCTTCAGATAATAAACTCATTGGCGTTGATACCAATACAGGATTAGTTGTTTCTCAACCAACAATTTCCACACCAACTTCAGAGCGTTTTGTGAAATTCAAATACAATGAGGTAACCCAAGAAATTTACGGATTAGAAACTGGTGCTAACGGGGTATATTTAGCCAAAATAAACCCGACAAATGGTAATGTCACTACCATTTCAAATGCTTCAATTGCAGATTTTATTTCATTCAATGGAGAAACCACTTTAGATTTAGCGAACCAGCTATTTTATTTTGTATCTGAAGGAAAATTAATCTCAGTTGATTTAGTTACTGGACAAATCGTAAATGACCCAATAATTGACACTACTGAAATCGCCTATTTTGACAATATAATTTACAATGTGTACGATTCCAATTTTTACGGCATCGGTAGAAACCCTTCACCTGCGGAAACCTTCTTAGGCACAATCGATCCTATGACAGGTGAAGTGACTATTATTTCTCAAGCTTCATTAGGTAACGTTTTCAATTTAAGTGGTGCTATGATAAATCCGTTTAGCAACACATACCATTATATGAAAAACGACGAATTTATGGGGGTTGATATCAATACTGGAGAAGAAGTAACTAGCCCAGATTTAAGTTTTACGAATTCGAATGGTGAATATTTTGAACATTTTTATTTAGGTATCCAAACTGAAACTTTGCTTTCCAATCAAAATATAGATGATCCCGTAAACCTTGAAATATATCCAAATCCAACTCAAGATTTTATAACAATCAATGCGCAATCGTTAACTCAAATCTCTTTATTTGATCTCACAGGAAAGCAGGTTTTCTCTAAAAAAACAGATAGTATAAATGAATTCAGATTAGATTTGATCGATAAAGTAAGTGGCGTATATTTACTGAAGATTGAAACTTTAAACGGTGAAAGTTCTGTTAGAAAAATTATAAAAAAATAAATTATTGAAAACTAAACTCAAGGAGTTATAATTTTCAATTCTGAAAAGTTATAACTCCTTGAATTTTTACAGATCAAAATTAACCATCCAATTGATTCCGAATTTGTCTTTCAATTGTCCAAAATAAGCACCCCAAAAGGTGTCTTGCAAAGGCATTATTATTTCGCCGTCTTCAGAAAGTTTAGAGAAAAAATTATCAGCTTCAGTTTTTGATTTCGCATTGATAGAAATAGCAAAATTATCGCCAAATTTCACCTCGCCCATTTCGCTCATCGTGTCACTTCCCATTAAAGTGGTTTCACCAATTTTATAAGAAATATGCATAATTCGGTTTTTGTCTTCATCAGAAACTTCAGGCATATTTTCTTGTGCTGGCATTTCTCCAAATCGACCGATATAGTCGAATTCTCCGCCAAATACTGATTTGTAAAATTCAAAAGCAGATTCGCAATTTCCGTTAAAATTTAAATAAGTGTTGATCATTTTCGTGTTTTTAGATAAAAATTAGTCATTGAACATAAAGACCCCAAGTCCGCCAGGATCTTTTAAAATAACATTATCAACAATGTTTTTGTCATTAAAATGTGTAATTTCTTCGGCAAATGAAATGTTTTTTTCTCTTATGGTTTGAATGCGATCGAAATTGCTTTTTCCATTGAAAAACGTCAAAGAAGGATTGAAAAATAAGTGTGGACAAGTCTGGATTTGCATAAAACTTATGCAAAATCCAAAGTCATTTTCTAAAGTCATCCAACTTTTATCCATACCGCCCATTTTTAATTTAAAACCAAGTGAATCCCATAAATTGAAAGCTGAAAACATATCTAAGGTTTCTAAACTAAGGCCAGCAAAATTACCCAATAATGATGTTTTAGTTAATTTCAATTCAGGCAAATCTATCTTATCTTCAGAAATTTGTATCGTAGTATTGTGTGTTCTAAAAACTTTGCAGCTTTCGAAATTCACTATTTTGGTGTGCTTTTGAAGGTTTTCAGTTAAATTTGCCAAATCATCTACGAATATTTTTAGCCCAACTCTAGCGAATTTATCGGGGTTGATTTGCAAATAAAACTGACCGTCTGAAAACAAATTATCTATAGAGGATTCACATTTAGTAAACCCAAGTGCTGTATAGAAGTCAATGCTTTTTTGCAGATCTCCTGTTGGTGTTTGAATGATGATTTTCATTAAGCTTTAGATTCAGCAAAATTTTTGAAATCTGTGAGGTATTTTTCTGTTTGTTTTCTAAACAATCCTGGCATAATCCAACCTAAAAATTTAAACGCACCTTTCATTTGGAATTCATTCTCAGAAATCATTTTTGTTGAATTTTCTGATATTTTGACAAAATAAGTGTGTTGTATATTTAAAGTAGTTCCCATTTGATAAGTTCCAGAAATTTGATCAGGCAAATCTTTATTCGTAATTGTTTCAACCATAATCATATCCCGTTTTCCCATATTGAAATGTAATTCTGATTTTGCACCAACTTGACCAGGTTCACCTTCAATAAGTTTTACTTCTTGTAAACCTTTCATCCATTTATACATATTTTCAACGCTATCGAACAATTCTACAACGCGTTGTCTCGGCAAACCGATATTAATTTCTACTTTATATTTCATACTTTGATTACTATGATTTTTTCAAAGTTAATAGATTTCAGAATATAAAAAACTTCAATAAAACATTTGAAGCTTAAAAATGAAAAAAGTTGTACTCTAACAATCTTAAAAATTGAAAGCGTTTATTATATTTATGATTTCAAACGAATATCATGAAGAATATCACATTTTTTATTTGCTTTTTTTTCTTTAGCCTAGGATTTGCTCAGGATAGAATTTTCATACCAGAAATGAGTAAAACCACAAATCATAATGTCACTATAAACGGTTCAAAAATAAATTATAGTGCTGAAGTTGGTATGCAACCTGTTTGGAATAAAGAAGGAAAAGCGATAGCAAGCTTGCATTATACATATTATAGTGTTCCAAAATCCAAAACAAATAAAAGTGAAGAAAGACCGCTTGTAATTTCATTTAATGGCGGCCCTGGTTCTGCGTCAGTATGGATGCATTTGGCATATACAGGTCCCAGAATTCTAAATATTAGTGATGAGGGTTTCCCTATTCAACCTTATGGATACAAGGAAAATCCACATAGCATTTTAGATGTAGCCGACATCGTTTATATCAACCCTGTCAACACTGGTTATTCACGACCTACATTAGGTGAAGAAGGCAATTTTGATAAATCCAAATTCTTTGGTGTTAACGCTGATGTTTCATATCTAGCTGAATGGATCAATACATTTGTAAGCAGAAAAAATAAATGGTTGGCTCCCAAATATCTGATTGGAGAAAGTTATGGAACGACTCGTGTTTCTGGCTTGGCAAATGAACTTCAAAACCAACATTGGATGTACATCAACGGTGTCATTTTAGTTTCTCCTACAGAATTAGGAATTGAGAGAGATGGTCCAGTGGAAATTGCTGATAGATTGCCTTATTTTACTGCTGCAGCGTGGTATCATGAAAAGCTTAACCAGGAAATGCAATCGCAACCCATTTTGAAATTGTTGGATGAAGTTGAAAAATTCACTATAGAAGAGTTGTTACCTGCTTTGACTAAAGGTGGGTTTCTTTCAAATGAAAAAAAAGTGGAAATGGCTCGGAAAATGTCACGTTATTCTGGCATAAGTCAAGAGATTTATTTGCAAAATAACCTAGAATTACCTTTCAACTTATTCTGGAAAACTTTAAAAATTGAAGACGGATATACGATCGGTCGATTGGACTCTAGATATTTAGGTTTAGATGAAAAAGAAGCTGGCATCCGCCCAGATTATAATGCTGAATTAACCTCTTGGTTGCAAGCCTTTACGCCAGCTATAAATCATTATTTGAAACATGAATTAGAGTTTGATACAGACGTAAAGTATAATATGTTTGGGAATGTTTATCCTTGGGATCGAAACAAGAACAATAATTCTGGAAAGCAGTTAAGGCAAGCCATGGCTCAAAATCCAAGTATGGAAGTGATGATCCAATCTGGTCTTTTTGATGGTGCTACAACGTATTTTAACGCAAAATATACCATGTGGCATATCGATGAAAGCGGAAAAATGCGAGACAGATTTCATTTTAAGACTTACGAAAGTGGTCACATGATGTATTTGCGGAAAGAAGATTTAGAAAGTGCAAATGCAGATATTAGAAAATTCATAAAAAACAATCTACCTAAGTCAAAATCTCCTATTAAATATTAATTAAGAACTTGAAATATTGATAGTTTTGCATTAAGAGGTTTGATAATATTTTAAGCTAATTTATTTTTTTGGAACATTTTAAATTTTAATATTTGGGATATGTAATATGTTATTAAATAATCTATATATTTGTAATCTAACTAATTAATTTTCACGAGAATGAAATTTATTATATCACTAACTTTACTACTGTTTGTCTTCACCAATCTGAATGCCCAAGACACCAATTGGTCTACGTCTTTTGATATAGGATTTGCTAATGCAAATGGTTCATTCACACCTAATTATTCAGCTTCAGAATTAAATAATCTTACAGGATCTTTTGGAGTAAGGTATATGTTTGATTCTAGAAGATACTACTTAAGACCTTACGGAATTGAACTGAAAGGTGGATTTACAAATCTTTCAGGTGATAGTGGCTCCGAACCTTTTGAAACCAGCGTTTACCATATTACTCTAAACGGTGTTATAGATGTGCAAGATGCTTTTAAAATTGATGACAGAGATTGGCCCTATGGTCTAAATCTTTATACCAATTTAGGAGTTGGTGCAGCACATTATACATTTAGTGGAGATGCTGTTTATTCGGATATTTCAGACGGTTACATTCTTGATGGCGACGATTTAATTACTTTAAATCTTGGCATCACACCAGAATTTCAAGTTTCTAGAGAACTTGCAATCTCTTTAAATTTCACTTATAGCATGTTTGCAAGTCCAGATTTCACTTTTGATGGTAACCAAAGTGTCCAAAATGCAGGTGTCAGCGATTTTGACCCTACAATGTTTAGAGCTACTTTCGGCATAACCTATTATATTTTTTCAGGATATAGATAAAATATCAATTGTTTAATTGAAAGCCTTAATACAAAAATTTGTTTTAAGGCTTTTTTTTTAACCAAAAGTAATTGATTTTACAAAAAATTGTAGAAATATTGAAAATTCTGTATTTTCAACTAAAATTTGAACTTATGATTAATAAAACTGTAAATAACGTTACCGAAGCTTTAGAAGGCGTCCACGACGGAATGACATTCATGCTAGGCGGGTTTGGCTTAAGCGGAATCCCAGAAAACAGCATTCAGGAACTAGTGAAACGAAATATAAAAGATGTCACTTGTATTTCTAACAATGCAGGTGTTGATGATTTCGGCCTTGGTTTGTTGTTAAAAAAACAACAAATTAAAAAAATGATTTCCTCTTATGTCGGTGAAAATGCCGAGTTTGAACGACAAATGTTGAGTGGCGAATTAGAAGTAGACCTTATTCCACAAGGTACACTAGCCGAACGTTGCAGAGCAGCGCAAAATGGTATTCCAGCATTTTATACACCTGCCGGTTACGGAACTGAAGTTGCTGAAGGGAAGGAAGTACGTGAATTTGATGGTAAACCCCATATCATGGAAACCGCTTTTAAAGCTGATTTTGCATTCATAAAAGCTTGGAAAGGTGATGAAGCTGGAAATTTAATTTTCAAAGGCACAGCAAGAAACTTTAATCCTGTAATGTGTGGCGCGGCAAAAATAACAGTGGTTGAAGTCGAAGAACTCGTTAAACCAGGTGAATTAGATCCAAATTTCGTTCACATTCCTGGTGTTTTTGTACAACGAATTTTTCAAGGTGAAAAGTATGAAAAACGCATAGAACAAAGAACAACTCGTGCTTAATTTAATTCAGAAAGGAAGATATTATGTTAGATAAAAATGGAATTGCAAAACGAATAGCAAAAGAAGTTCAAGATGGATTTTATGTCAATTTAGGGATTGGCATTCCAACTCTTGTGGCAAATTATGTCAGAAATGATATTGAGGTCGAGTTTCAAAGTGAAAACGGAATTCTTGGCATGGGACCATTTCCTAAAGAAGAAGATGTAGACGCAGACCTCATAAACGCTGGAAAACAAACCATAACAGCTTTACCAGGCGCGAGTTTTTTTGACTCGGCTCTAAGTTTTGGAATGATTAGAGGTCAGCATGTTGACTTAACGATTCTTGGCGCAATGGAAGTTGCGCAAAACGGAAACATTGCCAACTGGAAAATTCCTGGTAAGATGGTTAAAGGTATGGGCGGTGCAATGGATTTAGTTGGTTCGGCTAAGAATATAATCGTTGCCATGATGCACACAAACAAAGCTGGACAGTCTAAACTTTTGAAATCTTGTTCACTCCCACTAACTGGTGTAGAGTGCGTGACAAAAATTGTTACCAACTTAGCTGTTCTTGATATTGATAAAGGTCAGTTTAGATTGCTAGAACGCGCACCAGGCGTTAGCGTTGAAGATATTCAAAAAGCTACAGAAGGTGATTTGATTGTAGAAGGCGATATTCCTGAAATGAAAATTTGATTCATATAATATTATAAAATTAAAAAGCCAGATTTTAAAATCTGGCTTTTTAATTTTATAATTCAGTTGATTGATTTAATCAACCAAAATAATAACTTTATTATCATTCAGTTCTATAACACCTCCAGAAATATCAAAGCAATATTTTCCGTCAGATTGGTAAAACTTATCTTTCACATGCTTAGGTAAATTTACAGATTGATCCACTTTTATCGACCCTTTTTTCAATACTGAAACTACTGGCGCGTGATTATCCAGCATCTGAAATTCTCCATTGATGCCTGGTACACTAACCGAACTTACATCTTCGCTTAATAAAACTTGTTCTGGATTTACAATCTCTAAATGCATTTATCAAATATTTTGAAATTAAGCTTCAGCAAGCATTTTCTCTCCAGCTTCTATAGCTTCTTCTATTGTACCTTTCAGGTTGAATGCAGCTTCAGGAATATGGTCAAGTTCACCGTCCATAATCATGTTAAAACCTTTAATCGTGTCTTTAATATCTACCAAAACACCTTTTAAACCTGTAAACTGTTCCGCAACATGGAATGGCTGAGACAAGAAACGCTGAACACGTCTTGCTCTAGATACAGCAAGTTTATCTTCTTCAGATAGCTCTTCCATACCTAAAATTGCAATAATATCTTGTAGTTCTTTATATTTCTGAAGCAACTCTTTAACCCGTTGAGCACATCTATAATGATCTTCACCTAAAATATCTTGAGTTAGAATTCTTGAAGTTGAATCTAATGGATCAACGGCAGGATAAATACCTAATTCTGCAATTTTCCTAGACAATACAGTTGTAGCATCCAAGTGAGAGAAAGTTGTCGCTGGAGCAGGGTCAGTTAAGTCATCTGCAGGCACATAAACTGCTTGTACAGAAGTAATCGAACCTTTTTTGGTAGAAGTAATTCTTTCTTGCATAGCCCCCATTTCTGTTGCCAAAGTTGGCTGGTAACCAACGGCAGATGGCATACGACCAAGCAATGCAGATACTTCTGAACCGGCTTGGGTAAATCTAAATATATTATCTACGAAAAATAAAACATCTTTCCCTTGTGATTCACCAGCACCATCACGGAAATATTCTGCAATAGTCAAACCAGATAAAGCAACACGAGCACGTGCTCCTGGTGGTTCATTCATTTGTCCAAAAACGAAAGTTGCTTTAGACTCTTTCATTCCGGCTTTGTCAACTTTTTTCAAGTCCCAACCGCCTTCTTCCATAGAATGCATAAAATCATCTCCATATTTTATAATGCCAGATTCTAACATTTCGCGAAGCAAGTCATTTCCTTCTCTAGTTCTTTCTCCAACACCTGCAAATACAGACAAACCACCATGACCTTTTGCGATATTGTTAATCAATTCTTGGATAAGTACAGTTTTACCAACACCAGCACCACCAAATAATCCAATTTTACCACCTTTTGAGTATGGTTCAATCAAATCGATGACTTTAATTCCTGTAAAAAGGACTTCGGTTGAAACCGCCAAATCTTCAAAAGCAGGCGCATCTCTGTGAATTGACATACCATCTTTTCCAGATTTAGGAAGATTCCCTAAACCATCAATAGCATCACCTGTTACGTTGAACAAACGCCCATAAACATCTTTTCCTACAGGCATCTGAATTGGACTTCCGGTGCTGATAACTTCAGTACCTCGACTCAAACCATCTGCAGAATCCATGGCAATTGTTCTAACTGAATTTTCGCCAATGTGAGATTGAACTTCAAGAATCAAATCTGTATTATCCTTGCGTTTGACCTCTAATGAATCGTAAATTCTTGGCAAGTCCTTTGTGTTTTCGAATTCTACATCGATAACCGGACCTATAATCTGGGTGATTTTACCTGTTGTTTTAGACATTATCTAAAGAATTTAATGTAAGTTTTTATCTCTCGAAAAATCGATTTTTTGATTTTGCAAATATAGATTATTTAAATAAACTTGGACTTAATATTGAAAAATTTATTGGTATTCTAAATTTTATTCTAAAGTTATTTTTTAGAATAACTATAAAAAAACAATTGATCTTTTGAGTTTTCAGCAGAATTACTACTGATTTAAGCTATATTATTTAGGGAATTATATCTAAAGCTAAATCGAAATGTATATCGATTTCTTCATCAACAACTATCATCCCCATCATTTTCTTTGGAGCTACCAAGTCAAAATCACAGATATTGACTAATAATTCTCCAACATATCTATCATTTTCAAATTTTTCTACTTTGAAATTATATGTATTGGAAATTCCGGCTAGTTTTACTCTTGAAGTGATTTTAAATTCATTTCCTATATTCTCAATACTAAGCAATTCAATTTCAATTTCTGGGAACTGACTACTCGTAAGCAGTTCTCTAAAATCTTGATTAATCCTTCTGCCTCCACAATCGAATTCATCTGAAGCGAGCTTAATTTTAGTATTTTCAAACTTCAGTTTATTGTCACCTATGGTATATTTTACCTGCAAAACTTCGCCTCCCAAATTTCCTGTATAATGACAATCGAATGAGTTTACATTAGAAGTACCTTTAATGTAAATTTCACTTTGTGTTTTCAGCAACACATCAACCGTGTTTGCTTTTTTAGAACTTATAAATACAAGCGAAAATGCTGAAATCAATATTGAAAAAATAGTTTTCATAACTCAGAATTTAAAAAAAAGCTGCAATTCATGGATTCATGATGCAGCTTTTTCAGATTATTATAGGCTAATTCAATTTTTTTAGAAACTAATTACAGCTTCTAGCATAAGACCATCAAACTGTCCGTCTGCAAGAATACTTGTAGGATCAAAATCTGAATAGGTTTGTTTGACGTATTCAACTTTTGCCAAAATATTTTTGGTCATAAACCATCCTGCACCAAGTTGAAGTCTATCTACGCTAATATCTTGTCCAGGCGCTTGTTCACCATCTATAAAACTGTATCTACCGCCTACATAAAAGTCTTCAGTTTCACCAAAACGATACAATAAGTCTGCAGCGTAGTGATTGTAGGTTCTAGTTTCGGTATCACCAAAACCTTTACCAGAAGCATTTTCATAAAGCCCGAAGAACTCTAATCCTTTATATTTCACAAAAGGGTTAATCATAATTGAAGTTAACTCTGTAGATAATCCTGGGTTAATTCGACCAGAACGAAAATTACCGCTAGAGCTGGCTTCTACATCTTCCATAACTAAATAATATCTAGAACCTGCGCGGTCACCGTCGTACAACCATGTTTTAGAAGATTCGCTTGTTGTGTAAATAGAACCTGTCAATCTAAATCTTAAGTCATCATTAAGCTGCTTATCATAACCTAATTTACCAACAAAAGAAGCTTTTGTGTCGGTTTCTTCGACAGATTGGTTTAGTTTTCCGTTTGTAACCCCAAGCATTGCTATCCATCCATTTCTTCTGAAATAACCTTCAAAACCAACTTCAGTTGTAAAAGCATCCATTAAATGGTTTCCAATAAATGGATTGTAAATAGTTGCTGCGTTATCAGATCGTCTAAAGTGTGCATCACCATAGTTGATTTCCATGTGACCAAACTTGAACGTTAAATACTTCATCGCATCGGCCATAAAGCCCTCATTGATAAACTCAAGTTTATCAACTAATAAATAGCCACCTTTTACATAAGGTTCTGGGTGGTGACGTGAAGACAAATAAGTTCTTAAGTGCATTCTCACACCATCATAAAGCGCCACGTCTAAATCTAAGTTGGCAGTTGCTAAATTGAAATTATCACCTAATGCTATTAAAGGCACAGCTCCATTATTCTCATGATCGATAGCTTGAAATTGAAGTGTGGAAGCACCGCCAATTCTAACTTTAACACCATCAAAAGTAGATACAGTGTCTTTTGGAGCTTCAAACATGGTTACACCGCGCTGATCACGTGGTCTAAAATTGTCTAAGTCTCGGTTTTGCGCAAATATAATTTGCGTACTTGCTAGCAAAACTAGCGTCATCATAATTTTTGCGAAAGATTTCATAGTCTTAAAATTTAGTGTTTATAAGTATGTTAAGTTGAATTTAATTTTGACTTCCTCACCTGTGGTTATAGTTCCAAACAAAGCTGTTGGTGGTTCAACATCATAGTCTGTCATATTTATGCTTTTGGATGTCTTAATATTGAATTTGTTGTTATTCATAAGAATTTCCAAAGGAATCTCTACAGATTGGGTTTTACCAGCAATTGTCAATTCTCCTTTTATTACAGCTGAAAATTCATCTGAACCATTGGATTTTAGAGATTTTGTATTTGTAAATACAAAATCAATACTTGGGTGTTTTTTCAATTTCAAAGCTTCGTAAGTATTATTATCCATTTTACTTTTACCAGAATCGAAACTTTCTACCCAAACTTTAAGTGTTAAATCATTGATAGACGTTATTTTTTGACCCTTGGCGTCAAAATGAATTGTGCCTTCAAATTTATTTACATCAATGACCCAATCGTGGATATTTGAAGTGCCTTCAATAAGAATATCACTGTTTGATAAATCGATATTTTTTTTTGTTTGTGAAAAGCCAACTAAAGCTGAACACATAAAAATAATCAGTGAAAGTTTTTTGACGTTTTGAACAACTGAATTCATAATTTTTGTGTTTTTAGATTAAATTTTTTTAACCTGATTAACACTGCAAATATCAGTCGTAAGTTTTGTTAGATTTATGACAAATGTCACTTATAGTGGAATCTGAAGGAATCAAACTGAAATTTATCAATACACAAAAAAACCCTTGTTCGATTTTGAAAAACAAACAAGGGTTTATAAGATTTCTTTAGAATTTATTTTAAAACAAAGCATCCACAACATCTTCAATTTTGCTGACACGATGGACTAAAATATTGTAATTGGATTTAGGAAGTTTAGTTTGTTTTGAAATCATAATCGATGCAAAACCTAATTTTTCTGCTTCCAGCACTCGTTGTTCAGCTTTGGTTACTGGTCTAATTTCGCCTGCCAGGCCAACTTCAGCAGCAAAACAGATATCTTTAGGAATAGAAATATCTTCGTTGGAAGACAAAATCGCAGCAACTACAGCCAAATCTATAGCTGGGTCATCTACTGAAATTCCACCTGTAATATTCAAAAACACGTCCTTTGCACCTAACCTAAAACCTGCGCGTTTTTCCAAAACCGCTAAAATCATATTCAATCTTTTCAGGTTATAACCAGTTGCAGAACGTTGTGGCGTTCCATAAACTGCAGAACTTACCAAAGCCTGAATTTCTATCATCATTGGCCGCATGCCTTCTAAAGTTGCTGCGATCGCTGTTCCACTAAGATGTGATTCATTTTTAGAAATCAGCAAATCAGAAGGATTTGAAACCTCAACCAAACCACCAGCTTGCATTTCGTAAATACCGAGTTCGTGAGTAGATCCAAATCTATTTTTGTGTGCTCGCAGAATTCTGTACGCATAATTCTTATCGCCTTCGAACTGCAAAACAGTATCTACCATATGTTCTAAAACTTTTGGTCCAGCAATGCTTCCTTCTTTATTGATATGACCAATTAAAATCACAGGAACATTGGTTTGTTTGGCAAATTTAATGAGTTCCGAAGTACATTCTCTAATTTGCGAAACGCTGCCTGGAGAACTTTCTACATAATCTGTATGTAAGGTTTGAATGGAATCGATTATTAAAATTTCCGGCATTAATTTTTCAATTTGAGAAAAAATTAGCTGGGTTTTTGTTTCAGAAAGAATGTAACAATTCGCATCTGAATCATTGATTCTTGCTGCACGCATTTTGATTTGTTGCTGGCTTTCTTCGCCAGAAACATAAAGTACTTTTTGTTTGAAACTCAAAGACAGTTGAAGCAATAGCGTGCTTTTTCCAACGCCTGGCTCACCTCCTAAAAGCGTGATACTTCCGGGTACAATTCCTCCGCCAAGTACACGATTCAATTCATTATTGGCTGTTGGAATTCGGTTTTCTTTGCCGATTTTAATATCACTTATACGCTCTGGTTTGGCTATTCGTTTAGGTGAATTATCTGTAGTGCTTTGCCAAGATTTTTCAGTCTTTTTCTCTATAACTTCTTCCGCCAATGTATTCCATTCTTTGCAGGCATTGCACTGACCTTGCCATTTTGCGTATTGAGCACCACAGTTTTGACAGAAAAAACTTGTTTTAGTTTTCGCCATGGCTAGTATCCAAAAATTCTTTTGAGTTCGTCTGCTTTTTCTAATAAAGTATCGCTATTCAGGTAGCCAGCACTTTTGAGGCCGTAACCACCTTGGTAAGCTTTTATCGCTTTTTTCGGTTTGCCGATTTCTTGATAATATCGGCCTTCAAAATAAGTCGATAAAACTGTTTCTGGCGATTCTTTTTTGGCCAATCTGCTCAAATCTTTGTAGGCTTCCCAGTTTTCATTTTCTTCAATTGCATCTGCAACCATCAAAAAATCAGTAACCCTAATTGGAATTTCAATAGCGTATAATTCTGAAATCAAAAAATATTTGTCTTCTAAATAAACGACTGGGTTTTCAGATTTCAAAAGTTCATCTTGATATTCATTATCGGAAATAGGCCGATAGACTTTAAAAATAGTATTCAATGCATCTGGAATAGCATTGGCAACTAAACTAAAATGAGAAGCCTTGTCAAAAACATCAAATTGATAAGTAAAATTTGGATTTTCAACTTTTGCGAGAAGTTCATCTAACTGCTCAATTTCTTTTTTCAAAACTGGAATATCGTCTTCGCCTGTAGCTAAATAATACCAAATTTTTTGTTCAATTTTACTGACTTTGTTTTGGATTCTACTTGGCATTAAAGGCGTTAAATCAGGACTTAAACTAATATAGCCTCTAAAGAGCGGATTTTCTTTCAACAAATAAAAATTACTATAATTCGCCATTAAATCAATACCCGCAATAACGGCAAAAGGCGAAGTTCTGTAATTATCGTCCATAAATTTTAAGACTTCGTAACCAATAAATTCAAAAAAATCCGCACCAGAGGAAATAGGCAGTTCATCCTCGCTTAAAAAACCGTCTTCTTCTCGGTAACCAACTTGATTGATTCCAACAACAAAGGCTTCAGGAATAATCTCCCAATAACTAAGATAATCTACATTTCCTGCAAAAGGTTCGAACATATAATCACCATCCAGCACAACAATTACTGGGTAGCTTTTTTCTGAACTTTCATAATTTCTAGGTAGTTGAATTTTAATTTCCCGCCTTTGGTTTAAAATTTCAGAACCAACTTCAACATATTCTACTTGAGCATTTGCAAATTGTGGAATTAGAAAGTAAAGTAACAATAGAATGGAGATGCGTTTCATTTTATTTGAAATTATGATAGCTAAAATACGTAAAATCTACTTGTTATTCAAAAAAGGTAATAAAATGACTGATAAACCGCCAATTAAAATAACCAATGCAGTTTGGGTAGTCCACATGACCCAACCGAAGGCTTCTCCAGTAGCCGCAGAAACCCCAAATGCACTAAAAGCCAAGCCGATAGCGATAGGATACAAACCAATCCCACCATTGGTGATTGACATGGCAAACGCGCCAAAAACAAAAGCAACCAAAGTGGCATCGAAACTTAAACCAGCAGTTTCAGGGAAAGCATATTTAAGAACGTAAAACATTGCAACATAAAATCCCCAAATAACAAATGTATGAAAAATGAAAGGCCATTTCTTTTTCATTTTGAACACACTTTTCATTCCTCTAATCAATTCTTCAGCAAAGTTTTTTACTTTGAGTAAAAATGGATTTTTCGTGTGTTTTATAATTTGAAAACCTATAAAAAATGCCACAATTAACCCAACAAAAATCAGCAAACTTAAGAAAGGATTGATCTCTTGATTTTTAAAAAATTTGATGACTTCATCAGTTTGAATAATCAAAGCTAGACCAACAATACTCAGCAACATTACCAAATCTACAACACGCTCGGTTATAATTGTACCAAATGTATTTTCAAATTTTGAATCTTCATAAGTTGCTAATGTGGCTCCACGTAAAATCTCACCTGATCTTGGCACGCCTAAATTGGCAAGATAACCCAGCATTAGGGATAGAAAACTATTATAGAATTTAGGATAAATTTTTACTGGTTCCAACAAAAATTGCCATCTGTAAGCTCTGGACATATGTGATAAAATGCCCATCAAAAATGAAATAATCACCCAAAAGATGTTTACATTTTTAATATTGAACCACAATTCATTCAGTTCATCCTGAGTGAATCTTGACAAGGAAAACCAAATCAAAAACACACCTAAAGCTAAAGGTAAAATAATTTTTAGCCATTTTTTTAGCTTTGGATGCATTTGTTTTATTTTAAAAGATTGTCGTCATTAGGAAATACAAGTTTTGGTTTGAAAACTTTTGCTTCATCTGGAGTCACGATGGCATAAGCCATCAAAATAAGTATATCGCCTTTTGAAACTTTTCTGGCAGCGGCACCGTTTAAAGTGATTTCTCCACTGCCGCGATCACCAGGGATAGCATAAGTTTCTAAACGTTCTCCGTTGGAATTGTTGACCACCTGAATTTTTTCTCCTTCATAAATATCTGCAGCATCCATCAAGTCTTGGTCAATGGTAATACTACCAATATAATTGAGGTCTGCACCGGTTACTTTGACGCGGTGAATTTTTGATTTTACAATGTGTATTTGCATAATTTAATAATTCAAAGCCATATTATCTATTAGTCTTACTTCACCTACAAATGCAGCGATAAAGGCTCTATATTTTTGGTTTTTGTCTTTAATTTTTGTTGGCGTTAAATCGGCTTCTGAAGCGATTGAAAAATATTCTAATTCGACCTTCTTTTCATTTTCAAACATCGTTTTGATCTCCGCTATGATAGTTTCAAAATCCGAATCTTCGAACATAAGTTTCGCTTTAGTTAGCGCTTTATGGATAATTTCAGCTAGTTTTAATTCATCGTCATTCAATCTGAAATTTCTTGAACTTTGTGCAAGTCCAAATTCATTTCGACTTGTGGGACAACCGATAATTTCAACCTCTTGATTAGTGATTTCAACTAGTTTTTTGACCGCCATAAGTTGCTGAAAATCTTTTTCTCCAAAGAAAGCTTTATGGGGTTTTACAATATCAAAAAGTCTTTTCAAAACACTTCCAACACCATCAAAATGACCCGTCCTGAATTCACCTTCCATAAATTTGACAATAGAACCAAAATCGTAAGATTCTGATTGGATTTTGCCCGCATAGACTTCTTCTGCTGAAGGTGCAAAAATAACTGTTTTTGAATTGTGTGTTGTCAATAAAGCTTCATCTTTCTGAAGATTTCTCGGGTATTTATCCAAATCTGTAGGATTGTTGAATTGCGTAGGATTCACAAAAACGCTAACAACAACGAGGTCGCAGAATTCATAGGCAAAATCTATAAGTGACAAATGCCCGTCATGCAAAGCACCCATAGTTGGTACCAAACCTATAATTTTTTTTTCTTTTTTTTCGCTTTCAATAAAATCTGAAAGCGACTTTTTCGTTTCTATAACCACAAGTTGTATCTAAGGATCAGTTTGCAATATTAATATTTTAACGTGAATCCGCATAAATTTTTGTAAATTTGCCAACTTTTTGCTGTGAATCAATAATGTAAAAATTTTTATGAAAGATAAACGCATACTCTACGTTTCTTCAGAAGTCGTCCCTTATTTACCTGAAAACGATATTTCTTCAACTTCATTTGAAGCCCCAAAATCGATCAACGCGGCTGGAGGTCAAACTCGAATTTTTATGCCAAGATTTGGGAATATCAATGAGCGCAGACATCAACTACATGAAGTGATTCGCCTCTCTGGAATGAATTTAGTCATTAATGATTTAGACATGCCTTTGATTATAAAAGTTGCATCTATTCCAAAGGAAAGAATGCAAGTTTATTTCATAGATAATGAAGATTATTTTAAGCGTAAAGCAACTTATTCTGATGAAGATGGTGCTCTCTTTGAAGACAATGATGAGCGTGCCATATTTTTTGCAAAAGGTGTAATTGAAACAGTTAAAAAATTGAATTGGTCACCGGACATTATTCATGTTCATGGTTGGTTAGCTTCTTTATTGCCGATGTATTTGAGACATTATTATGGCAATGAACCTTTATTTTCTGAATCTAAAATTATAACTTCAATTTACAGCCAAGGCTTTGAAGGCAGTCTCGATACTGAAATGCATAAAAAAGTTTTATTTGACGGTATTGAAGACGATGCTGTGAAGTATTTAGAAAATCCTACACATGATAACTTGCTAAAAGTTGCCATAGATAATTCTGATGGTTTAGTTTACGGTAGTGAAGAGATTTCAGAAGATTTGAAAGCTTACACAGAAAAAATGAATGTTCCCATTTTACCATATCGTAAAAAAGAAGAATTGAGCAACGCATTCCAAACCTTTTACCTGAAAGATATTTTAAATGAAGAAGAAGATTAATTCCATGCTGAAATCAACTTTAAGACTAATTCCATTTTTTTTAATCATTGCTACAATAATTTCTTGCGAAGACGAATTCGCCGAAACTGGTAGTGATTTCGTCAACAGTATTGAAATACAACCAGCTTACGAAATGGAGAATTTAGCAGCTTATAGCGAAAAAATCAACTCCGTTCAAAGTAATGGTTACAATAATTATTTTTTAGGTAAATATAACGATCCTATTTATGGCACTTCAGAAGCTAGCATTTTGACTCAACTTATTTTGTCAGAATCCAATCCTGATTTCGGTACAGATCCGGTTATAGATTCGGTAGTGCTTACTTTACCTTTTTACAGCCGTCAGATTGCAGAAAATGAATATGTTTTAGATTCTGTATATGGTGATGGTAGCTTTAAATTAAATATTTATGAATCCAACCAATTTTTAAGAAATTTTGACCCTGGCGAAAATGGCGAATTTGAGGAAGCTCAAATTTACTACTCAGATCAACTTTCAGAATTTCAAAGTAATATTGAAAACACACCTTTGGCGACTTCTGAGGACATTACACCATCAGAAATGACTGAATCTATTGTGTTATTCAACCAGCTTTCTGAAGAAAATATTGATACTGTAAGTGTTTCACCAAGAATCAGAGTAAATCTACCTGTAGAATATTTCAATGAGAAGATTTTTGACGAAAGCAATCAAGAATTTTTAGTCAGTAACAATAGTTTTATAAATTATTTGCGCGGGTTTTATCTTGAAGCAGAACAAGAATCAGCAAATTCTGAAGATGTCATGGCAATGTTCAACATGAATGCCGAAGACGCTGATATCACAATCTATTACAGAACCATGCGTCCTGAACCTTCTACTGAAATTGTAGTAGAACCCGAATTAGAAGAGCGTTTTGAAACTTATGAGTTGAGTTTCATTGGAAATAAAGTCAATTTGTATGAAAACAATTTCAGTGTCGATTTGAGTGATCAAAATCAAGTTGATGGCGAAGAAAATATTTACTTGAGAGGTGGTGAAGGTTCGGTTGGAGTCATTGAATTGTTTAATGGCCCAGATAGTGACGATGATGGCGTATCTGACGAATTAGAAGAATTGCGTAACAATAACTGGCTTGTAAACGAAGCCAATTTAGATTTTTATGTCAATGAAAGCATTGCAAGTTCCAACACAAACCTAATTGACCGAATTTTAATTTACGACTTGGATAACGAAACAGTTTTAGTAGATTATCAAAGAGATCAAACAACATCGGAAAATCCACTGACCTCAAGAACTATTCACTTAGGAAGATTACGTGAAAAAGATAATGGGGATAAATTCTACAGAATAAGACTGACCAATCACATCAATAATATTATAAATAATAATGAAGATAATGTAAGACTGGGACTTGTTGTGGTTGATAATGTAAATGCTCCACAACTTGTGGATGTAAGAGATTCAAATTTAGATATTTTGAATTCAACAATTTCTAAAAGTTTTACGATGCCAAAAGGCACAGTATTATACGGTAATCAAGCAGAAGATGAAAGCAAACGCTTGAAACTTAGAATAATTTATACAGAAACCGAAACTAACTAAAATCTTATAATATGTGTGGAATTGTAGGTTATATAGGAACACAACAGGCTTATCCTATTATCTTAAAAGGTTTGAAACGCCTAGAATATCGCGGTTATGACAGTGCTGGAATTGCCATATATAATGGCAATGACTTAGGTATTTGCAAAACCAAAGGTAAAGTAGCAGATTTGCAGAAAAAATGCGAAGCTAATATCGAATTGGAAGGCAGTATTGGCATTGGTCACACGCGATGGGCAACCCATGGAGAGCCAAATGACGTCAATTCTCACCCGCACTATTCTAATTCTGGCAACTTAGCCATTATCCATAACGGAATTATTGAAAACTATGATTCACTTAAAAAAGAATTAAGCAACAGAGGTTATACTTTTCAATCTGACACCGACACAGAAGTTTTAGTTAACTTGATAGAGGATATCAAAACTAAGGAAAATGTCAAACTCGGAAAAGCTGTTCAAATTGCTCTAAATCAAACCGTTGGAGCTTATGCGATTGCTGTTTTTGATAAAACAAAACCAAACGAAATTGTAGTTGCCAGACTCGGCAGTCCTTTAGCAATTGGTGTTGGCGATAATGAATACTACATAGCTTCTGATGCTTCTCCTTTTATAGAATATACCAAAAACGCAATTTATCTTGAAGATGGTGAAATGGCCGTTGTAAGATTAGGAAAAGAAATAAAAGTAAGGAAAATACATGACGATAGTCTTGTGGATCCTTATGTTCAAGAATTACAATTGAACTTAGACCAAATTGAAAAAGCAGGTTTCGATCATTTCATGTTAAAGGAAATTTATGAGCAGCCAAGCGCAATTAAAGACACCTATCGTGGTAGAATGTTGCCAGACCAAGGTCTTATTAGAATGGCTGGAATTGACGATAACTTAGAGCGTTTCCTAAACGCTAAGCGAATTGTTGTTGTTGCCTGTGGAACTTCTTGGCACGCTGGTTTAGTTTCAGAATATATTTTTGAAGATTTAGCAAGAATCCCAGTAGAAGTAGAATATGCTTCAGAATTTAGATATAGAAATCCTGTCATCAATAAAGATGATATCGTAATTGCAATTTCTCAAAGTGGAGAAACTGCAGATACAATGGCTGCCATAAAACTTGCCAAAGAAAACGGTGCTTTTGTTTTTGGTGTTTGTAATGTGGTTGGTTCCTCAATTTCTAGAGAAACAGATGCAGGTGCATACACGCATGCAGGTCCCGAAATTGGTGTAGCTTCCACCAAAGCATTTACAACACAAATTACAGTGTTGAGTTTAATTGCTTTGAAATTAGGTAAAGCTAAAGGCACAATTTCAAATTCAGATTTCCATATGTATTTGAATGAACTTGAGCTTATTCCTTATAAAATTGAAAAAGCTTTAGAATCCAACGAACATATTATAAAAGTTGCAGAAGTCTACAAAGACGCCAAAAACTGCTTATACCTTGGTCGTGGTTTCAATTTTCCTGTCGCTTTAGAAGGCGCTTTGAAATTGAAAGAAATCTCTTACATCCATGCTGAAGGATATCCTGCTGCAGAAATGAAGCACGGGCCAATTGCCCTTATTGACGAGCAAATGCCAGTGGTTGTTATTGCAACAAAAAAAGGTCACTATGAAAAAGTAGTGAGCAACATTCAAGAAATAAAATCTAGAAAAGGTAAAATAATTGCTATTGTTACAGAAGGCGATACTGCTGTAAGAGAAATGGCAGACCACATGATCGAAGTTCCTGATACCATTGAAGCTTTTACGCCACTACTTACCACAATTCCACTTCAATTATTATCTTATCACATTGCTGTTATGTTAGACAAAAATGTAGATCAACCAAGAAACTTGGCGAAATCTGTAACGGTAGAATAAAGGAAAATAATTTTGAATTTATAAAAAAAGCTAGCAGGATGACTTCTTGCTAGCTTTTTTAATTCTGAAAATTGACAAACTAATTCAATTTATATTTGACATTAATTTTATTTAATTCATCAATAAGTTGATTACAAATTTTCACTTTTTTCTTTTTACTCGCCATGTGAATTTTAATTTTCTGATTCATTTCAAAAACAACAAAATTTAAAATATGATCGCCAGAATACGTTGAAAATATGGTTTGCAATTGGTTGATTTGATTTTCATCTAAATCTGAAACATTCATCTGAATGGTCAACTTTTTGGCAAAATCACTCAGTACGTCTTGAAGCTGTTTGAAAGACAAAAACTTCATGCGTGTTCTGCCAGGTTCACCAGTTTCACGGTTAATGAATTGTGTCGCTTTAATCTTAAGGTGAACAAAATTATCCTGAATCAGAAAGTGTCTGAACTTGAGATATTCTTCTCCAAAAATCCAAAATTCATGACTTTCATGATAATCTTCAACTACAAACGTTGCAAAGCCTTTTCCATTTTTACTCACACGATGATTCACATCTGTAATCACGCCAGCAAGCGTTAAATCTTTATTTAAATTATCTTCAATCTGACTTACCTCTTTCAATTTTGAATTGCAGAAATATTTGATTTCAATTTTAAAATCATCTAAAGGATGTCCTGACAAGAATAGGCCAACAACTTCTTTTTCAGCTTTCAAAGTGCGCATAGTATGCCAAGGCTCACATGGTGGGATTTCAGGTTCAGGAATCTGAACATCGCTAGCTTCACCAAATAAACTGACTTGAGCTGAATTTTTATTCTCTTGATATTTAGCTGCGAATTTGATGACTTTTTCTAAAAAAGTTAATTCTCCATCAGTGATTTGAAAATACTGAGCACGATGTGTATCTGGAAATCCGTCAAATGCTCCAGCGTGAGCTAGACTTTCAAAAGCTTTTTTGTTGGCGGCTCTCAAATCTATACGCTTAGCCAAATCGAAAATTGAACGATACGGCCCGTCTTTTTTTCTATGTTCGACTATTGTATTCACAGCTCCTCCACCGACACCTTTTACAGCGCCCATTCCAAAACGAACAGCGTTATCTTTGTTGACAGAAAATTTATAATAAGATTCATTCACATCTGGGCCTAAAACTGGCAATTCCATACGTTTGCATTCTTCCATGAAAAAAGTTACTTTCTTGATGTCATTCATATTGTTTGAAAGTACTGCAGCCATGTATTCCGCAGGATAATGTGCTTTTAAATAAGCCGTTTGGTAAGCTACGAATGCGTAGCAAGTGGAATGTGATTTGTTGAATGCATAACTCGCAAAAGCTTCCCAGTCTTTCCAAATTTTTTCTAATTTTTCTTCACTATGTCCGTTTTCCTTAGCTTGATTGATAAATTTTGGCTTTAATTTTGCCAAAACATCTTTCAGTTTTTTACCCATAGCCTTTCGCAAAACATCAGCTTCACCTTTAGTGAAATTTGCTAATTTCTGCGAAAGCAACATCACTTGCTCCTGATATACTGTAATTCCATAAGTTTCTTCCAGATATTCTTGCATTTCTGGCAAATCATAACTAATCTCTTCATCGCCGTGTTTACGCTTAATGAAACTAGGAATATATTCCATAGGTCCAGGTCTGTACAAAGCATTCATCGCAATTAGATCTTCAAACACTGTTGGTTTAAGATCTTTCATGTGTTTCTGCATGCCTGGCGACTCGTATTGAAAAATCCCTACAGTTTCGCCACGCTGGAACAATTCATAAGTTTTTTCGTCGTCCAACGGAAAAGCTTCTGGATCTAAATCTATATTATGTCTGGCTTTGACAATATCAACTGTATCTTTGATCAACGTGAGTGTTTTCAAACCCAAGAAGTCCATTTTCAATAACCCAGCATCTTCAACGACCGAGTTGTCGAATTGCGTAACGTAAAGATCGGAATCTTTGGCTACGGAGACGGGAACAAATTTGGTAATATCATCTGGTGTAATAATCACGCCACAGGCATGAATTCCAGTATTCCTAACAGAACCTTCTAGAATTCTGGCTTGATTGACGGTTTCTGCTTCTGGAGAATTTTGTTCTGAAATGCTGATTAATTCTAAAACTTTATCCACTTCTTCAGCACGAAATTTTGAGCGAATGCCTTTTTCGTCCATGGCAAAAATCTTTGACAATTTGGACATGTCTGGAATTAGCTTTGCAATCCTATCGGCTTCATAAAGCGGCAAATCTAAAGCTCGTGCAGTATCACGAATAGCTGATTTTGCGGCCATTGTTCCATAGGTAATAATTTGCGCCACTTGATTTTCGCCATATTTATCGATGACATAATCCATAACTTTGCTTCTGCCTTCGTCATCAAAATCAATATCGATATCGGGCATACTTACACGTTCTGGATTCAAAAAACGCTCAAAAAGTAAATCGTATTTTATAGGATCGATATTGGTGATTTTCAAACAGTATGCGACAGCACTTCCTGCTGCAGAACCTCGTCCAGGACCAACAGAAACGCCCATTTTTCTTGCTTCTCGAATAAAATCTTCAACAATTAAAAAATAGCCTGGATAACCCGTGTTTGCAATGACAGAAAGTTCAAAGTTCAGGCGTTCTTCAATATCAGTGGTAATTTCATCATAACGCTCCTTGGCACCTTCAAAAGTTAAATGTTTTAAATAAGCATTTTCTCCACGTTTGCCGTTATCGTCTCTATCTTTTTCATCTAGAAATTGTTCTGGAATGGAAAAAGCTGGCAGCAAAACATCTCTTGCCAATTCAAAAGCTTCTACTTTTTCAGCAATTTTCTCTGTGTTTGAAATCGCTTCAGGAAGATCCTTGAACAAGGATTTCATTTCATCGGCAGATTTAAAATAATACTGATCGTTGGGCAATCCGTAACGATAACCTCGACCACGACCAATAGGTGTAGCCTGTTTTTCACCATCTTTGACACATAATAAGATATCATGCGCATTGGCGTCTTTTTGTTCTGCGTAATAGGTGTTGTTTGTAGCAACAAGATTGACACCATGTTTTATAGCTAAACGTATCAAAGCTTCGTTGGCACGGTCTTCATCTTCTTGACCATGACGCATAATTTCTATATAAAAATCATCTTGAAAAGTATCTTTCCACCACAACAAAGCTTCTTCAGCTTGATTTTCACCAAGATTTAAAATTTTACTGGCAATTTCACCATATAAATTTCCTGACAAAACAATGATGTCTTCTTTATATTCTTCAATGATTTTTTTATCTATTCTAGGCAAGTAATAAAAACCTTTGGTGAAACCTATGGAAGACATTTTTGCTAAATTGTGATAACCATTTTTGTTTTTGGCCAACAACACCATCTGATAGCCGTTATCTTTATGACTTTTGTCCAAGTGGTTTTCACAAACGAAAAATTCACAACCGATAATCGGTTTCATGGGTTGAGCATCACTATCTTCTGAATTTGCAATGCTGGCATTGTGTTTTTTGACTGCATTGACGAAATGAAATGCGCCCATCATATTCGCATGGTCGGTTAATGCAACAGCTGGCATATTGTGTTTTGCAGCTACAGCGATCAAATCTGGTACTGAAGTCGTTGATTGTAAGACAGAAAACTGACTATGATTGTGCAAATGCACAAAATTATTCTGTTGTAATTTTTCTAAATTTTCATTGATTTCAGCTTTGGTTGGTGCCTGAGATTCTTCATCTTCGGCAAGCTGAGATTTTATTTTGGCAGAAGCTTTTTGAAGATTTACGTGATTCAATCCAACACTTTCTATCGGTTCAGGATTCTTCTCTTGAAAGGTTTGAAGATAACCCAGTTCTGCCTGTAATTTTTTCTCAGAATAGTTTCCACGACGAATCAATTCTAAGAAACATCTTGTCGTGGCTTCTACATCGGCAGTCGCATTGTGTGCTTCAGCAAAAGGTTCTCTGAATAAATATTCATGTAATTCTGTAAGAGTTGGCAATTTGAATTTTCCACCACGTCCACCAGGAATTTGACATAAAGCCGCTGTTTTTTCAGTACAAGTGTCAAGTACTGGCATTTCTGGCATTGGTGTTTCTAGTTGGGCACGGTAGAATTCTGCACCCATCACATTGACATCGAAACCTACATTTTGACCAACAACGAATTTCGACTTTAGTAATGCTTCATTAAATTCTGAAAGCACAAATGCCAAATCAGCTCCATCTCGTTTGGCCAATTCAGTAGAAATACCGTGAATTCTTTCAGCATCATAAGGAATATCGAAGCCTTCTGGTTTAATTAAATAATCTTTGGCTTCAACCAAATTTCCCCATTCGTCGTGGACTTGCCAAGCGATCTGAATTGCTCTTGGCCAATTGTCTGTGTCGCTCATCGGCGCATTCCAACGCTTGGGTAAACCTGTGGTTTCGGTATCGAATATGATATACATGCTGCTGAATTTTGAGAGGATAAAATTAATAAAAATGACCGCTAAACTTTCTTAAAAATTCAGTTTTCTAAGCTCAGGAAATGACTAATTTTTCATTGAAAATGTATTCAACAAAAAAATCCCAAATACAATGTATTTGGGATTTTTTAGAAAGAATTTTTATTTGTTTTTAGCTTACTGCTTTCAATTGTCGTATTCCAGATTTATCTAAAGCTTTTTCAGCATAAGATTTTGTGACTTTAAATTTTGTTTCATCACTTTCTGGCAAATCGAACATCGCGTCGGTTAAAATGGCTTCACAAAGTGAGCGAAGTCCTCTTGCTCCGAGTTTGTATTCTATTGCTTTTTCCACGATGAAATCCAACGCACCATCGGTGATTTCAAATTTAATATTGTCCATTTCAAACAACTTTTCGTATTGTTTGATGATAGCGTTTTTCGGCTCGGTTAGAATTCTTCTCAAAGTCGCTTTATCTAGCGGATCCATGTGGGTTAACACTGGCAAACGACCAATAATTTCAGGAATCAAACCATAATCTTTTAGATCTTTTGGAATGATGTATTTCAGAATATTTTCTTTATCCACACCTTCACCTTCTTTGGACGCGCCATAACCTACAGCTTGCATGTTTAGGCGTTTTGAAATGTTTCTTTCAATACCATCAAATGCACCACCAGCGATAAATAAAATATTTTCTGTATTGACTTCAATAAATTTTTGGTCTGGATGCTTTCTGCCGCCTTTTGGTGGTACGTTGACGCTTGTACCTTCCAGAAGTTTCAATAAAGCTTGCTGAACGCCTTCGCCACTAACATCTCTGGTAATGGATGGATTGTCGCTTTTTCTAGCAATTTTATCGATTTCATCTATAAAAACAATTCCGTGTTCAGCTTTTTCAACGTTATAATCTGCTGCAGCCAAAAGTTTGGTCAAAATAGTTTCAACATCTTCGCCAACATAGCCAGCTTCAGTTAGAACAGTTGCGTCTACAATTGCAAGCGGCACATTCAGCATTCTGGCTATGGTTTTGGCAACCAAAGTTTTACCTGTACCAGTTTGTCCAGCCATAACGATATTACTTTTTTGAATTTCAATATCGTCCTTGGATTTTGGTTGCAATAATCTTTTGTAATGATTGTAAACCGCCACAGACATCACACGTTTGGTTTGGTCTTGACCAATCACGTATTCATCCAAAAAGCTCTTTATGGCTTTTGGTTTTCTGAGTTTCAATTCTGTGGTTAACTCGTGCTTGCTGTCTTGTTTAGATTCTTCTAAAACAATGCCGTGCGCTTGCTCAATACATTTATCACAAATGTGAGCATCAAGACCGGCAATAAGCAAGTTGGTTTCTGCTTTTTTTCGGCCACAAAATGAACATTCTAAAACTTCTTTGGCCATAATTTAATCTCTTTTCAAAATTTCATCAATCATTCCGTAATCTTTGGCTTCTTCTGCTTTCATCCAAAAATCTCTATCGCCATCTTCAAAAACGGTGTCGTATTCTTTTCCTGTGTGTTTAGCTAAAATCTGATACAATTCTTCTTTTAGCATCACAATTTGTTTGGCTGTAATTTGAATGTCATCCGCTTGACCTTGTGCGCCGCCCATCGGTTGGTGAATCATCACGCGAGAATGTGGCAAACCGCTTCTTTTTCCATCGGTTCCAGCACAAAGTAAAACTGCACCCATAGAAGCTGCAATTCCTGTATTTATGGTTGCTACATCAGGTTTTATAAATTGCATTGTATCGTAAATTCCGAGTCCAGCATAAACGCTTCCACCTGGAGAATTGATATAAATCTGAATATCTTTAGAAGAATCGGTACTTTCTAAAAAAAGAAGTTGTGCTTGAATAATATTCGCCACTTGATCATTGATCGGTGTGCCTAAAAATATAATTCTGTCCATCATCAATCTAGAGAAAACGTCCATAGCAACGGCGTTCATTTGGCGTTCTTCTATGATATTAGGCGTCATCCCAACTGGCATCATACTGGTGATGATTTTATCGTAATAATTACTGTTGACACCTTGATCTTTGGTGGCAAATTTTTCGAATTCTTTATCCATGTTCATAATATCGTCTGAATTTTGTAGCGAATATAGTTGGAAAGTAAGACTTAAAATACTGCTTTTGCTAAATGTTAACTCGACATTAAGCAAAAGCAGTTGAATATTTATTTATAGACTTTGTCTACAAATTCTTTATAAGTGATTTCTTCTTCGTTGACGTTCAGCTTTTCCTTGTAAAGTTCTAGTAACTTTTGCACCATTACTTCTTCAGAAAATTGTTTGACTTGCTCTTGATTAGAGAGTACATTCTGGATAATGCCTTCCATTTGCTCTTCTGGCAAATCCATTTGTCCAAACTGCATCATTTGTGCTTTGATTTTATCTTTAGCCACAGACTTGATGTCTTCAACCTCAACTTTGATGTCGTGGTCTTTTGCAATCTTAGACTCGATCAATTGATATTTGATGCCTTTCTCGCTCTTTTCGTATTCCTCTTTAGCTTCTTCTTCTGTGAGTTCTGTTTCACCTTGTGTTTGAAGCCATTTTTGTAAAAACTCTGCTGGCAATTCCATGTCAGCATTTTCTATAAGGTATTCAGTAACATCATTGAAAAACTTCTGATCACCTTGTTGTTGAAATGTGTCTTTAGATTGCTCTTCAATTTTAGTTTTGGCTTCTTCTTCTGAAGTAACTTCGCCTTCACCAAAAGCTTTATCGAACAATTCTTGGTTCAGCTCTGCTAAAACCTGCTCGTTGATTTCTTTAACAGTAAAAGTAACTTCAACTTTTAAATCTTCGACTTGGTCTTTTTCTAGACCTAAATGAGAAGCTAAAGTTTCGTCGTTTTCAAAAAGTTTGTTGGTTTTCAAAGTGACTTGGTCGCCGACTTTAGCACCTAAAAGTTCTTTTTGGTTGGTTTTTCCTTCAATATCATCTACTTTGAAAGTAGCTTCGTTATCGATGTTTTCTTCTTCATTATGGAATGTTCCTACTACAGTAAATCCTTCTTTGACTTCTTCTTGAGAAACTATTTTGCCGTATTGACGCTGAATAGTTTTCAACTGATTGTCCACCATTTCTTCATCAGCTTTGACTTTGTAGTATGTAATTGGCTCTTTATTTTCCAAATTAACTTCAAAATCTGGTGCTAAACCTAATTCGAATTCAAAACTGAAATCGTCTGCATTCCAATTCAAATCGTCTTGAGGTTTAGGTAGCGGATTACCGAGAATTTCTAGTTTTTCTTCTGTAATATAATTATTGAGTGATTCCTGCAAAAGCTTATTCACCTCATCAGCTAAAACTGCCTGACCGTATTGTTTTTTGATCAATCCCATCGGTACCATTCCTTTTCTAAAACCAGGAATATTGGCTGTTTTCCTATAGTCCTTAAGCACTTTTTCTACTTTTGGAGCATAATCACTTTTTGCGATGTCGATTTTTACAACAGCATTCAATTTGTCTTTGTCTTCTCTCGTTATATTCATTCTGAATGATTATTTTTTTAAAAATGCAAAATTACAATTTATTTCACTGCTTACCAAGTTTTTAAAACTGAGCCTAAAGCCGTTGAAAATGAAGATAAATGTTTAGGCTTCACTTTCATTGTTTTCAGTTTTTAAAGATTTGCCATCATACATTAGTTTTGCGAACATAATGACATCATAAATAAAATGTGCTGCCATAGCAGCGAAAATATCGAAGTATTCTGTAAGGTATCCGAATGCAGCTGAAACCAAAATCAGAAATAAGCCGTACATGCTTTTTTTCCAGTCGGCTACGGTTAAGTATCCATGAAGAAAAACAAAAATAACGGCGGTAAACCAAAGGCCGAGCAAAGGCTGAAGCGCACCACGAAATAAAATTTCTTCGCCAACGCCAGCACAGAATGAGTAAAATAAAATATCGCTCCAATTCAATTCTATATTCTGAAACATTTTGGTGTAAAAAGTTCTAGTTTCTTTTAGAAATGGAAGCTCCAATAAACCGATCGCTATTAGTCCTGCTAATGTACCGACACCTAAACCTATGAGAGTGGAGACTAATGCTTGATCCGTTTCAAAAATTTGAGCGTAACTGAATTCTGAAGAAAAACTAAGTATAAAATAAGCTATAAAACTGAATCCAAATAGGGTAAATACGGAAACAGCTAGAAGCGCTTTTTTACTAATTTGCATGAATTATTTTTAAAATGCGTTATTTTCAATGTTGAATTACCGTCTTTCGGCAAGTGCAAAAATAATAGATTGCAAAAATGAAAGTAAAATACTAAACAGTAAAGCCCACCAAAATCCGTCCACTTGAAAAGCATCGATCAACCAATTGGCAATAAGAATAATGATAGCGTTGACCACCAGCAGAAACAAGCCAAAAGTAAGTATAGTGACAGGTAAAGTGAAAATAACTAAAATTGGTTTGATGAAAATATTCAGGAGTGACAACACCGCTGCAACGACAATTGCTGTAAATAAATCTGAGACATATACGCCTGGTAAAATGTTGGACAACATCAAAACGATGATTCCTGTTAGGAGAATTTGCAAAAGTGTTTTCATCTGCTAAAAATTTTGGTTAAAATAACAAAACTGCCTGAACTTAAAAAATAAGCGCAGGCAGTTTTTTAGTATGTGACTAAAGTAATTTAATTCATCACATCATCACTAAAGTTTATTGTTCCATAGCTACCAAGAATAACTTGTGGGATGTTAGAACCGTATTTTTGGTTAATTAATCTTATAGTTTCATTGGCTACTAAAGCGTAACCTCTTGGCGTTAAATGCACACCATCTAAAGAAAAACCACCACCTGTAACAAATTCACTAGTAATGATTCCACCTTCAAAAGGAATACCTTGAGAAACATCGCTTAGCAAGGCGTCAGCATCTACCATAACTAAGTTATTTGCTTCAGCAATAGATTGAATTGTAGCGTTGTAAGACATACGTGCATTTTGAACCATTTCTATTTCAGAACTAGTCAACACATATTGGTCGCTTAACGGAATTGAAACCCCATTAATCTGAGTTGGATCGCCACCAACTGTACTTCCAATAACAGATGATGCTGTAAGCGGAATCAAATCATTATCATTGGCCTGTCTGATTTGACCTAAAAGTTGAGCTTGTTGCGCTGGTAAATTAAACGGCGGTCCTTGTAAAATTTGACTTATATCTGTTAAATCTTCATCGACTAGTGTTACGTAATTATTTCCAGCTTGAAAATTTACTTGTCTTAATTGAGCTTCTTCTGCTGAAATAATTCCAAATTGAACTAATCCTGGTAAAACTTGTGAGTTATAAGCTTGGAAACCTGCGTTTAGTTGAGCTGCTGTCTGCTCATCAAGAGGCACAACATCTGGTGCAATTACATTGAAAAAAGGAATATTTGTAATATTTGGAATATTATAAACTACACCACCAGAAGCATTTGCGCTTAAGCTACTAGCTAAATCTGAATAAGTTTGTGCAAAAACATTTGGATCTGTAATATCATTTCCTCCGTAAGTTAAAGGATCCAAATTACCGGTTTGATCTACACCTGCACCTCCAGAAGTGGCAAAACCAAGAATATCATTATTCCCAATCCATAAAGAAAAGAACGTTGGGTTTTGTGCAAGAGCATCGTCAATAATAGTTGCATTGTCTGAGGACGAAAATCTAGCAAAGTAAGGATTAGCTTGACCAGAAGCTACCCCAGCAACATTTCCATAGCCTGGTGCTGCAAGGTGAAAGCTTTTTGCGCCTGGCACACCCATATTATTGAAAGATCCAGAAAGTTTATTTGTAACTTCAGTTTGTGGTTCACCAGCAATCGGAGCTGGAGATGGACTACCAGATGTAGTGGATAAGACAAGTCTATTCCCAGAAATAATTTGTCCATTCAATTTCAAGCCACCAAGATTATCGGCCATTAAAGGTTGAGTAAATTCTCCACCACCGACACGCTCAAACTGTCCTGCCATAATGTTTGGCAAAGAATTCATTTGTCCTTGGCGATACAAAGCATTGTCCGCATAACCAGCAGTTAAAGAATTACCTACAGCAACGTATGTAGAAAAGTCGGCCTCTCCAGCAGTGTACATTTCGTTTTCTTCAACAGATTCATCGAATTCTGGTTCACAAGCCAAAAATCCAAATGCGACTAATGGCAAAAACTTCAAATATATTTTATTCATTTTCATAGTTTTATAATTTATAAGTTACACCTATACCAGGTAAGAATGCGCTGGATTTGTAAGTTCCTCTAAATGGAACAGCTTGTCCATTTTCAAAATAGGAATCGTAAGAAGCATCTACTTCTTTGAATCTTAAGTATAAAAATGAAGCATCAATTGCTAAACTCTCAGTAACATTAAAAGAAAGCCCTGCTGTATAACCATTAGCATCATTTCTTGGTGTTTCTGGTGCAAAAAAGCCAGCTTGTACAGGAGACTCGTCAAAATAATAACCAGCTCTTAAAGTCAACTTGTCATTAGCTATATATTGCGCACCAAATCTGTAAGTAGATGCGTTTTTATAGTTTCTTGGGTTGATAGATGTTCCTAGACTTGGGTCTGCGAATTCTATATCTAAGGAGTTATAAACATCCCAATACGCTCTCTGATAATCAAATGCAAACAACCATTTTTCATTCATTTCGTAAGCAAAACCAATGGTCAATTCTGCTGGCATTGGTAAAGATGCATTAAATTCTGTTGTTCCGTTTTGTGGGGTTAAACTAGAATCAGGAAATTCACTAAAAGTGGCTTCACCGCCTTCTGCATCCAGAATAATTTCTGAACGGTAGTTGAAGCCGATTCTTAATTCTTCTATTGGTGTAAACATAAAACTTGCACTCCAACCCCAATTAGTCACTCCAGAATCATCTATTGTAATATTGGAACGCTCACCTTCTTCATTGGTCAAAGTTCGGTTGGCATTTCTGTTGAAATTTACATTTCCTGTTGCATAAATTGGTCCACCACCAATACTAAAATGTTCTGATAATTTCACAGACAATAATGGTTGTACAAATATTGCTGCCAATTCTATATCATTGACAAGATGAGAACCTTCCCAGTCTTTCTCCCATTCTACAGTGTTTCCAAAAGGCGTAGTTACTGTTAAACCAACAGCTAACCATTCATTAATTTTATAACTGGCATGAAAATAAAATGGTGTTCCCATTGGACTATCTGTTTCTGCAAATTGACCTGTATTTTCATTCTGCCATTTGACGTTTGAAAAAACACCAGTAATTCCGGCTGAAACCGTAAATCTATCTTCTAAATACACCAATCCAGAAGGATTGAAAAATGCCGTTTCGGCACTATTGACGACTCCAACGCCGGCATGTCCCATAGCCAAAGCCCTCTGCCCTTGTGCCGCTACGCGATAACCGCCTGCATAAACTGCTGCAGATGCTAAAAACATAAGCATCCCCGATAATAGAATTTTCTTCATTTTGAATGTGTTTTGTTGTGAATTTGCACAAAATTTTAAATCAAATTTAGCATAATTTAATAATTTGACAACGAAAAATAGAAAATATTATGCACGCATTATATTTTTCTAAACTTCTAAGAACTTCATACTTGTTTCAAAAAAAGTTTTTCTCTGTTCTGCGTGAACCCAATGCCCAGCATTTGATATAACTTTTATTGTATTATTTTTGAAATGTTTGCTTATCATTTCGTGATCATCTTCAAGAATATAATCTGAATTTTCTCCTTTAATGAATAAAACATCGCCATCATAAGTTAAGTTATTTGGAATCGATTTCCCTAATTCATCTATATTGGCTTTCAGAGCGTCTAGATTCATTCTTAAAGCTAATTTTTCTTTGGTTTTCCAGTACAAATTCTTCAATAAGAATTGCCTTACACTTTTTATTTTAATGTATTTGCCAAGCAATTCATCAGCATCGGAACGCGAAGTCAGTTCTGCATTGGATATGGCGCTTAATCCTTGTAAAATATCTTGATGATGCGGCGAGTAATATTTAGGTGCGATATCTACTACAATTAATTTTTCTACTTTTTTAGAAAACATAGTCGCAAACATCATTGCTGTTTTACCTCCCATAGAATGTCCTATAATACAAGCTTTATCTAAAGATTTCTGTTCAAAATAGTCTTTCAAATCTTCTGCAAGTAATTCGTAACTAAAAGCTTCATCATGCGGACTTCTGCCATGGTTACGCTGATCTACTAAATGCACTTCAAAACCCTCGTCACTATATTGGTTGGCTAAGGTTTTCCAATTATCTCCCATGCCTAGAAATCCATGCAAAATAATTAATGGACGACCTTTGCCTATAATTTTTGAATGTAGCTTCATTTATTTCAATTTTTGTAAATATTGCTTAATAACACTTTCCAAGCCTTCATATAAAGCTTCAGAAATTAATGCGTGACCAATAGAGACTTCATCTAAAAAAGGGATTTCTTTAGCAAAAAATGAAATATTTTCTAATGATAAATCATGTCCAGCATTGATTCCTAACCCAAGTTTTTTTGCCAATTCAGCACATTCCCGATAAGGTTTTATAGCTAACTTTTTATCTTTATGATAATTGACAGCGTAAGCTTCAGTATAAAGTTCTATTCGATCAGTTTCAGTTTTGGCAGCAGCTTCAATCATATCTTGTTGTGGATCGATAAAAATTGAAGTCCTTATATTATGAGATTTGAATTCAGCAATCACTTCTTTCAAAAAATCAGCGTGTTTTAGCGTGTCCCAACCTGCATTAGAGGTTAAAACATCTTCGGAATCTGGAACTAAGGTAACTTGAGTAGGTTTGTTCTGAAGTACCAAATCTATAAATTGTTGATTTGGATTGCCTTCTATATTGAATTCTGTATTTACAGTTTTAGAAAGCTGTCTCACATCATTATAACGAATATGTCGTTCGTCTGGACGAGGATGAACAGTAATACCTTGCGCACCAAAACCTTCTATACGCCTGGCTGCTTCTATGACATTTGGCACATTTCCACCACGCGCATTTCTAAGTGTAGCAATTTTATTGATATTAACACTAAGTCTTATCATTTTAAAAAATTTAAGATTTCAAACAAAAATACAATCAAATATGAGACTTTGCTTTCATTTTTCCGTATTTTGCAATAAAACAAAATTGATGATTTGGCAAGAATTTATAGATACTGATATTCAGCAAATTGATATTTCTATCGAAATTTCAAATTTGAAGTCAGTTTTCGGAAATCAAAATTTTAATCATTTACCTGTGTTTTCAAAAGGTAACTTTGTTGGAAGCATTCAGAAAGAAGATCTTGTAGATTTGCCTGCAGAAGACATTTTAGAAAACCACCGTTATTTATTGGACATTTTTTTCACAGAAACTCACAAAACGAGTTTGGATTTGATTCACCAATTTGTGAATCATCAAACGAATCTTTTGCCAATTCTGGATGACCAAAAAAATTATGTTGGTGCAATGAAACTGGTTGATGCGTTAGATCTTTTTGGCGAAAGTCCTTTTATAGCGAATGAAGGAGAAGTTATCATATTGACTAAAGCCAAAGATAAATTTGCTTTTAGCGAAGTTTCCCAGTTGATAGAATCTCAGAACGCCAAGCTTTCTGGCGTTTTTGTAAGTAATTTACATGAAGATTTCGTGGAAATTACACTGAAAGTAGAGCATCAAGGTCTTAATGAAATACTACAAACTTTCAGGAGGTATGATTACGAAATAAAAAGCGAGCATCCTGAAGATTTGTTTACAGAAGACCTTAAAGAACATGCTGATTATTTGAATAAATATTTAGATATTTAGTCACTAAAAAAATATAATTCAAATGCAAAAAGTAGCAATTTTTGGACAATCGTTTTATCCTGAAACCGAAAAATATTTGCAACAATTATTAGAAGTTTTAGATCAGTATGGTGTGAAATTCGAATTAGAACACCATTATTTATCATTGCTTCGAAATAAAAAAATGATTTCAGAAGACAGCGACTATAAAACATTTATTTCTTTAGATAAAAGTTTCGATTTGTTTTTCACTATTGGTGGCGACGGAACGATTCTGTCCGCTGTAAAATTTATAAAAGATCTCAATATTCCAATTATCGGAATCAATACAGGTCGACTTGGTTTTTTGGCTACAATTCACAAAAAAGAAATTAAAGATAGTATTACAAAAATTTTGGACAAGCGCTATAAAGTCTCCAAAAGAACACTTCTTGAAGTTTCTTGCTTACCTGAAAACAATGTTTTAGAACCCTTCAATTTTGCGCTCAACGAAGTAGCCATAAGTCGAAAAGACACGACTTCTATGATTACTATAGAAACTTGGCTGGACGATGAGTTTCTCAATTCTTACTGGTCGGACGGCATTATCATTTCTACCCCAACAGGATCTACTGGATATTCTCTCAGTTGTGGCGGACCAATTATCACTCCACAGACTAAAAGTCTTGCAATTACACCAATAGCTCCGCACAATCTAAACGCCAGACCTTTAATAATTCCTGACAATCTAGAAATTAAATTAAAAATTTCTGGACGTGAAAATCAATATCTTATTTCCTTAGATTCTCGGCTTGCAAGCTTGGAAAACGAGACCACAGTTTGTATCAAAAAATCAGATTTCAAAATAAATTTGGTCTGGTTAGAAGATGACAGCTTCATCACAACATTAAGAAAAAAACTACTTTGGGGTCAAGATAAGCGCAACTAAAAGCAATAAAATACAATTTAAGATGTTTTAGATACAAAATATTTAAAATATTAATCTGTGCGCACAATATTCATATATTTGCAAACTTTTGAAAATCTATGAGATATATAATACTGACCATCTCTATTTTTTGTATAATGAACACTACTTCAGCTCAAACTTACGAAGCCGGTATTTTGTTCGGTGGACTAAATTATATTGGTGATGTTGGGTCAAGTTCATTCATGAAACCAGGCGATTATTTGGCGAGAAAGAAAATGGCTTTTGGAGGCATTTTCAAATGGAATAGAAGCCCAAGGCATTCTTTTCGATTTTCTGTACTTAGAGGAGAAACTTTTGGAAATGACAATAATGCTGAAGATGGACGAAGAAACAGCAGAGGTTTCAAATTCGAAACCGAACTCACTGAATTATCTGCCGGTTTAGAGTATACGTTTTGGGAGTGGAATCTGCATGATTCCAAACGCCCACAAATCACTCCATATCTATATACTGGGATTACCTATTTTTTTTCTAATGAATTTTTTGAAAGAGACGGCCAATTGATGAAAGGAGACGACATTAGTACTTTTTCTTTACCAATGGTAATTGGCGTCAAAGCCACAATTTCTCGAAAATTGATTTTAGCTGCAGAATTTGGTGCTCGATACACCTTTACAGATAATTTAGACGGAAGTGCCTCAGAAGAAATTAGTAGTCAAACAAATTATCCTACCTTTGGCAATTCAAATATGAACGATTGGTATATTTTTTCAGGGATAACCTTGACTTATACCTTTGGCAGACGCCCATGTTATTGTAAATTTTAGTTGAAGAATGGACTACAAGTCACAAATTAATCTTGATAAACTCCCAGAACATATCGCCATCATCATGGACGGTAATGGGCGTTGGGCAAAAAAGCAGAGTTTGATGCGTGTCAAAGGCCATGAAAAAGGCACAAAAACTGTCCGTGAAATTGTAGAAGCTTCCGCAGACTTAGGTATAAAAAATCTTACACTTTATGCGTTTTCTACTGAAAACTGGAATCGACCAAAGCTTGAAGTCCAAATGCTAATGCGACTTTTGGTGTCTTCTTTGAAAAAAGAAATCGAAACCTTTCAAGAAAACGAAATCAAACTAAGTACAATTGGTTGCATAGAAAATTTGCCGAAGAATGCACAAAAAGAATTAAAAGAGGTAATGCGCAAAACCGAAAACAATAAGCGCATGACTCTGACTTTAGCATTGAGCTATGGTTCTAGAGAAGAAATTACTCAAGCAGTAAAGAATATTAGCAAAAAAGTTAAAAATGATTTAATAGATTCGGATGACATCGATGAATCTACAATAAATAATCATCTTTACACCCAAGATTTACCGGATGTAGATCTGATGATCAGAACAAGTGGAGAACAAAGAATTAGCAATTTTCTGCTATGGCAAATAGCTTATGCAGAGTTGTATTTTACTGAGGTTCTTTGGCCTGATTTTAGTAAAAATGACCTTTTTGAAGCGATTTATAAATATCAAAAAAGAGAGAGAAGATTTGGAAAAACAAGTGAACAACTTTAAAAGCAAATGCAAATTTGCAAAAACCCCGCTATGGTTATCATTAATAGCACTTGTCTTATTTTGCAACACAGCAAATGCACAAAACGTTCCTCAATCAACTGGAAAAAAATACACCATTGGAGAAATTATCGTCAGTGGCTCCACAAGTTATAATGAGAATACAGTTATCGCATTTACAGGCTTAAAATCTGGTGATGAGATTTATATACCTGGTGATAAAATCAGTAAAGTTCTAAAAAAGCTTTGGGATTTAGGCTTGTTTAGTGACATCAATTTTTATTTGGTAAATGTAGAAGGTGATACTGCAGATTTAGAATTAGAAATCGTTGAAGTTCCTAAACTTAAAGACGTAAAAGTCCGAGGAATTAAAAAGCGCAAGCGCGAAGAAATCATTAAGGATAACGACATTACCAGCGGCAAAAAAGTCACAGAAAATTATATCATCAACCTACGAAACAATATTGAAGACAAATACCGTGAAAAAGGCTTTCTAAACGCAAGCGCAAACATTTCTACAACAGAAGTTATTGACACTACTGATACTGAAAACCTTGTTAATATGACCATAAATATTAAGAAAGGTGATAAGGTAAAAATCGGTGAAATTAATATTGAAGGTAACGAGAAATTTTCTGATTGGAAGATTCGAAGAATCATGAAAACCAAAAGGAAAAACTTCCTTAGAATTTGGAAACGCTCTAAATTCATCAAAGAAGATTATGAAGCTGACAAAGAGAAAATTGTCAAAAAATACAAAGAAAAAGGCTATCGAGACGCCAGAATAGTAGAAGACTCCATAATAGAAAAATCAGACAATGATATCGTTATCAACCTTGAAGTTAAGGAAGGAGATCGTTATTATTTTGGAAATATTGAATTTTTAGGTAACTCTGTATATACTGATCAAGAGCTGAATCAACTTATTGGAATTAGAAAAGGAGATCCCTACAATGGTACCGTACTCCAAAATAAAATTGCCAATAAAGAAAAGCCAGACGCAGAAGATCTTACCAACTTATATCAAAACAATGGTTATTTGTTTTCTAATATCACACCTGTTGAAACTAGAATTTATAACGACACCATCGATTTTGAGATTAGAATTAACGAAGGTAAAATCGCTTATTTCAACGACATTAAAGTCCGAGGTAACGACAAAACAAATGATAATGTAATTTATAGAAATTTAAGAACCAGACCAGGTCAACAATATAGCAAACAAGACGTCATGAACACGATACGTGAACTTGGTCAACTCGGATTTTTCAATCCTGAAAATCTTGAGCCAGAATTCAAGAATGTGGATCCACAATCAGGAACTTTAGATTTAGAATACGTTGTAGAAGAACAAGGCAGTAGCCAAATAGAACTACAAGGTGGTTACGGTGGCGGCGGTTTCATCGGTACTTTAGGTCTTAGATTCAATAACTTTTCATTAAAAAATATTTTCAACAAAGAAGCTTACAAACCAATCCCAATGGGAGATGGTCAGTCATTATCTTTACGAGCACAAGCTAGTATTTCGTTTCAGAATTATAGCTTGTCGTTTACAGAACCTTGGTTAGGAGGGAAGCGTCCGGTACAATTATCAGTTTCCCTATCACAAACCATTCAATTTTTGTTCAATCCTTTAACAAGGCGTGCGGATAACGACAGAAGTTTTACAATTTCTGGAATTAATGTTGGTTTTGCCAAAAGACTTAGAGAACCTGACCAAAACTTTACGCTTTCTGCAGCTGTAGGTTACCAACATTTCAAATTGAATAATTACAATATTGGTTTATTTAGATTTCCTAATGGAAATTCAAACAACTTATCATTTACTTTAGGTTTAAATAGAAACAATACATTTACGAATCCAATTTTCCCGTTGGGCGGTTCAGAATTTGATTTATCTTTTAAATTCACCCTACCATATTCATTATTTAACGATGTAGATTATGGAGAATTGAGAGATGAAAGACAAGTCGCTTTACAAAATGAAGATGCTGACGCATTGGCAGAAATTGATCAACAACGTTTCAATTGGTTAGAGTTTTATAAAGTGAAATTCAGTGGCGATTGGTACAACAGACTGGTTGATAAATTGGTATTGAGAACCAGATTTGAATACGGATTTTTAGGCGCATACAATAATGAGCGAGGTATTCCTCCATTCGAAAGATTTTTCTTAGGTGGTGATGGATTGGCAGGTTTTGCCTTAGATGGTCGTGAAATAGTTGCCTTGAGAGGTTACCCAAATCAATCAGTAATGCCAAGAAGTAGATCGATGTCTGGGGAAGAAAGTTTTAATGATGGTGCATCTATATACAATAAATACACCATGGAGTTACGTTATCCTATAACATTAAAGCCAACTGCATCAATTTATGGTTTGGCATTTTTGGAAGGCGGTTCAACTTTTGATGATTTCAAAAACTTCACACCTTTCGAAATGAGCAGATCTGCCGGGGCTGGACTTAGAATTTTCATGCCAGCATTTGGTTTGTTAGGAATTGACTTTGGGTATGGTTTCGATCCTATACCTGGATCAAACTCTGGTGCAAATGGTTGGGAAACTCACTTTATAATTGGCCAACAATTTTAATTGGCACGATTATTTCTTAAACTAAATCGCAATGAAGACAAAACTTTCATTTTTAATCATCCTTAGTATTGCATTTCAGATGAATGCACAACGCGGGCTAAAAGTGGCTTACGTAGACATGGATTACATTTTGGATAATGTTCCAGAATACAGACAAGCTAGTGGACAGTTAGAATCTAAAGCCCAACAGTGGCGAACAGAAATAGAATCTAAGAAAAATGAAATTGACAAGCTAAAAAATGAACTTGAAAAAGAGCGACCACTACTCACTCCTGAATTGATTCAGGATATGGAAGATGAAATCGAATTTCAGGAAAATAAACTTTTGGAATACAGAAATAAGCGATTTGGCGTGTCAGGAGATTTCATTACACAAAAAAGACAATTAATACAACCTATTCAGGATCAGGTTTTTAACTCTATTCAAGAAATCGGTGAAAGCAGAGGTTACGATTTCATTTTTGAAAACTCTGCAGATGCATTACTTTTGTTTTCAGCAAAAAGACATGACATTAGTGAAATCGTTTTAAAAATGATTAAAAGAAATGCAAGAACTGATGGTCAGAGCGAGAATATTATTGAAGAATTAGACGATTACAAATCTGTACAAAAAGCAGAGCAGGACAGCATTCAGGAAAAAGAAAGAATTGCAGACCGAAAGGAAAAAGAAGATGAAAGACAAGAGCAAATAGATGACCGAGAAAGCAGAAGAGATTCTATTAGAGCGGCAAGACAAAAAGAATTCGAAGAGCGCAGAGCACGAATTTTAAAACAAAGAGAAGAACGCGAAAGACAAAGAGACTCTATTCGAGAAGCAAGAGAAAATAATTAATTATAATATAATCACTAAATTTAAATTTTAAAAATGAGAAAGTTAACAACAATTTTAATAGCTTTAGTTCTAACATTTGGTTTTACAACTACGGCAGAAGCACAATCAAAAGTTGCTCATATCAACTCAAATGAATTTGTGCAAAACCTGCCAAGCTTCCAAAATGTCAATTCTCAAATCGATCAATTAGAAAAAACCTACAGAAAAGAAATTGATGATTTATTGAAAGAAGCTCAAAAAACCAATGAGCGCTATCAAAGAGAAGCAAGCTCAAAAACTGAAGAAGAAAATCAAAAAAGAGCTATGGAGCTTCAGGAAATGCAGCAATCTATAATGGAATACAGACAAACTGCATCTGAAGATCTTCAGAAAAAACAAGAAGAGTTAATGCGTCCTGTTTTAGAAAAAGCGAGACAAGTTATTCAGCAAGTAGCAAGAGACAAAGGATACGATTACGTATTGGATTCATCTCTTGGCGCTGGCGTTCTAATGGCAGATGGATACGACCTTATGGCCGATGCTAAAGCTGCAATTGGAGAATAATTAAAATTTTGAAATACCATAAAAAAAGCCATCTTTGTGATGGCTTTTTTTATGAAATAATCTTCACAAAATGCATGATGCTCCTATTGTAATATTTGACTCTGGACTTGGTGGGACTTCTATTTTAAGAGAAATCATCATTAGATTACCCAGCGAAAATATTATTTATTTAGCCGATAGTATAAACGCCCCTTATGGTGAAAAACCCAAGTCGGAAATTATACGTTTGAGCCAAAAAAATACAGATTTGGCTCTACAATTTGGTGCAAAAATTATAGTTGTTGCCTGCAATACCGCAACCACAAATGCCATATATGTTTTACGGAAAACTTATAATGTACCTTTCGTTGGCATCGAACCTGCCATAAAACCTGCGGCTTTAAATACAAAAACCAAACGTATTGGTATTCTAGCAACCAAAGGAACTTTATCAAGTGAATTGTTTCAACATACAAGTCAGACATTTGCAAAAGACACAAAAGTTGTTGAGGTCATTGGCAAAAATATCGTAGAAGCAGTTGAAAGTGGAACCTTAGACAATCCTATTTTTATAGAGAGTTTAAAGAAGCAAGTTCAAATCTTTATAGATGAGAACATAGATGTTTTAGTTTTAGGCTGTACTCATTATCCATATATTATTCCAATACTAAAACAATTACTGCCAGAAACCATCAAAATTATCGACTCTGGATATGCCGTCGCTAAACAAACTGAAAATGTACTAAAAGCGAAAAATCTAAAAAATACTTCAGAAAAAATTGGAAGTCTTAAGATTTTCACCAATAAGTTAAACCAAAGTATTATTCAAAAGCTGAATCCTAATTTTGATCTAGAAAATATTATTTTCAAAGAATTCTAATAATCCGAATAGAAATCAACATAAAACTTAACTACAGTTTTTTTACATTGAAGTTTAGTATTTAGATAAAATCCTTATTTTCGCAAATCATTTGAAATCAATGAAAAATGAGTAAGAAATTTCCTGAATACAAAGGGCTTGACCTACCAAAAGTTGCAGAAGACATTTCTAAATTTTGGGAAAACAACGATATTTTCCAAAAAAGTATAGATAGTCGCGAGGGCAAAGAATCATTTGTCTTTTTTGAAGGACCGCCATCGGCAAACGGAATGCCTGGCATTCACCACGTCATGGCTAGAAGTATTAAGGATATTTTTTGTCGATACAAAACACAAAAAGGATTTCAAGTGAACCGAAAAGCTGGTTGGGATACACACGGTTTACCTGTTGAACTCGGTGTGGAAAAAGAACTGGGAATTTCCAAAGAAGATATCGGTAACAAAATTTCTATTGAAGATTACAACAAGGCTTGTAAAGAAGCAGTAATGCGCTACACCGATGTGTGGAACGATTTGACCAAAAAAATCGGCTATTGGGTAGATATGGAGAACCCGTATGTCACCTACAAGTCCAAATATATGGAGACTGTTTGGTGGCTTTTATCAGAAATTTACAAGAAAGGACTGATTTATAAAGGTTACACCATCCAGCCATATTCACCAAAAGCAGGAACAGGTCTAAGCTCACACGAGCTGAACCAACCCGGCACTTATCAAGATGTTACAGACACAACGGTTACAGCACAATTCAAAGCTAAAAAAGAAACTTTACCAGAAAAATTACAAAACATTGAAGGTGATATTTATTTCCTAGCTTGGACAACCACGCCATGGACTTTACCAAGTAACACAGCTTTAACAGTTGGTAAAAAAATTGAATACGTTTTAATAAAAACCTTCAATCAATATACATTTGAACCAATAAATGTCATCGCAGCCAAAGCTTTGGTTGGAAAACTTTTCAAAAAGAAATATAAGGCAGTTGAGTCTGAATCTGAACTCAAAGATTATAGCCAAGATGACAAGAAAATACCGTATTTTACTTCTGAAAACATTCTTGGTAAAGATTTGGTAGAAAGTCGCTACGAGCAACTTTTATCATATACAAAGCCATTTTACAATCCAGAAAACGCATTTAGAGTTATCGCGGGAGATTTTGTCACTACTGAAGACGGAACAGGAATCGTTCACACAGCACCAACTTTCGGTGCAGACGATGCCATGGTTGCCAAACAAGCAGAGCCAGAAATTCCAGGAATGCTCGTTAAAGATGAAAATGATAATTTAGTTCCGCTTGTCAATCTGAAAGGAAAATTCAGACCGGAATTAGATGAACTTGCAGGCAAATACGTCAAAAATGAATATTACGAAGACGGCAAAGCACCAGAAAAATCTGTTGATGTTGAAATCGCGATCAAACTGAAGGAAGAAAACAAAGCTTTCATTGTTGAAAAATACGTTCACTCCTACCCAAATTGCTGGCGTACCGACAAACCAATTTTATACTATCCGCTTGATTCGTGGTTTATTAAAGTCACCGAGTTCAAAGATAGAATGCATGAGTTGAACAAAAACATAAACTGGAAACCAAAATCTACTGGTGAAGGTCGTTTTGGAAATTGGCTTGCCAACGCCAATGATTGGAATTTATCCAGGTCTAGATATTGGGGAATCCCGTTGCCAATTTGGCGAACAGAAGATGGCAAAGAAGAAAAAATAATTGGTTCTATAAAAGAACTAAAAGCTGAAATTTCAAAATCTATCGATGCAGGATTTCAAAAAAACGATCCTTACGATGGTTTTGAACCAGATAACTTCAGTGATGAAAATTATGATAAAGTAGATTTACATAAAAATATCGTAGACGACATCATCCTGGTTTCAGATTCAGGACAACCAATGAAACGAGAAGCTGATCTCATCGATGTCTGGTTCGATTCAGGATCTATGCCTTATGCACAATGGCATTATCCTTTTGAAAACAAAAATAAAGTGGAAGACACTTGGCGATCTGCCGATTTCATAGCCGAAGGTGTGGATCAAACCCGAGGATGGTTTTATACTCTCCACGCTATTGCAACTATGATTTTTGACGATGTTGCCTACAAAAATGTAGTGTCTAACGGTTTAGTTTTAGACAAAAACGGACAGAAAATGTCCAAAAGATTAGGCAATGCAGCCGATCCTTTTAAAACTTTAAAAACCTATGGACCAGATGCCACACGTTGGTACATGATTTCGAATGCAAACCCATGGGACAATTTGAAATTCGACTTGGAAGGCATTGGAGAAGTTCAACGTAAATTTTTTGGAACGCTTTACAATACTTATTCTTTCTTTTCGATGTACGCCAATTTGGACAATTTCGACTATAAAGAAGCAGATATTGAATTAGCAAAACGCCCAGAAATCGACCGTTGGATTCTTTCAGAATTGAATACACTCATCAAAACCGTAGATCAATTTTACGGAGATTATGAACCGACAAAAGCCACACGTGCTATTTCAGATTTTGTTCAAGAAAATCTGAGCAACTGGTATGTGAGGTTGAGCCGAAGAAGATTCTGGAAAGGCGAATACAAGTCGGACAAAATCTCCGCTTACCAAACTTTGTTCACTTGTTTGAAAACAATTGCTGAAATTTCAGCCCCTGTTGCACCATTTTATTCAGATAAGCTTTATAAAGATTTAACTTCAAGTATACAAGGAGAGTTTCAAGAGAGTGTACATTTGGTTGAATTTCCAAAATACGATGAAGCTTTTGTCGATAAGGATTTGGAGCATAAAATGCAAATGGCACAAACAATTTCTTCTTTGGCTTTATCCCTCAGAAAAAAAGAAATGATAAAGGTTAGGCAACCTTTAGAGCGAATTATGATTCCAGTTTTGGATGAAAAAGTAAAAACGCAAATTTCAGATGTTGCAGATTTGATAAAATCTGAAATTAACGTAAAATCTATTGAATTCATAGATGATGCATCTGGAATTCTAGTGAAAGAAATAAAACCGAATTTCAAAGTTTTAGGCCCAAGATTTGGTAAAAACATGAAATTGGCGGTTCAAGCCATTAAGGCGATGAATCCAGATGACATTTCTGAAATTGAAAAACAAGGTTTCATCGAATTGAATATTGAAAATAGCCCGACAAAAATCGGTCTTGATGAAGTTGAAATTATTTCACAAGATATAGAAGGTTGGCTTGTTTCCAGCGGAAATGGCCTGACTGTTGCATTAGATGTTACTTTAAATGAAGATTTGGTAAATGAAGGCATTGCCAGAGAATTGGTCAATAGAATTCAAAATTTGAGAAAAGATTCCGGATTAGAAGTTACGGACAGAATCGATGTCTATTTGAAATATGACAAGCAAATAGAAACTGCAGTCAACCAAAATCTAGATTATATTAAGACTGAAACATTAACCGATAAATTAAATATTAATAGTGAAATTCAAAACGGTTTACCAATTGAGTTTGACGATGTGAGTACCGTTTTAGAAATTAAAAAAAACAAATGAACATGACAGAAGAAACTACAACTAAAGAAAGATATTCTGACGCTGATTTGGCAGAATTCAAAAAATTGATTCAAAATAAAATAGAAAAAGCCCAGCATCAACTTGAGCTTTACGAGCAATCGTTCAAAAACGGAAGCGCTAACGACACGGAAGATACGGCACCGACTTTCAAATCTTTTGATGACGGAAGCAATACATTGAGTAAAGAGGCTAACTCACAATTGGCTATTAGACAAGGGAAATTTATCCGTGACTTAAAAAACGCTTTGATTAGAATTGAGAATAAAACCTACGGCATTTGTAGAGAAACAGGTAAACTGATTAGAAAAGAAAGGCTTTTGCTTGTTCCTCACGCAACGCTGAGTATTGAAGCAAAAAATCAGCAGTAACAATATTTAAAAAACTCCCGACAAATCGGGAGTTTTTTATGTCCAATTGGTATATGGATTTTTACTGAGAACAGAATTGTAATATTTTGGATTTCCGGTGACTTCAGTTCCTAACCAATTTGGTTTTTGAAATTTTTCATCAGCAGAATTGAGTTCAACTTCTGCAACAATTAATCCTTCATTTTCGCCATAAAACTCATCTATTTCAAAAATATGTTTTCCTTTTTTTACTAAAAAGCGTGTTTTTTCAATTATTCCAGGTTCACAGAGTTTCAAAAGTGATTTAGCTTCTTCTACTGGAATTTCCTGTTCCCATTCGAATCGAGATGTTCCATCTGCTGTGGATTCGCCTTTAATGGTTAAAAAACCAGAATTCCCATAAATTCTGACACGAACTGTTCTTACTTTGTGTGAATTCAAAAAACCTTGTGAAATTGACTTACTATCATAAGCTTCTTCTTTGAATTTGCTGGAAGTTACCAGGAATTTGCGTTCAATTTCCTGCACAACTATGCTTTAAAATTTTCTGCTATTGATTCAGCTAGGGCTGAAAGGTCTTCATCAGAAAAAGATTCTTTATTTTCAAAACGCATATCGTCCATACTTTGTAATGGAATGAGATGAACATGAACGTGAGGCACTTCTAAACCAATGACTGACATTCCAATTCGCTTGCAGTCTACTGTTGCCTCTAAGGCATGAGCCACATCTTTCGAAAATGCCATTAGATCCATGTAAGTTTGGTGATCTAGGTCGAATATTTTGTTGACTTCTTTTTTAGGAATGCACAAAGTATGACCTTTTGCGTTAGGATTAATATCCAAAAACGCTAGAAAATCATCTGTTTCTGCAACTTTGTGTGAAGGAATTTCTCCTGAGATAATTTTTGAAAAAATAGAGGACATAATTTTTATTTTTGAGATTTATTTTTTTCTTCAAGTTCAGCTTGAAACTCTTCCATTACAGGCTTAACAGTGCTTTCAGGAATATCTTCAATCCGAATATACATCAAACCATCTACAGAATTATTGAAAAGCGGATCGACATTGAACGCCACAACTTTAGCATTCTGTTTAATGTATTTTTTAATTAAAACCGGCAGTCTAAGGTTGCTGGGTTCAATTTCATCTATGATTTTGTCGAATTTATTCAAATTAGCTTGGGTAGAATCAAAAACAAAATCTTTGTCTGCATCTTTTAGTTTGACTTTAAATTCTTTTTTAGGACGAACAAATTGCGCCATATACGGATCATAATAGTTAGATTTCATGAATTCAATCATCATAGATTTAGAAAAATTTGAAAACTGATTGCTAATACTAACGCCGCCAATGAGGTATTTGTGTTCAGGATATCGCAAAGTGCAATGGACGATACCTTTCCAAAGCAAGAATAAAGGCATCGGTTTTTGTTGATATTCTTTGGTGATGAAAGCACGCCCCATTTCAATGGATTCGCTCAAAGTTTTGTAAAGTTCAGGTTCAAATCGGAATAATTCATTCAAATAAAAACCATCAATACCGTATTTATTAAAAATATCACGCCCAAGCCCCATTCTGTAGGCTCCAGCAATTTTCTTAGCATTATTGTCCCACAAAAACATATGTTGGTAATAATCGTCATATTTATCCAAATCAACAGATTTGTTTGTGCCTTCACCTACACTTCTAAATGTGATTTCACGCAATCGACCTATTTCTAAAACAATATTTGGAATCAATTTTCTTTCAGCGATAAAAACCTCATAATTATTACTTTCCAACAATCGTTTGGATTGGTCACGACAAGCTTGAATATCTTTTTCTATATCTTCTAGACAGACTTCATTTGCAATGTTTTTTGGTGGTCTTTTTAATGGAAATTTAATTTGCTTTGGCAAATTTTGTAATAAGTTTTTCCTTTCATAAGCATTGGCTAAAAAGTAAGTTTTTTGCCTGATAAATGTTGTAAAATCTTCTAAATTTTCATGTTCATTTTGTTCAGCTACACTTATAGAATTACCAATTCTAACTTTGATAGTACGTTGCTTTTGCTTCAGCATTTCGCTTGGCAATTTCGCAGTTCGCAAAGAATCGTTCAACTTTGCAAAGCGGTAAAATGAAGCTGAATTTTTAGCATGAAAATAGACTGGAATAATCGGTACATTTACTTTTTTTATTAATCGCATAGCTTCAGAAGTCCATGGTTTGTCCACAATTGTTTTCCCTTCTATGTGTGTTGAAACTTCTCCAGCTGGAAAAACTCCAAACGGATGTCCTTCTTTAATATGAGATAAAGCCTCTTTCAATCCAGAAATACTAGATTTAGCATCCTTCCTATTTTCAAAAGGATTAACCGGCATAACATAAGGTTTTAATGGCAATAACCGATGTAATAAAAAATTGGCGACTACTTTGTAATCTGGTCTGGCTTCCAAAAGTAATTTCAACAAGATTAAGCCATCTACAGCACCAAGCGGATGATTGGAAACAGTCACAAATGGACCGTCTTTAGGAATACGTTTTAAATCTTTTTCAGGAATTTCAAATTCAACGTCCAAATCTAAAAGTATGGCATCAATAAATTCAACTCCTTGTAAGTGAGTGTATTTGTCATAGATTTTGTTCAAATCTGAAATACGTGTCGCTTGCATGATGAACTGTCCCATCATGTTTCCAAGCACGCCAAACTTGCTCAAATTCAGTCCTTGTGCAATTTCTTTTGGTGTTATAAAACTCATTTGCGGTTAGGTTGTAATTTGTAAAGATAACAAAGTTTAACAATAGCCGTAACGGATAAACAATAAGAAAATTGGCTTCTGTCCAAAAAATAATGCGAATTTAATACAAACTTTTACTTTTATAAAAAGGAAAGAATTCTAATATTACTAAAAGTTTAAGAGCGCTTATTTTCTCTTAAAAGATCCCTTATTTCTGCAAGCAATTCTATATTTTTAGGCGTGGTTTCAGTCTGGTCAGATTCATTTTCTGCTTTGTTTTTCATTCGATTAAAAATTTTGATAACCACAAAAATACTTAAAGCAATAACTACAAAATCAATGATAATTTGAATGAAGTTACCATAATTCACACTTACCAATTCTTGAACAACTTCACCATTGGTTTCGATTCTTTCTTGAAGCGTCAATTTGAGGTTTTGAAATTTTACACGACCTAAAAAATATCCGATAAGCGGCATAATCATATCGTTCACAAGCGATGAAACTACTTTACCAAAAGCAGTACCTATGATAATACCTATCGCCATATCAAACATATTACCTTTGATGGCAAACTCCTTGAATTCTTTGATAATTTTCATAACTATTAAAATTTAAAATCTGAAAATACACAAAATTTCAAAAGCAAATTATTTTACAATGACATTTGTAACATTGTAAATTCAATTTGAATTCTCGCTTGTTTTGAAATGTAATATTAAAGTCACTTTTTTTCATAAATATTTAATAACTTGAATGCCTAAGTTTCAACAACTTCAAATCAACTTTAAAAATGAAAAACTTCAGGTATTTACTCGTATTTTATTGTGTTTTATTTTGTTTTGCTTGTTCAGATTCTGACAAATCTGATGACAGCAACAAAGAGAAATTCAATACTTTTATCTCTCAACATACTTCAGGTCAAATTTCTATCGCAGATCCTATTATTATTGAATTTCCTAAAATTATTGAACAATATTCTACAACTCAAAAACTTCCAGAGGAGTACCTCAACATTTCACCAAAAGTGGACGGTGAACTGAAAATTATAGACGGTAAAAGACTCATTTTTAAACCTGAAAATCATCTCAAATCAGGACAAAAATACAGTGTTGAGTTGCGTTTAGATGAATTCTACAGCGACCTCGACAGCGAATTTCACGATTTTGAATTTAATTTTGAAACCATTACGCCAGATTTTAAAATCAGTTTCAAAGATTTGCAATCCTACGACGACCAATGGCAATATCTGAATGCTATTGTTGAAACTTCAGACCTGATGAATTCTGAAAACTTGAAAAAGGCCATCACCGCAAAGCAAAAAAATGACGAGCTAAAAATTAAATTTGAAAATGAAGATGCAGAAAACACTTTCTTCAGCTTCAAAATAGACAGCATCCGCCGGTACAAAACAGGCTCAAAACTCATATTGTCTTGGGATGGCAGAAAAGTTGGCGCAGAAACTAGCGGCAATTATGAATATGAAATACCTGGAGAAATGGATTTTCAGGTTTTGGATGTCCAAACTTCTACCGGCAACAATCCGAAACTCAGCATCAATTTTTCTGAACCCGTTTCGACTTCGCAAAACTTTTTAGGTTTAGTTGAAATTGATGGCAAAAATAATTTCAATTTTGATGTAGATGGCAATTTGCTTAATATTTATCCCAAGCAAAACTTCTCAGGAAACGTCGAATTGAAAATCAATAAAAACCTAGCCAATCAAAAAGGTGAAACACTAACTCAAAATTTTTCAGGATTTGTCACTTTCAAACAATTAAAACCAGAAGTGAGACTAATTTCCAAAGGCGTCATTTTACCAAACGCCAAAGAGAATCCGTTTTATTTCGAAGCAGTGAACCTTATGGCTGTGGACGTGAGCATAATCAAAATCTATGAAAATAATATTTTAGATTTTTTACAAGACGCAAATTTAAACAGCACCCAGATGTATCAAATCAAAAAATCTGGGAGACTTATTGCTAAAAAAACGATTCCTTTAGTTCAAAATAAAGTCGACCACACTGGCCAATGGACAGCTCACGCAATAGATTTGGCTAAAATTTTTCAGCTTGACAAAGCCAGTCTTTATCAAATTGAAATCAGTTACAATAAAGCCTATTCACTTTATAATTGTGATGAATCCATCGAGGAGAAAATCAAAAATTTTGAGGTTGATACGCAAACTAAGACCGAAGATTTCGGCGAGAAGGAGAATGATTTTTGGAACAACAAATCCAACCAAAGACATGACTATACTTACAATTGGCGAGAAAGAGAAAACCCTTGTCACGAGGCCTATTACAACGACGATAAATATGCTTCAAGCAATTTATTAGCTTCAGATTTGGGCTTGATTGTCAAAAAAAGTGAAAACGGGAAATACTTTTTTACAGTCAGTAATCTTCTTACAGCAGAACCTGTGAGCGATGCAAAAATTGAAGTTTTTAACTTTCAAAAACAAAATATTGCAAACCTAAAAACTGACCAAAACGGATTTGCAGAATTAGCCACTTCAGAATATCTGAGTTTTGCCACAGCAAAGCATTTAGAGGAATATGCTTATCTCAGAATCGATGATAACCAAGCGCTACAAACCAGTAATTTCGACGTGTCTGGTAAAAATGTGAAAAGTGGAATTGATGGGTTTTTATATGCAGAACGCGGAGTTTACAGACCAGGTGATGAAATTTTTCTCACATTTGTTTTGAATGACAATGACAACCCAATTCCCGAAAATCACCCTGTAAAATTGCATTTCACCGATCCGAGTGGCAGATTGATTCAAGAAGAAGTCAAAAATCAAAGTGTCGGTAATTTTTATACTTTCAAGCTCAAAACCGATGCCGACGACCCAACAGGAAATTGGACTGCAAACGTAAATATTGGTGACGTAAGTTTTCAGAAAACGCTAAAAATTGCCAGCGTTAAACCCAATCGATTAAAAATCAAACTCACTCCTGAAAATGAAGTTTTGAGAGCCAATAGCGTAAATACGCTTCAACTGAAAACAGAGTGGCTGACAGGCGCTACAGCTAAAAACTTAGATTTTGAAATTGAAACTGAAATCAAAACGCTGCAAACTCCGTTTGAAAAATTTGAAAATTTCACGTTCAACAGTCCAACTCGCTCATTCGAAAACCAAGAACTTACCAAAATTGAAGGTCAAGTAGATGGATTTGGAAATGAAACTTTATATCCTGAATTCAATATCAACAATAAAGCACCAGGAATGCTAAAAGCTAATTTCCTAACCAAAGTTTTTGAGGGTGGCGGCGACTTTTCTATAGACATTCAATCCAAAAAACTTTCGCCATTCAGTCATTATGTAGGCTTGAAATCAACAAAACAAAAACCCAATAAAGTTTTTGATACTGATAAAAACCTTCAATTTGAAACCATTAGTCTAGACAGTCGTGGAAATACTGCAGGTCGAAGAAAACTGGAAGTGAAAATATATAAAATCGACTGGCGTTGGTGGTGGAATCGTGGCCGAGACAATTTATCTGAATTTGAAAAAGCTAAAAAACACCAAGTCTATAAAAGTTTTGAAATTACAAGTGACCAACTCGGAAAAACTTCATTTTCGCTAAATATTCCAGACGAAGATCGCGGCAGATATTTATTTAGAATTACCGACAACAGTAGTGGACACAGCACTGGCGAGATTTACTATTTTTACAGAAATTGGTGGATGAACGATTCTGGAAACACTCCGAGTTCCGACTTGATTTTTACAGCTGACAAAAGCAAATACAATGTTGGAGAAACAGCTAGAATTTCCTTTCCGTCAGGAAGTGAAGGAAAAGCACTTTTGACTATTGAAAACGGCACTGAAATTTTAAGCAAAAAATGGGTTGATACCCAAAAAGGAATGACAACCACAAATTTGGAAATTTCAGAAAATATGGCGCCAAATGTGTATGTAAGCATCACATTATTACAAGCTCATAGATATACAAAAAACGATCTGCCGATACGAATGTTTGGCGTAATTCCACTAGAAGTTGAAAATCCGAACAAAAAACTTCAACCGAAGCTAAATCTGCCCAAATCTGTACGTCCAGAATCTGATTTTGAAGTTAAAATTTCCGAAGAAAATGGAAAAGCCATGACTTACACTTTGGCAATGGTTGATGAAGGTTTGTTGGATCTTACCAATTTCAACACGCCAGATATTTACAATTATTTTTATGCTAAAAAAGCCTTAGGCGTGAAAACTTTTGACGTTTACGATCATGTCATCGGTGCTTTTGGCGGTAACATTAAAAACATTTATGCCATCGGCGGCGGCGATGCAGCAGCGGCAGCCAAAAATCGAAAAGCGGAGCGTTTCAAATCTGTAGTTGAATTTTTAGGACCATTCAAATTAGAAAAAGGAGAAACAAAACAACATCAAATTAGCATGCCAAACTATATTGGTTCGGTAAAAATGATGGTGGTCGCTGGAAATTTGAAAAATCAAGCTTTTGGCAATTCCGAACAAGTTATGAAAGTGAAAAAACCTTTGATGACTTTACTTTCTGCACCAAGAAAATTATCTCCAGGCGAAACAATAAAATTGCCAGTTACCGTTTTTGCTATGGAAGACAACATCAAAAATGTAGAAGTTGAATTATCGCTTAGCGAAGGACTTCAACCTATTGGATCACAAAATAAAAAAATGAATTTTACAGAAACTGGTGAGCAGATTGTGTATTTTGATTTTAAAGTGATCAGCTCAAAATCTGTTGAAAATATTTCTGTCACCGCTAAATCGAAAGGTGAAAAATCTTCTGCTAATGTTGAAATCGATGTCCTCAATCCTAATCCTATTTCTAGGCGACAAAATTTAGTAGTTGTTGATGAAAATTCTTCGCAAACACTAAACTTAGAGCCTTTTGGTGTCAAAGGAACTAATGAAGCTTTTGTAGAGTTTTCAGCGCTTCCGCCAATGAATATTTACAAGCGTGTAGATGAACTTATTCGTTATCCACATGGATGTGTGGAGCAAACCACTTCAGCAGTATTTCCACAATTATTTTTGTCAGAAATCACCGAAATCAGTATTTCCAAAAAACAAGAAATCGAAAATAATATTAAAGTAGCAATTTCAAAATTATATGATTTCCAAGATTCTTCTGGAGGCATCACATATTGGTCTGGTGGACGAATTAGCGATTGGAGTACAAATTATGTTGGTCATTTTATGCTAGAAGCCAAACGGAAAGGTTATCAACTGCCAGTTACATTTCTTAACAACTGGATGAGATACCAAAAAAACCAAGCCAGAACGTGGCGAAATGACAACAGATACAACACTTCTCACATACAGGCTTACAGATTATACACGCTTGCATTGGCTGGACAACCTGAAATGGCTGCGATGAATAAGTTGAGAAATTCGAAAAACTTGAGTAACAGTACGATTTTCAGACTGGCTCATACTTACGCAATAGTTGGTCAAACACAAGTTGCTGAAGATTTATTGAAAACAGCGGCAATTACATTTCAGACAGATTATAGTAATAATTCGACTTTTGGTTCACAATTGAGAGACCAATCCATGGCTTTAGAAACTTTGGTTGCCATGAAAGATGAACAAAGACATGAACTTGCAGAGCAAATTGCAAATCGTTTGTCTTCTGACGATTGGTTAAGCACGCAAGAAACCGCTTTTGCACTTTTGGCATTATCTAAACTCATTCAGAATAAAAATGAAGGCATCAATCTAGAAGTTACCCAGCACAATTCTACTGAAAACCTACAATCCAAAAAATCAATTATTAAATATGACTTGGTAACGAATACAAATCCGTCTGAACTTAAAATTCAAAATAAAGCGAATCAAAAATTGTATGCAAGTTTGGTTGAACTCGGTAAATTACCATTAGGCGAGGAAATGACTTCTTCCAAAAATCTACGAGTTTTCAGCAACTTTTATAATGCTTCTGGACAAGCCTTAGATATTTCTGAACTCAGACAAGGCACAGCAATTCAATTGGAGGTTATTGTGGAAAACACTTCGCAAACAGACTTGATAAATGTGGCACTTCAGCAATTTGTCCCAAGCGGCTGGGAAATTGTCAACACAAGTTTTACCGATTTCAGAAGTGGCGAAAATCAAGCGGCAGATTATATCGATATGCGTGACGATCGGGTTAATTTCTATTTTGATTTAGAAGGCAACAAGCAGGTGAAATTCAAATTGAGCCTGAATGCGTCTTATTTAGGCGAATATTATTTACCTGGCGCTCAAGTTGAAACTATGTATGACAGAAATTATTTTGCAAGAAATAAAGGCGAATGGATTAAAGTTATTGAATAAAATGCAAAAGATTTCATCTTGGTGGAAAGCTTTGAAAAAAGGCTATAAAATCACTTTTGTGTTAGTGTTAATTGCTTTCAGTTTTTGGCTGTTTAGTTTACCAGAACCACTTTTCGAAACGCCATACAGCACAATTGTTTTGGACAAAAACCAGCAATTAGTAGGTGCAAAAATAGCCAAAGACGGACAATGGCGATTTCCCAAATCTGACAGCATTCCAGAAAAAGTAAAAATTGCCATTAAATTTTTTGAAGACGAGTATTTCAACTATCATCCGGGTTTCAATCCTGTGGCAATTGCTGAAGCATTTTGGCACAATTCAACTTCAGAATCTCGGCGTGGTGGCAGTACCATCAGTCAACAACTGATTCGGCTTTCACGTCAAAATCCAGCTAGAAATTATGCTGAAAAATTTATTGAACTGGTAAAATCGACTAGATTGGAAGCCAGATACAGCAAAGATGAAATTCTAAATTTATACCTTTCTCATGCACCTTTTGGCGGAAATGTGGTTGGCATAGATGCAGCATCTTGGCGATATTTTGGAATTCCTGCTGAAGATTTGAGTTGGGGACAAGCGGCGTCATTAGCTGTTTTACCAAATGCGCCGTCATTGGTTTTTCCTGGTAAAAATGAAATTACTTTAAGAAAAAAAAGAGACCTGCTTTTGCTAAAACTTCATAATAATGGAATAATCGACGAAGTGACTTATGAACTTTCAAAACTTGAAAATTTACCAGCTAAGCCAAAATCATTACCAAATCTAGCACCACATTTTTTAGAAATGGCAAGGCAAAAAAATGAAGGAGAAAATATTCATTCAACTATAGATTCTAGAATTCAGAAAAAAGTAAACCGAATTGTAGAAAAATACTATCAGCAATATTCTGAAGAAAAAATATACAATTTTGGAGTTGTGGTGATGAATATTGAAACAGAATCTGTTTTGGCGTATGTTGGTAATTCAAACACAAATTTGCAACATCAAAAATTTGTGGATAATGTACAAAGTTCACGAAGTACGGGGAGTTTGCTAAAGCCATTTTTGTACGCTGCCATGCTGGATGACGGTCAATTACTTCCTGAAATGATGGTTCCCGATGTGCCAACCGCCATTGCGAATTATCGCCCAGAAAACTTCACTAAACAATTTAAAGGCATTGTTGCTGCAGACGATGCGCTTACGGAATCTTTGAATATTCCAGCGGTTCTCAATTTAAAATCTTACGGATTAGAACGCTTTTATACAGATTTGAAACGAAGTCAATTGAAAGGTTTAGACCGAAATTATGATAATTATGGCTTGACACTCATTTTGGGCGGCGCAGAAAGTTCACTCTGGGAATTGACGAAACTTTACAGCAATTTTGCTAAAAATTTGAATTTCTATAACGAGAATTCGAGTCAATATCCAGCAGATGGTTTTGGTAAAATCCGTTATAAGCAATCATCAAAAAAAGAATATAAAACTAGTTTTGAGCCTCAAGTTTTTAGCGCCGGAGCAACATATTTAAGTTTGGAAGCTTTAAAAAACCTAAAACGTCCTGCTTCTGAAGTTAACTGGCAATATTTTGAAAGTGCACAGAAAATTTCTTGGAAAACAGGAACGAGTTATGGTCATAAGGATGCCTGGTCAATCGGTGTGAATTCAAAATTTGCTGTTGGCGTTTGGGTTGGCAATTCTAACGGCGAAGGTCGTGCAGGTCTTACTGGTGTTTCCAAAGCCGCGCCTGTTATGTTTGATGTGTTCAAAACTTTAGATCAAAATGAACAGAAATTTCAAAAACCTTTTGACGATTTGGTTGAAATTGAAGTTTGCGAAACAACTGGTTTTTTGAAATCCATAAATTGTCCGAAAACGAAACAAATTTTGAGTACACCAAAAGGTCAAAATGCAGATGTTTGTCCTTATCATAAAATGCTGACTTTGGATGAACAGAAAGCGTTTCAAGTTAATATTGGTTGCGCTGAAAGTCAGTCTGTGCATTCTGAAGCTTTTTTAGTTTTACCACCAAAATTGGCCTATTATTACAAAAATCCAGATTATAGAAAACCGCCGCCATTTCATCCGGATTGTGTTGGATTTCAAAATGAAAACCTCATGGATTTTATCAATTTGAAACCTCAGCAAACTTTCATTCTTCCAAAGAATTTAGAAGAAACTTACAACGAAATCATCATTAAAGTTGCGCATCAAAATGACACAGAAATCCATTGGTATTTGGATGGAGAGTATTTAAAAACTACTTCCCTATTTCACGAAATCGCTTTGTTGCCTAATGAAGGTGATCATAAAATTACAGCTATCGATGAGTCTGGTCGAGAAATTTCGAGGACGTTTTCTTTAGAAATTAGTGATTAGCAGTTTGTCGAAAAATACGTTTAAGCTCAAAAGCTTTTTAAAAACTTGGTTTTTTCCAGTACATTTGCATTAATTTTTCAAATTATGGCAAAAATTAGAATTACCAAACAGTTCACTTTTGAAACCGCTCACGCTTTATATGGCTATGACGGTAAATGCAAGAATATTCACGGTCATAGCTACAAACTAGATGTCACTGTGATTGGTGAACCAATTTCAGACTTGCAAAATGCAAAATGTGGAATGGTCATCGACTTTGGCGATTTAAAGAAAATTGTAAAAACTGAAGTAGTAGACAAAATGGACCACGCCATAATTCTGAATAAAGACACACCACATATTGAACTTGCTGAAACTTTGAAAGCCAGCGGACACAATGTAGTGTTAGTAAATTACCAACCTACCAGTGAAAATATGGTGATTGATTTTGCAGATAAAATTCAAAATAAACTCAGTAAAGATTTAAAACTTCACTCTTTGAAATTGAGAGAAACTGAAACTGCTTTTGCGGAATGGTTTGCTAGTGATAATTAAAAATCCGGTTGAAAATCATTAATATCATCTTTTGAGTCTTCGTTTTCTTCAGAATTTTGATTCTCATCGTCACATTCTATTTGAATACTAACTTCTTCAGGTCTTTCGAATTTTTCTTTAGAAATTTCTAGTTCTTCATCTGCATAAACATCTTTCATGTACATTCCCCAAATTGGCAGAGCCATTGTTGCACCTTGTCCGTAGGTAATTGTTGGAAATCTAACGGAGCGATCTTCGCCTCCAACCCAAACACCAGTTGCCAAGTTTGGCACCATACCGATAAACCAACCATCACTTTGATTTTGTGTGGTTCCTGTTTTTCCGGCAATATCATTTTCAAAAGCATAAGGATAACCTGTTACTGCACGTTTGTAATGTGTCAAGTTTTTGGCATACTCAGAGTTTGTTCTTAATCTAGCGCCAGAACCAAATCTAGTGACGCCTTCCAAAAGTTTAATCGTAACATAAGCAGATTCTTCACTCAGTACATCTCTACTTTCAGGTTGATGCTGGTATAAAATCGTTCCATTTTTGTCTTCAATTCTTTGAATAGCGTAAGGTTTTACATAAACACCTTTATTTGCAAATGTGCTATAAGCGGAAACCATATCGTAAACACTAATGTCCGGCGTACCTAAAGCTATAGACGGTACAGCATCAATATTTGAAACATCAACGCCAAGTTTGTCAACTAAATCAATGACATTTTCCGGACCGGTTTTATCTATTAATCTTGCAGTAATGGTATTAATTGATTCTGCTAATGCACGTTTTAAAGTTTTATTACCACCATATTCTCCTCCACTATTCATAGGTGTCCAATCTTCCATTACACCATGTTTTCCCTTAGGAATTGTATAAGGTGTATTTGGCAGTTCATAGCAAGGCGATAGATGCAGTTGGTCAATAGCTGTGGCATAGACAAAAGGCTTGAAGGTCGATCCCACTTGTCTTTTAGCTTGTTTGACATGTTCATATTTGAAAAACTTGTAATTCACGCCTCCAACCCATGCTTTTATTTCTCCAGTTTGGGGTGTCATAGACATCATACCAGTATTCAGAAAAGATTTATAATAACGAATCGAATCTCTTGGGGTCATAATTGTATCGATTTCTCCTTTCCAAGAAAACAAACGCATTTCGGTTTTTGTATTGAATGCTTCATTGATAGAATCTTCTTCTATTCCTCTGTTTTTCATTCGCTTGTATCGATCGGAATTTTTCATTTCCCGATCCAAAATTCTATCGATCTCTGATTGATTTATACTTCTAAAAGGTGCTGTTTTATTGTTTTCATTTTGACGATTGAATTCAGCTTGAAGGTTTTTCATATGTCTCTCCACTGCATCTTCTGCATAAGTTTGCATTTTGGAATCTAGTGTGGTATAAATTTTCAAACCATCTCTATATAAGCTATAAGAAGCTCCATCCGATTTTGGATTATCTTTAATCCAATCTTTTAAGAAATCTTGCAAATAAGACCTAAAATAAGTAGCTAAACCATCATCATGCTGCTCTGGAGAATAATTTGTATCGAGTGCCAAATCCTGAAGAGAATCTTTGACTTTAGTTGTGATATAGCCATTTTTCTCCATTTGCTTCAAGACTTGATTTCTACGAGTGATCGAGTTTTCTTTAAATTTTTCTTTTATAGGGTTATAAAGAATTGGGTTTTTCAACATGGCAACCAGTGTTGCCGATTCTTCAATATTTAAATCTTCAGGTTCTTTTGAAAAATATATTCTTGATGCTGAACGAATTCCTACAGCTTGGTAGAGAAAATCGAATTTATTCAAATACATCGTAATTATTTCCTCTTTTGTATATTGTTCTTCCAAGCGAACTGCAATAACCCATTCTTTGACTTTTTGCTTCAAACGGTTTATTAAGCCAACTTTATTTGGGTCTGTAAATAATTGCTTAGACAATTGTTGAGTAATTGTACTTGCGCCTCCTTTTGAACCGAGATACACAGCAGCTCTAATTGTTCCTTTGGCGTCTATACCCGAATGTGAATAAAAGCGTTCATCTTCAGTCGCAACTAAAGCGTTAATCAGGTGGTCTGGTAAGTCTTGATATTTAACTGGCGTTCGGTTTTCCTTGAAGTATTTTCCTAAAGTTTTACCATCAGAAGATATCACTTCGGTTGCTAAATTAGTTTCAGGGTTTTCTAACTCTTCAAAGGTTGGCATTTTCCCAAATGCGCCCCAGCCGGCCATTAAAAAAATTAAGACGACAGCTAGAATACCTACAGCAAATATTATCCAAAAGCCTAAAATATATTTTTTAAAGCTTGATTTTTTTGTTTTTTTCTCTCCCATTTTTAAAAGGAATTAGTTATTTTTTTTAGCTTCGATACTAAAACCAAAGTCTAAGATTCCACTTAAAGTGTCCAAAGCTTGAACTTCTCCAAATTTACGCATGGCTTGCTCAACTTCTAAAGTGTATTCACCAACTTCATCAAATTTTACGCCATTTTTGTACCACAGTTTACTTTCTTTCACACTTCCAAAACCTTGCCCCATGAGTTCACCATTAGGAAAAGCCATTTCATAAGCCAATGTATCGCTTACTATTTTTCCATTTGGAAAATTCATTTTGGTAATTAAAAACAAGTTACTGAATAAATAATCTTGATTGACTCTTGTATGCAAAAATAAATTATAGGTATTGCTTGTATCTGGTGCTTGAAATTTAAATTTCTGAACATCGGATTTTGCCCATCCTTCATCAAAACTGTTGAATTCTGAGTGAAATTCAGAATTATTACAGGCAAAAATGGATATTATAAAAATAAACAGGAAAATAAATTTAAGACTTTGCATTGTTTTTCTGTGGCTTTCTTTTGCTGTTCTTGTTATTATTGTTGTTAGTATTGTTCGTGTTTTTGGTTGGCTTGCGCTTTTTCTTGCTTCTTTTTTGCTTTTTACCTTTCGCTTTATCGAATCTTGTCAAACTATCCTGTCCTACTACGTTTTCAAATTCAGCTTTATCTGGTAATATTTCTGCTGAAAATTCTTCAAGACTTGCTACAGGATTTTTCTCACGCTGTGCTTTTAGGATAGTTTGAACAGCGTCTGTGTCCAATTCAACCCAATTGTTATATTCTTTTTCGTAAGCGTACCAAAGTTTTCCTTTGAAAATATCGATTTTCTGACAAACAGCTTCTCCCTTTTTGGTGATTAACTTTTGGTCTTGTTTAGGAAAATCTTTAAGCGCTTCCAAATAAGTGTCGAGTTCATAATTCAAACAACACTTCAACTTTCCACATTGTCCAGCTAATTTTAGTGGATTCAAAGAAAGTTGCTGGTATCTGGCAGCCGAAGTTTTCACGGTTCGGAAATCTGTAAGCCAGGTGGAACAACACAATTCGCGGCCACAAGACCCAATTCCACCAAGTCTAGAGGCTTCCTGACGAAAACCGATTTGGCGCATTTCTATTCTGGTTTTAAATTCATAGGCGAATTCTTTGATTAGTTGCCTAAAATCTACGCGCTCTTCAGCGGTGTAATAAAAGATCGCTTTGGAAGCATCACCTTGAAATTCAACATCGCTGATTTTCATTTTCAAACGTAATCTGATGGCAATTTGGCGTGCTTTTACCTTCATCGGTTCTTCTCGATCACGTGCAGTTTGCCAAACATCTATGTCTTTTTGAGAGGCTTTTCTATAAACTTTAGCGATGTCCTCTGCTTTAGGATTTTGCTTTTTCTTTTTCATTTGAACCTTCACCAATTCGCCAGTTAAAGTTACAATGCCGATATCGTGACCTGGTGAAGCTTCTGTCGCGACAATATCTCCGATAGAAAGCGTTAAATCTTCAGTATTTCTAAAAAATTCTTTTCTACTATTTTTAAATCTAACTTCAACACAATCAAATTTTTCTTGGCCATTTGGCAACTCTACATCAGACAACCAGTCGAAAACAGTCAATTTATTGCACCCATCTGTTCCACAAGTGCCGTTGTTTTTGCAACCTTTTGGTTGACCGTCTTTTCCGGTTGAGCAACTGCTACATCCCATAAACTCTATATATAGACGTATTTCTGAATTTGAAATACGATTGATTAATAATTACAATTTTAATAACCGCTAAGATATTAAAATATTGCCAGACGCTGGAAAGACTTCAATATTGGTTTTGGTAGAAGTTATTTTGTGAAAAATTGCCTTCAAATACTTTACTATTTGAAAAATTCAAAGTTTAGTTTTTTTGCGGAATCCATTTTACTTCTTCAGCATTTACGTCTTTCGCTATTTTTCTGGACAACACAAATAAATAATCCGAAAGTCGGTTCAGGTATTGTAAAACTAATTCATCGAAAGCTTCGATTTCATGAAGTGCCGCGGAAATACGTTCTGCACGGCGACAAACGGTTCTTGCAACATGGCAATGTGAAACTGATGGATGACCCCCAGGCAAAACAAAATGAGTCATTTCTGGTAAATCTTCATTCATTTTATCGATTTCTGTTTCAAGAAATTGAACGTCTTCTTTAGAAATTTTTGGAATATTCAACCGCTCTTTTCCGTTTTTCAATTTCGCTTTTTCTGGATCTGTAGCTAAAATTGCACCAACGGTAAATAATTTGTCTTGAATTTTCTCTAAAGTCGATTTGCTATGTTCATCAATATTTTGGTCACGAACTAAGCCAATATTGGCGTTCAATTCATCTACAGTGCCATAGCTATCAATTCTGATATGGTGTTTTGGAACCCGTGTTCCACCGAATAATGCTGTAGTTCCTTTATCGCCAGTTTTAGTATATATTTTCATGTCTTTTGAATTTTGAATGAAACCTTTGAATTCAATTTTTCAAATTCAATTGTTTTCGAAATTTCTTTCAAAAGTAAATATTTTAATGCAACAATTTAAAATCCGAAGCTTTTATTGAAAATGATTCACTTACAAAGTAACTAAAATTCTTGTTTAGCTTCCTCGTAGTATTCCTGAAAAAGCTCTAACATAGCGATTGTTGCTTTGGTTAAATTTTTGGTTTCAAGTAAAACCCCAAAATATAATTTTGAATTTTTTGGGCTGTTTTCGGTTTCGCGAATGCGTTCGATTTGTTTTTGAAGTAAAGCAGAAATTTTGTCTAATAAAGTATTTTCTTTATTAATCAACTTTTTAATTTCATCAAAATCTTGATTATCAAAAGCCTCAATGACTTCAGAATAGACTTCATCCAATGAACGCTGCACATTTTTCAAATCCCGTATTTGGTTGAATTTCAAGTTTTTGTGATTGTTACTCACATGCTTATGACTGCTTCTTGTGATGTATGCGATGGATTGCACCATATCTTGTAAATGATCCAAAGTTAAAACGTAGAATTTGGATGCTTCAACATTGGTATCTTCCAAAGATTTGATGTAGTAAAAAACATTGTCTTTCAATTCATCAATTTCAAATTCCAATTCAGACTGTTTTTTCAAACTCTTTTTGAATCTGGACAAATCATGATAACCCAAATTATTTACAACCTCTAGCAATAAATCGTTGATGCCACGAATGACCTGAATGATATTTTGCGAAGATTCTGTTGTAATTTCATTTATGGTAATAATATCTGTTCGGTTGAATTTCTTTTTGTTTTTTTCAGATTTCACTTTTTTAGAATGTCTGACGGCACTTCTAATGACTGAAGCCAATGCTAACACAACCAAAATTGTGATGGCGTAATATGAGCCGTACCAAATGATGACAGCCAAAATTCCTGCTGCAACAAATGCGATTGCAGCTGTTGCAATCCAACTTCCAATAACATTGAAAACACCGGCAACTCGATAAACCGCACTTTCACGTCCCCAGGCTCTGTCCCCAAATGAAGTTCCCATTGCGACCATAAACGTGACGTAAGTTGTAGATAATGGCAAGGTGAAGTTTGTTGCAATAGAAATCAAAATACTTGCTAAGACCAAATTGACCGAAGCACGAAGTAAATCGAAAGCAGGTTTGGCAACACTTTTTTGGTATTTTAGTGCTTTATCTGGAAAACTGAATCTAGAATTTATTTTCTCCTGAATTGGTTCTGACAATAATTGTGAAAAGGTTTGTCCCACAAATACAGAATACCTGACTGCTGTTCTGGAAAGCAAATTTGGTTTAAATCGCTCTGCACCTTCGCCCTGTCGCCCTAGGTTGACACCAGTTTGAACCACATATTGTGCTTTGCTTGAAAACCACAAAGTAACAACCATAATTCCGCCGGCAATCATCAACAAATAGGTTGGCGTTTGGACTTCTCCTGCTAAACCGTCCATCAAAAATTCTGATGGTAACACACCACTTGCCATAAAAGCCTCTTGCCATAACAAAAACGACTGCCAAGCGGCAATACTCACGCCGATAAAATTGACTAAATCATTTCCAGCAAATGCCAAAGCCAAAGCGAAAGTACCAATGACCACAATCACTTTCAGAATATGGCAATGAAAAACATGAATCAATAGAAGTGAAATAAATGTCCAGAATAAAAAACTAATACCAATGATGAAAAACTTGTTTTGCAGCACAAAATTGACAAAATTTTCATCTAAAAAACTGATGGAATTTGTGCCTTTAATTAAAATAAAATAGGTGATTGCTGCCAGAGAAACTCCACCAAAAATCCCACCGATATGTTTTAGTTTATGCGAATAATCAAAAGAAAACAAAAGCCGGGACACAAACTGAACTATAGCACCAACAGTAAAGGCAATAAAAACGGATAGCAAAATACCTAGGCTAATTTCTGAGGCTTTTTCAACATTGATAAAGCTTTCTAAATTGCTCAAAGTATTGTCGGATTCATAAATTTTCAAAATAGAAATCGCTACAGCTGCTCCAAGCAATTCAAAGACTACAGAAACTGTGGTAGAAGTCGGAATACCTATAGAATTGAAAAAATCAAGCAATAAAATATCTGTAAGTAAAACAGCTAGAAAAATAATGATGATTTCATCGAAATAAAAAAGCTCTGGGTTAAAAATACCTTTTCGTGCAACTTCCATCAAGCCTGAGGAAAATATTGCTCCTACTAAAACACCAAGTCCAGCAACAATCAAAATGGTTCGCATTGGTACTGCCTTAGAGCCAATCGCAGAATTCAAAAAATTGACTGCATCATTACTCACACCTACTATTATGTCGGCAAAAGCCAACACAAACAATAGTACAATAAGTATGATGTAGGTGGTTTCCATTCAAAAAAATAATTTGCAAAATTGGAAAATATTTTAAGTTCTAGTTGCTTTATCTTGTTATCAAATGTTTAAGATATAGTGAGGAAATTTGTTTTAATGTATTGTTTTCGAATTTAATGAAACATTTTTTATTCTGAATTGTAGAATTAAAAATATCGCATATGCCAAAAATAAAAAAACCTCGACTAATGAAAGTCGAGGTTTAAAACAGTGGTGCCTCCAGCCCCGAAGTCTCGGGGGAACCAGATGACTATTTTTTATTTAAAATATCTACTAAAATTTCAGAGTTGTTGATTACTCTTTGTATAAATTTACGGCTTTTCATACGTTTTATGAACTTTTCTAAAAACAATGCATCTTCCCTTGATTGGCATGCAAAAACAAGTTTCAATTCCCAATCACTAGCAACTCTTGTAAAAGCTTTTTTA
>NZ_RQVT01000003.1 GCF_004010055.1 Psychroflexus aestuariivivens
AAAACTCGACTGGCACATTGGCGACCAACAGCCGATCACCAATTGGCAACCACTGGCCAAAAAATGGATCGATGCCGCTCACAGTTTCAAAACAAGAGCCAAACAAAATGACCTAAGTATTCATAACCTCAATGAAAACAAAACCTATGACGAGCCACTCTAAACTCAAAAAGCCCTACACCAAAACCGTCGATGGCATGGTATACCCCATAGCAGAATACCACAACGACCGCCTAAGATATAATTTCAAGCAAATCCTAGTCTTCCTGGAAGCCTATGGCAAACATCAATTTGGTGAGAAGTTCAAAATTTATGCAGTGGATAAGGATCTGATCTATAAACTCTGCATTTTTATGATTCGCGACAAAGTCCAATGCCAAAAGCATAACCTTGACATCAACAAAGGCATTTTGCTCACCGGTCCGGTTGGTGTTGGCAAAACCTCACTCATGCAAATTATACCAGAGATCTGCTTCAATTTACCCCATTATACACTGGTACCAACCCGAGACATCGCCTTTGAATACAACACTCATGGCAGTAAGACCATCACAAAATATGGCAATCAAAGCACTTTTTGCTTTGATGATTTAGGCATCGAACCCATTGGCAGACACTACGGCAAAGATGCCAATACCATGACAGAAATTATCCTGAGCAGACACAAGCTCTTTGTAGATAATTGGCACTTACCACAGTATTTTTATTGGTATATGAGCCATTTCACAACCAATCTCAACGCCACAGAAATCGAACAACGCTATGGCAAAAGAACCCGATCCAAACTTCGCGAGATGGTCAACCTTATCGCATTTCATCCCAACTCCAAAGACAAAAGATAAATCAACAACAATCACTAAAACCTAATAAAAAGAGACTCATATCAATCAAAACAGAATTAAAAAAACAAGTCATTTATAACAACCCACAACACTTTTGGAGTTGGTTCAAGCAGAATGTCTATATGGTTCAAAACTATCCATCACGAGAAGCAATCGAAGAATTTATGAAAAGCTTTGAAATACATCTTGACTATTATTGCAAGGGCCTGTCATATACAGCCAGTTTTATGAGTGATATGATTTTAATTTACCTTAGAAATCCACCTGTTTTACAGGTGGTGATGTTCTGAAGGCTGTGCCTTATATTTGCAATATGGGCAAATACAAGAAACTTAGTCATGTTATATACAAATGCGAGTATCACATTGTTTGGGTTCCTAAATATCGACTTCGTATTTTGAAAGGAGCAATAAGAGATTTGGTTGAAGCAGATATAAAAATGCTTTGTGAATGGAAATCCTGTGAAGTTCAGGAACTGAATGTTCAAGAAGACCACATCCACTTACTTGTTTCGGTTCCACCAAAAGTTTCCATTTCAAAATTGATGGGAACATTGAAAGGGAAGATTGCGATAAAATTATTCAAGAGCTATCCTAAGTTGAAAAAGAAACCTTATTGGGGCAACCACTTTTGGGCAAGAGGGTATTTTGTAAGTACAGTAGGTTTAGACGAGGATATGATAAAGAAGTATGTCAAGTACCAAGAGAAGGAGGAGAGGAGAGTTGAAGATCAGCAACAAAGCTTCGATTTTTAGCTATGTCATTTAATGCTCCCTATGGGGGCTAGCCAAAGCCACCTTCTAAGAAGGTGTGATTTTTACTAAACTTCACTGCAAGAGGAAACCCAATATTTGTAGAGGCCATTGTCGCTTTAGTTTTTAATGCACCAGAATTAGATAAAATTGAGATTACAAGTTTTGAAGAAGCAGACATCACAGCAGAAGAGATTAAAGAAGGCTCTATCATTATCAAAACAGATAATTTAAGAATCCAATTCAATGAGCTGACTTACTATATCTATGAAATTTGTGAAGAATCAAGGCGTTTTGGGGTTTCGATATTTTGTCCAGAACTTGTTTTTATCAAAGACAAAGCAAAGCTTGTCAATGAAATCTATATGCATTTAGTTCGCTATTTAGGCGAGCAGTTCATCTATCAAAAAATACTAGACTTTAGTTTTTTAACAACACCAATCTCAGCGCAAGGAGAACCAATAGCATATTTCAAAGAAGACCTTGAAGATGATACTCACTTCTTATATTAAAACACTAAATTCTCATTATTGTTAGTAAAATAAATAGAAATCAATAAAATATATAGAAAAAGTTATATATTTTTGAGGTTATATACTAGTTGTGGCTCATTAAAAATGACAATCGAATAAATGATAGAAATCCAATTACCAATCCCTTGGGATAATAAAAAGATAGAATTTGAAAAAATTCCTAATCTTATGTATTTAGTCGGACCAAATGGCTCAGGAAAAACAAGGTTTGCAGAAAAATTAAGCCGACACCTTCCAAATTGTAGAACTTTAAGTGCGGATAGATTATCAGGAATGTCAGCAAACCATAAAGGCTATGATGCCATTTTTGGTTCTGATACATTTGAAAAAGGTTTTAATAAAGAGCAATTTGGGCAATATATTACAAGTAGTACAAAACTTGGGTACGGAATTGATGCTTTTGTTTTACTCGAAGAAAAATATGATTTAAGAATACAAATAGAAGCAACTCTTTCACAGCTTTTAAACCGAGAGATTCGAATGGAATGGGATAGTGGAAGATTACAACCTATAGCCTATAACAGAGATACAGAAAAATCATATAAACTACACAAAGAAGAATGTCACGGAATTAAAGAATTACTGATTTTACTAACTCATTTGTATGATGACCAGTACGAATCTTTAATTATTGATGAGCCTGAATTGAACTTACATCCGCAGTTTCAATCATATCTTATTCAGGAAATTAGACGAGTAGTTAAAAATGAAAAATATCGAAAGAAAAATATTGTTTTAATTACGCATTCCCCTTTTATTCTTGATATAAAAAATTTAGAAGATTTAAAATCAATTATTTCCTTTAATACTAAATTTGATGTACCAGCACATTTAATGAATCTTGGGGACGAAAAATTGGCTCAATTTGAAAATTTAATTTCTCAACTAAACGTACATCACAAACAATTATTCTTTGCAGATAGTCCGATTTTTGTTGAAGGTATTTTTGACTCTATATTTTTTCACTCAATTCAAAACAAAAGGGGTGTCTCTTTTGAAGGTGCGGGAAGCTGTATTATTGATGTTGGTGGCAACAATCAGATAGTGAATTACTTTTATTTATCTCAGTATTTAGGAAAACATTCATATTATGTATTCGATTTAGACAGCTTATTTACTTATAAACTTAGGAAAGGTGCTGACACTTCTGATTTGATAAAAGATTATTTAAGTTCTATTGGAGCAGGTGAGAATTTCCAAAGTGCTGTTACTGACCTTGAACGAAATTTAAAACAACATATTGAAAAAATCAGAGATAATGAAGTACCTGAAAGCTTATCTGATTTAAAAGAATTCATTGTTAAATCTTTAGCTGAAAATAATCCTGATTCTTGGAAAAAAGCTAGAACGGCTTTTTTAATTCAATTGAACACTAATAAAGATTCATTTCAAGATTTTATAGAAAACAGGTCACTCATCTTCATAAAATCAAAGATAGATAGTGTAATTAATTCATTGAAAAAGAATCAAGTATATCTATTATCAAATGGAGCACTTGAAAACTATTTCCCTTCTTATCAAGGGAATAAATATAAAATTCAAGAAGACTTAAAAAGGAAAGCTCTAGGGGATGAACTTCAAATAATTAATCAGTTAAATGATTCCGAATTAAAATCTAGATACAATGGATTATATGAGATATTGCTTGACTTGCCTTCATCAAGTAAAATTGATTATAAAGTGCAAATAAAAAACTTATTATCTGACCTAATTTTTAATATTCAAAAGGGAGCTAACAATAAATCTTTTAATTCTAAAGAATCTATAGTTAACTATCTAGGTAATGAATGGAAAGCAATTTCTAGAGTCTTGGAAATTAAAAGTTTTGAAATAAAAGAGGTTGGTTATTCTTGTAAACTACAAATATTTGATAATTGGGAATTGGGTGAGATAATATACGAATTTAATGAAGATACTAATCCATCTAAAATTGAGATATAATAACGAGCCACAACAATGTATAAAAATAATAGCGGTTTAGTTACTAAAGCCAAAGTCTAGCGTATATTGCACCAAATTGAAACAAAGTCATTCATTTTCAATTGATTATACGATTCTACATTTTCTTTAATATCATCTAATATCAATTGATTTCAACATTTGTTGTACCTATGTTGTACCTGAAAAGAACAATAATTTCGTATCTTTATGGTGTACTTAGGTAAAGGAATACATTCAAAATGGAATGTTGTACCTATGTTGTACCTGATTTGACTTTCGTACTCAAAACAGGTCAATTATGTCATCAAACGCAAAGATAGTTCTACGTAAAAAACCAAACAGTAAAGGGCTTTACCCATTAGCTGTTCGAATTACAAAAAATCGTCGTTCAACATATCAATATATAGGTCATTATATTGACATAGAGGATTGGGACGAAAAAAATATTCGAGTAAGAAAGTCTAATTCAAATGCTGATAGTTTAAACAAGTTGCTATCACAGGAACTCTCGAACGCCAATAAAGCACTTATTGACTTACAATCCGAGCATAAAGATGCATCTGCCAACCAAATCAAAAAAGAGATATATGCCTCGGGAAACTCTGCTACCTTTTTTGAACTAGCACAAGAGCATCTGGACGAATTGGAAATCGCCGAAAAATTAAACCGCTTATCTACGGATAGTGCTTTGGTTAGCTATGTCATAAAGTTTAATAAATCAAAACAGTTGGCTTTTCAGGAAATTAACGAACGCTTCCTAAAAAAGCTGATGATATATTTGAAAGCCAAACACGAACTTTCAGAAACATCAGTAATGAACATCTTAGTCCTCATTAGGTTGTTGTTCAACAGAGCTATTAAGCTCAAAATAGTTAGTAGGGAATTATATCCTTTTGGTGGTGACAAGATTAAAATTAAGTTTCCAGAAACAAGCAAAGTCGGGTTGAATATTATTGAAGTAAGAGCCATAGAAGCTCTTGAGAATTTAACTTTGAGTGAAATACACACTCGAAATGTCTGGCTCTTTAGTTTTAATTTTGCCGGAATGCGAGTTACCGATGTATTGTGGACAAAGTGGTCTGACATATACGACAAAAGGTTGCATTATAGAATGAACAAAAACTCAAAATTACTATCATTAAAAATTCCAGATAAGGTTTTCAAAATTTTAGATTATTACAAAGAAGACAAAAGATATGCAACCGATTTTGTTTTTCCCGAATTGAAAAAAGCGAATCTCGATGATGCAAAAGATGTCTATAACAAGAGAAAGACAGCTACCAAGAAATTTAATGACAACTTAAAATCTATAGCTAAAAAGGCAAAAATTGATAAGAAAATTACAATGCATATTGCGAGGCATACCTTTGGCAATATTGCTGGTGATACCATCCATCCCTTTATGCTGCAAAAATTGTATCGTCATAGCGATTTAAAAACCACATTGAACTATCAAGCTAATTTTATTCACAAAGAAGCAGATGATGCTTTGGATAGTGTGGTAAATTTTTGAACTATTATCAGCCATCTGCAAATATTTTAAAGTCATATTTCAACATATTCAATTGCCATTCCCTTACCTTTACCAACATAATTTTATGTTTATGGTGTTAAAGGTTAAATGGACTGAATTTAAAAGTAGTCTTGAAAATTTTCAGTCCGAAGGAAATGCGCTTATTAAAAAATATAAAGCAGCAAGAACTGAGGATTTATTAAATGAATTGAAAGAGGAAAAACAATCGTGGGAAAGCGATGTAATCAGTTATGTAAAGGCTTCTTTTGACCCTGAACACACCAATTTTGCATACGAGTTTAAGGCTCAACAAGGATATAATTTCGGAATGAAATTAGGTATCGACCAAAGAGTCAAAAACACTATTCAAACCATTAAAGATGAAATTAATGGGCTTGATTACTATTTAAAAATATTATTCATTTCAGATGCTATTGTGCGAGCTGATGACATTGATTTAGAAGAGCGTAAAAACCTTGATACCGAAGGCATTCTTGACCTTATACTTTCTAAACTATATGAACTGTATAATGATGGGAGATATCATTCTATTAAATGGATTCTTGAAGGTAACGGCGTAAAGTTAAATGGTCGTAGCGAGGATTGGGACTATAGTAGAATGCTTGAAGAACGAGGCATCATTGAGACTATGAATGGTCGCGAGGTAAATGCCAAACTAAAACTTGAGGGAAAGTATGCCATTGAACAAGCCAGAAAAGCCCAAGTACCTGACTACTCAAAAATCAGCGATTCTGATGAAGAATTAAAAGAACTTTTGAAAGAGATATTATCCGAGATTAAAAAATCAGGATATGGTCAACAAATCATCTTCGATGAGTTTGATGAGCTGCGCAAAGACATTCCGCATCTTAGCAAAAAATCGTTTGGTCAGTTATTAAAATCAAAACTTGGCGATTTGGTCGCAGCCAAAGCCTTTGACAAAGCTATCGCCAGCGACATATTCAAACAATTTACTAACCAAATATTTCCATTTTAACGTATGAGAATATGGGCAGGTATTAAAAATAGAATAGTTCAATTCTTCCGAAAAGAACCACCACCAGAATATGAGGTGACAGAATATGTGTTTTCGGATAGACAACCTCTTGATGGTTCTTCGACCATTTCATTTTTCGTAAACAATCCCAAGCCAGATGTAAGTGTTACCAGAACTTTTGATAGCGAAGACCAAGCCGTTAATTGGCTTATGGAAAATCGAGATTTCAAAAAGATGTTATTTAGTAATGTATTTCCATCCGCAAATTCGGTGAAATACCAATGTGGCGTTAAAGAACCTATCACAATCCCAAACAAAATGCCAGGGGATATTGACATTCTTCTGTATGAACAAGGAAAGGAACAAAATGCGGTTGGAATAGAATGTAAAATAGTAAAAACCGAATCGCTTGAAAATCAACCACCAAAAATAAACAAGATTACAAGCGTTCAAAAAAAGGGAACTATTCAGGCAAATGGATATACCGAAATTGGATTCAACAGGGTTTATCTGCTAATCATACTATTGGATGATGGCCGGCATTACAAAAACCCCAATGTTATGTTCAGAACTACACCTTTTAAATGGTTGAAAGAATTGTATGGTTTTGACTGGCAAACCCGAATGAGTGATGATATTGGAATTATTTACGTTCACATAAATCAATTTACTACTAACCATATAAATCAGACCAAAGGATTGGGATTGCGTGTAGAACGTGAAGCAATACCAATTTTACAACCTGAAGAACTAACTGATAAAATCAAAAAACTGGATTCATAGGATAATTTGAAACGTAAAGGAACTTGCAGGATATGCGGAAATCATAGTAAACTAACGTTTGAGCACGTTACACGAGAGTGTAAACTGAACTCTCTATAGTTTGCCTGATTCATTTTCTCAAGTGCTCGGTTCTTGCCTAAAACATTCCACCAACATCCCATAAAGTTCTGGATGTTTTCTTTTTAGTAAATCCGCTCGTTCAAAAAAATACTCTGAAGCAACCGCAAAGAATTCAGCTTGATTTGTTCCACCATATTTACGAATATCTGAATGGTTATCGTTAATCGCTTCCATTTCTTTATGGATTAAGTTTAACCAAGGTATGGCATATTGATGTTCCATTAGCCGCTCTGGCACACCGTCTGTTCTATCGTCCAACTTATCTATAAGGTGCACAAATTCGTGTATGCCAGTATTGCTTTTATCGGTTGTATTTTTAAAGCCGTGGTACAATGCTTTTTTAGATAAAATCATTTGCTTCTCAAAACGTCCATTCCCAACTATTCCACCAATATTTCTTGAGTTATCCTTACTACTAAATTGCATATCCTCATTAAAATAATCTGGATATAAAAGGATACCGCTTAAGTTGGTGTAATGCCATTCTTTAAAACCAAAAACAGGGATTACTGCGCTTGCCGCAATTAAAATCTTATCCAATTCTTCCAATTCAAACTGCACAGCATCGATATAGACCTCTCTTAAAAATTGCATCATTTTTTGCTGAAAAATAAGCTGCCTATCTTTTGAAAGGTTTCTATAAAACAGCACATTATCCATCAGTAATTTGTGCCAATCCTCTGGAAATGGCTTTACACTATGGCGTTTCGCTTTTCTATAAAAATGAACAGCAAAGAGAACAATCACAACTGAAATTAAAATGTAAGCCATATTAAAAAAACGTATTAATCTACAGGTTCGGCCTTAAATCCTACTTTTTGCAAAGTTGATTTTACGTCTTCTTCGGTTGCACCATCGCTTTCAATGGTTAGGATTTTATCAGGATTAGAGGTATCTACTTCCCAACTTTCTACACCTTCTTGTTTGTTAAAAAAAGGGGTTACTTTCGATATACACCCACCACAATTGATATTTGTTTTAAATTTTAAAGTTTTCATAGTATTGAATTTATTTATTATTAAAGTTTTACTCGTTTAAGTCTTAAGCTATTTGCAACAACGGATACACTACTGAATGCCATTGCTGCACCTGCAATCATCGGGTCTAATAAAAATCCATTTACGGGATAAAGAACCCCTGCTGCGATTGGAATACCAATGATGTTGTAAATGAATGCCCAAAATAAGTTCTGACGTATGCCCAAAACAGTTCTTTTTGATAATTCCAATGCTTTTGGGATGGATTGTAAATCCGATGTTATCAAGGTCATTTTCGCTACATCCATTGCTATATCCGAACCTTTACCCATTGCAATACTCACATTGGCTTGCGCCAAAGCGTGCGAATCGTTGATACCATCGCCTACCATTGCGACTATCTTTCCATCTGCCTGTAATTTTTCAACAAAAGCGGCTTTGTCCGAAGGCATTACTTCGCCCTGGTAATTTGAAATCCCCACCTGATTTGCCACGGCGGAAGCCGTTTTATTGTTATCTCCCGTGAGCATATAGACCTCGATGCCCCTTTCTTGAAGCGTAGTGATGGCTTTTTTTGAAGTTTCTTTAATCCTGTCCGCAATTGCCAGTATCGCAAGCACTTGATTTTCGTTACCCAAGAATATGACTGTTTTTGCCTTCTCTTCCAGACTTTCTGCTGTTTGTATCAAAGAAGCGTCGATTTGAATATTCTTTTCGACCATAAGTTTATGGTTGCCTACATAATATTTTGAACCATTCTCTGATTGCGCCTTTACACCTTTCCCTGTAATGCTTTCGAAGGAAGTAATTTCTGCTTGTTCAATATTTTCCTCTTTTAAATAGGTAATGACCGCTTCTGCCAAAGGATGCTCTGATTGTGCTTCGATAGCCAAAAGAATTTCCTTGTATTCATTTTTATTTTCAAGCATATCGTTCCAGAGTATATCGGTTACCAATGGTTTGCCTTCTGTAATCGTACCCGTTTTATCAAGGATTACTGCATTCACTTTATGGCCGAGTTCTAAACTTTCGGCATCCTTTATCAAAATATTGTTTTCAGCTCCCTTGCCGATACCCACCATTATGGCGGTAGGTGTTGCCAAGCCCAAGGCACAGGGGCAAGCGATAACCAACACGGCTACAGAGGTCAATAGGGCTTGTGAAAAGGCATTGTCGCCTCCTACTGACATCCAGACGATGAAGGTGACAATGGAAATACCCAATACCACCGGAACAAAAATACCTGCAATCTTATCGACCAGTTTTTGAACGGGTGCCTTACTCCCTTGCGCTTGCTGAACCATTTTAATGATTTGGGAAAGCAGGGTTTCCCCGCCTACTTTTTCAGCGGTAAACTGAAAGCTTCCTTTTTGATTAACGGTACCAGCGAATACCTTTTCCCCTTGGGATTTCTGAACTGGAACGGGTTCTCCCGTAATCATACTTTCATCTACGTACGAGCTTCCCTTGGAAACTTCGCCATCCACAGGAATCTTTTCTCCGGGACGTACCAAAATGGTCTGACCCACCTGTACGGATGAAATAGGGATTTCCCTCACTTCCCCGTTCTCAATAATTTTAAGGGTTTTAGGCTGAAGACCCATCAGCTTTTTAATGGCCGAAGACGTATTTGATTTTGCCTTTTCTTCCAATAGTTTCCCCAAGGAAATAAAGGTGATAATCACGGTAGCCGCTTCGTAATATACGTGAGGCTCGATGCCACGGCTTAACCAAAATTCAGGGAAAAAGGTATTGTACACACTAAAGAGGAAGGCGATTCCGGTACTCAACGCCACCAAGGTATCCATATTTGCTTTACCGTGTTTGGCCTGCTTTAATGCATTGATGAAAAAGCTACGCCCGAACCAAAAAAGAATTGGAAAGGCCAATACCAAAGAAATCCATTTGCCTGGTTCCCATTGCATATAAAACATTCCCAACACAAAAATGGGCAGCGTAAGTATCGCCGACCAGATGGTACGGTTTTTTATGTCCTGATAATACTTTTGCTGAAGTTCTTGCTGTACTTCCGAAGGGTCTTCGGCATTTATTATAATATCATAACCGACCTGTCTTAAAGCGTTTTGCAATTGTTTTTCGGTAGTGGCTTCGTCGTAATCCACCAATACCGAACTGCTGGCAAAGTTAACCTGTGCGTCGTTCACACCTTCTGTGTGTTTTAATACAGATTCAACACTTGCTGCACAAGAAGCGCAGGTCATTCCCGTAACAGGAAATGATTTCTTTGCTCCTTTTTTAGTATTCTTTTCTTTGGTTTTAAATATGTTGATTGTCTCCATAAACCCATTCTTATTTGTATGTTACAAATTTCAGGATTAAAAGACTTTAATGTGTTACGTAATATGCTGAATGATTTGTAGAATTTTCTCTTTACAAATTGTTACTAACCTATTGGATAAGTCGTTTTCAATTTATCTTTTATCACCGCAATGGATACGTGTCTATCAATCTCTACTATTTGTAATCAAATACCCTTTTGATTGAATGACCTTTTTTATCTCATCGACATTCGTTTTAGTGGTATCAAATTCTATAATTGAAGTCCCTCTTTCGAAAGACGTAGTTACATTTGTAACCCCGTCAATTTTATTTACAGAATGATTGATATTTTCTTCACAACCAGAGCATACCATTCCTTCAATATTCAACTTTACAGTTTGAATATGTGTATTGTTTGTTGCAACAATTCCTTTTGTGGCCATTGGGTGAAATATTTGTGGATAATAAGAAACCAATGTCATCACAACAACAAACACAGTAACTAACCACAAATAGAATTTCGACTTAAAAAATGATGGTTTATCAGTTTCACAGTTGTCACAATCGTCCACCTTCTTTTTTTTATAAACCTGATAAAAAGCCAATCCCAATGACAAAAATGCTATGGCCAATAGATAAGGTTTCAATGCAATAAGCCAAGAAAAATAGACAGAACTCCCACTAATACCAACTACACTTGTAAGTAGCAAAGGGCCCCAGCAGCATAGTTTGAGGGAAACTGCTGAAAATACAGCAGTCCCCATAGATGCTTTTTTGTTTAATTTAGTAATTGCCATACCTAACAGCTTCCTATGCCTGCATTTACCAAATCATCTCTTGTGATTTTGATGTTGGTGCAGCAATTCAATAGTTTTCCGTTAACAGCAATGGCAGGAACTCTTGTAACCCCATATTCCTTCATTTTTGAAACACAGATTTTACTTTCGCATTGCTCAGACAGATTATGAAGTGTGATTTCGCAGTCCTTTCCTGCTGTTTCTTTTACTAATCGCACCACAGGCTCGCATACTGGGCAACCTGCTGTAAAAATCTCAATTTGTCGTTTCATCTTATGTTATGTTTAAATTAATAATGAAACAAAGATGAGAACGTGAGGTAGGGGGTCACCAAACTTTTTTTAGTCTTTTTTTTCGTTGTAGTTTTTTAATCTGGTTTCAATGGTTTGGATTTCTTTTAAGTGATTGGTCAAATCGGATAATTCCAAGTTAGGGAATTCACTTTTTAAATATTCAATTTTATCTTCGTTGCCACAATTTCCTGGGCAAGAGTCCACGGCCTTTACTATTCCAATAGCAAGTGCTTTTCTGTAAACCTCATCCAACAGTAAGTAATGTGCTTTTTGAATGCCTTTATCAATAGATTTGAACTGTATGTTTATTTGTTCGGGGTCTTTTCCCTCATCAAGCATTTTAACAATGCCGTTTAATTGACCGCTCAAAGTTTTTAATCTGGATTTAATATCCAAGATTAAATCAGTAGGTAATTTGTGTTGTTCCGTTTTCATAATTTGAATATTATATTTTTAACAACAACTTGCATCATTACAACTTTTATTTTCTTGAATTGGCGGGCAGGCCACAGTACCGTAAGAACAGAATACGCAACAATCTCCCTCGTTTGGTCTTAATACTTCTTTACAATTCTCGCACTCGTAAAAGAATTGACAAGCGTTCGTCGGCATTTCTTCTTCTTTTTTGTGTCCGCAGTTTGGACAGGTAATTTCTGATTTTAATATAGTTTTCATTCTATTTCTTTTTTGCCAGTCACTTTATAACCTGTAGAATTAATTGCCTTTTCAATAGCTACTTTAGAGGTTTTAGACTTATCAAACTCTACGACGGTACTTCCCTTTTCATACGAAGGGGTTACATTTATAATACCGTCCAATTCATTTACAGCGTGTTTTATGCTTTCTTCACAGCCAGAACAAGTCATTCCTTGAACATTAAAGTTTGCGATTTGAATATCTGATTGGTTTACAATGACCACTTCTTTTTTATTATCCGGATAAAAAATGGATGAATAATATGGAAATGCCAGCATTATAATTGCAAATGCTGTTACTATTCCCAAAAAGGTTTTTGACTGTATAAATTTTGGTTTCTCGTCCGTATCGCATTCACAATCGATTTCCTTTTGAGGTTTTAGTTTTTGATACCAAGCAAAGCCGAGCACTAAAATTGTCAACCCGATTAGATAAGGTCTAAAAGGTTCAATCCAAGAAAATGTTGAGGCAATTCCACTTGTTCCGGCGATTAAAGCCAAAACAGTTGTAATACAACATAATGAAGCCGTAATAGCAGAAAGTAAACCTGCACCAATTAATTTGTTCTCACGTTTCATATCGTTTCTAAAACTTTGTTTTTATCAAGTATTTCAAAAAACGGATTTAACAATGTTGAATATTCAGGGGTTAGTGAGTAAAAAATCGTTTGGGCATCTCTTTCGGTTTGCAATAAATTTCTGTCTTTCATTTTTCTCAAATGTTGAGAGATGGCAGAAATGTTCATTCCGAGAATGTCGCTTAAATCACAAACGCAGAGCTTTTTTTCCTCAAAAAGTAAATAGAGAATTTTCAGTCTCACGTTATTTCCAACCAATGAAAGTCCATTTGCTAAGTAATCAAATGTTTCGTTTAATTCTGAAACTGCCTCTTTACAACGGTTTATCTGATCAATATCCGCCTGTTGTCTTATACAAGAATTATTTTCCATAAGCAAATATACAATTATTTCTTATTTAAGCAAATACTTAAATACAAAAATGAAATGATATATAAATTTTGGTCATTAGGTCCCTTTTGATTTGTGTTTTTGTAAAAACTTAAACTGCCAAAATGTACATCTGTTCTTTTAGCTTGCAGGAGAAGATAATACAGGCTTTTCAGTTAATTGTCTTTTAAAACTACAAAACAGAAAATTCTGTATGGTGTTGAATGGTGTTGTGTGGTCCTCTGTTACACATTGAATTTTGTCAAATCCTTTTTGTAATTCCGATGTTAATTCCTCTTCATTGTATTGTTTTATTTCAAGTCCGCTACATTTTTTTGGTCCGTTTTGTGAAAAGGTTCCTATTATTAAATAACCACTTACAAATTTTGTCGCTATTTTAATATATTTTTTAATCTGTTCCTCCATTGTAAGAAAATGAAAAGTTGCTCTGTCGTGCCAAACATCGAAAGATGTATCAGGTTCAAATTCGATAATGTCGCTTACAATCCAATTTACTTTGCCCGCCTTTTCTCCCAGTCTTTTTTTAGCTTTTGCAATTGCTTTTTCTGAAATATCAAGTACGGTAATATTCTTATAACCTTCTTTAAGTAAATAGTCGACCAGTTTACTGTCGCCTCCACCAATGTCTATAATTCTTGCATCTTTATTTAGTTTGAACGAACGTATAAACTCCAGTGAAGTTTTTGGTATTTCTTGCGTCCAACTTACCTGGTCTGGATTTTTAGTTTCGTAAACTGTTTCCCAATGTTTCTTTCTGTCTATTTTCATTTTTTGATATCTCAATTCAGTTTATTGGTAACTCGTTATATTATCCATAGATTTAAAATATCCCACTTATAATGGTAAAAACCCTTAAATCTCATCCAAAGGTTTACGGTTCTTATTAGTGCTTTTTTTAAATTCCGAAGGTGTCATTCCTGTTAGCTTTTTAAACTGATTGCTTAAATAAGCAACACTACTGTAATTCATTTTAAAGGCTATTTCACTCAAGGTTAATTCATCATAAACAATAAGTTCTTTTACTCGTTCAATTTTTTGGTTGATAATGTATTGCTCAAAGGTGATACTTTCTACTGACGAGAAGAGTGCGCTTAAATATTTATAATCAAGATATATGTTGTCGCTTACATAATCTGCCCATTTAATATCCAAACCTTCTGAAGAATGATGAATTTTATCTACAACCAATGTTTTCATCTGTTCGATAAGTTGACTTTTACGGTCGTCAATCAAACTGAAACCTGAATTTTGAAGGGCTTCGGAAAGCTCTTTTTTGGTGTTTGCATTTAATGTTGACACTAATTTAACTTCTCCCAATTTAATAGAAGCATAGGATATTTCAAGTTGTTTTAAAATATTGGATACTGCCGAGATACATCTTGGGCAGACCATATTTTTAATATAGATAATCTCTCTCATATAATACTTGTCTTTATAACAAGGTTAACCCAGATTTGTGTAGAGAATAGTAAACAGCAGCTATCGCAGCAATTACAAAAATCAATACTATCACAACCACAGCAATGATTTTGTCTTTTTTTGATATATCACTTTTAGGTTGATGCTTCTTCCTTTCATTTTTTCGTCTATTTCTTCTGCTTTCACTCATTATCGTTCGCCATTATAAAACCAAGATTATTTTTTGGCCTTATGTAGATTACTTGATTAATCCGTAATTCGTTTTATTTTAAAGTTGCTTTTACCTCTCCACAGGTTAACATAGCCTCTCCATAATATGGATTTCGCACTTCTTCTTCCAAACTTATCCAATAGGCACCTTTATTGTTATTGGCCATTGGGCAAAACTGGATATATACATTTTGGTTGACCCCAAAAAGCTGTACACCACTTATCATATGTGCCGAAAGATGCTTGAAATGCCCTCTTTGTGCTGCTATGTCTGAACTGTTCTCAATAGCATTTGCAGATGATTTTAGTTCCTTTTGAATGGTCATCCAATGGTTATGCGCCTTTTTATCAGATAATAACTTCATATCCACTTTTTTCAAGGACTGGTTGATTTGTTCTCCTGCTTGTTGAGCACCCTTGGTATCATCGTTTACCAATGCATCCTTTAAAAGAATATAATCATCAAAAACCTGTTCTAACTGATTCTGAAATTTGTTTGAAACCCTAATTCTTTCCTTCATTTGAGAATGATTGGTTACATCCATATTTTCTCCAGAACCATCTTCTTGCATTCCCAAATGTCCTTCGTGTCCTGTCATAGTTTTACCTCCTTCTTGATTCATCATTGATTTTTTACCCTGAAGCTGTGCCGCGGCATCTACTGTAAACGTGCCGTTAGTTACCACTTCATCTCCATTTTTTAAACCTTCAAGAACGGTATAACTATCGCCAGTGGCATTGCCCAATAAAACTTCTTTCATCTCAAAAACAGCTTTATTAGGGTCTGTTTTGACATAGACCACAGAACGTTCGCCCGTCCACATAACAGCCGTTGACGGTACAGAAACGGTGTTCTCTGTGCTCGTTCGAGCACCCTCGATTTTTCCTTCCACAAACATTCCCGGCTTAAAGAGGTCTTTTTTATTTTGTAAAACAGCTCTCACAACCACCGTTCTTGTAGCAGAGTTTAATAAGGGGGCAATAAACGAGACCTTGGCGTCAAACACTTCATTTCTATAGGCATTGGTGGTTACTTTAATGGTTTGTCCTTCTTTTAAGGACGCAATTTGGTTTTCGTAAGCATCAAATTCTGCCCATACTGTATTGAGATTGGCAATTTTGTATAAGGGTTGTCCTTGTTTTACATAGTCACCTTCTTCTACCATTTTCTGTGTTACCGTTCCTGATACGGTTGCGTACACAGGAAAGTTTTCTTGTACTTTCCCAGAGTTTTCTATGGCGTTGATTTGCTTTTCTGAAAGTTTCCAAAGTTTGAGCTTGTTTCTAACAGCTTTATATAATTCTGGTTGCGATTCTTTCAATGATGAAGCGGTAAGCAGTTCTTGTTGTGCCGCAACTAATTCTGGCGAATAAATAGTTGCCAAGCGTTGTCCTGCGCCAACACGTTCTCCTGTTGAATTAACGTATAGTTTTTCAATTCTTCCTCCAAAATATGTGACCTGTACGGCATTTGACTCTTCATTTGCTTTTATCTTTCCAGATAATTTTAGGGAATTATTTCCTATTTGTCCTTGTCCCACAAGTGACGTTTGAATATTGGCTAGAGCCATTGCGTTATCGGTCATTTTGATTTCATTGGCATTGAGGCCATCGGCACCCGATTCAGCTGGAATTAAATCCATTCCACATATTGGGCAGTCGCCAGGTTCTGGTTGCATAATCTGTGGGTGCATAGAACAGGTCCACATTTGATTAGTAGCAATTTCTTCTGAATGTTCGTGATTGTCTTTAGCACTATTTGTTGCCTTATCAGTAGAATCTCCACCGAACAGTAGAAAGCCACCTAGAAGGCCAACAATCAAGGCAATACCTATATAAATGATGTTTTTTTTCATTGTCTTTGTTTTTATTTGTTATTTTCTAATCGTTTAATCATTGCTTTCATTTCTGCAATTTCCTTTTCTTGTGCTTTAATTATATCATCTGCTAATTTCTTCACTTCCGGGTCTTGTATATCCGCTCGCTTACTGGTTAAAATGGCGATAGAGTGATGCGGAATCATAGCTTTCATATAGAGCACATCGCCAATAATTGGGGCCTGTGCCCTCACAAGGCCTAACGCGCCACCAAATAGAACAATACTTCCAAGAACAATTGCTATATTTTTCTTTTTGTTTTGGTACATATTACGCATTGTTACAAACATAATAATGGCCATAGCGGCAATACCCAAACAGCTCATATAAAATCGGGTAAGACTAAAATAGACGTGGTCAATTTCATAAGAGTTTAAGTACATTGTAACGTACATTGCTATGAAGGATGCCACGAGCATACCTACAAATTTTGTGTAGTTGTTTTTCTTTGAATTTTGATTTGAATTTTCCATTTTATGTTGGTTTTAGTGTTACTTATTTTCGTTTCTTTTTAACCAATTTTCTAATTGTGGGCGACGATATGTACCAAAGTAAGAACCCACTTAATACTGTAATTAACCCTAACAATGAAAACGCCCGCAGGATTATGGTATTAAAGTTGTCCCTGCCTTGATAGTCCATAGTGTGGTTCATCCACAAAAAATCGAACCAGCGCCAGTTTCTATGACGAACGGTCTGAAATGCACCATTTTCTATGGCGACATAAGCCTTCAAGTTTTGTGGGGTTTTATATGAAATCTCATAGGCTGGTAATGGACGACCACGGTATTCGTGATGTGCATCTACTTTCTCAATTCGTTTTATACCCCTTATTTCCAAATCGGGCAGCATATATCTATTGGCTACCTGTTTTGCTTCAGCTTTAGTAATACCATTTTTTTCATTTCCCGTTTTAGCACTAAATAAATTAGCTTCGTTAATCCAATAGTACGGCTCATTGGCTATTTCCAATAATTTTAGTGTTTGGATTGGTTCTTCACTCGCTAATTGCTCAGTCCCCAATAGGTTGGAAAAAGCAGTTTGCCGTGGCTTTTCTTTTTTGAACTGGTCGCCGTGTATTTCATCAATGTCCGTCCAGCTAAAATACATTCCGCTGATAGTCCACATCAAGAACTGAATGCCGAGGAATATACCCAAGTATCGGTGCGCTTTTCGAATCCATTTTGCTGTCTTTCTGTTGACCATACTTTCTATAATTTAATTCACAAAATATTTGACAATTATTCCACCTACCAACCAGACGTAACAGATATAGGCAACATACTTTAAAATCTTTTCAAGCAATGGGCTTTTAGGTGCCATTTCGCTCATTGAGTGCTCTACATCCTTTCTCTTGAAAAACCCTAAGTATATGAGATATCCTGAAATTGCGAGAAAAGCCATATTCAAATAGAAGGTATAGTCAATTTTGAAATGCTCTTTGTCCTGTATTTTAACTTGTGATGTGTCAGGCAACATACCCAACAAATCGAAAGAGTAATGCAGAGCCAAAGCTGTTCCTATTAATGCCGTAAACAGTAAGAATAAAATGAACAGCGACATTTTCCACCCATAATACTTGGCGTTAATACGAAGTACAGGAAAGACTACCAAATCACTAAAAATAAAAGCCATAACCCCTGCAAAACTCACGCCCTTTCCAAAAAGCAATGCCGCCAACGGAATATTACCCATTGAGCCAATAAAAGTCAAAAATGCGGCAATAGGTCCTACAACGATATGTTCCAATATTTCAAGAAAGGTAAAATCTGTATTGCCCTGACCACTATTGATAAATAGTGTCTGGAAGAAAGAATCGGGAACGAAGGCTGCGACGATACCTGCAATGGTAAAGCCAACGGTAACGTCCTTCCATACCATCTGCCATTCCATCTTATATTTTTTGGCAACCCTTGCCCAACTATCTTCTTTCTTGATTTGTTTTTTCCAATCTTTGGAATCATCCATTGAATCGTCATCTTCGTTCTCTAAATTCTTGCGCGCTTTTTCTATGAGCTTTTTAGGATTGATTATTCGTATCAAAATCCACGAAATAAGAATTAAAAGGATTCCACCTACATATTCGCCGACTACAAACTGCCACCCCAAAAATATGGAAATGATGATTCCAAGCTCAATGACTAGATTGGTCGATGCAAGAAGAAAGGCAATGGAAGACACAAAGCTTGCACCTTTTTTAAAGATAGATTTTGTGCCCGCTAAAGCCGAAAAACTACACGAGCTGCTTATAAAGCCGAAAAACGTGCCTAAGAGTACACTTTTACCTTCACTCTCGTTCATTGTTTTTTGCATCCTTTTTTCAGTCACAAAAATCTGTATCATACTACTGATGATATAGCCCAAAATGAAAGCCCAAAGTGCCATCCAGAAAAATCCAGTGGTCGTATAGGCTGCTTCGCCCCATTGTTTTAAGAATTCGCTCACAGTTTAAATTTTATTTTACATTTCTTGACGAAGAATGTGTTTTAATCATCTTCCATTTACCATCCATCTTTTTTAAGATTGACGTCGCTACTCCTTTTTTCTTTATCGTTCTACTTCCGCATCAATTTCATAATCTGAAAATTCAAATTTTTTGAAATGCCCCAACTCAGGCCCCAAATGGTGTTCTATATAGTGCGCATACGAGCCTTCTACACCACCAGATTCAAATACTTTTGAATCTTCTGTAAATAGTTCAAATGTCCCCTCGGTCGTTAAATTTTGTAATGCATCCTTATATAACTTCATTACAGAGATTACGCCTTCTTTATCCGTAGAATCTTTATCATTCTGTGCATTGGTAATGCTGACTGTTGCAATAAGAACAGTTACGAGTGTAATAATTTTAAGTACTTTCATAATTATAGTTTTAAATGGGTTATTTGTTAACGTGAATTCTATTAATGTTTGCAATACCAAATACCAATACCAAAAAGCTCAAGAAAACTTCCATCATTACCAATAGTTTACCTGAAATAGATAAGGGGACAATATCTCCAAAGCCAACTGATGAAAAAGTGATTAAGCTGAAATATAAAAATTCAAAAAACTGTAATGAGAATGAATCATTGAGCGCTGTACTCGAATTAAAATTTTCAGGGTTCAAAGTATATAAAGCGTGATAATCTGCTGAAAACGAAAGGACAATCAAAATAATCAATACCCCAAATAAAGTAAGAACGTGGGTTAGCTGATGACTTTCGCCTATTATTTTACTTAACTGTATAAAAGTGAGCCTTACGATAAAAATGGTTTTGACCAAAGCCAAACCAACAATTATAAAGGGTAAAAATTGGCTGGCGGAATCTACACCTACCCATAGTATATAACTTAACGATAGAGCAATCACTATACTTGCAGTAAGCAATACCTTTTTAAACAGTTGCTTGTAAAAGCCAATTCTTTCAGATTTTTCTATTGTGTTCACTTTAGTCATTTTCAATTTATTTCCTTAACTAAATAATTGAAGCGCCAAAGCACCACCAACTATTAAGATTAGTATGGTATATATTATGTAATTGAACCATTTTCTAATTACAGACTTTTCAGTTGTATTTTGACACCCGTCTTTGCAACACTCTTTCATTGTTATATCATCCTTTTTTATATGCAAAATCCTTTAAATAATACTTGAAAATGAGAGGCAACCTTTATTAACCAATAAACCAACCAAAATGTTTACCCCTCACAATCAAGTACTCTTCACTAAACTTCTCTTCATCATAAATTTTTAATTGCCTGACATAGGAAGAGAGATGTTATTATTTTAAGGGTTTAATCCCTCTCCCTTGTGCAGGCTGCTATTAACCAAATCAACTTTTCTTTTTCAAAATTCGTTGTGCCTGACTAGGGAAGGAACTAACACTAACCATCAACATTGTTTTCCTTCCCAGGACAGGACTTAAAAACTATTCAGATATCTTTATCATTTTACAACCTTCTGTTAACTAATAAACCAGAACATTGAAAATATTTTTTAAACAAAGGATTATCTATTGAATAGTCTTTTGAACTTTTCCGCATTTAAGCATTCTACTGCCGTAATATGGATTTTTCACTTCTTTACTTGTACTCAACCACGCACTACCCTTATCATACATTGGGCAAAATTGCTCGTATAACGTGCTTTTTGTACCCGTAATAGCTACCATATCAGTAATATCCTTACTTAACGTTTTAAAGTGCTCGCGTTGGTGGTCTATGGCACTTTCAGAAATATGCTCGGCGTGCTCTACGGCATCTTCTATAATATCTTCTAATTCTTCTTGATTTTCTTTTGAATAACTGTCCGTATCAAAAGCTTTAAGAGAAACTACCAATTTAGACCCAGCTTGGGCTGCTTTTTTGGTGTCATCTGCAACCAAAGCATTTTTTAAATTAAAGTAATCACTTAAAATTGTTTCTGTTTTTGCATCACTTTTCATAGTTGTCATTTTACTATGATCCATTTTCATATCTTCGTGATCGTGGTTCATTTTTTTCTTTTCCTGTGCGTTGGTAAAAGAAACTGCTAACAATAGCACTGCTGCTATACTCATTTTTAAATTTTTCATTTTTATTACTTTTAAATTATTGTTTATAAACTATCTTTTAATTGTGTGATAAAATTGATTAACTCTTCTGCTTCAGCTTCTGTAAATGTTGCCTCACTATGTATCAAAGTGTAAGAATCCAAAGGCATTTCGCCATTTTCAATCTGCTTGATAATAGACCTTAACTTACTTGCTTTTCTTCGGCTGGATAATGAATCCCATTCGTTGAAATTAAGTTCAGCTTTTCCTTCTTTAATATGGTCTTCCAAAAACCAAGCAACAGGTTGAATCTTATTATACCAAGGGTATTGAGTATTATTGCTGTGGCAATCATAGCAGGATACCTGTAACTTTTTTTGAATAGTTTCTGGTACATTATTGACCAGCATAAAATCAGTTGACGGTACAGTATCACTTTGATTGCGTGTAGTCGGAATAAATTGAATTCCCACGAACGCTACCAGTAGTACTATTGCTATAATCTTTACAATTTTCATTTAGTTAATTTCACGTTGTACTTTGCCGCATTTTAACATTTGACTACCATAGTATGGATTGCGCACTTCCTCTTTAGTACTTAGCCAAGCTGTACCGCCATCATACATAGGGCAAAACTGCTCGTAAAGCTTTATCTCTGCTCCTGTTATAGCAACCATATCTATAACATCTTTACTTAAAACTTTAAAATGTTCGCGCTGGTGTGCTATATCACTTTCTGAAATGTGTTCTGCGTGTTCAACTGCATCCTCTACAATATCCTTTAATTCCGATTGCTGGGTATCGTTATATTGTGAGACGTCAAAATTTCCTAAGGATGTTGCTAGGGTTGCCCCAAGTTCTTTGGCTTTGCCATTATCATCTCCCACCAAGGCATTCTTTAAGTTGAAATAGTCATTTAATACCGCTTGTGTATTACTATCTCCACCCATTGCCATTTCCCTCTTTTCGCCGTCGTGATGACCATCACTGTTATCGTGGTTCATTTCTGAATGGTCTCCATCCGTGCTATTTTGTTCTTTGCTGTTGTCTTTACAAGACATTACTGTTAAGGTTATGAATGCTATCGCAACTATACCTAATGTTGATTTTAATTTGCTCATTTTGTTTTAATTTAAGTTTGTGTTTATTAATTATTATTACTGCCTTTTTATAGTGTCTTATAATTTTTCAATGACGTTTTCCAACATTGCAGTTATTTCGCTGGCTACCTCATTCAATTTTTCATTTTTTACAGCTTGCATTGAAGCCATTGGGTTTACGGCCGCAACTTCAATGATACCTGCTTCGATTTCCTGTACTATGACATTGCAGGGCAACATCGTTCCAATTTTATCTTCTGCTTGCAAAGCTTTATGTGCATAGGGCGGATTACAAGCTCCGAGTATCCTATACTTTTTAAAGTCTATATCCAGTTTTTTCTTTAGTGTTTCTGTTACATCAATTTCTGTAAGGATTCCAAAACCTTCGTCTTTCAATCCTTGGGTAACTTTATCAATAACATCTTCAAAAGTTCCATTGATCGTTTTATTAAAATAGTATTTCATTAGCTTTTATTTTTTGTTCAACATTCGTTTTTGTTCTTCGTATTCTTCTTTGGATATTTCGCCTTTGGCGAATCGGCTGTTCAGAATATCCAGAGGATTTTCTTTCTTTACAGTATATTGTCTGTTTTTTCCATTGTATAGAAATATGCCCAATACCAGTACAATCGGTATCAATATCCACCACCACATCATCATAATTGAAAATTTTTATTGTTCATATCCAGTTCTTTTTAGTGCTTATGGCTTTGTGCGTTCTTCTTCTTGCCCTTCATTTTTTGCATCTTTCCCTTCATCTTTGGATCGTTCATCATTTTTTGCATCATTTCCTTCATCATTTCAGGGTTTTCGTCCATCATTTTCTTCATCCGTTCTTTCATTGCCTTTTTCATTTCTTCATTGTTGTGTATTTTTTTCATCAGCATTTTACGGCCTTTCTCACTACCCATCATTTTGTCTAGCATTTTGGATTGCATCTTTTGCATCATTTCCGGATTTTTCTCCATCATCATTTGCATATGTGATTGCATTTTTTGTTTCATTTCAGGATTCTTCTCCATCATCATTTTCGTATTTCCAGAATCCATCTGCTCCATATGGGTTTTCATCATTATTTTTTTTGCATCCTTATTTTTTTGTGCCTCCTTGATAAAATCGGCAAACTGAATAGGATTTGAAATGATTTCTTGATAAATGGCATTTCTATTTTCTTCAACCTGTAATGTTTCGCTGGCATTGAAGGCTGATTTGCAACTGACCAATGTGCCAATTGTTACGATAATCAATACTGTTTTTACAATTGTTTTCATACTTGATATTTTTTATTGTTAATATTTCAGTTATTTATTCTCTAATCGTGATCAATTATTGTTAATCATTCGATTTTTGAGTTGATTTTTTGTTTTATTTCTTCATATTCTTCCTTCGATATTTCCCCTTTTGCGTATCTCTCATTCAATATGTCCATAGCCTTTGAACTTTTAGAGCGCTTTATTTTTTTTCCTCCTGCATAGATGAGAATGCCTAGAAATATTACTCAGAAAACAATTATAAAATCCCATTTATAGTCCATAGTTTTGTATTTTTAAATTGTTAAAATCTTGCCAATAATCCACCGCCCCAACCATATCGGTTATTATAATTTCCTTGTATTGAAAAATTTCTTGAAAGGATATATGAAGCTCCTACCAACCATTGTGTTTCGCTTTCAAATGATTTATTATTCTCTAAATCATTGACCCATCCAAAATCTGCTCTGTATTCGTATTCGCCTTCCAAAAAAATTCTTGGAAAAATCAATAATTCTCTGTCCAAACGTATTCTTGGGCGTAGCTGATGGTCCATACTCACATCTACATTAAATCTATAAGGCGTAAAATACTTTACACCAACCAATCCTACGGTATTAAATGTATCGTAAGAATCTGGTGTTGACGTTTCGGTATTTACTCCTGCATAAACACGTACCCAATCGTTCAGATACCTATTATAACTTATTTCGGCTTCAAGATTTTGGTCGTAATCGAACTCTGTTCTCAAACCAAATTCATTTCGGATATTGCTCGACGTTAAAAAGAGTTCATTAAAATTTGAACCTGCACGAGCCAATCCCCACGAATAATAATGGTCTGTCTCATCAATTAGTTTCTGAACTGGATAATCTGCCATTCTATCATCCCTTGGGGTATCGTAACTAAACACTCTTGCCATACCACCCATCATATGGTACAATACGTGACAATGAAAGAACCAATCGCCATACTCTTCGTTATAAAATTCAATAATAACTTTCTGCATTGGTGGTACGTTCACGGTATGCTTTAATGGGGAACGTTCTCCTTTTTCATTAATGACCCTGAAGTAATGACCGTGCAAGTGCATTGGATGGTGCATCATAGTCAGGTTATTTAATGTAATTCTGGTTACCTCGCCTCCTTTTATATTTATCTTATCGGTTTCTGATAATGGAACCCCATTCATACTCCATACATAGCGATTCATATTACCTGTTAGGTTAAGCAACACTTCATTTACTGGTAAATCTGCCTTAAATTCAGTTTTTTCTTTTGCCTCTAAAAAATCATAGTTGAAGTATGTCTTTCGCTCCTCATAATCAAAAGAAGTAGAATCCTTCTGCATCATTGGCATATTGTGCATATGACCTTCCATTTTATTTGATGCTCCATTATGGCTCATTGACATCGAGTCTTTTTTCATTCCCATTGTATCATCCATCTTCATATCCATTTGGTCATTCATTTTGCCATCTTTCATCGACATCTTATCGTTCCCCATTTTCATCTCGCCGTCCTTCATATTCATCTTCATTCCGTACTTCTGCATTAAAACTTCGGGTGTATTCTTCTTCTTGTTTCCAACCATTGCAGGTGCTCCCATTTTCATATCCATTTTAGCCATTTGCTTCATCATCGCTACCTTATCAGGTCTATCAATTCTTTTGGCTGGGTAAAGAGTGCCATTACCTAACTGTATAGAGGTATGACCTGAACCATCTTGAGCGGTTGCGGTAATTTCAATAGTTCCTTCTGGAATAGTTACAATTACATCATACGTTTCGGCTATGCCAAAGAGAAATCTGCTTTTGGAAACGGGTTGCACGTCAACACCATCACTGGAAACCAACATTGGGTTACCTCCGCCAAAGTCCATCCAATAATAGGTAGAAGCCGATGCGTTAATGAAGCGAAGCCTTACTTTTTCGCCAGCCGTAAATTCTGGATACTCTGCCAGTTTTTTACCGTTGGACAAAAATGCGGGATAATAAATGTCTGCAATATCAGCCCCTTCCATACGGTCTCTCCAAAATTTAAGTTGAGCACCAAAGGCAACTTCTGAAATGACCCTACTTAATGGCACTGCTGTGCCTTTTTTAACTTGATACCACTCGTTACCTCTTTTAAGGTTTCGTAATACATTCATTGGTTTTTCATTGGTCCAATCTGATAATACCACGACTAAATCTTTATCATATTCCAAGGTTTTCTCTTTTGGATGAATGATAATAGACCCATAAACACCTTTTTGTTCTTGTAGCATTGTGTGGGAATGGTACCAATAGGTTCCAGACTGATTGATTGGAATCCTGTATTGGAAGGTTGTTCCTGGCTCAATCGGTGGGGTAGTTAAATATGGAACCCCGTCGTAAAAATTGGGAAGTATCAATCCGTGCCAATGCACTGAAGTTTCTTCATCCATTTTATTGGTTACGTTGATTATAGCAAGGTCTCCTTCATTAAATTCCAAAACGGGTCCTGGAATATCACCATTGATAGTCATTGCATTAGCAGTAACACCACCAAGCGTCATTTCGTTTTCCTCAATGGTAAGGTTATACTCCTTAACAGGTCGCCCATCTTCCTTTCTATCATTTCCGTTTGTGCCTACTTGGGCAAAAATTGAAGTTGTGAAAAGTAATAGCGTAATAATTTTTATTGTTTTCATTTTGTTAAATAATTTATTAAAGCATATTCTGTAAAATACTCTTTAATGGAATCGATTAAATTGATTTGAAACTTTAACTGCAATTCCTGTACATCTAACACATCATTAAAATCTATAGTTCCAGTTTCGTAGTTTTTCATAAGAATTTCCTCGGCATCAATGGCCTGTTTCAAATTATCGGTTTGTACATTAAACTTAATTCTCATTGTATTTCTATTATAAATAGCTTGTGCAAGACGTGTTTCAAGGTTATTGAGCCTCTCTTCTTTCTGTGATTTTATTTCCAATTGTTTCAATTCATTTTGCTTTGTCACTGACTTATATTTATTATTGAAAATGGGAATTGAAATAGAAACCATAGGCATCACAATGTCTTTACCATTATCGGAAAAATTCATATCGGGACGCTCTGAAACCGGAACATAATCCAATCCAAAACCAATGTTTGGTGCACTCTCCTTTTGGTTTAATAATTCGGCTTCTTCGATAGATTCATATAATTTATCGTATTTGATAAGTTCTGGATTGAGTTTGAGGTTCTCATTAGAGACCAATGGTTCTTCATCAGGAATAGTCAACTCTTGTGGCACTTGGACTTCCAGTGTTTCGTCGCGATTCAATAAATTATTAAATACCGTTTGTTCTGCTAAGTAATCTTGTTCCAAGACTTCCTTTTGCTGCACCAGTTCGTTTTGCCGAATCTGTAACCGCAGCACATCAACAGCCGAGACATTTCCAACTTCTACAGAGGTCAATGCCAAACGCTCATAGGTTTCCAACAACTGAATGTTTTCATCCAAAATAAGTTGTTTTGCCTTGATTGAATATAGTTTGTAATAGGATTGCGATACTGATAGTGCTAACCTTCGTTTCGCAATGACAATATCCACATATTGAGCATCGGCCATTGATGAAGCATAGTTTTCCCTTGCTGATATGGTTCCAAACCAAGGCAACATTTGCTTTACTGAAAAACGTGCACGTTGCGCCCCTGTTCGGGTTTCTGGTTCGCTCACAAAGTAGCCTACGCCAATCTCTGTATTTGGTAACCAATCTGCTTCATTTACCTTTTCTTCCGCTATGTTGTAGCGCAATTCAAAAGCTTGAATTTCTGGATTATTCTTTTCAGCTTCCTGAATATAGGATGCCAGTTGTTGTGCATCAGCTTTCGCGAAAGCAATAAAAACAAGTGCTATTACAATTATATATCTCATCTAATAGTTCTTTTCAATTGAAATTCTTTTGTCCAGCTAAACAAAACCGGTACTACAAATAAGGTCACAAGTGCTATGAGCATCCCTCCAAAGGATGGAATTGCCATTGGAATCATAATATCACTACCTCGACCTGTTGATGTTAATACTGGCAATAAGGCGAGTATTGTTGTAGCCGTTGTCATTAAACAAGGTCGAATACGTTTTTCTCCTGCCTCAACTACGGATGCCCTAATGCTTTTTCTATCTTTAGGTTTGTTTTTGTCAAATGTTTGAGTGAGATAAGTTGCCATTACCACACCATCATCTGTTGCAATACCAAACAGGGCAATAAAGCCCACCCACACAGCTACACTTAAATTAATGGTGTGCATTTGAAAGAGGTCTCGTAAATTTTCTCCGAAAAAGCTGAAGTTTAAGAACCAATCTTGGCCGTAGAACCATATCATTAAAAAACCTCCCGCAAAGGCGACAGCAATTCCAGTAAAGACCATTAATGACGTTCCAACAGAACGGAACTGGAAATATAGGATTAGAAAAATAATAGCCAAAGCCAGAGGTACTACCACGCTCAATGTTTTTTCTGCTCGTAACTGATTTTCATACGTTCCCGTAAATTGATAATTGATACCCTTTGGAACGGTCAATTCGCCATTGTCAATTTTTTCTTGAATAAGGGCTTGGGCATTTTCCACCACATCTACTTCGGCGAAACCATCTAATTTATCAAAAAGGACATAGCCTACTAAAAAAGTGTCTTCACTCTTTATAACCTGTGGCCCTTTCTCATATCTAATAGTGACCAACTCACTTAACGGAACCGGACTCCCTTTTTCTACTGGAACATAAATGTCTTTTAAGTCATTTGGATTTGCACGTAATTCTCTGGGATAGCGCACACGAATGCCGTAGCGTTCTCTTCCTTCTACCGTTTGCGAGAGCACCATACCACCTACAGAGACCTGGATAACTTGCTGTACCTGTTCTATGGTTATGCCATAGCGCGCAAGTCGTTCTCTGTCAATATCAATAAGTAGGTAGGGTTTCCCCACAATACGGTCGGCAAAGACCGCTTCTTCTTTTACGCCTTCGGCCTGTTTTAAGATATCTTCCAATTGTACCCCAAACGCCTCAATTTCTTTTAAATCCTGTCCTTTCACCTTAATTCCCATAGGTGCTCGCATACCAGTCTGTAGCATCACCAAGCGTGTTTCTATGGGTTGTAGCTTGGGTGCTGAAGTAATACCTGGAAGCTTTGTAACCCTTACGATTTCTTTCCAAATATCGTCTGGCGATTCAATTTCAGGTCGCCAATTTCTAAAGTACTCTCCATCGTCATCTGGAATGAGCTGTGAACTTGTCACAGAGAATGGGTCTGTAATTTTTGAGGCTTTATAGTCATCATCTTCTACTTCAATTTCGCTATTAGGGTTGGTTACTAAACTGCCATCTTTTAAAACAAATAAGCCGTCTTCGTTTACCTTAAAGCGTTGTCTTTTGCGATTTTCATTTAAAATATATTCAGATTTATATTGAATAACATTCTCATACATCGATAACGGTGCAGGGTCTAATGCTGATTCTGTACGCCCAGATTTACCTACTACGGTTTCAATTTCTGGGATACTGGCTACTGCCATATCCAATTGTTGTAATACGCGTTTGTTTTCTTCAACGCCGGCGTGTGGCATTGATGTGGGCATTAACAAAAAAGAACCTTCATTAAGTGACGGCATAAATTCCTTACCTGTATTATTCATAATCATAACTCCAAAAATTACGATGGTTGTAGGTACAGAAAGGAACAACAGCTTGTTGCGTAATGCCCAATTTAAAATCCGAACATAATAATTTCTAAAAAGTGTAAATACACCCAAAAGACCAAAACAGATAAGACCAACGAAGATTAAGTTTATAAGGATACTTCTATCTACTCCCAGTGGTCTCCAATATTCCGCCAATAGGAATATGATAGCAAAAGCCGAAACAAATATATTGATGATGTTGGCGCGTTTTGACGTAATCTTTTCCTTTAGTGAAAGGAAGCCAACAACGCCAAATGCAACTAATATTAATCCAAGCGGATAGCCTAAAATTAAAGATAAAACGCCAAAAACAATCAATGCTCCATTTAGCATATAACTAAAAGAAGTTTTTAAATTTCTCTTTTTAAATAAATAGGCCGCAAATGGTGGAAGTAAAAATAGGGCAACAATAAGAGCTGCGGTGAGTGCTGCCGTTTTTGTAAATGCCAATGGCCTAAACAATTTCCCTTCTGCACCAATCATAGTAAATACAGGAATGAAACTAATAATAGTGGTCATTACTGCCGTTAAGATGGCACCAGAAACTTCGGCAGTCGCATTATAAACTACCGTATTCATAGGTAGCTTTTCTTCATTTTCATCAATATGCCGCAAAACATTTTCCGAAAGGATAACGCCCACATCGACCATAGTTCCAATAGCAATTGCAATACCAGATAAGGCGACAATATTTGCATCTACATTGAACAGTTTCATAGAAATAAAGACCATCAAAACCGCAACAGGCAATAATCCGGAAATCAATACGGAAGCCCTTAAATTGAAGACCATTATGATAATCACAAAAATGGTTATCAATATCTCTAAAGTTAGCGCTTCATCAAGTGTGCCCAAGGTTTCTTGGATTAGTTCTGTTCTGTCATAAAAGGGTACGATGGTTAATTGCGAAGTCCTCCCATCGCTTAATGTTTTTGATGGAAGCCCAGAACTTAACTCGTTTATTTTTTCTTTAACATTGTTGATGACTTCCATAGGATTGGCCCCATAACGAGCCACTACAACACCACCAACAACCTCGGCTCCTTCCTTGTCCAATAAGCCTCTTCTTGTAGCAGGACCGTGTGTTACTTTCGCAATATCCTTTATACGGATGGATGTAAAATCTTTTGAAGTAACTACCGCGTTTTCTAAATCAGATAGTTTCTTAATATAACCCAATCCTCTTATAAGGTATTCAGCTTGGTTGATTTCAAGCGTTTGTGCACCAACATCTTTGTTGCTTTGTTTTACTGCTTTTACAACCTCACTCAAGCCTATGTTGTATTGCCGCATTAATTCGGGATTAACATCCACTTGATATTCCAAAACATATCCGCCGATGGAAGCCACTTCTGAAACGCCACTCGCAGATGACAACGCATATTTCACGTAGAAGTCTTGAATGCTTCTTAATTCTTGTAAATCCCATCCACCTGTAACATTACCATCTTTATCACGTCCCTCAAGGGTGTACCAATATATTTGCCCTAATCCTGTGGCATCGGGACCTAGAGCTGGATTAACGCCTTCTGGTAGAAGTCCGGCTGGTAATGAGTTTAATTTTTCAAGTATTCGGCTTCTGCTCCAATAAAATTCAATATCTTCTTCGAAAATGATATAAATGCTCGAAAACCCGAACATAGATGAACTACGTATTGTTTTAACCCCTGGAATACCAAGAAGCGATGTGGTTAGAGGATAAGTAATTTGATCCTCAATATCTTGAGGGGAACGACCATCCCATTTAGTAAATACAATTTGTTGGTTTTCGCCAATATCTGGTATGGCATCTACGGCAACAGGGTCTCGAGGAAGTGAGCCTGTATTCCATTCAAACGGGGCGTTTACGACTCCCCAAGCAATAAAAAGTGCAAGTAGTAGAACGGCTACTAGCTTGTTCTCGATTAAAAATTTGATGCTTTTATTTAGCATAAAAATGAGTTTTAAGTAATAATAATACTTGTTGAAAAAACAAGGTACAAGCAGTTTAGTCCAAACAAGTTAATGTTGGACTTAAGAGTTAATTACTTAAAAATCAAATGAGGAAGGTCTGGTCCAAAATCTGGACATCCCTTATGAGAGGTGGAGGAGAATAGTCCTTAAAAGCGGTGTCTTTACTTTCTGAGGAAGTAAATAAATTTATATAGGAATAAATAAAAGATGCAACAAAAATCTGTTGTTCTTTTTCCAATTTATCAAAGGTAATCTTTAAAGTGTCCTGACCTTCAACAAGTATTTGCTCATCGCTACAACAATTTTTCTTAGTAATGTCACAGTCAGATGAAGGGGAAGTTTTTTGTACTTCCATACCACAGGTTTCGGCTGCGCCAAACACAGAAGAATCAACTAAAATATCTCCACAATAATGACTCTCAACAGTAAAAGACAAAGTTGAGAACAACACTAAAAGTGCCATACTAAAAGATGATATTTTGTAGAAAATCTTTTTCATTAATTCTACAAAGCTATAAAATTTTTTATTAGAGTAAACTTATTTAACAAATAATTTAGAATACACTTTTAGCATTTTACTTCGCCCAATTCTGTTTAGATTATAAACTGTTGAGTATAAAAAGCTTCGATATTATTATTAAGAATTATTCTAAATAATGTTGGATTTTCAAAAACAGCATACTACATTTGCCTTCTATTTAAAATCATTCTAAATAATTTATAGCAAATGAGAACTCTATTTTTCTTACTATTTATCTTACAACTTACAGTCCTATGTGCACAAACCAATCCTCAGAAAGAGGATTCTCTCCAACAAAAAACGGAACGCTTAAAAGAGGTCATTATTTCTGCCAACACCATACTGGGAAGTAAATTTGAGATTAAAAACAAAACGGGTTCTGCGAACTATATTTCCGAAGAGGATTTAAAAAAATTTTCATATACAAATATCAATAGGGTATTACAAACGGTTCCAGGAATTAATATTTCCGAAGAGGATGGTTTTGGACTACGTCCAAATATAAGTTTGCGAGGTACATCGCCTGAGCGTAGTGCAAAAATTAATTTGATGGAAGATGGTGTTCTCATTGCCCCTGCACCCTACAGCGCACCTGCCGCCTATTATTTTCCTACCATTGGGCGAATGCAGGCCATCGAAGTCTTAAAAGGAAGCAGTCAAATTCAATATGGACCAAATACCACTGGCGGTGCCATTAATATGATATCGTCCCGAATTCCGGACAAATTTTCTGGACGAGCTTCCATTGCCGCAGGGAATTATGATTCCAGAAACACTCAATTAGTCATTGGTGATAGCTATAAAAATTTTGGGTTTGTAACAGATTATTTTAATTATAATTCTGATGGTTTTAAAAATCTTGATGGCGGTGGCAATACAGGATTTGATAAATCTGATTATTTGGCGAAGTTTAGGGTCAACTCAAATTTAGATGCAAAAATGTATCAGTCACTAACATTTAAAATCCAGTATTCTGAAGAAGAAGCGAACGAAACTTACTTGGGATTGACCGATGAAGATTTTGTAGAAAACCCTTATAGAAGATACAGGGCATCATCCGAGGATGTTATGAATGCCGAACATCAACAATACCAACTTACCCATTTTATACAAGTCTCCCCTTCGTTAAATATAAGTACTACCGGCTACCTCAATAAATTCAAGCGTAATTGGTACAAATTGGACGATGTAAATTTAGGCGAAAGGGTGAGTATTAGTAATATCCTGTCCGCACCACAGGATTACCCCTTAGAATACCAAACCATTTTAGGAAATGAAAACACCCAAGACGATGTTATGGGAATAAAGGCAAATAATAGAGTATATACTTCAAATGGTGTTCAGTCCATTGCCAAATTACGATGGGGTTCGGATTGGTTACAAACCCTGGAAGTGGGAATACGTTACCACGAAGATGACGAGGACAGATTTCAGTGGGTGGACAGGTACGCATTTCAAAACCAAGAATTAATACGAACCACGGTGGCCGAAAAAGGTACTGACGCTAATCGTATAAGCAGTGCAAAAGCATTGGCGGCGCACCTCTTGTACACCCTTAAAATTGAGAACCTCACCTTAACACCTGGCTTGCGCTATGAAAATATTACATTAACACGAATGGATTATGGTACTGACGACCCAAACAGAACTGGTCAGGATTTAGCTATTCGCGAGAACAATGTAAATGTGTGGATTCCAGGCATAGGTGCGAATTACAGATTCAATAACTATATATCGGTCTTCGGTGGGGTACATAAAGGGTTTTCGCCACCAAGTAATACACCGGAACAAAATGCCGAAAAAAGCATTAATTATGAGTTGGGTTCTCGATTTGGCTTTAAAGGTTTTTCAGGGGAACTTGTCGGGTTCTACAATGATTATCAAAATCTGTTGGGAAGTGATTTGGCTGCAACAGGTGGCACAGGAAGCCTCGACCAGTTTAATGCAGGTGAAGTTCGTGTAAGTGGCCTTGAGCTTTTGCTAAATTACAATTTGCTATACAATACATCAGAGAAATTTAAACTTCCTCTATCGATTTCCTATACGCTTACCGATACCGAATTCCTGACCAGTTTTGACAGTAACGAAGATATCTATGGGGTGGTTACCAAAGGGGATGAAATACCATACATTGCAAAAAACCAATTAAATGCAACATTAGGGCTACAGCATAAGAAATTTGAAGTAAACCTAAATTCACGCTATAAAGGTGCATTTAGAACCAAGGCTGGTTCTGGGCCTATTCCAGAAAATTTCAAAGTAGATTCTAACTTTATCGTTGACTTATCTGCACATTATTTCCTTAATGAAAATTTTACATTATCAACTAACGTGATAAACCTATTTGATACAGAATATGCGGTATCTCGTGTACCAGCAGGATTACGACCTGGTCATCCTTTTGGGTTTAATTTTGCCGTCGGATATGAATTTTGAGAAAAATTTAATTGGATGACAAAAGTCATATTTTTGTTCAACGTTTAAAATTACTTTTGTAAAGTGCCTTTTATGTTTTTTAATAGCTAAATACTTAGCATAAAAAGCTTTAGGAATACTTTCTTTAATTGAACAAATTTTTGATTGTTAAACAAAATTTATTAACTTTACAATGTGAAAACATTTTTTACTAAAATATTGTCTTTCTTTTTAGCAGTTTTAATACTGTTTTCTACCTCTTCTTTTACGGTAGATATGCATTTTTGTTGTAATCAATTGGTAGATATAGCTGTTTGGAACAAAGCAAAAACCTGCACAGAAAAGGTTCAAAAGAAAGATTCACCGTTAAAGCAGTGCACTACGTTACAAGAAAAAGACTGTTGTAGTAATGAATCTTTTGTAAAAACTGGAAATGACACCATTAAAAAGGCTAATACAAAACTTGAGGCCGAAACTGTAATTTTCCTTAATACTTTTTTCTACGCTTACGTAAATTTATTTGAAGGGCTTGAAGAAAATATAGTTCCTTTTAAACAATATAGGCCGCCCTTGATATCCAAGGACATACAAACTCTTTACGAGACTTACTTAATTTGATTTTCTTCCTTGCAGATTGAACATATCGATCTGTATCCTCTATCATAGCCAAAGAACATCTTCTGGCTAAATTTTGCTGTGCCCAATTCTCAACAACACTATTAACCTTGTACTATTAAGAAAATTCAAATTATTTGCTAAAAATGTGGATGTTACGCAGCTCTATTTGATTTTAATGCAAGATGATAAATATCATATTTTGGTTCAACGTTTAAAATTACTTTTTTTAAGTGCCTAACAGCAATACATCAATTATTATGAAAGGACCCAAAGAATTTTGGATTAAGAATATGGTCTGTAGCCGCTGCTTAAAAGTTATTAAGCAAGAACTACAAGAATTGGGAGTAACTGTGCTTTCATTAGAATTAGGAAGGTTATTGGTAGAAGCACCAAAAAAAACCAGCAATGAAATTGTCGAAGCTGTTACAACTGTGCTTCACGCCAATGATTTTGAAATTGTACAAAAAGAAGAAGAAATGCTCGTAGAAAGAATGAAAGTCATTCTAATAGAACAATTGCAAGAGTTACCATTACATATTAAGGTAAAAACATCTGAACTATTAGCATCAAGACTTCATAAGGATTACAAGACATTGAGCAAATTGTTTTCAGCCAACGAACAGACCACTCTGGAAAAGTACTTTATCAAATTGAAGATAGAGAAGGTTAAAGAACTTATCCAACTTAAACAACATTCCTTTTCAGATATAGGATATTTATTGGACTACAGTAGTGTCAACCACCTGTCTAGACAGTTTAAGGAAGTGGTGGGAATGAGTATGACCGATTACAAAAACACAGGAAATTGGAAACGGAATTTCTATGATGAAATTATATAGATATCAACGAAAGTTATGCAGATGAAGTAGCATAAAAACAGATAGCTTTCGTGTTAATTATAATATTAAAAACCCTAAAGCCTGAACTCCCTAAGGCTTGTGTTGATAATCCCCCAATTACAACATAAGCCAGTTCAGGTCTTAAAAAGGCGAGGAATAAACATTAATTAAAACAAAAAACAATGAAAAATCACTGGTTATGGATGGTCCTCGGTTGCGGGCTTCCCTTGTTATTCATTTTTTTAGCACCATCCATTGGAATTGGAGGCGGGACCTGGCTTTTTACATTTATCATAATAATGTTCGCCATACACTTACTGATGCCAATGCAACACGGGAGCCATACGCACGGATTATCTGATGAGAACTTAAATAAGAAGAACAAAAAAGAGGATGAAAAAAGAGATCATCATCACTAAAGTTTAAGATATGAAACGAAAATTTCAAATTAATGGTATTAGTTGCGGCGGCTGCATTAGCAGGGTCAAAAAGACATTGGAAGAACATCCAAAGATTGAAAAGGCAGAAATTTTTCTGGCACCAAAAGGAGCTACAATCATCACTATGAAGGAAACGCTTTCAGTAGATGAATTACAAAAACAACTCAGCAACCTTGAGGGTTACACAATTGAAAAACTATAAAAGTAACTTAAAATCAAAAATTATGTTTTTTCACGACGGAAGTTTCGGAGGTATGCACCTGATATGGTGGATTATTTGGATGGCGTTTATCATTTGGATTTTCTTTATCCCAGCAGATATCCCTTATCAAAAAACAAAGAAGGACAGCCCACTGGATATTCTTAAAAACCGCTTTGCAAAAGGCGAAATATCCAAGGAAGAATTTGAGGAATCAAAAAAGATATTAAAATCAGACAACTAACTCAAAACTTTAAAATTATGTATCGATTAAACGTAAAAAAACTCGGATTTGCTTTCGGTCTTACGGCGGCACTAATTTACTTAGGCTGTATGATAGTTATGTCAACAGCAGGTCGAGAAGCCACTATCGATTTTTTCAACAGCCTATTGCACGGTTTAGATACCACAAGCATTATCAGGATGGATGTGCCACTATGGGAAGCTGGTTTGGGAATAGTACAGATATTCATTTTAGGATGGCTAATAGGTGCCTGTATTGCGGCTTTTTATAATGCGCAAATAAAAGTCAAAAAATAAGAGAGTAAAATAAAATTTATGCAATATGTCTGGTTCATATGGTCTCTTATAATTCTTGCTCTTTGGGCAATAATCTATTTGTCAAAAAAGGGGTATAGAAAAGAAATGCTCAAAATGAGCCTTATTACGATGCCCTTTGGTTTAACAGAACCATTATTTGTACCAGAATATTGGATGCCGCCTTCCTTATTCCATTTAGCGGAAAGAACAGGTTTTGATATTGAGAGCCTTATCTTCTCTTTTGCCATTGGCGGAATAGGGACGGTATTGTATAATCTGATATTCAAAAAAGGCTATATAGATATGCCTCATACCGAACGGAGCCACCAAAGACATAAGCTACATATTTATATACTTTTTGTTCCAGCCATTGTATTCGTCATATTTAGTCTTTTCACCACGCTTAACCACATCTATTGTGGCATCATTGCAATGTTTTTTGGTGGTTTGGCAACATTGTACTGTCGCCCAGATTTAAAAGGAAAGATATGGGTTGGAGGAATCTTGTTTACCATACTGTACTTCATTTATTTCGGAAGCATCCTTCCGTTTTATCCGCAATATGTGGAGCTGTACTGGAATCTAGACAACCTGACCCATATTCTTGTTTTGGGAATCCCAATTGAAGAGTTACTGTTCGCTTTCACCTTTGGTATGTATTGGTCTGGATTATATGAACACTTGTATTGGAGAAAACTTATAAAATCGAAAGAAATGTCAACCAACTAAAACATTCAAATTATGAAAATATTATTGGCCATAGATGGTTCAGATTTCAGTAAAGTAGCCATTCACGAACTTATAAAAATGACCCTATCCTCAAATAGTGAAATTCATATTATAAATGTTTATGAACTTCCTAAAACAACCGGTCTGGGATTGCATACTATGGGCGGCAAGATAGGAAATTACATAGAAGAAATTAGAAGTAACGCTCAAAAATTGGGAAACAAAATCGTTTCAGAAGCTTTCGATAAAATCAAGGCCGAAAACAAGGCACTTACCATAACCACAAGTGTTGTTAGCGGACTGCCCAAAAGTACTATTAATGAAAAAGCAGAAAATTGGGGTGCAGATTTAATTGTAGTAGGCTCTCAGGGTCACGGTGCTTTTTCTCGCTTAGTATTGGGCTCAGTATCACAATATTTAACCACAAATGCCAAATGTTCAGTACTGATTGCAAGAGATAGAAATAAAAAATGAAAGAAAAGCAAACACATAGCATTACGTTGGAATCCACCTGTAAGATAACAGATGAGATATGTCTTCCCGATACTAAATTACCTCGTGTGGTTATCGTTGGTGGAGGATTTGCAGGTTTGGCATTGGTTGAGAAACTGAAACACAAAGAAGTTCAAGTGGTTTTACTCGATAAAAATAACTTCCATCAGTTTCAGCCTTTATTATATCAAGTGGCAACGAGTGCCCTGGAGCCTGACAGTATTGTATTTCCATTCAGAAAACAAATCAATGGCTATAAAAATGTTTTCTTTCGTTTGGCTGAAGTTGAGGAAATTCAACCTGATTCAAATACTATATTGACCAATAAGGGAAGTGTTTCTTATGACTATTTAGTGTTGGCTACTGGCACGACCACCAATTTCTTCGGGATGGATTCTGTGGCCGAAAATAGTTTGGGGATGAAGGATATTCGCGATTCCCTCAACATCCGTCATATGATGTTGCAAAATTTGGAACAGGCAGCTATTACTTGTGATGATAAAGAACGCGACACGCTGACAAATTTTGTAATAGTAGGTGGTGGTCCAGCAGGCGTAGAAATGGCAGGAGCTTTGGCAGAGTTTTGCAAATACATCCTTCCCAAAGATTACCCAGAGTACCCTTCTTCCATTATGAATATTTATCTAATAGAAGCCATTGATGAGTTGTTAGGCACAATGTCAGACAAGGCATCATCGAAAACCCTCAAATATTTAGAGGATTTGAATGTAAAGGTATTATTAAATGAAGCTGTAAGCAATTATGACGGCAACGAAGTCACTACCAAAAGTGGTAAGACCATTTTGGCTAAAAATCTTATCTGGACGGCTGGCGTAAAAGGACAATTCCCAAATGGTATTGATGGAAAACATGTAGTCAGAGGCAACCGTATTAAAACCAATGCCAATTTAAAAGTAGAAGGCTACGAAAATATTTTTGCCATAGGTGATATCGCAGCACTCATTTCCAAAGAAACCCCAAAAGGACATCCACAAGTAGCACAGACCGCTATTCAACAAGGTAAATACCTGGGCGATTCGATATTAAATATCATAAATAACAAATCCATAAAACCTTTCAAATATAAAGATAAAGGTTCCTTAGCAACCGTAGGTAAACGCAAGGCAGTTGCCGATTTGGGCAAATTTAAATTTGCAGGCTATTTCGCCTGGTTGCTGTGGTCCGTTGTTCACTTGATGTCCATAAGTGGATTTAGAAATAGATTGATGGTTGGTTTTAATTGGGCGGTAAGTTATTTCACTTATGAAAAGAGCAACCGCCTGATTATTAGAAACTTTAAACCGAAATCTTCGGTTAAAAACAGAACAAAATAATTTTGAAATGAAAAACACCACAGATAAAAATAATAAGCTTTCCCTAATAGGTTCCATATCTCTTGGTACAGGCGTAATGATTGGTGCTGGCATATTTGTCCTTATGGGGCAAATAGCAGAGTTGGTGGGTGATCTATTTCCCATTGCATTTATTGCAGGTGCTGTTGTGGTGGGTTTTAGCTCATATTCCTATGTCAAGTTTTCAAATGCTTTTCCATCGTCTGGAGGTGTGGTTAAATTCCTTAACAAATCCTATGGACCTGGAACAACAACAGGGTTTTATTCTTTGCTGATGTACGTATCAATGGTAGTTTCCGAAAGTCTGGTGGCGGGCACTTTTGGAGCATATACGTTGAGACTATTTCCCGAGTCCTATGCAGGTTATGCCTCTACCCTGGGTGTTGGGCTAATTGTTGTTGCTTATATAGTGAACATCCTGGGCAATAAGGTTATTGGTGCCACCGCGACATTTACCGCTATTATAAAGGTAGTGGGAATAGCAATTTTAGCTACTGCCGGCCTTGCAATTTCAGGTTTTGCCGATATTACGGGAAACTATATTCCCAAAAATACTGAGACATTACCACAAGGCTTCGGATTTGTGGCCGCTTTGGCGTTATCTATCCTTGCTTATAAAGGCTTTACCACTATCACGAACCAAGGGGGCGATATTAAAAACCCGCATAAAAATCTTGGTAGGTCTATCGTGTTTTCCATACTTATCTGCACACTGATATATGTAGCCCTGGCATTAGCTGTTGCGGGAGGTTTAAGCATTCCTGAAATAATCGAAGCTAAAGATTATGCCCTTGCAGCCGCCGCAAAACCTGTTTTTGGGGAATGGGGTTCCTGGATTACCATTGGCATTGCCATTATTGCCACGGTTTCTGGGGTCATTGCCAGTATCTTTTCCTCTTCACGCTTGTTGGCAATGCTCAGCAATATGAAACAGGTGCCTTCTTTAACCAAACTTGGTAGCTTAAAAAATCCAGCACTAGTATTCACGTCTTCCCTCGCCATTTTACTGACCGTGCTTTTCGATTTGACAAGGATAGCATCCATTGGGGCTATTTTTTACCTTATTATGGATATCGCTATCCATTGGGGGCTGTTCCGCAATCTTAGAAAAGAAGTGGATTTTAAACCAATTATCCCCGTGATTGCCATTATACTGGATGTTGCAGTACTCTCGGCCTTTATTTATATAAAATATCTGAACGATCCTTTGGTTCTTATTGTCGCGGTAATTGGGATTGTTCTAATACTTGTGGCGGAACGCCTTTTTATGATTTCACATACAGACGATGAAGGTAATATGCCGATGGGAATGAAGAATACAAGTGACAAAAACAAAAAAACATAATTAATTAAAAACAATTTATATGAAAAATGTAGCAGTTATAGGATACGGAGTCATTGGAAAAAGGGTGGCAGATGCCATCAACTTACAAAACGATATGAAGCTTTCGGGAGTTTGCGATATCATTAGCGACTGGCGCATTCAAAATGCCGTAAGAAAGGAGTATGATATTTATGCAGCAACTAAAGATGCTGCTGATAAAATGAAATCTGAAGGGATTTCGGTAAAAGGCGATATGCAGGAACTTTTAAAGAAATCAGACCTTGTAGTGGACTGTACACCCAAAAAAATTGCCGCTCAGAATGTCGTTATCTACAAGGAGCAAAACATCAAATTTATTCTACACGGTGGCGAAAAACACGAAACCACAGGGCATTCCTTTAGTGCAGAAAATAATTACAAATCCGCTCTAAACTTGAATGCGACAAGAGTAGTTTCTTGTAATACTACGTCTATTTTAAGAACCTTGACCGCTTTAAAAAGAGCCGATTTATTGGATTATGCCAGAGGTACACTTTTAAGAAGAGCTACAGACCCTTGGGAAAGTCATTTAGGTGGTATTATGAATACGATGGTTCCCGAAAAAGATATCCCAAGCCATCAAGGTCCAGATGCTAAAAGTGTTGACCCAGAACTGGATGTCATCACCGCAGCGGTAAAAGTACCCGAAACATTGAGCCATATGCACTACTGGAATGTGAAATTGAAAAAGCAGGCGACAAAGGAAGAAGTGCTAAATGCTTTCAAAACTTCAAGTCGTATTAAACTAATTCGATATGACCAAGGCTTGGTTTCTAACAACACCATTAAAGAAATGTTTCTGGATATGGGAAGACCTTGGGGCGATATGTATGAAGTTGCGCTGTGGGAAGATATGCTCAAAGTACAGGGAGATGAACTTTTTTATGCCTATGTAGTCGATAACCAAGCTATTGTAATCCCGGAAACAATTGATGCTATTAGGGCATTAACTGGAATTGAAACAGATGGTACAAAATCCATAGCCAAAACAAATGAAAGTTTAGGAATCCATTAAATACTATCAAGATGAAAACAGACAAGAATATAGTAGAACTTTTAGGAGAAAAAGCAGACTTCTATTTAGAACACGTTTGTGAAAAAATAACAAAAGATGAGTTACAAACACCAAGCACAAATAGTATAGACAAGGTGTTTGGCAATAGCAACAGAAATTCACAGGTACTTCGTAGCCTTTCCCAATTATACAATCACGGAAATCTGGCAGGAACTGGTTATTTAAGTATCCTTCCTGTTGACCAAGGTATTGAGCATAGCGCGGCCTTTTCATTCTATAAAAACCCAGATTATTTTGACCCAGAGAACATCATAAAACTTGCTATGGAAGCTGGTTGCAATGGTGTGGCTTCCACCTTTGGGGTTTTAGGATTAAACGCCCGAAAATATGCCCATAAAATCCCTTTTATCGTCAAGATTAACCATAACGAGCTACTTACCTATCCAAATAAATATGACCAAACATTATTTGGTAAGGTAAAAAATGCCTGGGATATGGGAGCAATTGCCGTAGGAGCTACGATTTATTTTGGTTCAGCAGAAAGCAACAGACAGCTAAAAGAAATAGCTGAAGCTTTTGAAGAAGCACACAATCTGGGAATGGCCACCATCTTATGGTGCTATACACGGAACGAGGCATTTAAAACCAACAAGGAAGATTATCACGCAGCTGCCGATGTAACTGGGCAGGCAAACCATTTGGGTGTTACTATTCAAGCAGACATCATCAAACAAAAATTACCTACCAATAATTTTGGTTTCAAAGAGATAGGATTTGGAAAATATGATGATGAAATGTATAAAACCCTTACCACAGAACATCCCATTGACCTTTGTCGATTACAAGTCGCCAATTGCTATATGGGCAAAATAGGATTGATCAATTCCGGCGGTGGCTCTAAAGGTGAATCAGATTTGACCGAAGCGGTAACAACAGCATTAATCAATAAAAGAGCTGGCGGCTCTGGATTGATTATGGGTCGAAAAGCATTTCAAAAGCCTTTTATTAGAGGGATTGAGTTACTGCACTCCGTCCAACAGGTATATCTGGAAGATAGTATAACCATAGCTTAATTATAACGAAAACAATTTAAAAACAATAAATCATGAAAAACATACTCGTACCAACAGACTTTTCAAAAAATTGCAATAAAGCAGAAGAACTCGGAATTGAAATGGCAAAGCTTTACAATTCCGAAATCCATTTTTTCCATTTGATGAAAACCCCCGTAAACTGGGTTGAGCTAGATAAGGAAAAAGAAAAAAGATATCCAGAAATAGTAAAGCAAATAGGCATCGCAAAAGCCTCCTTGAGAGAACTGGAGAAAAAAGCAGAACGACAAGGCCTTGAGTGCAGGACGTTCCTTGAGTTTGATGGCGGACAGGCAAATATACTTAAACACTCCGGTCATTTTCACCACGACTTTATTGTTACAGGAAGCAGCGGCACCCGAGGTGGAGTGCGCGAATTACTGGGAAGCAATGTAGAGAAAATTGTAAGAAAAGCCGATGTCCCTGTAATTGTGGTTAAGGATGAAAAAGTAACTTTTCCTTTTAATAATATTGTTTTTGTTTCAGATTTTCTTCAAGATGTAAGCGATGCATTTAAGCAGGTTATTTCGATTGCTGAAAAATGCGGTGCACATCTTCATTTATTGAGGGTTAATACTCAGACCGATTTTAACAGTATAGAACAAGGGTTGGATCCCATCAAGGAGTTCCTGAAAAAATTCCCCGATTTGGATAACTTCTCAATGAATGTATATAACGAACAAGACGTAGAAACAGGGATAAACAATTTTTTACGATATAAAAATGCCGATTTAATCGCAATGTGTACTCACGGACGTACAGGCTTTTTAACTTTATTCTCTAAAAGCATCGCAGAGGGTGTAACCAATCACTCCGAATTACCAGTAATGACTATTAAAATGTAACAATGAATAAATCAGTCTTAATAAAAAAATACTCTGGTGAGTACGAAGCCTTTGATGTAAACAAACTCATCAACTCCCTGCGGCGTTCACGGGCAGATGAGGATATTATTCAGGATATAGCCCGGAAAGTACAAGAGCAGATTGAAGAAGGAATGACAACCAAAAAAATCTATCAGTTGGCTTTCAAGATGCTAAAACGAAAATCTAGGGTAAGTGCCTCAAAGTACAAGCTCAAAAAAGCTTTAATGGAACTAGGTCCAACCGGTTTTCCATTTGAAAAGTTAGTAGGCAAACTATTGGCACACGAAGGATTTTCAACACAGGTTGGTGTCATAGTTCAAGGCAATTGCGTTCAGCACGAAGTGGATGTGATAGCGCAAAAAGGAAATAAACATTATATGATTGAATGTAAATACCATAGTGACCAAGGCAGGTTTTGCAATGTAAAAATCCCATTATATATCCATTCACGGTTTTTGGACGTGGAAAAGCAATGGAAACACCAAAAAGGTCACGAGGCTAAAATTCATAAAGGCGGGGTTTACACCAATACGCGTTTCACAACCGATGCCATTCAGTACGGGAAATGTGTTGGAATGCTTATGACCAGTTGGGATTATCCAAGAGGAAATGGTCTCAAGGACAGAATAGATAAATCGGGGCTACATCCCTTAACCGCTTTAACAACACTTACCAAAGCTGAAAAAACAAAATTATTGGATCAAGGCATCATACTCTGCAAGGAGCTACACGAAAGCCCGAAGCTCTTGGAAAAAATAGGAATTGATAATAAAAGACACAAAAAGATTTTAGAAGATTCAGAAAAATTATGTTCAGTACATCAATAAAAACAATGCAACAATCAATAATTCTAAATAAAAAATCAAATGAAAAAAGAAGATTCACAACAACAGAATCAATTAGATTTTGAGCCGTTTTACGAAGCTCTCGAAGAGGACCCGAAATTGCTTGACGAGGCCATAGAAATTCTATTGGATATGGTTGAGTTAGAAACTAACTCTATTAAGAAGGTAGCACTTTATATTAAAGAGGATTCACGAAATCTATATAATGAGATAACAAAATTATATAAATCGAGCCAAAACCAAAGCAATACACCGTCCTGCTGTGGAGGACACTAAATAAATGCTATAAAGATGGATAACAATAAAATAAATATTCACTTTTTAGGTGCAGCAGGTACGGTAACCGGCTCAAAATATTTAGTGGACACAGGAGATAGAAAGATACTCATAGACTGCGGTCTTTTTCAAGGGCTAAAGGAATTACGCCTTAAAAACTGGGAGTATCCACCCGTTAATGTTGCTGATATTGACGCTGTTTTGCTTACCCACGGCCATATGGACCATACAGGATATTTGCCGAGATTGGTAAAGCAAGGTTTCAAAGGGCCCATTTACGGCACCAATCCCACCTTGGACATCGCAAAAATCATATTGAATGATAGTGCCAAAATACAAGAACAGGAAGCCGAACGTGCCAATAAAGAGGGCTATTCCAAACATAATCCTGCTGAACCACTTTACGATTTAAATGATGTAGAAAAAACAATCCCTTACTTCAAAGGAGTACCACCCTCGCAATGGTTACCCATTCTCAAAGATGTGAAAGCGAGGTTTCAATACAACGGACACATCCTTGGTGCCACATACATTGAGTTAGATTTACGCGGAAAACGTTTTGTGTTTTCTGGCGATATAGGCAGAACAAACGATTTATTACTGTTTCCACCCTTAAAGCCAAAAAAGGCAGATGTATTATTTATTGAATCCACCTACGGAGGAAGATTTCATCCTGATGAAGTAGAAGTACTTCCACAAATTGAAAAATTGGTCAATGAAACCATTAATAGAGGTGGCAGCTTATTTGTCCCAAGTTTTTCGGTAGAACGCGCCCAATTGATGATGCTGATTTTTTGGAGGTTACTCAAGGAGAACAAAATCCCCAAAGTACAAATGATTATGGATAGTCCAATGGGGGCCAACGTATTGGAACTGTTTCATAGAACTCGGGACTGGCACAGACTAGATGAGAATGAATGTGATGAAATGTGTTCACATTTTACGGTCGTAAGCAGTTATCGGGAAACTATGGAATTACGAACCGATAACAAACCAAAAATCGTGATTGCAGGAAGCGGAATGCTCACAGGCGGAAGAATGCTAAACTACCTTGAAACCCAAGCACAAAATTCAAACAACACTTTGCTCTTTGTGGGTTATCAAGCTGAAGGTACGCGAGGCAGAAAATTATTGGAAGGCGATAAGGAATTGAAAGTGTATGGAAAATGGGTGCCCTTTGATATGGAAGTTGCAGAAATTGAAGGGCTTTCGGCACACGCAGACCACGCAGAACTTATGGACTGGATGGATAAGATAAAAAACAAACCCGAACGCATTTTCATAGTACACGGTGAAAAAGAAAGTGCGGAAGCATTGCAGAAAGGAATTAAAGAAACTTATCAATGGGATTCGGAAATCCCACAGCTATATAGTATAGAAAATGTATAATTTGTTAATCATATAAAAATGCAAACCAAAAAAGCAAGCACGAACTGGCAAGTGATTACCGGCGGACCTAGTACTGGAAAAACCACTGTAATTAATATGCTGGCTGAGAGAGGTTATAAAACAACCATTGAGCATGCAAGGCACTATATAGACACCATGCGTACTGAAGGTCAAACGGTTGAAGAATTAAGAAGTAATCGTAAGAAATTTCAAATAGGGGTCTTGGATATGCAAATAGAACAAGAAGCTTCCATATTGCCCCAAGACTTGGTTTTCTTAGATAGGGCCATTCCAGATGCTATGGCATACTATCAATTTTTAAAGCTTGATTATGATGAGAAGCTGCTCACCGCAGTTAAAAACACTTCCTATAAAAAAATATTCATTTTAGACCGATTACCATTCACCAAAGATTATGCCCGTACTGAGGATGAAGAGGCTCAAAAGAAAATACACCAATTAATAATAGATGTTTACACTTCCTTGGGATTTCCAATTGTTTCTGTTCCAGTTTTGCCACCAACTGAACGGGTAGAATTTATTTTAAAAAACATAGAATAGCATACACGATCAAGTATCTAAATGTAATTTATAAAGAAAATGTTTAGAAAATTCAATAGAAAATATCCTACAACATATAGCACAGCTATGATGTTCACGGCAGCATTGTTCTATTTTATTTTGGGCTGTACAGGTATAAATGCTCAAAACGAAATGCTCATTGGGCAGATTTCAGGCAGAGTTGTTATTCGGGAAAACTTTGATAAAGAAGGTGTTTTTCTCAATAAACAAACTTTTGAAGCTGGAGAAACAATAAAGGAAAATGGATATTATGAAATAAAGGTAGTTACAGAATTGTTTGACAAAAACAAACAATCAACCGATAAATACACTACTACCTACCGTTGTGAGCCAGATGACGCCAATGTAATGATAATGGCTTTTCCGTTTTCCAAGCCAAAATCAAAAGAAACCGAAATTAATACCATTTCTGAAAATTTTAAAAAGCTCTACGATTTACAAAACTTGAAAGATATTAAATTGGAAATGAGTTTTGACTCGGGCTTGTTAAACTTTTTTGGTTCCAAAAGCATCATAAAAATTTATGACCGAAAATTAGAGGATGGGAAAAACACTATAAAATCAAAAATTAATATTAAAGCCTATGCCTGGGGAATTCGCATTAAGCAACTCAATTATACCGTTATCGAAAAATTAAATGAAAAAGGTTTATTGACTTTTCAGAAATTTTCAGAAGCAGATAACAGCTATTTTACAATAAACTATAAATAAAGACAGATGAAAAATTACGATACACTTTCTGAAGCCATAAACGATTTAAAGGGAAATGGCTATACATATGATTTTAACCTAAAACCAGAATGTTTGGAGTGTGCCTCACTAAAAATTGAAATACACCCAGAAGATTTTAATGTTGACGAGATGCATCGTTTTGAGGGTATGAGCAGTACCGACGATAATAGTGTGCTTTATGCTATTTCATCAAAAAATGGGATTAAAGGACTTTTGGTAGATGCCTATGGCGTCTATGCCGAAAACATTTCGGAAGCTATGAGAAAAAAATTACGATAACACTTAAACAAGACAATAATGGAAAATCACGAACACCACAATCACGATGAAATGGACCATTCTAAAATGGACCATTCGAAGATGAAACACAAAAAAGAAGACCATTCTAAAATGAACCACAAAGGTGGAGACCATTCTGGCCACAATCCAGGGCACGGAGAACACGGGCACGACCATCATAAAATGATGATTGCCGATTTTAGAAAACGGTTTTGGGTAACCCTTGTACTTACTATTCCCATACTGTTCTTCTCGCCGATGATTCAGGACTTTTTTGGATATGAGTTTTTGCTTCCCGGAAATCCATATATCCTTTTTGCACTTTCCACAATCGTATATTTCTATGGTGGTTGGCCATTTTTAAAAGGATTCTGGTCCGAAGTTAAAAAAGGTGCACCAGGGATGATGACCCTTATTTCTATGGCCATTACCGTGGCTTACGTTTATAGTTCGGCAACGGTGTTCGGCTTAGAAGGAGTTGATTTTTTCTGGGAATTGGCAACTCTTATTGCTATTATGTTGGTAGGCCATTGGATAGAGATGAAAAGCGTCCTGGGAGCCTCAAAGGCCTTACAGCTTTTGGTAAGTATGATGCCCGCAGAAGCCCATAAGGTAAAGGGTGATACCATAGAAGATATTCCGTTGGAAGATTTACTAAAAGATGATGTGATTTTGGTAAAACCAGGTGAAAAAGTTCCCGCTGATGGGATTATAGTAGACGGTTCAAGTTACCTAAATGAATCTATGCTTACAGGCGAATCCAAACCTGTAAAAAAAGATGAAAACGATAAGGTTATTGGTGGTTCGGTAAACGGTAATGGCAGCATAAAGGTAAAGGTAGAGCATACAGGAAAGGACAGTTATCTCAACAAGGTAATCACAATGGTCGAAGAAGCGCAAAAAACCAAATCAAAAATGCAAAACCTCTCGGATAGAGCTGCAAAATGGCTTACCTATATCGCATTAGGTATTGGTTTTGGAACATTAGCGGTATGGCTGATTTTAGGCTTTCCATTTGTCTATGCTTTAGAAAGAATGGTTACCGTTATGGTCATTGCTTGTCCACACGCATTAGGTCTTGCCATACCACTTGTGGTTGCTATTTCTACTGCTGTTTCAGCTCAAAACGGGTTATTAATTCGAAATAGGACAGCTTTTGAAGAATCCCGAAAAATATCAGCTTTATTGTTTGATAAAACGGGAACATTGACCAAAGGCGATTTTGGCGTTACTCGAATTGAGTCTGTTAGCGAAACTTATTCATCTGAAGAAATTTTAAGGCTTTCGAGTGCATTGGAACAAAGTTCGGAACATCCTATCGCCGTAGGTATTATTAAAAAAGTCAAAGAAGATAATATGACCATCCCAAAGCCTGAAAACTTTAATGCAATTACAGGTAAAGGCGTTGAGGCCAATGTAGAAGGTAAGCAAGTAAAAGTGGTTAGTCCTGGTTTTTTAAGGGATGAAAAAATCACTATTCCCGAAGACGCATACAGTGATGCCGCTGAAACAGTTGTTTTTGTCTTGATTGATGGAAAACTGGCAGGATACATAGCATTGGCGGACGAAATTAGACCGGAATCTGCCGAGGCTATAAAAGTCTTTAAAAAGAATAATATAAAAGTTTTAATGGCTACCGGTGATAATGAAAGAACTGCCAAAGCTGTTAGCGATAAACTCGGCTTGGATGGATACTACGCCGAAGTTTTGCCACATCAAAAAGTGGAAATAGTAAAAGAATTGGAAAGTAAGGGAGAGTTTGTGGCAATGACAGGAGACGGCGTGAACGATGCGCCTGCACTTGCAAAAGCTGATGTTGGTATTGCCGTTGGTTCAGGTACTGACGTTGCCGCCGAAACAGCAGATATCATTCTGGTCAACAGTAACCCACAGGATATTGCCAACTTAATTCTCTTTGGAAAAGCCACCTACAATAAAATGATTCAGAATTTGATTTGGGCTACAGGATATAATGTAGTGGCTATTCCTTTAGCAGCCGGTGTATTATATTCTTCAGGCTTTGTTTTAGGACCTGCCGTTGGAGCTGTATTTATGAGTTTGAGCACCATTATAGTGGCCATTAATGCACAATTGTTAAAAAGAAAAATCGGTAAAAAATAAATGGAAAGAAAAGAAAAACTCAACAGGATATTTTTAATCCTGTTGAGTTTATTTGTAGTGATGTTAGGCTATGGTATTTTATTGCCAACCCTTCCTTACTATACCGAAAGGCTTGCTTTAGGAGCTAACCTCGATACTGATTCGATCAATTTTCATATTGGACTGCTTACAAGCATTTATCCATTATTTCAATTAATTTTTGTTGTGGTATGGGGAAAGCTTTCAGATAGATATGGACGTAAACCAATTATATTAATCGGTCTAATTGGGTTTGTTATAATGCAATTGCTTACTGGTCTAGCAACATCTTTGACAATGCTATATATTGCTCGAATATTTGGAGGTATTTTTACGTCTTCAGTTATTCCTGTTAGCAACGCATATTTAAGCGACATTACTTCAGAAAAACGGAGAACCAAAATAATGGCCTGGTCTGGTGTTGCTATTAGCTCTGGTGTTATTTTTGGCCCTGTTTTAGGCAGTTTTCTATCCCAAACTAACCTACACTTTAAATATTCGTTTTGGATATTACATCTGGACCGGTTCTCAGTTCCTTTTATTTTGGTTGCACTTTTAGGTTTTACTGTATTGGTTATTTTGATTAAATCGTTTAGGAATACAAAACCGGTTAGCAGGTTTGTTTCAGGAAAACAAAAATTAAATTTTAGTTTTAGTAGGTTCTTTATTGTCCTATTACTGCTCTCTTTTGTTATGCAGTTTGTAGTGACCCTCTTTGAAACGGTTTTTTCAATTTATGGAAAAAATCAGTTGCTATTTTCAAGTAATCAGATAGGAATTGGTTTTATGGTCTGTGGGATAGTAATGGCTGTATTACAGCCAGTATTTGCAACCTATGGAGAGAAAATATTGACAGCAAAACAACAAATTGGAGCCGGATTGTTGATTTCAGGCATTTCACTAATCGCATTTCCTTTTTTCGGCAATGAAATTTATGTCTATGTACTGATTGTAACATTCGCCACTGGTGGAGCAATTGTAACCCCTAACCTACTTTCAGCCGTTTCCTTACTTTCAAAAGAAAAGGCGGGCAGTAATATTTCTGTACAGACCTCGGCAAACAGTGTCGGACAGATTTTAGGCCCGATCATCGGAACCTGGCTCATTGCCGGTGGGTTTTATTATCCCTTCATTATAGCCGGCATCATTATAATTACCTTTATTGGATTACTTTATTTTTATAAATCTTCCAATGACAAATACTCAAAAATCACTTATTGATAATTAAGAGAATTCCAAGAACTTATACAGCCCACTAAATTTATTAAATTATGATACATATTATTACAACAGGAGGAACCATTGAAGGCTTTGATTATTCGGAAAAAGAAAATGCTGAAGACATTCTGCCTGTACATCATTAAGTGCATTATAAAGCGCCACTTCAGTAGATAACCCATAATCACAAATAGCCTTGGCATCGCTCTTATCGGTCTTTATTTTTGATAATTTCATCTGAATAAAACGCTTGACTGACAAAGGATTTACTACCGATACCGGTATACCGTTTTTGTAAAGAAACTGTGCAAGTCGATAATGGTAATACCCGGTGGCTTCCATCACTACCAAAGTGTCTACTGCTAATGTGCTGACAAATAATTTAAATCCTGAAGAATCATTCTTAAATTGAGAATGACCTCCTTCACTGCTATAAACATCAAAAACATCTTTACTGATATCAACTCCAAAAGTTTCTTTATATTTATCCATAAGAACTGGTTTTATGAAAGAGCATACTACCGTGATCACAACAACTTGAAAACGAGGTCTAAAGCCTCACAGTCCCGATAGCTATCGGGATGTACGAAATCTGTGTAGAAAAGAGAGGGGATTATCAATGTTGTCGAAGTCTAAAGCTTCACCGTATATCATAACCTTAATCCTCTTTTTGTTCTTAATATCAATAAAACAAAATCTCAAGATATAATTGCTTTCGACCAAAATTGGAATGGTGAGCTAATACCTATGAGTGGTACTTTTATAAATATAGGCAGGAAAGATGAACACAAATATCTTTTATTTAATAATTTAAGGTATAAGACAACAGTTCAATACCCAAGTCATTCAAGTTATTCATTTCCTATTAAACTTAAAATATCAAGTCCAACACCAGAAGCTTTAAATGATAGTAAAATGATTAAAAAGCTAATTGAACAAGTATATCAATTTAGTAGACTGTATTGGAAATCATTAAGACAACAAAATGTACCTATAACCATAAAATACCCTGAAATGGTAGCAGAAATAGCACCTCGTTTTGAAAGCAAGGAAATACCACCTTTTGGTCAAGAAACCTTATGGTTTTTATAATCCGAAGCCTTTTTTCTTTGCACAACCATTGCATTAAAAAATTCTTATATTTGCCTTAATGAAATTTTTTGCATTCATATTGTCAATCTATATCTTCACACTAAATTTAGTGCCTTGTGAAGATACAGGTACTTTTGACAATGAAGTTAAAACAGAAATTTCTCAAGATTTAGGTGATAACCACCAACATCAAGATGCAGATATGTGTTCACCATTTTGTCAATGTCATTGTTGCCATATACACGCAACCCATTTTGAAATTATAGATTTTACAATAGCTAACACAGAAATTTCTACAGAAATATTTCATTACCCAGATAGTTTAGTAAAAAACTTCAATCCTAACATTCTACAACCGCCACAAGTATAATGAATACCTACTTACGCAGGTATCTTATAAATTCAAGTAACCAATAATAACAATTGGTCACAATTCTTTATTTATAAATTCATTATAACTATTTCTATGATTAATAAAATCATTGATTTTTCAATCAATAACAAATTTATTATTGGTTTGCTTACGCTTACCATAATTGGAGCAGGTATTTGGTCCATGATGACCGTCAACCTGGGATCGGTGCCAGATATTACTAACAATCAGGTTCAGGTGATCACCCAGTCGCCAAATCTTGCCACAGAAGATATTGAACAATTTGTAACCTATCCCGTAGAACTTTCGATGGGTAATTTACCTGGAGTTACAGAGATTCGCTCTATTTCACGGTTTGGACTTTCGGTAGTTACTATTGTTTTCAAAGATGATATGGGAACCTATCTTCCTCGTCAACTTGTACAGGAGAAACTTAATGAATTAGGGGAGACCATACCCGATAAATTTGGAAGTCCTTCAATGGGGCCTATTTCAACCGGATTAGGTCAAATTTATGAGTATACCATAAAGCCAAAGGAGGGATACGAAACTGAATATTCTCCCATGGAACTACGAACTATTCAGGACTGGATAATCAAGCGACAACTTACCTTGCTGGAAGGTGTGGTGGAAGTAAATTCTTTTGGAGGCTCCATAAAACAATATGAGGTAGCAATCAATCCTGAGAAATTAAACAGTATGGGTATAAGTATCTCTGAGGTTTATGAGGCGCTGGCCCGAAACAATGTGAATACCGGTGGAGCTTATATTGAGAAAAATAAAATGTCAAATTTTATTAGAGGTGAAGGTTTAATCCGTTCACTGGAGGATATAAGGAAAATTGCTATTACTACCGAAAATTCTATTCCGATAACTATTGGAGATGTTGCGGAAGATGTTCAGTTTGGAAATCAGGTACGCTATGGGGCTTTCACCCAGGATGGAGAAGAAGCCGTAGGCGGGATAATAATGATGTTAAAAGGCGCCAATCCCAATGCCGTAATTCAGGATGTTAAAGATAGGATGGCAGAAGTTGAAAAGTCACTTCCTGAAGGTCTGACCATAGAGCCAATTATTGATCGGAGTGAATTAATAGCACGAACAACCGATACTGTTAAAACAAATTTACTGGAAGGTGCATTGATAGTGATTTTTGCCCTGGTATTGTTATTAGGTAGTCTAAGAGGTGGACTTATTACTGCTACCACTATTCCCTTATCACTGCTTTTTGCTTTTATTTTAATGAAACAATTCAATGTCTGGGCCAATCTAATGAGTTTGGGCGCTATTGACTTTGGAATCATTATAGACGGTGCAGTGATTATCATCGAAGGAACCGTGTATGAAATACAAAAACGGATTAGATCAGGCAAACTGAAATTTACTCAGGCTAAAATGGATAAAGTAGCCTATGATGCGGGAAGTACGATGATGAGTTCCGCGTTTTTTGGACAGATTATAATTCTTATTGTATTCACTCCTATACTTTTTCTTACGGGGGTAGAAGGAAAGATGTTTAAGCCTATGGCTTATACCTTCGGTTTTGCGATGATTGGAGCTATTTTCTTATGTCTTACCTATGTCCCTATGATGTCTGCCCTATTTATGAAACCCATTCAGAATAAAAAGAACTGGTTTGGAAGGTTTGAACGCTGGTTGGAAAGGTTAAGTGATAAGATAATTGGTGGAATCCAAAAAGTGTATATGCCTTTACTGAAAGGGGCATTAAAACTGAAGCTCATTGTTGTTGGGGCCGCCGCCATTCTACTTGTGATAGCCGGTTTTATCTTTTCCAGAATGGGAGGAGAATTTGTGCCTCAACTTGATGAAGGAGATATTGCCATGCAGGCTTTGATCAGACCAGGGAGTTCATTAACAGAATCTATTGAAGTTTCCAAAAAAATAGAAAACATACTCCTAGAAAATTTCCCTGAAATTAAAACGGTAACCGCAAGGATTGGAGTAGCCGACATTCCTACAGATCCAATGCCAATGGATATCGCAGATATGTATCTGATCCTTGAAAAGGATAAGGATAAATGGACAACTGCTGAAACTAAAGAAGAACTTATAGCACAGATCAAGGAAAAACTGAATAAAGAACTTACAGGGGTAAATCTGGTGTTTACGCAACCTGTAGAATTAAGGTTCAACGAATTATTAGAAGGAGTAAGAGAAGATATTGCGGTTAAACTATATGGGGAGGACCTGGATGTGTTGTCGGAAAAGGTACAGGAAATGGCTAATATTATCCAGACCGTACCTGGAGCAGGAGATGTTAACCCTGAACGAACATCTGGGCTGCCACAAATGACCGTGAAATTAAACCGTGATAAAATTGCTCAATATGGCCTGGATATCCAAAAAGCAAGTGATTATATAAGTACTGCTTTTGCGGGAGGAACCGCAGGAGTCATTTTTGAAGGAGAAAAGCGATTCGATCTGGTAGTAAGATTTGATGAAGAACATAGAAAGAATATTGATGACTTGCGTGGAATGTATATCGATCTTCCCGACGGAACTCAGGTACCGATAAAAGAAATAGCAGATATCGAATATGTTCCGGGCCCTATGCAAATTTCGAGAGATGATACCTACAGAAGAACCTATGTGGGTGTAAATGCCCGGGGAAGGGATGTAGAGTCAGTCGTTAATGATATTCAGCAAAGATTAGATGAAGAATTAGAATTACCTCCCGGGTATTATATAACTTATGGTGGGGAATTCGAAAACCTTCAGAGTGCCAAAGATCGATTAGTGATTGTGGTACCGATAGCATTATTCCTGATTTTCGTGCTTCTATATTTTGCCTTAAAATCTTTTTCCCAATCTATCATGATCTATATGGCGATACCACTGGCGGCTATTGGAGGAATATTTGCTCTTTGGTTAAGAGATATGCCGTTTAGTATTTCCGCAGGTGTAGGCTTCATTGTTCTGTTTGGTGTTGCAGTTTTAAACGGACTGGTACTAATAAATAGATTCAATTCTTTAAAAGAAGAAGGAGTAACCAGTATAAGAGATAGAATTTTTACAGGAACCAAAGAACGAATACGACCTATTATGTTAACAGCAACAACAGATATTTTCGGTTTTTTACCAATGGCATTTTCCACATCTGCCGGTGCAGAAGTTCAACAACCACTTGCTACAGTTGTTATAGGTGGTATGCTTACGGCTACCTTGCTTACGCTGGTGGTTCTTCCTGTCCTTTATACATTTGTAGAGAAGAGACGGGAGAAAAAGGAACAGAACAAGCTTGGTTCTTCCAATTCACGATCTTTAGCTACGATTTTGATAATTGGCTTTGTTTTAGGCGGAACCTTTTCTGTAAATGCACAATCTGATGCAATGTCATCTGAATATTCACAACAGGATTCTTTACAAACTATTAGTTTGCAAGAGGCTAAAGAAATGGCAATCCAAAACTTTCCGCAATTAAAAGCTGCTCAACTTGAAATTGAAAGTGAGGAAGTATTGCGTAAAACCGCCTATGATTTTGGAAATACCCAAATCTTTACAGGAAAAGAAGAAGTAGGAAATGGCTCTGATGGGGTCTATACTCAAATTGGCGTCCAACAGCAAGGCATTGATATTTTTGGAATTGCCCCCCGGTTAAAATTGCAGAAAGAAAGGGTTGCCCTTGCTGAAAGTGCCTTAGAGTTATCTACTATGGAAATTGAACGTGAAGTAAGCAGGGCCTGGGCCTCGGTTTATACAACTAAAAGGACATTCCAGGTTTATAGAAAAATGGATTCAATTTTTGAAGATATTGAAAGGGCTGCAAGAATCAGGTATGAAACAGAGGCCACCTCCAAATTGGAATATCTTGCTACCTCCAACCAGGCGAACGAGGTTAAAATACAGCTGGAACAATCGTACCGAGATTACCTGAAATCAATACAGCGTTTAAACCTATGGTTCGTTAGTGACACAATCTATGATGTACCAGATTTGCCTGTTGAAACTTTAGACGAACCTTTAAACTTTCTGGTAGAGTCGCTTGAAAATCATCCGTTGCTACAGGTTTCGGAACAAAGGATAGATGTTGCCAAAGCGGTTACCAGAGAACGAAAATCTGAATTTTTGCCCAAATTTCAGGGTCAGTACGGTAGGCAGGAAATAGCCGGGCAATCGGGTTTCTTCCAATATCAAATAGGAATTCAAATTCCGCTGTTTTTTGGGCCGGAATTAGGCCGTACACAGGAAGCACAAGTAAATAGACAGATTGCAGAGCAAAACTTTTATCAGGATAAAATCGAACTGGAAACCGCCTATAAAAATATGCGTGAAGACTATATCAAATGGAGAAACTCATGGAATTATTATAGGGATGAAGCACTTCCTTTAGCACAGGAACAACAGGAAGGGTCAGTATTAGCATTTAAAGAGGGAGCTATAGATTATATAACTTTCCTTCAAAATATAAGGGATGCCATTAGAATTGAGGTAAATGCCTGGAGTGCTTTTAATGATTATCTCGACAGCCGTTACCAACTGGAATATTACCTTAAGAATTCAAATTAAAAACTAAGAAAGAAAACGATATGAACATAAGATCAATAAATATTTTAATGCTTGCCTTATCACTTACATTGTTTTTGGGGTGTGAAGAAAATTCTAATTCGGAAAAAGATACTCAGGAGACTAAAGCATCGGATTCTAAAGAAACAAAAGGTCACAATGAAGAAGAAGGCGGGATGCGCTCGGTACATCTTTCAGAGATGAAATTTAATAGTTTGGGAATCAAAGTAGATACCTTACCTAAGAAAGCATTATCAGGAATAGTGGAAGCCAATGGACAACTAGAAGTGCCACCTCAATACGAAGCTACAGTTACGGCCGTCTTAGGGGGCAATATAAATTCAATAAAAGTTATTGAAGGGGATAAAGTTAATAAGGGTCAGATACTGGCGTACCTTTCCCATCCTACTTTGACGAAAATCCAAACGGACTATATTAACGCCTATAACCGGATGCAGTTTTTGGAAAAGGAATTTGCAAGGCAAAAACGATTATATGAAGCCGAAGTAGGGTCGGGGAAATCTTTTCAACAAACACAGGCAGATTATCAGTCTGTACAAGGTGAAGTACGTGGATATGAATCACAATTACGTCAGTTAAACCTTAGTGTTTCCAGGGTTAGAAATGGGGAACTTTACGAATATATCCCGGTAGTTAGTCCTATTGAAGGTTATATAGAAAAAGTAAAGGTGCAAATTGGCCAATATGTAGAACCACAAACCAGTATGTTTATGGTAGTTGATAATGAACATGTTCATGCCGATCTAATGGTTTTTGAAAAAGATATTTATAAGGTTAAAGAAGGTCAAAAAATTTCTTTTACGCTGGAATCGGTTCCTGGAAGTAATTTAACGGGAGAGATTTATTCCATGGGAAAACAATTTGAACAAAACCCCAAAGCGGTACACGTACATGCAGAAATAGATAATAAGAAAGATTATCTTATTCCTGGTATGTATATCAAAGGAAAAATTAGAACAGGAGAAGATGCGGTAACTGCATTACCGGAAGAGGCAGTGATTGAAGAAGAGGGAAATCCTTACATCTTTACGGCCCAAAAGCATCAGAAAGATAGTAAAACCGAGTGGGAACTAAAACCAGTACAGGTGAGAACGGGGATTAATGAAGATGGTTGGGTTGAAATTAAACTGCTGGAGCCACTTTCGGAAGGTACTTTAGTTGCATATAATAATGCCTATTACCTTGTATCTGAAATGCAGAAAAGCCAGACTTCCCATGGTCATTAAATTAAGAATATAGATGGATGGCTCTCTGTTAAATGTTTGTTTTGATTAAAGTTCCAGAGGGTTCATCCTTAATATAGAATTAATAAAACAGCGATGAAAGAAATAAAAGCATTTATAAAACCGAAAAGGGTTCAAAAAGTAATTGAAGCTCTTAGTGAAAGCGGATTTAAAAGTATGACCCTTTCCCAGGGAGAAGGAACGGGGGCATTTAAAGCAAAAGGCGCATCACCTTCTTTAGATTTCCGTGTAACCGACAGTCCGGTGGTAAAGTTAGAACTGGTATGTCAAAATGAAGAAGCCCAATCAGCTATCAATATCATGCTGGAAAACGGGAAAACACCGGATCCAGGTGATGGCATAATTTATCTTTCCGATATTGAAGATGCTTTCCAGATAAAAACCGGGGAATCTTTGAAACGATATGACTCAAATAAGGATGAAAATGAAGGAAGTTGAGAAAATTTTAGAGGCATACGAAGTTCGTCCAACAGCCATGCGTATACTGATCTATAAATTTATGGCTAAAAAAGATCGGTCTGTAACCCTTACCGAAATTGAAAATGCTTTTGGAAAAGCAGATCGGGCTACATTATCTCGAACAATACGCACATTTGAAGCAAAGAATATTGTGCATCAAATAGATGATGGCACAGGTATACCAAAATATGCGCTTTGTGAAAGTAATTGTAGTTGTGAGGTAGAACAGGACTTACACATCCACTTTCATTGCAATAATTGTGATGAAACTGTTTGTTTGACCGATCATAAGATTCCACATATTAACCTGCCAGAGGGATATATGGCAGAAAATGTAAACCTGGTAGTAAAGGGAATATGTGAGAAATGTAGTGGTGTTTAATTTTTGAAGAGGAAGGAAGCATATAAAAAAGAGGTGAAAATGGAACTATATAGTATGGAGATTACCAAAATCAGCTTATGGAAACCGAAAGAAAAAACGATTTAAAAAAGGCAAGAACGCTTCAAATATGGAATGTCATTTATGATACCATTGAAGTAATAGTATCTCTAATTGCAGGAATAACTGCCAATAGTTCTGCTCTGATAGGATGGGCACTGGACAGTACAATAGAAGTGATAAGTGCGGCCACTTTAGGCTGGCGGCTGCACGGCGAGCTCAAGGGCATTGACGAAGAAAAAGTCAAAAAACGCAAGAAGATCACCCTTTATGTAATTGCAGTATCATTTACGTTGGTCTGCATATTCATCTCGTATGATTCAATCACAAAACTCCTTAGTCAGGAAACCGCAAACTGGAGCACGATGGGACTGATTATATTATTGGTTTCCCTCGCTGTAAATCCAATTCTAATATATTTCAAAAGAAAATATGGAAAGAAACTGGACAGTCCAGCCTTGCTGGCTGATGCTAAAGACACCTTTATTTGCTTATACCAAACCGTGGTCGTACTTATAGGATTGCTATTGGTCAACTGGTTAGGCTGGTGGTGGGCAGATCCTGTGGCGGCATTACTTATCGTGCCCTATGCGGCAAAAGAAGGCTATGAAGCCTACAATAAAGCTAAAAATATCAATTATAACACCGCACAAAATGACTGAAATTGAAAAAACATTAAATGACCATAACGTGCGTCCCACCGCAATGCGCATCTTGATTTATAAGTATATGGCCGATAGGGATGCCGCCATCGCCCTGACTGATATTCAGAATGCTTTCGCAAAAGCGGATAGAACCACATTGTACCGAACCCTAAAAACGTTTGAAGAAAAAAACGTGGTGCATCACATAGATGACGGAACTGGAATCTCTAAATACGCACTTTGTGAAGAAGGCTGTAATTGTGAAATAGAACAGGATTTGCATTTACATTTTCATTGCACTAACTGTGACGAAACAGTTTGTTTAACGGAACAAAAAATCCCGCATATCAATTTGCCAGATGGATATTTGGCAGAGGATGTTAATCTCGTGGTTACGGGAATATGCGAAAAATGCAGCAGTAATTTACTTTAATAAACAAACGAACAAATTAGATTGATTTTGAAAAAAAGCACTTTTATAATAACTAAAATGGACTGCCCTTCAGAAGAGCAGATGATTCGGATGAAGTTAGAGTCTTATGCTCAAGTAAAACACTTGGATTTTGATATTCCAAACAGAAAATTGGAAGTATATCACGTGGACGACGTCAAGGCGATAAAAACGTCTATAGCCAGCTTAAAACTTGGGGATTCCTTAGAAGGAACCACAGAAGCCGAACCACCCGTAATGGAAGACCAATCCAAACAAAAAAGAATCCTATGGTGGGTCTTGGGCATCAACTTTGGCTTTTTCGTTATCGAAATGACCACCGGTTGGATTTCTTCTTCGATGGGTCTTGTGGCAGACTCATTAGATATGCTGGCAGATTCCATCGTATATGCATTAAGCCTATTTGCGGTAGGCGGTGCCATTTCAAGAAAAAAGAAGGTTGCGAAATACAGCGGATACTTTCAGATGGCATTGGCAACACTTGGGTTTGCAGAGGTCTTGAGAAGGTTTTTTAGCAATACCGAAACACCCTTGTTTCAATGGATGATTATCGTTTCAATTTTCGCATTGGCAGGTAATTTGATATCGCTCTGGCTCATCAACAAGGCAAAGAGTCAAGAGGCTCATATGCAGGCAAGTGCCATTTTTACATCCAATGATATTATTGTTAATGGTGGTGTTATAGTAGCTGGGGTGCTGGTTTATTTTCTGAATAGTAAATGGCCCGATTTAGTGATTGGCGGCATCGTTTTCACTTTTGTAATGCGCGGTGCATTGAGAATATTGAAATTATCGAAGTAGTTTTTAAAATGATATCAAACTTGGTTAGAACATATGAAAAAGAAAAAAATAAACTTACGTGACTTAGAACCAAAAAAACAACAAGGCGAGCACAGTCACGACGATGGCCATAACCATAGCAGCCCTGAAGAAATTTCAAATTTTAGAACCTATCTACCGGCTATTTTCAGCTTTGTGATGTTGATAGCCGGAATCGCTATTGATTACTTTGATGCGTTTCCTTTCTTCAAAGGATGGATTCGCGTAGTATGGTACACGGTAGCCTATATCCCTGTAGGTTTTCCGGTGATAAGAGAAGGCTGGAAAAGTATTAAAAATGGTGATTTTTTTACGGAATTCTTCTTAATGTCCATAGCCACTTTAGGGGCTTTTGCCATTGGCGAATATCCCGAAGGTGTTGCAGTAATGCTATTTTATGCAGTAGGAGAATTATTTCAAAACGCAGCAGTTAATAGAGCAAAAGGAAATATTAAAGCCTTATTAGATGTTAGACCAAAAGAAGCTAATGTATTTCGTGATGGTGATTATATAAGTGTGTCGCCAGAAGCTGTAAATATTGGCGAGAAAATACAAATTCGAGTAGGTGAAAAAATTCCATTGGATGGTATTTTATTATCCGAAAAAGCATCTCTAAACACCGCAGCATTAACAGGCGAAAGCAAACCAGATTCTATTCAGAAAGATGCAAAGGTTTACGCAGGTAGTATCAATTTAGAAAGTGTTGTTGAAGTTGAGGTAACCAACACCTTTGAAGATAGTTCTATTGCGAGAATATTAGACTTGGTTCAAAATGCTACAGCTCGTAAGTCTAAAACAGAATTATTCATCAGACAGTTTGCTCGTATCTACACACCAATTGTAGTGTTTTTAGCTATTGGTGTAACTTTTATACCATACTTTTTTGTAGATGATTATGTGTTTAGAGATTGGTTATACAGAGCATTAATTTTCTTGGTAATATCTTGTCCTTGTGCGTTAGTGATTTCAATTCCATTAGGATATTTCGGTGGATTGGGAGCAGCTTCAAAAAATGGAATATTATTTAAAGGTGCTTCATTTTTAGATGCAATGACCAAGATAAATACTTTGGTAATGGACAAAACAGGAACCGTTACCAAAGGTGTTTTTAAAATCAAAGAAGTAAAAGCAATTGGTTGGAATGAAACCGAATTTATGCAATATTTAATGGCGATGGAAGAACAATCCACGCATCCAATTGCTAAAGCAATTTTAGAGTATAAATCAGAAGGAGAAGATTTTGAAGCTCAAGACGTTTCTGAAATTGCAGGTAAAGGATTAAAAGGCATTGTAAATGGTAAAACAGTTTTAGTAGGAAATAAAGCCTTAATGACTGCGAATAATATAAATGTTCCAACGGAAACGGAATCTATTGTAGAATCGATAGTATTAGTTGCAATCGATAATCAATTTGCAGGTTATGTAGTCATAGCAGATGAATTAAAGGAAGATGCAAAAGAAACAATTACAGCATTACACAAAGTAGGCATTAAAAATATTATGATGCTTTCTGGTGATAAAGATTCCATTACTCAACAAGTCGCTAAAGAACTAAATATTGAAAATGCTAAAGGTGGTTTATTACCAGAAGATAAGTTAAACGAAGTTGAAATTTTAAAGAAAAATCCTGAAAACAAAATAGCCTTTATAGGTGATGGCATTAATGACGCACCAGTTTTAGCAGCAAGTGATGTAGGTATTGCAATGGGTGGTTTAGGAAGTGATGTAGCTATTGAAACAGCAGATGTTATTATTCAAACAGACCAACCTTCAAAAGTGGTAAAGGCGATTAAAATAAGTCGTTCTACACGAAAAATAGTTTGGCAGAATATAGGTTTGGCATTTGGTGTCAAAGTAATTGTACTGATTTTAGGGGCAGGTGGATTAGCCACAATGTGGGAAGCCGTTTTTGCAGATGTAGGCGTAGCATTATTGGCAATCTTAAACGCAGTAAGATTACAGAAAATGAAATGGGGTTGATTGAATTTGGGAGCGGAAAAAGATTTGGTATAAACTTGAACATACGATAAGCTAAACGTCAACGCTCAAAGCCATACACATTTGCAATTCGCTAAAGCCAACACTGCGCCAAAAATTGCAAAAGAGTATGTCTTGCCAACGCTCATTCCGAACTAAATATGAAACATCGGAAAACCAAGCAGAACGTGAAAAGCACTATGCACAACAATGTATAAAAATAATAGCGGTTTAATCGCTAAAACCAAAGTAAGTAAATATAAAAAAGGTCTGTGTTTAACCGAAAAGTTAGTGCAAAAAAACCCGCTACTATTCTTATACTAGACCGTTAGGGCACATTTGAACAAAAAATGGGAAATCATTCGAAAAAATATAACGATTACTCTGAACTTCTAAAAGCTGGAGCGGCTATGGGAAAATATCAGAAAACCCATAATATAATTCGGAAAGATTATATGGAATTGCTCAATGTGACCGAAAAACATAAATCTAATAAAACTGAATTTGATGCTTTATATAGAGCTTGTCTGAAAGGTTTGTTCTCAATCATTGAAGCAGATATTTTTGGACTAAATAATCTAGACAAATACAAAAACTACTCAGACAGAGATGACTTTGAAACTAAATTTAAAAAAACATTTAAACAAGTTTGTAAAACCTGGAATAAAACAGAAATACAAAAAAAGTATTTTGACGAGAAATATTTTGACTTGAAAAAATTAAAGAAAAAAAGGGACGAATTAATTCATCCGAAGAAAGTGGAACATTTGCACGAATCGAACGAAACGGATTTTAAAAAAATCAAAGAAGTATTCAATGATTATGATTCGTTCATCAACAAACTTATGGACGACTTTTTTATTAGTGTAAATGTTGACACAATGGACTTTCTTGGACGAAAAAAAACGTGCCCTAACAATGTATAACCGCAATCACGATGTCCCAAACCTTAGGGAAACCACGTACGAATCCACTTGAAATTGCTAAAACCTGTGCTAAACCGAAAATTTCGCTCTTTTCTGCACCTTACTTGTCATATACAAACACGTCACCAAATACACCTACTCCAAAACCTCTATCTGTCCAGGATCATTAACAACCACTTGCGGTTTATCTTTATATGTTTGGTGATATCAGTATCTTCCTGTCCTATATAATCACTAACCTCATCAGTACCAATAATCTCTTGAGCAAAAGTGAGAGAGCTATTAATTGAGTCGCATCAGTATTCCTAAACCATAATGATTGATTTAAAGCCTAACGAAATTCTATAAGCAACTTTTCATTTCAAATATTAAAAAGCTTAAATTTGAAACAAATACACCAAAACTAAAGAATGACCTCTACCGAAATTCAAGAAAAAGTACAAGAATTAGTTACTAATTTCAACCAAGAAACGTTTATATACGACTTATTGCGTGCCTATGGCATTTCTAAAGCCTCGATAACACGCTTGCAAAAGGGAGATTTTAATTTGGCTAAAAATGAAGGTGAAATCTTATATAAAAAGAAACTGTTATTTAAAGAAGCGAGTGAAGATGAGTTAATGGCATTGGTAGAAGATTTAAGCCAAGAAGAAAACCTAAAGCATAATCCTAGGTTTGTCATTACTACCAATTACAAAGAGATAGCAGCAAAAGATACCCATACAGGCAAAAACTTGCACGTTCCTATTGTAGATTTGCCCAAAAACCATAGCTTTTTCTTGCCCTGGGCAGGCCAAGAAGTGTATCAAGCCACGAATGAGAATGAAGCCGACCGTAAAGCTTCTTATCGTATGGCTAAGCTATACGATATTCTTATTGAAGAAAATCCAAACATTCTGGAAAATGGAGTGCACGATCTCAACCTATTCTTTTCACGTTTGCTGTTTTGTTTCTTTGCAGAGGACACCAGTATCTTTCCCGAAGAAGGAATGTTTACCAATACCCTAATGCAGCATACCCAAAACGACGGCAGCGATGTCCATCTTTTTTTAGACGAGCTTTTTCAGGTGTTGAACCTAAAAGAAACCGAACGTAAAAATGTACCTGCACATTTAGACCAATTTCCTTATGTAAATGGAGGCTTATTTAAAGATAAATTAAGCGTCCCTCATTTTAATAAAGAAGCACGAGATATTTTGGAAAAAAGTGGTGACTTAGATTGGAGCCATATTAACCCCGATATTTTCGGCTCTATGATTCAAGCGGTGGTCAACCCAGACCAACGGGGCAATTTAGGGATGCATTATACCTCGGTGCCAAATATAATGAAGGTGATAAAACCTTTATTTTTAGATGAATTGTATGAAGAATTAGAAAACGCTAGAGGTAACGCCAAAAAGCTAAGAAAATTAGTAGACCGCATTAGTAAACTAAAAATCTTTGACCCTGCTTGTGGGAGCGGTAATTTTTTAATTATTGCTTATAAAGAACTTCGTAAGCTCGAAATAGAAATTTGGAAAGAAATTTTAGAAACCGAAACTCAACAGAGTTTTATTTATTCTGAAATACAACTCACCCAATTTTATGGCATAGAAATAGACGACTTTGCCCACGAAATCGCTAAACTTTCCTTATGGTTGGCAGAACACCAAATGAATAAATATTTTGAAAACCAACTAGAACTCGGGAAGTCTAACCCCATTTTACCTTTAAAAGCATCTGGTAATATCACTTGTGCCAATGCCACCCGAATAGACTGGGAAGAAGTTTGTCCTAAACAAAAAGGTGATGAAATTTATTTGCTAGGGAATCCACCGTATTTGGGGGCAAGAAAGCAAAATAAATTTCAAAAAAAAGATATGGCTAATGTTTTTAAACTAATAAAAGGTTATAATAACTTAGATTATATCTCTTGCTGGTTTTTTAAAGGAGCTAGTTATATTAATGGTACTACTCATAATTTGGCTTTTGTTTCCACTAATTCTATATGCCAAGGAGAACAAGTCTCTTTACTATGGCCTTATATTCTTGAAATATCAGAGATAAATTTTGCATATCATTCTTTTAAGTGGTCTAATAGTGCAAAAGGTAATGCGGGTGTAACTGTAATTATAATTTCTTTGTCATCGAAAGGTTCAAAAGCTGAAAAGTTTATAGTAAATAAAAATAATCTTAAGCAACAAGTAAAAAATATAAATCCATATTTAATAGATTATAAGAATATCTATATTGAGAAAAAAAGAGAGCAAATTTCAGGTTTACCAAAAATGGTTTTTGGTAGTATGGCAAATGATGGTGGTCACTTAATTTTAAATAATGAAGAGTACATAAATGTTTTAAAAGAAAACCCTGGCATTAAAGAATATTTTAAAAAATTTATTGGTGCAGTTGAATTTATGAAAAGTGATTTTAGATGGTGTATCTGGATTGAAGACGACAATTTAAAAGAAGCTTTAAATAATCAATTTTTGTCAAATCAAATAGCTAAGGTTGAAAAATTAAGATTATCTAGTAATAGAAAAGCAACAAAAAAGCTAGCTGAAATTCCTCACAAATTTGGAGAAATAAGACACAAAAAAACAAATTCCATATTAGTACCGAGAGTTACATCGGAGCGTAGAGAGTATTTACAGATTGGTTTTTTTGATCAAAATACGATAATCTCGGATAGAGCTCAGGTAATTTATGATAGTGATCCTTATATTTTCGGTATTCTTTCTTCAAAAATGCACTATGCTTGGTCAAATGTTGTATCTGGTCGCCTTAAAACAGATATTAATTACTCAGTTTCATTGACTTATAATAATTTCCCATTCCCAAATATCAGCAAAGTTAAAAAAGCCCAAATAGAAGAAAATGTTTTTGCGGTGTTGGAAGAGCGTGAAAAACACCCCGAGAAAACAATGGCTCAACTCTACGACCCCGATAAAATGCCCAAAGGTTTACGCCAAGCCCATCAAGACCTAGATGCCGCCGTAGAACGCTGCTACCGCCTCAAACCTTTCGAAAACGACACCCAACTTTTGGAGTATTTGTTTAAAGAATATGAGAAAATGGTGAAGGAGGAAAAGGATAAATAAAATAATGAGAATTTAATTTTATTGCAAAAAATAGAGAAAATTTACAATAGCCAACTCTTTATTGCAAAAAAGCACTATATTTTGCAATAGTGATTTATGCATAGTAGTATGAAAGATATATTAGACGAATTATTAGGCTTACCTTCAGAAAACGAAGTTGTTGAGTTTAAAGAAGCTAAACAGCAATATGATAAAAATAAGCTGGGTAAGTATTTTTCTGCTTTAGCCAATGAAGCGAACCTAGAAAATAAAACTTCGGCTTATCTAGTGTTTGGTGTAAAAGACAATCAAACCATAGTAGGTACTACTATATCAGAAAGACAGCTTAATGAATATAAAAAAGAAATAGCAGACCATACTTCTCCGCACTTGGGTTTTATTTCAACCAATCGATTTGTTCGCGAAGGTAAAGAAGTAGTCGTGTTAGAAATTCCTGCCGCTCCAAAGGGAATGCCTGTTAGCTGGAAAGGTTTTAAATATGGTCGAGATGGTGAAAGTTTAGGTGCTTTAAATGATAACGAATACGATCGTATAAAGAATCAGGTTAAGCAAACAGATTGGAGTGCTCAAATTATTAAAGAAGCGAGTATTGCAGATTTGTCAAACCAAGCGATAAAAGAAGCTAGAAAGCGTTTTATTCAAAAAAATAAAAGTTTAGCTGATGAAGTTAAATCTTGGTCAGATGAGGTTTTTCTAAACAAAGCAAAAATTACCATTAAAGGTAAAATCACCAATACAGCAATTTTACTACTCGGTAAACCTGAAGCTGAACACTACATTAACCCTGCAAGAGCTACGGTGAGTTGGATTTTAAAAGATGCAGATAATATTGAAAAAGATTATGAACATTTTACGTGCCCTTTATTATTAAATGTAGTAGAAATTGGTAAAAAAATAAGAAATCTTAAATATCGGTATATTAATGATGACTCTTTATTTCCAGATGAAGTAGATCAATATGATCCTTATATCATACGAGAGGCATTAAATAATTGTATTGCCCATCAAGACTATACATTAGGGGGTAAAATAGTAGTGGTTGAAAATGAAAATTCTACCTTAGTTTTTTCAAATTCAGGTGATTTTATTCCGCAAAGTATAGAAGCAGTCATCAATGCTGATTCCCCTGAGCAAAATTATAGAAATGCCTTTTTAACCAATGCAATGGTAGGCCTTAATATGATTGATACCATTGGGAGTGGTATTAAAAGAATGTTTAAAATTCAAAGTAAGAAATTCTTCCCCTTACCAGATTATGAATTTGGTAATCAAAAAGTGAAAGTAACCATTACAGGCAAGGTTTTAGATATAGATTATGCGCGAAAATTAGCACAAGTACCTAGTTTGTCTTTAAATGATATCATCTTATTAGATAAAGTTGCGAAAAATAAAAGTATTACGGTTAAAGAAAGTAGGTCTTTAAAAGAGAGAAAATTAATAGAAGGCAGGCGTCCTAATCTTCATATTTCTTCTAAAGTAGCCAAGGCTACAGGCGAAAAGGGAGAGTATATAAAAATGCGAGGGTTTAAAGATGATCATTATAAAAAAATGATTTTAAATTATTTAGAAGAATATGAATCTGCTAGTAAAAAAGATTTAGATAAATTAATATTAGATATTCTTCCTAATGTTTTAGATGAAGATCAAAAAAAGAATAAATTAAGAAACATTATTTATGCAATGTCTAAGCGTGATGTTTCTATTACTAATACAGGTACAAATAGAAAACCTATTTGGAAAAAAGTTTAACTAACTAGCGATAGAAGTTTTTTTTTAGATAAACTTTTAGATAAACTTTTAGATAAACTTTTTGTTAGTTGTTGTAATAGAGTTTCTTATAAACATTCTTAATTTTAGGGTTTAGATAAACTTAATGTAGTTTTTCTAGTTAATTAAATAAAAAAACAAATGCCAGATTTAGTTAAAGTCAATTATAAACAGACAGGAAAGAGTAAAAAAACCAATGCGCTAGGAATGCGAGAAATGCAAGAAAGAGCATTTGAAGCAAGAACAGCACAGTATTTACTGATTAAAGCTCCTCCTGCATCAGGTAAATCTAGGGCATTAATGTTTATTGGCTTAGATAAACTGCGTAACCAAGATATAAAAAAATTAATTGTAGCAGTGCCTGAACGTTCTATTGGCAGTTCTTTCGCTCCAACAGAGTTAAAAAAATACGGTTTTTTTGAAGATTGGAATCCTAATCCTAAATACAACCTTTGTACGCCTGGCGGTGAAAAGTCTAAAGTAGATGCCTTCATTAACTTTATGAATAGTAAGGAAGAAATTCTTATTTGCACACACGCTACACTGCGTTTTGCATTTGATGCTATTGATGAAAAACAGTTTAATGACACCTTAATTGCTATAGATGAATTTCATCACGTATCTGCCGAAGGCACCAATAGATTAGGAAGTGTTTTAAGCTCTATTATGGCTAAGTCAACTGCTCATATAGTTGCAATGACAGGTTCTTATTTTAGAGGCGATAGTATTCCTATTCTTTTACCCGAAGTAGAAGCGCAGTTCATTAAAGTTAAATACGATTATTACGAACAGCTGAATGGTTATGAGTATTTAAAATCTTTAGGAATAGGTTATCATTTTTACCAAAGAAAATATACAACTGCCATTCACGAGGTTCTAGATGAAAATAAAAAAACCATTATTCATATTCCTAGTGTAAATTCTGGTGAATCCACTAAAGAAAAATATGAAGAGGTAGGCAAAATAATAGACACGCTAGGTGAAATAGAATACCAAGATTCAGAAACAGGGGTTATTTACGTTAAATCGCATAAAACAGGAAATCTTATTAAAGTAGCTGATTTAGTAAATGATGACCAAAAATCAAGAGATAAAATTCAAAACTATTTACGCAATGTAAATGCTCCAGAAGATATTGATATCATTATTGCTTTAGGGATGGCAAAAGAAGGGTTTGATTGGCCATATTGCGAACAAGCCTTAACGGTAGGTTATAGGGGTTCATTAACAGAGATTATTCAAATCATCGGCAGGGCTACAAGAGATAGCGACAATAAAACACACGCTCAATTCACCAATTTAATCGCTCAACCCGATGCCCAAGATGATGAGGTAAAACTTTCAGTCAATAATATGCTAAAAGCAATTACCGCTTCTTTATTAATGGAGCAGGTGTTAGCGCCTAATTTTAAATTTAAAGCGAAATACCCTGAAGAAGAAGATAATGAATATGAAGTAGATCGTGAAGATGGAACACAGGCAAATGAAGAGGAAAACACTATACACATCAGAGGTTTTAAAGAACCTTCAACAGCAAGAGTAGAGCAAATTATCGAATCAGACTTAAACGATTTAAAAGCAAAAATTTTGCAAGATAATGATATGCTCAAAGCAATGCCGAGTGAGACTTTGGAGCCAGAGGTGATCAATCAAGTGTTAATACCTAAAATTATTAAAGAAACCTATCCTGAACTTTCAGATGATGAGGTAGAAGAAGTAAGGCAACATATTGTTGTAGACTCAGTTATTAAAAACGGAAGTATAGAAGAACAAGGAGATAGAAGGTTTATCAAAATGGCAGATACCTTTGTGAATATAGATGAAATACACATAGATTTAATAGATAGTGTAAACCCGTTTCAAAAAGCATTTGAAATATTATCCAAATCAGTAACAGCACCTGTTTTAAGAACTATTCAGGAAACTATAGATGCGTCTAGAATTAAAATGACGGAACAGGAAGCTATTATCTTGTGGCCCAAAATAAAAGCCTGGGTGCAAAAAACAGGAAAAAATCCCGATATTAAATCGTTAGAGCCAAAAGAAAAAAGAATGGCAGAAGCAGTTATTTTCTTAAAAGAACTAAAGCGTAAACAAAAACAAAATGTCTAAAGATAAGTTAAGCATAGAAGATATTTTTGAAGATGACGATTTAGGTATTTTAAAAGATACTTCAAAGCAGTCGAACGTAAAATCTACAGATCAACGTTTAATAGAATCTTTTGAAGAAATCAATGCTTTTGTAGATGAAAAAGAAAGAGAACCAGAACAAGGTAATGGTATTTCAGAAATGCGTTTGTATTTACGCTTAAAAGGCTTTAGAGAAAATGATAAAAAGAAATTTGCATTAAAAGATGTTGATAGGCATAATTTATTGTTTGAGCCTAAAAAAGTTGAATCTGTAGCCGATATTTTAGAAGATGATGATTTCGGTTTGTTAGCAGATGATGAAGAAGGTACAAGTATTTTCGATTTTAAGCACACCCCAAAAGATAAAAAAGAAACCGATTTTGTAGCGCAACGTAAAGCAATGTCAGATGAAGAATTTGAAAAGTATGACAAGCAATTTAAAAAAGTACACCAAGAAATTAAGTTAGGTTTACGTAGTTTAAAATCCTTTAAAAATGCAGAAAAAAACTTAAAAGAAGGAAAATACTATATTCTTGATGGTGTTTTACTGTACCTAGAAGTAGGTGATATTTCAGAGGCAGTTAGAGAATTAGGTGACAGAGTTAGGAAAGATGTAAGAACAAGAACTGTTTTTGATAATGGTACATATAGTAATATGCTTTATAGGTCTTTAGCAAAACAATTATATAATAATGGTAAAGTAGTAACAGATTTAGAAAAAGACAGCGAGAAAGAGCTATTTACAAATGTAGAACAGTTAGAAGAAGATGATAAAGAATCAGGCTGGATTTACGTATTAAAATCTAAATCAACTCATCCAGAAATAAGTAAACTTAATAATTTATATAAAATAGGTTTCTCTACAGTACCCGTTCAAAAAAGAGTGATTAATGCTAGAAATGAAGCGACCTATCTCAATGCAGAAGTAGAAGTAGTAGCAACATTTAAATGTGTAAATGTAAACACACAAAAGTTTGAAAATTTAATCCACCGCTTTTTTAGTCAAGCACAATTACAAATAGATATTTACGATAAAAATAAAAACAGAATAACCCCAAGAGAATGGTTTGTAGTTCCTTATCCAATAATAGAAAGAGCAATAGGTTTATTTAATACTGGTGAAATTATCAACTATCACTACGATTTTCAAAATGAAAAAATTACCAAAAACGATTAATGACTATAATTTTTTACGACAATAAAACTTGAGAATGAAATTAAAACTTTTAATAATAACTATATTTTTCTGTAATTCAGTTTATTCACAGATTTCAAAAGATTCACTCTTTAAAAGAGACATTGAAATTTTAGTGGAAGAAATGGAATTTATGTATGGTTATGACCAAACAATGCGAGAATACACAGTATATAAAACTTTTGATAAGTCAGAAACAAACAGAATCGAAAGTCTTTCTGATAGTTTGAGAATTCAAGAAATGAAAAAAAGAAAGTTTGTATCTGACAGTATAAGAGATTTAATTTATAGAAAATATATTAATCCAATGGATGCTGAGCATACTGAAAGAATGATAGAAATAACTAAAAAGTATGGTTTCCCTAGTACAGAAAGAATTAAGAAATATTACGACAAAGAATTTGTTGATCCAGAGTTTAACCCACTAATAATTTTTATTCATTCACACAAAAAATACTGGAGTGAGCTAAAAGAATTAATGTTGGAAGAATATGAAAATGGAATAATTAATCAGTGCCAATATGGATATGCGCTTTGGCAATTTACCGGCAGAAAAAACCTTCAACCTATGCTTAATAATGGATTTAAAATGGTTAAAGAAAATGGTAAAACTAGATTGAAATCAACCTGTGAATAGAAACCTTAAAGAGAAGGAATTGATTTAGGAAAAAAATGTCTTAAAAGGAGTAAATTAGCCAGTATTGAAAGTTAAGTGAATTCAACTAAATAATCGATGAATTTCAATTCCCCAAGCAAATAAGTATAATTTCCATTTCATTTCATTTATACCTATTTTGCTTTCCGCAGAGTAAAAGCTATAATACTTTCATTGCATTACAGTATTACAGCCCTTACTTTTTGCCATTGCGCTTTTTTAAATCCGTTTTCATAAGTGATTTTATTGCAAAGTAGAAAGTGACGTGGCAGGTAATATGGTGTGTCTCGGCACCTCTGTTTTGTTCCGGAAAAACATATCTACAAGGGC
>NZ_RQVT01000044.1 GCF_004010055.1 Psychroflexus aestuariivivens
TGTACAGGAAGCTGGAAAAGTAATTGGTGTGGTAGTCGCAGTTCCTAAACTAGAGTAAGAAAATTCTATGGTATGAGTACCGCCTACACTGAATTCTAAATTATTAAATGTTGCTACACCATTTCCATTGGTAGTTTGAACAAGCGTTCCTAACAAATCTCCAGGACCAGTTGACAAAGTCGCTGTGATTTCAATATTAGACTGCGGTACAGCAAAGCCATCAGAATCTTCTATTTGAACTTCTATTGGATTTGGCAAAGTCCCATCACAGTTTTGCTCACTTGGCTGAGAATTCACGGAAATTTGACTGGCAACACCAAGTGATGGCTCATTAAATGCGATGAATGCAGGATCTGAAGTTCCTCTTGGTTCGTAAACAAGTGCTACAGCGTCGCCTGCGTTGGCAGTTGTAATCCCAAAACTACTTAAATCTACCGCAAAAAAACGTAAATCTCTTGTTCCATTAATAAAATTAGAATTCCCAGAATTTTGTGTACTGTTAAAATTATAGAAATCAGGATTCCATGTACCAACTGCAGGGAAAAGTGTATTATTACTTAAATCAATTGTCACTGCGTTTCCTACAATAGTACCACTAGAATTTACAAATCTTAACCGATCCGTTCCTCCCGAGCTAGGATCAGCAATCTGACTCACTAAAATATCAGGGATACCATCATTAAGCTGCGAAGTTTTAATTCCACCACTACTTAAGTTAAATCTTGATGTTGTTCCTGACGGAATGTTTGCCAAACATGAACCTAAATCTAAACCTTGAGGACCTCTGGTTAGAAAACTAGCTGCTTCAGAACCTTGTGTAATGGCAGGAAATGGACTTGTAGCACTATTATCAACACCATTATCTATTCCATCAAATAATTGACCTAAACCGACAAAATAACTAGTCCCCCCTCCTGATATTGGCAATGAGGCAATTGGCAATGCTCTTACTGTCAGCGAGGTGTAAGTCACATTATTATTATCCAGCTTTGCGTTATCAACACCAGTAGAGTAATTTGTACCATTGAATCTAAAAGCGAGCAATGCATGTGTGTTATCAGGTTGAACTGGGTTCATATTCGTTGAAGACGAATTCCAATAACCACCGTAATCTGTCCAAATTTCTGTAACCTGTGCTTCGGAGGTCATAGAAACAATTAAAACTAAAAGTAAAATAATTTTTTTCATAATATAAATATCTTTCTTAATATTCTCAAAATCTTTTATTTAACTTAAAAAAAGTTAATGGACAAAGATAGAAAAAATGGAACAAAATTTTTGTTTATTTTATTGCAAATTGCTTATAAATTAAAGTGAAAATACTAAAGTCAAAATTCAGTAAACTAATTACTGTTTTTACTCATAATATCTTCACTATCATCATTATCAATGATTTGAATTTGAGGCTCTTTCATCGTTTTTTTATTGGCAATGCTACGTTCCAATGACAATAAAAGTGAAGGCAAAAGCAATAAGTTAGCTAGCATTGCAAACAATAGCGTCGCAGAAACTAAACCACCTAAAGCTACTGTGCCACCGAAGCTAGATATCATAAATACTGAAAAACCAAAAAACAACACAATTGAGGTATAAAACATACTCACTGTAGTTTCCCGAAGTGCTGGGTAGACTGATCGTCTAATTTTCCAGTGATTGGCTTTCAATTCTTGCCGATATTTCGCTAGAAAATGGATTGTATCATCCACGCTGATTCCAAATGCAATACTAAATACGAGTATTGTAGATGGTTTGATTGGAATTCCAATAAAGCCCATCATGCCAGCTGTCATCAACAGCGGCAACAAATTTGGTATCAATGAAATTAAAATCATTCGTACCGACCTGAACATCCAAGCCATAAAAATTGCAATCAATAAAATAGCCAATGATAATGATAACAGCAAATTATCTACTAAATAATGCGTGCCTTTTTGGTAGACCAAAGCTTTTCCTGTCATCGTGACATTAAAACGATCTTCAGGAAATAATTTTTCAATCTCAGGTAATAATCTATCTTCAATTTTCTTTATTTCATCTGTCCCAATATCTTTCATAAACATAGTCATTCTGGCAAATTGACCTGTTGAATCAACATAAGATGAAATTCCGTTTTGCATACTTTCCATGCTTTTCAAGTAAGGCATCATAAAAGTTTGCTCCTGCGAAGTCGGCATTTGGTAATACTTTGGGTTGTTATTATAAAAAGCTTGTTTGGAATATTTAGCCAGGTTCACCAAAGAAAGCGGCGCTGAAAGCTCATCAATTTCTTCAATTTCAGCCCTTAATTGGTCCATTTTTTTCAAAGTGGAAAGCTTTGTTACGTTATTTTTACGTTTGGTATCGATCATTATTTCCAAAGGCAAAACACCTTCAAACTTATCTTCAAAAAATTTGATATCTTCAAAAAAATCTGCCGATTGTGGCATGTCTTCCAACAAACTTCCAGAAATTTTAATATTGTAAATCCCTATGATGCTTAGTGCTAAAACTGCAACTGCAGAGAAGTAAATCGTAATTCTTTTATATTTCACCATTCTAACAATCCACTCCACAAAACCTTCTATCCATTGCTTACCTAAATGCCGTAAATGCTTGTCTTTCGGCAATGGCATGTAACTGTAAATAATAGGAATAATCAACAAACTCAAAATGAAAATCGCAATAATATTGATAGAAGCCAAAACTCCAAATTCTTTCAAAAGTTCACTTTGTGTAAAAATAAATGTTGCAAAACCAGAAGCTGTGGTTACGTTTGTCATCAAGGTTGCATTTCCGATTTTAGTAATCACACGTTGCAGTGATTTAGCCTGATTACCATGCTTCTTTATTTCATGCTGATATTTATTAATCAAGAAAATACAATTCGGAATACCAATAATAATAATCAATGGAGGAATTACAGCAGTCAAAACTGTGATTTCGAAGCCAAGTAAACCCATAAAACCGAAAGCCCACATCACGCCAACAATGACTGTTAACATTGAAATTAATGTGGCTCGAAACGACCTAAAAAAGAAGAAAAATATAAATGAAGTTACCAGTAATGCTGCTAAGACAAACCATTGAATTTCGTCAACGATATTTTGAGAATTCAATGTGCGGATATAAGGCATTCCTGAAACATGAATTTCCAAATCATTTTTAGATTTAAAATCTTCAATTAACGGAATAAATTTTTCCATGATAAAGATTTTTCGCCCCTCTGCATCAACTATACTATCTTGCATGTAAGCAACCGTCTGTACTGTTTTATTTTTTGAATTGAAAATTAAACCGTCATAAAAAGGATATTTTTCAAATAACTCTTTGCCGTATTTTTCAATTTCCTCCTCGGATAGTTTTTCATTTTGAGACAAAATGCTTTGCATTTCAAAACGCTTTGGATCTTCAAATTTTTCTAAAGATTTTAGATTATGAATACCAACCACAGATTTTATAGCTTGAAAGCTATTTAGTGTATCTGACAGAGATCGCCAAGCTTCAAACTTTTCAGAAGTAAATAATTCTGGATCGTCGGTGGCAATCATAATCATGTTGCCATCGCTACCGAATTTTTCTTCAAAAGCTTCATATTGCTTATTAATTTCAGCATCATCTGGCAATAAATTGGCTTCTGAATATGAAAATTTCATATGTTTCCACTGCATGGAAAGAAAAATGGTAATTAGCACCAAAGCCGTAATAATCAGAATTCTATTTCTAAGAATTCTGCCCGCGATGATGTTCCAAAACCCAAAACTAAAAAGTTTCTGCATAATCTGTATTTAAGGTTTGCAAATGTAAAAAACCGAAAGATATTTCAGTCTAAATATCAAAGCTTTAAATAGAAGGTGAATTTAAAAGATATATTATCTTCTAGATTAGGCAAATGATAAGCGCCATAACGATAAGCAAAACTCAACCCAAACCCGGCAAATATTTTGTTAAATTCGAAACCGAGTTCATTGTAACCTTCGGATAAGGTGTTGAAATTGATGTTTTGATGCCGACCTTGATTTTCGAAATCGCCAATAGCATGCCTAGAAATCATTACAAATTCTGGTTGAATTGTATTTGAAAATTTAAACGGCGGCAAACTATGTTTCATATGCAATGAAGCCAATTTTGTACTGAAAAATTCATTGAAATACATGGTTTCGAAACTCTTCACACCAGCCACAGAAAATCGGTCAAAAATCCCAAATTTATTCGGACTGTTGGGAAATGCGTGAAAAGAATGTGTAAGCGGTACTTGTCCAAATGCCAAATCACCTTGTAAATTGAATTCAGTTGAACTTCCGTTGAAATGCTTCCATTTATAATCAATTTTTGCACTTACTTTTGTAAAATCGAAATCACCTTCTAAAATATTAGCAAATGCTTGGGTCATTTGTGCACTAATGACCGGCGAATCTTTATCATCGATATAAGTTCTAGGCCCTATTTTTGAAAAGGTATAATTTGGCATCCATCGCAAACCAAAAGTCCCAGAAGTAATACGGTAACCTCGAAAACTGTCTTCACCTATCACAAAATTATAAGCTCGAGTTTGCGAAATTCGACTGGTGTTTACCCTGAATTCGGACATGACCTGGGGTGTGAAACTGTGCTGTAATCCAAGGCCGTATTTTTCGTATTTGTAGAAGAAAGTAATATTGACCAAACGTGGTTCAAAAATAGAATACACTCTTGCATCGGTTAGAAAATTATTCATGCCGACTTCTTGAATATCGTTGTCATAGTAGGCATTCAGCCAAGTATTGGTGTCTGAAGTTAATAAAACACCAGAATTAAATCCATATTTGAAATTTGTATCTTTTGTACCATAAGCGCCATAACCACCTAGACGAAAACGTTCTGAAAATTTGTGATTAGTTTGCAAGCCCAGACCAGCACGTAAACCTTCGTAATTATTGATTTTGATTAACCTTGTCAAGTCTACATCCAGCATTCCTATCGGGAAAAAGCCTTCTTCAAAAGCTGAAATTCTATTAACACGAGCCTTTACCTTTTTTTGTTCTAAAAAAACATTCAAAGAATCTTGATTTTGCTGAACATTACTAATGAAATTTGGCTCAAATTTCGTCCAATAGTTTAGAGGAACAGTTTCAGTTCTGCTTTCTAAAATTTTACTAAAACGAGAATCAATAGGTGAGATGTTTTCACCTGAGTCAAAATCAAAAAAGATTTGCTTATGGAAAAGTTCTGTTTTCGGCGATTTGTTGACATTTTTATTTTGAATTCTACCAAAATCAAGTCCGCCGCCAAAGAATGACAATTTTGTACCGCCTGTCCCAGGTTTGATATTCAGATTAAACTCCTCTGGAAGTCCAAAATCCAAATTGAATTCTGTTTGGAGCGTAAATTTAAAATCATGGTTGAATGTAACTTGAATTTGCCCTATTTTATCTGCAAGCTTATCGATAACAAAAACTCCATGAAAACTTCTTAACGCATTATTTAAGTCAGGCTGAAAACTTATAATTTTGATTTGTGAATCTTCGAAGAGCAGACTAAATTCGTAATAACTCCTGTTTAAAATATGAAATGGAGAAATAAAAGTTTGCTCGAAGACCTGAAAATAATCTTTGAACCAATTGAAAGAATGTAGATCTTTATTGACGGTTTTTGGCACAACGCCTTCCAAACCATCCACCCCAATTGCATTAATGTTTTGTTGTAAACCTTTTTCAGAAGTCAAAGTGAAATCTGCATGCTTTCTAAATACAAAATCACTATTCTGATTATTGTTTTTTGTATTTTCAATTCTTGTTTTGCTTAAACTTCTAAAGCTAAAATTCGAATTCTGAACTTGTTTAGATTTAAAATTAACAACTTCTGAATCCTCAACTTTTGAAATTTTATTTGAAGATATTCTATTCAGCAGAAATAATCCTTCAATAGAAATTGGTTTTTCTTTACTTGAAAAACCGCTTGCAAAGATTTGATTAATCCGTTCTCCAGCTTCAGCTTCAAATGCAAAATCACCATCATGATTTGTAAAAAAAACACGATGGTGATTAGTTAAAATTACAGCATTCGCTAAAACTGAATCTTTATTGTCTTCTGCAACAATTTTACCTGAAATAAGTTCTTGCGCATAACTGTTTGATACTGATAAAAAAAGAAGGAAAATGTTTAGAAAATACAGTATTCTCAAAGTATAAATTTATAGGTATCAATTGTAATTTGCATTGACATTATACGGTCATAATTTCTTTTTCCTTGGCTTCATAAATCTTGTCAATTTTAGCTATAAACTGATCTGTCAATTTTTGAATTTCTTCTTCTGTGTCTTTTTGAACATCTTCAGGTAAATCAGCACTTTTAACTTCGTTCATTGCTGTTCTACGATCGTTTCTGACACCAATTTTAGCTTCTTCCGCTTCAGATTTTGCTTGTTTACTCAATTGTTTTCTACGCTCTTCTGTCAATGGTGGAACATTAATGATTACATTTTCACCATTATTCATCGGGTTGAATCCAAGATTGGCGTTCATAATTGCTTTCTCAATTTCTTGAATCAATGATTTATCAAAAGGTTGTATTGACAAGGTTCTGGCGTCTGGCGTGTTGATATTACTGACTTGACTTAGTGGCGTCATACTGCCATAATATTCTACTTTTACAGAAGACAACATTGAAGGATTTGCTTTTCCCGCTCTGATGTTACCCAATTGTTTTTCCAGGTGCTTGATAGCTTCCTGCATAGATTCTTTGGCATTGTCTATTATAAATTCTATATCCTCGTTCATTTTAAATTGTTTTTAATATCTAAAGATTTACTTTGGTACCAATATTTTCTCCAGAAATCACTTTCATTAAATTTCCAGGTGTATTCATGTCAAAAACAATGATTGGCAATTCATTTTCTTGACTTAATGTAAAAGCTGTAGTATCCATTACTTTCAGTCCTTTCCTCAACACGTCGTCAAAAGAAATAAAATCGAATTTTGTCGCATCTCGATTTTGTTCTGGATCTGAAGTGTAAATACCATCAACTCTCGTGCCTTTCAAAATTACATCTGCTTCTATTTCAATAGCTCTTAAAACTGCTGCTGAATCAGTTGTAAAATAGGGATTTCCTGTGCCACCACCAAAAATAACCACACGTCCTTTTTCTAAATGACGCAAGGCTTTTCTTCTAATAAAAGGTTCTGCAACTTCGTTTATTTTTATCGCAGTTTGTAGCCGAGTTTGCATATCATTATCTTCGCATGCGCTTTGGAGTGCCAAACCATTAATGACTGTTGCCAACATTCCCATGTGGTCACCTTGTACACGATCCATTCCTTTGCTGGCACCAGAAATACCTCGAAAAATATTTCCGCCTCCAATAACAATTGCTACCTCAACACCTTTATCTACTATACTCTTTATTTCTTTTGCGTAAGCATCTAATCGTTTTGGATCAATACCATAACTGCGGTCTCCCATTAAAGCTTCTCCAGAAAGTTTGAGTAATATTCGTTTATATTGCATAGTTGATAAAAATAAAGTTTTGCAAATATAAGGATTATCTTTTTTGATTAAATGGGATATTTTTTTGAATTTTAAGCATAAAAAAATCCGTCTTACAATTCAGCAAAACGGATTTTTTATGGTTTTATTGTTCAGGATTTATCCTAAAGCTACTCTTTCAAATGCAGTAACCTCAACATCTTTTCCTAATTCATTCTTCACATGTTGTGCAACAGTTAGTTTACTGTCTTTTATGAAAGCCTGATTCACCAAAGTGTTGTCTTTGAAATAACGCTGAATTTTTCCTTTAGCAATTTTTTCAAGCATTTCTTCAGGTTTTCCTTCTTGTCTAAGTTGATCTTTAGCAATTTCAACTTCTTTGTCGATGACTTCTTGATCTACACCGTCTTCATCTAATGCTACAGGATTCATCGCAGCAGCTTGCATAGAAACTTCTTTTGCAACTTCTTCAGCTCCCTCAGCTGCTTTTGATAGCGCCGTGATAACAGCAATTTTGTTACCAGCATGAATATAAGATCCTATAAAAGGAGCTTTAAGTGTTTTGAAAGTACCGATTTCAATTTTCTCACCGATTACACCAGTTTGCTCAGTTAATTTTTCTTCAACTGTAACGCCGTTGTAATCCAATTTTAGAAGTGCTTCTTTGGTGTCAACACCAAGTGCAAGTTGTGCAAAATCATTTGCCATTTTTATAAATGAATCGTTTTTCGCAACAAAATCAGTTTCACAATTCAAAGATATGATTGCACCTTTTGTTGAATCATCATTGACTACAGCAATAGCAGCACCTTCAGAAGATTCTCTGTCGGCTCTTTTTGCAGCAACTTTTTGACCTTTTTTTCTAAGTATTTCAATGGCTTTGTCAAAATCGCCTTCGCTTTCAACTAGGGCTTTTTTGCAATCCATCATACCAGCACCAGTGCTTTTTCTAAGTTTGTTTACTTCAGCAGCCGTTATTTTTGCCATGATTTAATTTGTTTTATGTTAATATCAAAGTCGTTTAGGTCAATTGTAACCTAAACGACTTTATAAAATGATTTGAAAATTTATTCTGAATCTTTAGCTTCGTCTGTCGCAGGTTTCTTTGGTTCAGCTTTATCAGCTGGAACGCTTTCAACCACAGGAACATCAGCTTCTTTTTCAGATTTTTTTGGTTTTGCTTCTGCTTTATCAGCTTTTTTCGCTTTACCTTCTTTACGGCTATCCAAACCTTCAAGTATAGCGTCTGCCATATTTGACATGATTTTTTCGATAGATTTTGAAGCATCATCATTGGCTGGAATCGCATAATCCACATCTCTAGGATTGGAGTTGGTATCCACCATTGCAAAAACAGGAATGTTTAATTTGTGTGCTTCTTTTACCGCGATATGCTCACGCAAAGTATCGACAACGAAAATTGCAGCAGGCAATCTTGTCATATCAGAAATTGAACCTAAGTTTTTCTCTAATTTAGCACGCATACGTTCAACTTGCAATCTTTCTTTTTTAGATAAAGAGTTGAAAGTTCCGTCTTTTTTCATGCGATCTACAGCTGCCATTTTCTTTACAGATTTTCTGATGGTGACAAAGTTTGTCAACATTCCTCCAGGCCATCTTTCAGTAATATAAGGCATTTGCGCTCTTTGAGATTCTTGAGCTACAATTTCTTTAGCTTGCTTTTTGGTAGCAACGAAAAGAATTTTTCTTCCGCTAGCTGCTATTTTAGAAAGTGCTTCTGCAGCTTCTTCCATTTTAGCAACTGTCTTGTATAAGTTGATGATGTGAATGCCGTTGCGCTCCATATAAACATAAGGCGCCATATTTGGATTCCATCGTCTTGTGAGGTGACCGAAGTGTACACCTGCATCGAGTAGTTCTTTAACTTCTACTTGTTTTGCCATTTTTGTTTTAGTTTACGTTCTTCTGTTGGGATAGCAATAAATAAGTGGCTTTTGCGATTTCAAAAAGACCTTATTCATTTAGATGCTAAACTAACTCTGGACGAATCCAGATAACAACAAAAAATTGAACTTTTTAATAATTTCAAATTTTGAAAAAAATTCTGCCAATTAACGTTTTGAGAATTGGAATTTCTTTCTTGCTTTTTTCTGACCGAATTTCTTACGTTCAACCATTCTCGGATCTCTTGTAAGCAATCCTTCTGGTTTTAAAGTCGCTCTGTTTTCTGGGTCAAGCTCGCACATTGCTCTAGAAATAGCAAGTCTTATTGCTTCAGCTTGTCCTGAAATTCCACCACCATAAACATTTACACTAAGATCAAATTTACCTTCGTTGCCAGTCAAGTTTAAAGCTTGATTGACTTTGTAAAGTAAAGGACCAGTTGTGAAGTATTCGTTCACTTTCTTTTTGTTGACAGTTATGTCTCCTTTACCTTCAGAAAGATAAACTCTAGCTACAGCTGTTTTTCTACGGCCAATTTTGTGAATTGTATCCATTTACACTAGTTCGTTTATATTAATTTCTTTTGGTTTTTGAGCCTCTAAATTGTGCTCTGAGTCTGCAAAGACGCGTAGGTTTCTAAATAACGCAGAACCTAATTTGTTTTTAGGTAGCATTCCTTTTACAGATTTTTCTACAAGACGCGCTGGGCTCTTGTCAAAAACTTCTTGCGCCGTTAAACTTCTTTGTCCGCCCGGATATCCTGTATATCGGATATACTCTTTTGAGTCCCATTTTTTACCAGTCAAGTTGACTTTCTCAGCATTGATAACGATAACATTATCGCCACAATCGACATGCGGGGTAAAACTAGGCTTGTACTTACCTCTCAAAAGTTTAGCAACAATAGAAGCTACACGACCAAGCGATTGTCCGTCTGCATCAACCACAACCCATTGCTTATCTGCAGTTGCTTTGTTGGCTGATACCGTTTTGTAACTTAATGTGTCCACACTTAAATTTTTTACTAATTAAACATTCCTATTTTATAATCACACTCGTGAAAATAAGGGTGCAAATTTACGATTATAAATTTATATAGCAAGCCGCCGCTAAGAATATTTTTGTAAGCATGCTTATTTTCAATATTTTGTGTTACTTTGTAATGAATAAAAAACTAGATATATGAATTTTATGAAATCTTTTTTAAGTCTTTTAATGTGTTCTGTCCTGTTAATAAGTTGCAGTGATGACGATGATCAGGTACAAACTTTATCTGAAAATGATCTTGAAGGCAACTGGACACTTATTGAAATGAACGCAAGTTCTGGTGTTGATTTGAACAATGATGGAACTAGCAATACTGATATTACAAATGAAACAGATTGTTTCGACAATATGACGGTCAATTTTCAATCGGATAGCAATTTCATGCTAGATTATCCTGGATTAGATTTTGACGATGTCAATGGTGAAACAGTTTTAAATTGTGAAGACAAGAATACCTCTGGGAGTTATAGCTTAAATGGAGGCACACTTAGCATCACTACTGAAATTGAAAATAATGTTGAAACCGATGATTTTCAAGTGAATTTAAGCGGAAATCAACTTAGTTTTACCGTAACAAACGCACAAGCAGCTTCATATTTTGATTTTGATATTTCAGATAATGAAAATGCAGATTTACAATCTATTGAATTTGTTTTTGAAGAAAACTAATCATTTCAAAATACAAAATAAGTTCAAAAGCTGTCCAAATTTGGGCAGCTTTTTCAATTTAAAACTGGTTTTCCCTTAATGTAAGTTTGAAGCACACTTCGGTCATCTCCTAAGATTTGAAGTACAAAAAGTTTTTCTTCTAAAGTTTCACAACGCTGAAGTCTGAATTTCAACAAATCTGTACTTTCTAAATCTAAAACTACAAAATCCGCTTCTTTGCCGGTTTCAAAATTTCCGATAAAACGATCTAAATGAAGTGCTTTAGCTCCACCTAAAGTTGCCAAATAGAAAGACTTCAATGCAGATAATGGCAAAACACTTTCTGGTTCAGAAGCAAAAGCTTTTCTTAATTGCGTCACTTTATAAGCTTCATTCATGGTTTCCAAAATACTAAAACTCGTGCCTGCGCCAACATCTGTTCCAAATGCAACTCTTAAATTGTGTTGAGCCGCTTTCTGTAGATTGAATAATCCGCTGCCCAAAAATAAATTTGACGTAGGGCAAAATGCAATGCTACAATCGTGAGTTTCTAAAGTCTGCCATTCATTTTCAGACAAATGAATACTATGTGCAAATACTGTTTTTTCAGCAAACAATCCTGCTTTTTCATAAACATCCAAATAGGAATTTGCCTCTGGAAAAAGTGATTTGGTGAATTCAATTTCACTTTTATTTTCGGATAAATGCGTGTGCAAATACACATCTGGAAATTCTTCCAAAAGTCGTTTAGCTTGCGCCAATTGCTTTTCTGTGGAAGTTATAGCAAATCTTGGCGTCACAGCATATTGCAATCGTTCCTTGCCGTGCCATTGCTTAATCAGTTTTTTTGAATCCTCATAACTGCTTTCTGGTGTGTCCAACAAATATTCTGGCGCATTTCTGTCCATCATGACTTTACCGGCAATCATTCTTAAATTTAGTTTTTCAGCTTCTTCAAAAAAAGCATCGACAGATTCTTTGTGAACTGTTCCAAAAACCAAAGCTGTCGTGGTTCCATTTTTCAAAAGTTGATTCAGGAAAAATTGAGCAACCTCACGACTGTGCGATTTATCTTTGAATTTACCTTCCGTAGGAAACGTATAATTATCCAACCACTGCATCAATTCTTTGCCATGTGAAGCAATCATTTCTGTCTGAGGAAAATGAATATGCGCATCCACAAAACCCGGCATAATCAACTTTCCAGAATAATCTTTGAATTCAAAGTCTTGAATTTCATCTTTGAAATCATTAAAGTTTCCTGCTTTTTTTATGAAACCATCTTCAATAATCATCAAACCATCTTCGAAATATTCGTAGGCATCAGTAGATTTCTCTGGATCAGATTTGAAATGAAATACTGAACCCCGAATAGCTATATTTTGTGCGTTAGTAGACATTAAAACAAAAAGTATTAATAATTTTAAAAGTGATTTCATGGTTTTTTATCTTAAAAAACCTTGGTTTCGCAAGTCACGCTGAATCATTTGTATGTCCTCAGGAATATTGAAATGCGCCAACCAATTCACATCTAAACCATTATGAATGGCTGCGTGCATTAGGTTCTGGTTTTGACCGAAATATCTCGATAACTCTAGCATCAGCGGTTCAAACTCCATCATCAAGTCTTCGTGAAGTTTACTAACCAGTATCATAATTTTAAATGTTCGATTGACAACATAAATATCAAACTTATGTGTTTTTCCTGGTGAAAATCTTGTCAAATCAGGATTGAGCTGTTTTAGGACTTCTTTGAGCATTATTAAATTCAAATAAGGCTCGCCGAACTTGTCTTTAGTGACTTTTGTGTGTTCAGTAATTTCTCCACTCAAGTAACGCAAATCCATCATCAAGGTTCCTGGCGAATAGAATGTGCGTTTCATATAAGCAACTCTATCTTTAATTTTATTCTCTAATTGCTTACGTTTTTCATCTTGATTTTCATCATCAACCAATTCAAAAAACAAACGTTGCAACAAAATATTATCTTTTTTGATTAGCCTAAAAATCAACTTATCTTTTTCCTTTTCTGGCAAACCTGAAAGTGCTTCTTTGAATTCTTGAGTCAATTTCATTATAAACGATTTTAAATTTTAGTGTGCTTCTAGCCAATTTTGTCCAGTTCCGATTTCAACATCTAGCGGGACTTGAAGTTTAAAAGCATTTTCCATTTTATCTTTAACCAAAACTTGCAGTTTATCCAATTCATCTTTATGTGTATCGAAAATCAATTCATCATGGACTTGCAGCAACATTTTCGATTTATAATTCTCTCGAATCATTTCTTTGTGAATATTGATCATTGCTACTTTTATAATATCTGCTGCGCTGCCTTGTACTGGCGCATTCACAGCATTTCGTTCGGCAGCACTTCGCACAACATTATTCCTTGCGTTGATATCTTTTAGGTATCGGCGGCGACCCATTACGGTTTTCACATAACCGTTTTCTTTAGCAAATTCAACTTGATTATCTATGAATTCGCGCAGTTTTGGATAAGTTTTATAATAGGTTTCTATCAACTCTTTAGATTCACTTCTGGATAAATCTGTTTGATTACTCAATCCAAATGCAGAAACGCCATAAATAATTCCAAAGTTTACGGTTTTGGCATTGCTTCGTTGCGCTCGGGTGACTTCATCTATTTTCACACCAAACACTTTAGCAGCGGTTGATGCGTGAATATCTTCACCGTTTTTGAAAGCCTGAATCATAGTTTCCTCTTCGCTTAGTGCGGCTATAATTCTAAGTTCAATTTGCGAATAATCCGCTGCCATCAAAATATAGTCTTCATTTCTAGGAACAAATGCTTTTCTCACTTCTCGTCCGCGTTCAGTCCGAATCGGTATGTTTTGCAAATTCGGATTATTGGAGCTCAAACGTCCGGTTGCAGCTACCGTTTGCATAAACTCGGTGTGAACTCTGCCTGTTTTTGGGTGAATTTGTTTCGGCAAAGCATCGACGTAAGTGCTTTTCAATTTTGATAATTGTCGCCATTCCAAAACATCTTTTACGATTTGGTGTTCTTTGGCGAAATTCGACAGCACATCTTCAGCAGTTGAAAACTGACCAGATTTGGTCTTTTTCGGTTTTTTTGCGATTTCTAATTTTCCAAACAAAATATCGCCCAATTGTTTTGGTGACCCAATATTGAATTCTTCTTTGGCAGCTTCAAATACAGATTTTTCAAGATTTTGAATATCCGTATTCAGTTTTTCTGAAATATTTTCAAGTGCAGATTTGTCAAGTTTTATGCCTTCTATTTCCATAGCTGCCAAAACTTGAAGCAACGGAATTTCCATCTCTTCAAAAAGCGGTTGGTTGTGGGCGTCTTTCAATTCAGCTTCAAAATATTTTTTCAATTGAAAAGTAATATCAGCATCTTCCACAGCATACTGCGTCTGATCTTCGATATCAACAGAGCGCATCGATTTTTGGTTTTTGCCTTTTTTACCAATCAAATCTTCAATAGGTTGTGGAGAATAATTCAGATAAGTTTCTGCCAAAATATCCATATTATGACGCATATCTGGATTGATAATGTAGTGCGCCAGCATCGTATCGAAAAGCGGTCCTTTGACTTTAATATTATAATTTGCCAAAACCTTGATGTCGTATTTCAAATTTTGACCGATTTTCTGGATGTTTTCAGATTCAAAAAAGGGCTGAAACTTTTTGATCAGTTCTTGTGCTTCATTTTGGTTTTCTGGAAAAACGACGTAAAAACCTTTGTGTTTTTCCCATGAAAAAGCAATTCCAACTAACTCTGCATCCAAAGTTTTTAAACTTGTGGTTTCGGTATCAAAACAGACCGAATTCTGCGACATTAATTTTTTTATAAATAAATCGACAGCTAAGTTTCCTTTGATGTATTGGTAATTATGATCGGTGTTCTCTAAAGTTTTATAGCCATTGAAATCTGAAACTTCTACATTTTCTCCATCAGTATCATTCCCGAAAAGTGAAAATTGACCAGAACCGGCTGAGGTTTCAGCTTTTTTAGAATTTGAAGTAGTGGAATTATTCATATCCTCGCTACTTTGATTGTACATTTTCAAAAATTGTTCAGACAATCTTCTGAATTCTAATTCTTTGAAAATATCCAAAACTTTTTCAACTTTTGGCGGAGACACTTCATATTTAGATTCATCGAATTTAACATCACAATTTGTAAAAATTGAGGCTAACTTTTTAGATAAAATACCCAATTCAGCATTGGCTTCCACTTTTTCTTTCATTTTGCCTTTCAATTGGTCAGTATTTTCCAACAAAGCTTCCATGGAACCAAATTGTTTTAGGAATTTTTTAGCAGTTTTTTCACCAACACCAGGTAATCCCGGTATATTATCGGCAGAATCGCCCATCATTCCTAGGTAATCAATAACTTGTTCTGGACGTTCTACACCAAATTTTTTCTGAACTTCTGGAATTCCCCAAACTTCAATGGCGTTACCCATTCTTGCTGGACGCTGCATAAAAATATTTTCGGTCACCAGTTGTGCAAAATCTTTATCTGGCGTCACCATGTGAACTTCATAACCTTCAGCTTCGGCTTGTTTAGCTAAAGTCCCAATAATATCGTCGGCTTCCATACCAGAAATTTCAATGACAGGAATTTCCATGGCATCTAAAATATCTTGAATAATCGGAATAGATTCTTTGATAACTTTAGGGGTTTCGTCTCGATTAGCCTTGTAATCTTCAAACATTTCTTTGCGTTCTTTGCTACCGTCTTTATCGAAACATACAGCCAAATGATCTGGGTTTTCACGCTTAATCACATCGAAAAGCGAATTCATAAACCCCATAATTGCAGAAGTGTCTTGTCCTTTGGAATTTATTCTTGGGTTTTTAATCAAAGCGTAATAACCACGAAAAATCATCGCATACGCATCCACTAAAAACAATCTTTTTTTGGAAGCCATAAGTTGAATTTTACTTTGTTGTAAATTTAGTTGAATTTCTGTCTAAGCCAAAAAAGTTGGACAAAAAACTGACCAACTCTGATGTAGAAAATAATTATTTTTTGTTTTAATTTGGATTAAAACATTCAAGAGATAATCGACGATTTAAGGTTTTTCAACTTTACCGTCGGCATGTTTAGCAAATCTACCTTTATCTTCAGCATGTACTTGTTCAGCTTCAGGCCATGGCCAGCCTCCAAACTGTGTTTGTTGGAATTCAGAAATAATATCTTGAATTTCTGGTCTGGTATTGGCAACAAATGGTCCTTGTTGTACGACAGGTTCACCGATTGGTTTGCCATTTAGTAAAAGAAATTCGGCATTTTTGTTGCCGTTTTTAATTTTCAAAGATTCGCTGGCATCTAATTGTAAGGAATGCGCTGATGGAATTTCAAAACCATCTGCATTTATAGATTCGCCTTCATAAAAAAATAACATTCTGTGGGCTTCGTCAGTAGCTTTTGGAAGTTCAAATTCCGCATTAGCAGGCATAGAAATACGCCAAATGTTGACGTTATTATTTTCATCTGCCGCCCAAGAATCTGGAGTTGTTGTGATGGCTTTTGTATTGTTGAATTCTCCTGCTATGATTTTCACTTTAGTTTTCAAACCTTGAGCATCTTCAATAGAAACGATGGGGATTTCTTCAGACCAAAGCATTTTGTAATGTGGTTCAACTTTTTTGGATTTTCTAGGTAAGTTCAACCAAATTTGGAATAATAAAAGTGGATTTGGTTTATCTTGGTTCAGCAAAGGAAACATTTCTGAATGCAAAACACCTTTGCCGGCAGTCATCCATTGGACATCACCTTCGCCAAATCTTCCTTTAGCACCGAGTGAGTCGGAATGATCGGCAAATCCTTCCTCAACTAAAGTAACGGTTTCAAATCCAGCATGTGGATGATATGGAAATCCAGGAATATTTTTTCCGTGATACATTCTCCAGCCGTCTTTTTTCTGGAAATCATTTCCTAAAAATCGATCTTTCAACAATTCTTTTGCTGGTCCAAAGTTTGATTCGCCTTTAGGGAAATTATCTTGATGGAAAGCACAAAACATAAACGGATCAAGGGTTTCCCATTGAAATCCTAGCTCTCGAATTTTTATGATTCCCCCCATTGTTTTTTATAAAACAATAACGAAATCACCTGCAATCTCGTCGCCATTTTCTGTGGTAAAACTAAATGTACCAGATATGCTAGTTTCAGAAGTTTCTTCTATATTAAGTATTCCTGTTGTAGCATTAGAAGCTCCTGATTCAATATTCAAGTAACTTCCTGTAATATTTTCGTTTTCTTCAAATGCGCTTTCACCAGTTTCTAAAGAAGCTGGGAAAACTAAATTTATACTGCTGCCCTGCATCGCTCCTGCAACAATATTAATTATATCATCACTAGTAGTAGTTGTGGTCTGAAAAACATTAAAATTTTCACCATTTATAGTAGCATTAAATTCATCTTCTTCAGGATCTTCAGGCTCTTCGGGTGTTGAATTAGTAATTGGCACGCCAAAAAACACACCTCTAGAAAAGTTTATAACCTCTTCGCTTCCTTCTAATTCTGCATTGAAATAAAAATTACCTGAGACTTCTCCATTTTCTACTTTTTCTATTTCAATAATGCCTTCAGCACCTTCTCCGGAAGCAGTATAATTTACTCCATCACGGGTAAAACGAGCTTGATTCCCATTATCTTCGACATTATAAATACCTACGCTAGAAGCGGAAGTTCTTAGTCTGACACGGTCTAATGAACGAGCTGATATTTGCAATCCGTCGTTATTAGTTATACTGGCAGATACGTCACCCGTTCTGAAAACTTGACCATTGACTTCACCTTGAATAATTGGATTATTTGTTTCAATATCATCTCCACAAGATATTAGCCCTAAAGCCATAAGGCTTATAAACATAAACTTTTTCATAAATTATTACCTTTTGAGTGAACAAATTTAATACAAAAATTTTAACATGAGTTTGAATATGTAATATAATTCAATTTGAATGAATTTTAACGGAGAAGATTTATGGCATTAATGTGATATTGTATTGATTCTAAAATATTTGAATACAAAATAATTTTATCACAAAAATAAATATTACTTTTGCGCTTCATTATTAATAATCGGGGTCGAGAACCTCAAAATTTAATTTTTTATGCCAGTTAAAATAAGATTACAAAGACACGGTAAAAAAGGAAAACCTTTTTACTGGGTAGTAGCTGCGGATGTCCGTTCTAAAAGAGATGGTAAATACCTAGAGAAATTAGGGATTTATAATCCTGTAACGCAACCAGCCACCATTGAATTGGACGTAGATGCGTCTGTAAAATGGTTAAGAAATGGTGCGCAACCAACAGATACTGCAAAAAGGATTTTATCCTACAAAGGCGCTATGATGAAAAAACACCTTTTAGCAGGTGTTGACAAAGGAGCGTTAACAGAAGAAGAAGCAGAGAAGAAATTCCAAGCTTGGTTATCTGAAAAAGAAGATAAAATATCTACATCTGAAGAAAAAGCTGCTAAAGCTAAAGAAGCAGAAAAGCAAAAAGCTTTAGAAGCGGAAAGAGAAGTAAACGCTAAACGCGAAGCTGAAGCTAAAACTGCTCAGGAAGAAGAAGAGGCAAAAGCTAAAGAAGCCGCTGCTGCAGCTGAAGCAGAAGAAAATGCTGAAGAAGCAACTGAGGACGAAGAAAAGAAAGACGCCTAAATTTTTTAACGATGACCAAAGGTGAGTGTTTTTATCTAGGACACATCGTAAGTAAATTTAGCTTTAAAGGTGAGTTGCAAATCAAACTTGATACCGACGAACCTGAGCGTTATGAAAAATTGGAATCAATTTTTGTGGAATACCGCAATAAATTGATTCCTTTTTTTATTGAACAATCTAACTTACAGAAAAGCAATTTACTTCGTGTCAAGCTTGAAGATATTGATTCTGAAGCTGATGCTGATGATTTGCTGAAGCGTGATGTATTTCTGCCGCTGAAGGAACTTCCAGAACTGGATGAAAATCAATTTTATTATCACGAAATTTCTGGTTTTAAAGCCATAGATGAAGTTCATGGCGATATCGGTGAAATCAAATTTGTGAATGACCAAACACCACAAGCACTTTTTGTTATTGAAAACAATGGTGATGAAATATTGATTCCAGTTAATGATCGGTTTATAAAAAAAATAGATAAGCCTAACAAAACCATTACTTTTACTACACCAGAAGGTTTGATTGACATGTACAGAGGTGATTCAAACTCCTAATTTCCTTTTAAAGTTAATTCAGGCTTTTTCGTTTTGCGTCCAGTTTCAAAAAAATAAAAATCAAAATAATAAAACCCCATAATCCTGAACCTCCATAACTAAAGAAAGGCAATGGAATGCCAACGGTTGGAAATAACCCAATAACCATGGCAATATTGACAAAAAAATGAAGGAAAATTACTGAAAACACACAATAACCATAAACTCTATTGAATTGTGATTTCTGACGCTCAGCAAGATAAAACAATCGTAAAATCAGTGAAGCGAATAAAATTACAACGAAGCTAGTCCCCAAAAAGCCCCACTCCTCACCTACTGTACTAAAAATATAATCTGTGTGTTGCTCCGGCACAAATCGACCTTGAGTCTGTGTACCCTTAAGCCAACCTTTTCCCCATAATCCACCGCTACCAATAGCAACTTCACTTTGATAAAGATTGAAAGCAGAACCTTTAATATCATTAGATTCACCTATCAAAACATCGAATCTATCTTTTTGATGTGGTAACAAAACATCATTCAAAATAAAATTGACGGAATAAGAAAAACTTATACATAGGAAAGTTACGAGTAGGTAAATGAAAACTTTAGGTTTATTTTTTCTATTAATAAGGAAAATAAGTACAGCTATGCTGAAAATAATCGGTGCTATAATTGCAAATCCAAACTTCAAGGTTAAAATAAAAATAATCGCGACTAAAAAGCCAAATACAATATACCAATGTGGTAAACCTTCTCTATAAAGTGGGATTATAAAAGCCAAGTAAATCAATGCGCTACCGGCATCAGGCTGAAGCATAATAAGCAGAAAAGGGATTGCAATTATGCCTGCGGCTTTAATTTGACTTTTGAATTTTTTCAAATCAACGTTGATTTCGCTTAGATATTTAGCTAAAACCAAAGCTACCGCAGTTTTGACAAATTCAGCTGGCTGAATACTGAAAGAACCGAATGAATACCATGCTGTTTGTCCAGCAATAGTTTTACCAAACAAGAATAGTCCAGCGAGTGAAAGCACCGCAAAAATATAGATTACAGTTGAAAATTTTTCAAAAAACTTCGCTTCTATGGAAAGAATCAAAATGGTGATAAATATGCCTAGACCTATCCATATTAATTGTTTTCCGTAGATTTTAGAAAAATCAAAAACTTCTGCATCTGAGGCTGTAACGGTAGTAGAATAAATATTGCTCCATCCAAAAACAATGAGCAGAACCACAATGAGAATCGATAACCAATCGATTTGTAAAAGCGTTTTGGGCATAAGTTATTGATTAATTTCAAAGGGTTCGCCGCTGTATGGTTTGGCATATTCATCTTCCAGACTATGAGATAGAATCCAACTTTCAAGATCTTTTCTTTCTATATTTCCTTTCAGATATTTTTCAATCATCAAACTAGAAATTCTACCTGCATATCTAGAGCCCCAATAGCCATTTTCAACAAAAACTGCGATGGCTATTTTTGGATTATCTTTTGGAGCAAATGCAACGAAGATAGAATGGTCTGTAAGTTGCATGCGTTCACCGTCTATTTTAATATAATTTTCTGAAGTACCAGTTTTTCCACAAACCTCGATTCCTGGCACTTGCAAAAATCTAGCAGTTCCATAGTTAAATACATCATGCATACCTTGAATGATAGGATCAAAATGTTTCTTATCTATGGTTGTATGTTGTTTTGTGGTGTATTTATCCATTTCAATAGATTCCTCATTGATGGATTTTAAAATATGTGGTTTATAAAACCAACCTTTATTAGCAATGGCCGCAATAGCATTGGCTAGCTGAATTGGTGTGGTAAGAACTTCACCTTGTCCGATGGCGTTGGACAAAGTCGCAGATGCATACCAATTATAAGTCGGATATTGGTAAGCGCGATTGTAGTATTCAGCATCTGGCAACAATCCGGCGCGACCAACGGGTAAATCGTAACCTAAGTAATCTCCTAAACCAAAACTCGCCATGTGTTTGCGCCAAACATCGATTCCCTTTTGAGGAGTTTCGTATTTTTCGATGGTTCTTCTGTAAATTTGTGCAAAATAAGAATTGCAAGAATGTGCAATTCCTGTCACCATTTCCGTTGGACTTGGATGATGGTGACATCCCATTCGCGCTCCTCTAGCGTAGGTATAACCTCCATTGCAAGAAAAGCTTTCTTCCAAATCAACGACACCTTCCTGCAAAGCTACCAAACCTGTTAAAGCTTTAAAAGGCGAGCCTGGCGCATAAATTGCCTGCAGCGGACGATTATACAATGGCTTTGATATCGAATCATAATAAAGTTCTGTAAAATTTTTTGAGCGTTTTCTACCCACAAGCTTATCAGGATCGTAAGTTGGAGCTGTAACTAAAGAGAGAATTTCTCCAGTAGAAGGTTCTATAGCAACAATTCCTCCACGTTTATTTTTCATCAATAATTCACCGTACTTTTGAAGTTGTGCATCAATTGTTAACGTCAAATCATTTCCCTTTTGAGAAATTGTATCGAAGTCACCATCTTTAAACGGCTTGATATTTTTGTTGTGAATATTTCTTAGAAAATATTTCACACCACGAACGCCACGCAATTCCTTTTCATATTGCTCTTCGACGCCCTGTTTTCCTATTAAGTCTCCAGATTGATAATAAGGATTTTGTTTGATATCTCGGTTATTGACTTCTGCAATATAGCCTAAGATATTAGCACTATGCTTAACATTATAATCTCTCAATGAACGTTTTTGAATATAAAATCCTTGATATTTGTGCATGCGTTCTTGAAGATATGCATATTCTTTTTTGGTAAGTTGAGGCGTAATTACAGAAGCCAATCTTGGAGAATATCTCCAGGCTTTATCCAATTGTTTTTTCAGTTGATTTGGAGATAATTTTAGTAAACTCGCTAATTCTAAAGTATCAAAAGTTTTCACTTCCAGTGGAATCGCCATGACATCATAAGCTGGTTGATTTCCTACTAAAAGCTCACCGTTTCTATCATAAATATAACCGCGTTGAGGATAATCATAAACTTTTCTAACTGCAATATTGGTCGAGACTTCGTCATAAGAATCATCTATAATTTGCAGGTAAAACAACCTCGCCATAAAAATTATAGCTGAAAAACTGACTAATATGATAGGTAAAAATTTTCTCATCAATCTTCTTTACTTATTAAGTTTAAAATTATTATAATCAAAAAGATACTAAATATTGAAGAATATAAGGTTTTTTCTAAAAAATATAACAAATGAGAAAAACTAAATATTTCTAAAGCAAATAACACAAAGTGATGCACAATTATCATTAAAGAAATATAGGCTAATCGTTCTCGAAACGGCGTGTTATAAAATTTTAAAGTTTGGTAATCATAACTTAAGCCAAAAGAATATCTCAAAAAAAATGGCCTGAGATAAGTAATTACCAATGTCGCTGCAGCGTGAATCCCTCCACTATTTTGAAAAAAATCCATGCATAACCCTAAAACAAAAGCTAAAAAAAGTTTTTGTACAGAATTGATGTTAAATGGCAATAATAAAATCAATAGTGGATAAATGTAAGGCGTTACAAAACCAAAAAGATTGATTTGATTAAAGATTAAAACCTGCATCAATATCAAAACAATAAACCGAATAATATTTAAAAGAGACGTTTTCATTTATTCGCTATTATCGTTTATCAATTCCAAAACTTCAGGTTTTCTAGTATTTCTTATAACATATACTTTACCCAAGTTAGTCATGTCGTTAAACAATTTGACATCTATCTTATAATAGCCTACATTTTCATCTAGTTCGAAATTTTCAATTACACCAATATTTACATTATCTGGAAAAACTAAAGATCGACCACCAGTTGTAATTGTATCGCCAAGTTTGACAGGTGCAGAACGCGGTACATCTATCAAATTTGTGATATTAGGATCTTTACCATTCCAAGTTAGAGTTCCAAAATGATTGGTTTTTTTTAGTTTTGCATTAATTGAAGCATTGGTGTTCAAAATGGAAATTACTCTTGAATAATTCGCACCAACTTTATCTATAATCCCAACAATTCCTAGGCTAGAAATAACGCCACTATCTTCAAAAATACTATCTTTTGAGCCGCCTTCAATTAAAATATAATTATCAATAGCATCATAATTATTAGAAATAACTTTGGATTTTTTAACCTCATATAGCGAATCCATTTCAAATTGAAATTCGACTAAAGTCGTATCTATTTCTGGTTTAAAGTTAAAAATCTGATGTCGTAGTTTTTTATTTTCTTCAACAAGTATTTCATTTTGAGTTTTTAAATCAAAATAAGTTTGAATATCTGCTGAAAGTTCAAGAACACTTCCTGTGACTAAATTTGTAGAACTTACAAAACGACTGTTTTGATATGAATGTGATTTCAGCGTTAAAGCAAAAGCCACAGAAAATAATAGAATAAACACCAAACCCGTCTTATTCCTAATAAGAAAAACAATGATTTGCTGCATATATTAACTCTATTTTAGAAGTACTGGCTTGTAGCGCTCCAAATCTTTTAGCGTGATTCCCGTTCCTCTTACAATTGCTCTTAATGGATCTTCGGCGATGTAAACTGGCAAATCTGTTTTTTGAGATAACCTTTTATCTAAACCTCTCAGCATAGACCCTCCACCGGCTAAATAAATTCCAGTATTATAAATATCTGCTGCCAATTCTGGTGGTGTTTGAGACAAGGTTTCCATAACGGCATCCTCTATTCTCAAAATAGATTTATCTAAAGCTTTAGCAATTTCCCGGAAAGAAATTTCAACTTGCTTAGGCTTTCCAGTTAGCAAGTCGCGGCCTTGAACACTCATATCTTCAGGAGCAGTTTCTAAGTCTTCAGTAGCTGAGCCAATTTGGATTTTTATTTTTTCAGCAGTGCGTTCTCCAATAAAAAGGTTGTGTTGAGTACGCATAAAATAAATTATGTCATTGGTGAAAACGTCACCTGCAATTTTCACAGATTTATCGCAAACAATTCCACCTAGGGCAATAACTGCAATTTCAGTGGTTCCACCACCGATATCGACAATCATATTACCTTTAGGCTGCATAATATCAACGCCAATACCAATAGCTGCTGCCATCGGTTCGTGGATTAGATAAACCTCTTTACCATTGACTCTTTCTGCTGAATCTTTTACAGCGCGCATTTCTACTTCAGTAATTCCACTTGGGATGCAAATTACCATTCTTAAAGATGGTGTAAACAAACGTTTTTTGAGCGCTGGGATTTCCTTAATGAACATGCTTATCATTTGTTCACTAGCATCGAAATCTGCAATAACTCCATCTTTCAGCGGCCTGATGGTTTTGATATTTTCGTGCGTTTTCCCTTGCATCATTGCTGCTTCTTTTCCAACGGCAATTATTTTGCCGGTCAGCCGATTCCTGGCAACAATAGATGGACTATCCACAACAACTTTATCGTTATGAATAATCAATGTATTGGCAGTACCTAAATCGATTGCAACATCTTCAGTTAAAAAATCAAAAAATCCCATGGGTTTACTAATATTAGAGCAGCTAAAGTTACTAAATTAATGTTTAAAATGTCTTGTTCCCGTCATAAGCATAGAAATTTTATTTTCATTGCAGTAATCTATACTCAATTGGTCTTTGATAGAGCCACCAGGTTGAATAACGCTAGTGATTCCAGCATTGCCTGCAATCTCAACACAATCTGGAAACGGAAAAAATGCATCACTAGCCATAACAGCGTTTTTCAAGTCAAATTTGAAATTCAAAGCTTTTTCGATAGCATGATGTAAAGCATCTACTCGAGAAGTTTGCCCAGTTCCGCTGGCTAATAATTGTTTGTCTTTAGCTAAAACAATTGTGTTCGACTTGGTATGTTTACATATTTTAGAAGCAAATAGCAAATCTTCTATTTCGGTTGAATTCGGTTTTTGATTGGTCGCTGTTTTCAAATCGGATTCCTGATCTGTTTTGAAATCTCTATCTTGAACCAAAATGCCATTCAAACAAGTTCTGACCAGTTTGTCTTCAAATTTAAATTGTTTCTGAACCAGTAATATTCTATTTTTCTTTTGCTTCAAAATCTCTAAAGCCTCAGCATCGAAATCTGGAGCGATTACAACTTCACAAAACAACTTATGAATTTCTTCTGCTGTGGGTTGATCTATTGTTGAATTTGAAATTAAAATTCCACCAAAAGCTGAAATTGGATCACCGGCTAGAGCGTCTTTATAAGCTTCCGAAATAGTTTGCCTTTGTGCCAAACCACAAGCGTTATTATGTTTCAAAATAGCAAAAGTTGGTGCTTCATTCTGAAATTCAGACATCAGATTCACTGCCGCATCGACGTCTAGAAGATTGTTATAAGACAAAGATTTGCCATGAAGTTTGTCGAAAACAGCATCGAAATCACCAAAGAAATCACCTTTTTGATGTGGGTTTTCACCATACCTTAAGCTTTGTCCTTCACTAAAACTTTGTTTGAAACTTGGTAATTCTTCAGATAAATTAAAATAATTAAAAATAGCTGTGTCGTAATGTGATGAAATATGAAATGCTTTGGCTGCAAACTTTTTTCTCTCTTCTAAGGTGGAAGTTCCCTTATTTTCATTTAAAACATTCAGGACTTTATTATAGTCTTGTCTTGAAGACACACACCAAACATCTTTAAAATTTTTAGCAGCAGCTCTTATCAGAGAAATTCCTCCAATATCAATTTTTTCAATAATATCTTGCTCACTTGCTCCGGAAGCAACTGTGTCTTCAAAAGGATACAAATCTACAATCACCAGATCGAAAGTTGGAATTTCATATTCTGCCAACTCCTTTTGATCGTTTTCTTCGTCGCTACGTTGCAAAATTCCGCCAAAAACCTTAGGGTGTAAAGTTTTCACTCTTCCACCTAAAATAGAAGGATAGGACGTCAAATCTTCCACAGCAGTGACCGGAATATTTTGATCTTTGATAAATTGTTCGGTGCCTCCCGTAGAGAAAATCTGAACATTCAGTTCATGAAGTTTTTCTAATATTGGCGATAATCCTTCTTTATGAAATACAGAAATTAATGCAGATTTAATTTGTTTAGTCTGAGCCATTTTAATTGAGTTTGATTTTGCAAAAGTAGGATTTTGTTGGTAAGTTATTTTTAAAAAACGAAACTAAATTTTAATGAAATTGAATCTTTTTTAATAGAAAGGAGGAAAACAAAAAACCCCGACATAATTTGCCGAGGTTTGTAATATAAATGTAATAAATTTTACTTTTTATCCATCTTTTTGTATAAGACTAAAAAATCTTTGTAGCTATCTTCTCCTAGAGCGTGTTTAGAATTCTGGACAAATTCTTCATCTACTTGTGTTTTATATTCAGCATAAAGTTCAGAATCTTGTTCAAAACTATGGTTAAGCTTCATCATACCAAGTTCTTTAGTTGCAATAACTCTCTGTAAAGGAACAAGCTTATCACTATCTAATCCCATTTCTTGGACGATTTGATATGCCATTTCCTTACTTTCTTTATGAATTTGTTCTCTAGATATTTCTTGTTCTTGCGCATTTAGGTTACCAATTCCTGCAAAAAGCAAAAATGAAAACGACAAAAGTGTAATTATTTTTTTCATGGTATTAATTTTAAATTTTGATAAAAATACTAGAAATTTTGTTTCTAACAATAATTTAACGGAAATTATTTAAACAATCATTCCAGCTGCTACAGTTTCCTTTGTTGAATCATCTACTAAAATAATACTTCCAGTATTTCTATTGTCACGGTAAGCGTCAAGCATCAAACGGTGTGAAGTTTTAATTTTCACTCGTGCAATATCGTTCATTTTCAAATCTTGGTCTTCTGAATCTCTTTTGAAAGTGTTGACATTCATTTTGTAAACCACTTCTTTAATTAAAGCTTTTTGCTCATTTGAAGTATGCATTATTGTATACTTTGTACGTGGTTTAACAGGTGAATTATTCAACCAACACAGCATAACGTCAAACTCTTGTGACATTTCAGGCTGATTATTTTTTTTCACAATCATGTCGCCACGACTAATATCAATATCGTCTTCCAATGTAATCGCAACTGACATTGGTGCAAAAGCTTCTTCAATTTCTTGGTCACCAGCATTTATAGATTTTATCTTAGAAGTGAAACCTGTTGGTAAAACCGTAACCTCATCCCCTACACGATAAATCCCGCTAGATATTCTACCTGCATATCCGCGATAATCTTCAAAACCTTTTCTTTGCGGTCTAATGACTGTTTGCACAGGAAAACGCGCATCGATTTTATTGATATCACTACTGATATGTAAAGTTTCTAATTCATGCAACAATGGTGAACCTTGAAACCAACCCATTTTTTCAGAACGGTTTACAACATTGTCACCTTCCAAAGCACTAATTGGAATGTAACGGACATCTTTGATCAATAATTTAGAAGAAAATTCTTCAAATTGATTAACGATATCATTAAAGACTTTCTCATCATAATCCATTAAGTCCATTTTGTTCACACACACTATAATATGTGGTATATTTAAAAGAGACGAAATAAATGTGTGACGCTTAGTTTGCTCTATAACACCATGGCGAGCATCGATAAGAATTACAGCTGCATTTGCTGTTGAAGCTCCAGTAACCATGTTTCTGGTGTATTGAATGTGACCAGGTGTGTCTGCAATAATAAACTTTCGTTTTGGTGTGGTGAAATAGCGGTAAGCTACATCGATTGTAATTCCTTGTTCTCTTTCGTCTTTGAGTCCGTCAGTAAACATTGCCAAATCTACACCTTCAATTCCCTTTTGCTTACTTGAATTCTCAACTGCAGCAATTTGATCTTCAAAAATTGATTTGGAATCGTATAATAATCTGCCGATTAGTGTACTCTTACCATCATCCACACTTCCGGCGGTGGTGAATCTTAGTAATTGATTTTTATCTATTTTCATAATTATTTTGTCTTGGATTTAACTTTACATCTATAAGATGCATGAATTGATGTTTGTAATAAGATTCTAGAAGTAACCTTCTTTTTTTCGATCTTCCATAGCAGTTTCAGAACGTTTGTCGTCGGTACGATTTCCGCGTTCTGTCTCACGCATAGTTGATACCTCTTCTACAATTTTTTCCATAGTATCGGCATCAGACTCTATTCCACCAGTAATTGTAATATCACCAAGCGTTCTAAATCTGATTTTTTTGGTAACAATCTCTTCGCCTTCTTCCAGTTTCAAATATTCTGAATTTGGAATCCAAGAGCCATTTCTACGTACAACTTCTCTATCATGTGCAAGGTAAAGGGAAGGAATTTCGATTTTTTCTTTGGTTAAATAATTCCAAACGTCCATTTCAGTCCAGTTACTAATTGGGAACGCTCTAAAATGTTCGCCCTCAAAATATTTACCGTTTAATAAATTCCATAACTCCGGACGTTGATTCTTTGGATCCCATTGTCCAAACTCGTCTCTGTGTGAGAAAAACCTTTCTTTTGCTCTAGCTTTTTCTTCGTCACGACGACCGCCACCAATTGCGCAGTCTACCTTATTCGTTTCAATAGCATCTAGCAAAGTCGTAATTTGCAGAGCATTTCTAGTTGCATTTTTTCCTTTTTCTTCAGCAACTCTACCTTGATCTATTGATTCTTGAACTGAACCAACTATAAGTCTGACACCAAATTTTTCAACCAAATCATCTCTGAATTGAATGGTTTCAGGAAAATTATGACCTGTATCCACATGCATTAGTGCAAATGGAATTTTGGCAGGATGAAACGCTTTTTTAGCCAAATGTGTGACTAAAATTGAATCTTTTCCACCAGAAAATAGAATCACTGGATTTTGGAACTGCGCCCAAACTTCACGCAAAATGAAGATGGCTTCAGATTCTAATTCTTCAAGGTAATTTAAGTAATATGTGCTCATAATTATTGATTTCTGTAATTTTCTTCTATATATTTCAAAACTTGCTCAACAGCTTCTTCTATGCTGGTATGCTCGGTTTCTATTTTGATTTGTGGATTTTCAGGTGCTTCGTAAGGTGCTGTAATTCCTGTAAAATTTTCAATCTCTCCAGCTCGAGCTTTTTTATAAAGTCCTTTCACATCACGGCGTTCACATTCTTCTAAACTGGTGTCCACAAAAATTTCAACAAAATCTTGGTCTCCAATAATATCTTTTACCTGTTGTCGGTCGCTTTTCAAAGGCGAAACAAAAGCTGCAATAGTAATCATGCCGGCATCTACAAAAAGTTTTGCTACTTCTGCAATTCGGCGTAAATTCTCTTGCCTATCAATTTTAGTAAAACCAAGTCCTTTATTAATTCCGCTTCTGATATTGTCGCCGTCCAGACTATAGGTTTGCATCTGTTTTTCAAATAAGGCTTGCTCAACTTTATTGGCTATTGTGGATTTACCAGAACCTGACAGACCAGTAAACCAAAGCACAAATGAAGGATTTCCATTTCGCTTATTTCTGTGCTCACGGCTTACATCGTAATTGTGTATAACTATATTTTCACTCATATTTTTTAAGCTTTTACATGAAAATATCCGTTCAATAAATTTTCACGGTTATACAACATTTCTTTACCAGTATCCAAACTAATTACAGACAAACCGACGGCTTTGCAAATCGCTTGTCCTGCAGCAGTGTCCCACTCCATTGTTGGCGCATATCTTGGATAAACATCGGCGTTGCCTTCAGCTACCAAGCAAAATTTCAAAGAACTTCCTTTCGAAACAATTTCTACAGGTTTGTTGAATTTTGCTTTCAAACTTTCAATATAATCCAAGGTGTCTTGATTCATATGTGAACGACTTCCAACAACTCTTATTTGAGCATTATCTGTGGTTGGTTTTAATATTTCTGCATTCTCAAACAAAGCTTCAACATTGATTTCTCCATTTTCAGGAACCTGGACTTTATAAGAACTCTGGCTTTCTACATCACCAACATAAAGCGTGCGTTTTGCTGGCACGTAAATAACACCAAAAACTGTTTTTTGCTCATCAATCAAAGCAATATTAACGGTGAATTCACCATTTTTCTTGACAAATTCTTTGGTGCCATCTAAAGGATCTACAATCCAACATTTTGTCCAATTTTTGCGCTCTGAATAATCAATCGCTTTGTTTTCTTCACTAATAATTGGAATATCAGTTTGGTTTAGATATTTCATGATTACCGCGTTTGCATTTTGGTCTGCAATGGTCAGCGGTGAGTCATCAGCTTTGTATTCAACTTCAAAATCTTCTTTATAGATTTTCATAATAGCATCTCCAGCTTCTATTGAAGACTTGATTGCCAGAAGTTTATCGTGGTTCATAAATTCTGCTTTGTTAGATTTTGAGCAAAAGTATATAATTTCTATTAATTTAGTAGACTAATAGGCTTTTAAATATTTTATCCTTGTGTTAAATTTTTAATTTCTGACAAACTCGTGTAAATTTTAGTCAGACATTACGACTTTTGAACTATCACAAGAACAATTTCATAAATACAAATACTATGAATTATTTTTATATTTTTCTTATTGGATTGGTTGTTTCAACTTCAGCAGTTCACTCACAATCTGCTCCAGATCATGAGTCATTCTCGAAATTACTTCAAAATTACGTTGATGAATCTGGAAATGTAAATTATCAAAAATTCAAAGCCAACGAACAAAAATTGGATAAGTACCTGAATATTCTAAAAAATAATCCACCACAGAATTCTTGGTCAGAAAACGAGAAGAAAGCTTACCTGATCAATGCTTACAACGCTTTTACCATCAAACTCATTTTGATGAATTATCCAGTTGAAAGCATAAAAGACATCGGTGGTTTTTTCAGTAGTCCTTTTTCACATGAATTTGCTAATATAGGCGGCGAAGTATATTCTTTGGATGACATAGAAAAAGGTATGCTTTTGAAAATGAACGATCCTCGGGTACACTTTGCGATTAATTGTGCTTCGGAATCTTGTCCTAAATTATGGAATGAAGCTTATGTTGCATCCAAATTAGACCAACAACTTGACAAAGCAGCACAGTCATTTATCAATTCAGATAAAAATAAGCTCTCCAAATCTAAAGTTGAACTTTCTAAAATTTTCAAATGGTATGCTTCAGACTTTGAATCTGAAGGTCGTACTGTCATTGATTTTATCAACACCTATTCAAATTTAAAAATCAATGAAGATGCTTCCATCAGTTATTTAGATTATTCTTGGGAGTTAAACGAACAATAATTCAAAATGATAAGTATTGTCATCCCCGTTTTTAATGAAGCAGAATGTGTAGAAAAACATTTGAAACGAATTCAGAATAGAATAAGTTCGCCTTCTTTGGTGAAAGAAATTATTGTTGTTGACGGCGGAAGTAATGACAATACAATTGAAAAAGTCAAATCCTTTGAAGACGTCCTCATCATTTCTAGTCCTAAGGGAAGAGCTAAACAGATGAATTTTGGTGCAAAACAAGCGAAAAGTGAAATTTTGTATTTTCTGCACATAGACTCTTTACCACCTGAAAATTTTGACAAATATATTATAGAATCAGTAAAAAAAGGAAGTGACGCTGGTTGTTTCAAAATGAAATTTAGAAGCAGACATCCGTGGTTGCAATTCATCGGTTGGTTAACGCGTTTTAAGCCTAGGTTTTGCAGAGGAGGAGATCAAAGTTTATTTGTTACCAAAAGTCTTTTCAATAAAATTGGAGGTTACAATGAGGAATTTTTGATATACGAAGATCACGAAATTTTGAAACACATTTATAAATATGCCGATTTCGAGGTTATTCCTTATTGGATTTCAACTTCAGCGAGACGATTTAGAGAAAAAGGAATTTTGAAGTTACAATTTTTATTTCTGATGGTTTATTTCAAAAAATGGACTGGCGCTACTCCAGAAGAGTTATTTAAATTTTATCAAAAACATATAGATGAAAGTTCTAAGAAGGCTTAATCTTGTTTTTCAAAAAACTTTAGTAATTTCAACTTCTTTCATACGACTAGTATATTAATTAAAAAAACAGAGTTTGAAACAAGAACACATTGTCATAATAGGAAACGGTATAGCAGGCGTAACTCTTGCTAGACATATTCGAAAATTATCTGACAAAAGAATCACCCTAATTTCTTCTGAAACAGACTATTTTTTTTCTAGAACGGCGCTTATGTATGTTTATATGGGTCACATGAAATGGAATCACATTAAACCTTATGAAGATCACTTTTGGAAAAAAAACAGATTAGAACTCAAGAATGACCACGTTGAACATGTGGATGCTAAAAATAAAAAGCTAGAGTTAAAATCTGGCGAAAACTTTTCTTACGATAAATTAGTCATAGCATGCGGTTCGAAACCTAACAAATTCGGATGGAAAGGTCAAGATGCTAAAGGAGTTTTAGGGCTTTACAGCAAGCAAGATTTAGATGAACTAGAAAAATATGCGCCTAATAATAAGGTATGCAAAAGAGCAGTAATTGTTGGTGGTGGTCTAATAGGAGTTGAACTTGCAGAAATGCTATCAACTAGAAAAATTCCAGTGACCATTTTAGTACGTGAAAAGCATTTTTGGAATACTGTATTACCAGATGAAGAAGCTAAACTTATTGACAGACATATCCGAGAACACCACATAGATTTAAGACTGGAAAAAAATCTGGAAGAAATCCTAACCGATGAGAATGGAAAAGCTAAAGCGGTGAAGGTGAAAGAAACTGGCGAAATAATAGATTGCGACTTAGTAGGACTCACTCCTGGAGTTTCACCAAATATTGACTTTCTGAAATCAAGCACTATTGAACTCAATAAAGGCGTTTTAGTTAATGAATACCTTCAAACCAACGAAACCGATGTTTATGCGATTGGCGACTGTGTTGAGCTTAGAGAAGCTATAGGAGAACGTCCCAAAATACAGGCTGTTTGGTATACTGGACGAATGATGGGAGAAACTTTATCGCAAACTCTCTGCGGAAATCCTATGAAATTTAAACCTGGACATTGGTTCAATTCAGCAAAATTCTTTGATATTGAATATCAGACTTATGGTTGGGTGTTTCCTGAACCCAAGGATGGACATACCGATTTTTACTGGGAACATGAAGATGGCAAAAAATGCATTCATATTCATTTTGAAAAAGAATCAAGAAAATTTAAAGGCATCAATACTTTTGGTATTCGACTTCGACATGAAGTTTTTGATTATTGGCTAACGAAAGAAGCAACTGTAGATGAGGTTATAATAAATTTGAAAAAAGCAAACTTTGATCCAGAATTTTTCAAGCAATATGAAAAGCAAATTCAACAAAAATTTAAAGTATCTAAAAATTAATTCATTATGAGTGTAGATGTAAACATGTCTGTAACTGGGGATTCAGCAGAAAACTTATCTCTACAGCAAAAATTATCAACTGCTTTAGGTTTGATAGGTCTTTTTATAATGACTTTATCGGCATTCAACATTGGTTTTCAACCAAAAGTACTTTGGATGACTTTATCTCTTGTACTAATTTCTGTAGGGATTATTTGGTATGCCAAAGACCTCTATGCAGGTAAGCCAGAGGGTATTAAAAATGATAGAATCTATTTCAAATCGTTAACAAATAGGGGGTTTTGGGCTTATGTTCTAGGCTTAGTATTTACAGGATTTTATATTGTACTTTATTTTTATCCAAGTTTGCTAGGTCTCAATAAAGATGGAGAAAACACAGGTGTTATTGCTTTATTCGATCCTTTAAGTAAAGCTTTAAGCGGAAATCCTGCAAGCCAATGGTTTGTTTACGGTACTTTATACACACTTGCCATTCTTGGGTTTGGAATTAAATTTCTTTGGAAATATAGACATAGTCGCTATCATATTTTACGAACTTTTTCCGTGATGTTTTTTCAATTGAGTTTTGCATTTATTATTCCAGAAGTAATGGCTAGACTAAATAGTGATAATTTTTCATTACCATATTATAACCTAGTCAATATATGGCCACTCAATTATTATAATTTTGAACAATATAGAGTAGATGAATTTATTAGTGCTGGTGCTGTGGGTATTGCATTGTTAATTTTTGGCGTAGCTTCTATCCTAGTAATTACTCCGATACTTACTTACAAATATGGAAAACGTTGGTATTGTTCATGGGTTTGTGGCTGCGGTGGTTTAGCTGAAACTGCTGGAGATCCTTTTCGACATTTAAGCGACAAATCTCAGAATGCTTGGAAATTGGAGCGTTGGCTTGTTCACTCTGTGGTTGTTTTTGTGGTAATCATGACGACAGCGGTAGTACATTCATATTTAAAAACAGATCAATATTGGTTATCCGGTAGTACGTTTCTAATTAGCGTAGGAGTTTTATTGTCCCTCATTTTTGCCTGGGTAATGATTTTCAAAAGAGAACAAATACAAAAAGATGCTAAATATGCAGCTATTGGTTTTTTTGTTTTGATAATAGCTTTGATTGTGCTTCATTTTTCTGGAATGATTGATAATATCTTTCTTTTGGAAGCAGAAACTTTGAGATCCAGTTATGGATTTGCCATCGGAGCCATTTTTTCTGGTGTTGTTGGAGTTGGCTTCTATCCTATATTCGGAAATAGAGTCTGGTGTAGATTTGGCTGTCCTATGGCGGCTATATTGGGATTTCAGCAAAGACTATTTTCAAAATTCAGAATTACAACTAATGGCGGACAGTGTATTTCTTGTGGAAACTGTTCCACCTATTGTGAAATGGGAATTGATGTTCGTGCTTACGCTCAAAAAGGAGAGAATATAATTCGCTCTTCTTGCGTTGGTTGTGGGGTTTGTTCCTCAGTTTGTCCTAGAGGTGTTTTAAAACTTGAAAATGATTCTAGAGATGGAAGAATAAACTCTAAAGAAATCTTACTTGGTAATGATGTGGATTTAATGGACTTAGTGAATCAGAAATAAGTAGTCCTATGATAAGTCATATTTTATAGCTTCTTCAAAAAATTGAAGAAGCTTTTTCATTTTTATTAAAATTATGCGTCCTAATTTTAATAATACATATTTTTATTTAAATTTATTGATTAAAAAATTTATAGCTTATCAGTTTTACTTATAAAAACATCAGATATATAGATAAAAACTATATAGAATAAGTTTATAAATTCATTTTCTTTAAACTAAATTAAATTTATAGACAAAATGGAAAAAAATAATAATTCAGAAAAACCAAATCATAAAGTTTGGGAAATCAATGAATCTTCAGCAAAATGTCCTTTTTTAAATGGAGAAGTTAAAGGAGTTGCAGGAAGTGGTCATGACAATAGAGATTGGTGGCCAAATTCCTTAAATATCAATATTCTAAGACAAAATTCTGCCATGGCTAATCCCATGGACGAAGACTTTAATTATGCTAAAGAATTTAAATCTTTAAATCTAAAAGCTGTAAAACAGGACATCAATGAACTTATGACGACCAGTCAAGATTGGTGGCCTGCAGATTATGGTCATTACGGACCATTTTTCATCCGTATGGCTTGGCATGCAGCTGGTACTTACAGAATACAAGATGGCCGTGGTGGTGCAGGATCAGGTTCTCAAAGGTTTGCTCCATTAAATAGCTGGCCAGATAATGCCAATTTAGATAAAGCTAGATTGTTACTTTGGCCAATTAAGAAAAAATATGGTAAAAAATTATCTTGGGCAGACTTGATTGTACTTGCTGGAAACTGCGCCCACGAATCAATGGGATTAAAAATGCAAGGTTTTGGCGGTGGTCGAGAAGATATTTGGCAGCCAGAAGAAGATGTATATTGGGGTTCTGAAAAAGAATGGTTAGATAATAAAGAACGTTATGAAGAAGGTGAATTAGAAAATCCTCTTGCAGCTTCTCACATGGGATTGATATATGTCAACCCAGAAGGACCAAATGGAAAGCCTGATCCGATTGGAGCTGCAAACGATATCAGAGTAACTTTTGGTCGTATGGCTATGAATGATTACGAAACAGTGGCACTTATAGCCGGAGGACATACTTTTGGTAAAACTCATGGAGCGGCCAGCGATCTTGATTATGTAGAAGCAGAACCAGCGGGTGCACCAATGGAAATGCAAAGTATGGGTTGGAAAAACAATTATAAATCTGGTAAAGGTGAGGATACAATCACTAGTGGTTTAGAAGGTGCTTGGACGGACACACCTACGCAATGGAGCAACTCATATTTTAAAAATCTTTTTGAATATGACTGGGAACTTACCAAAAGTCCAGCTGGAGCTTATCAGTGGAAACCAAAAAATAATGGTGGTGAAGGAACTATTCCTGACGCTCACAATCCAAAGAAAAAACACGCTCCTTTTATGTTGACCACAGATCTTGCTTTAAAAGAAGATTCAGACTATGAGAAAATATCAAGACATTTTTATGAAAACCCAGATGAATTTGCTGAAGCTTATTCCAAAGCATGGTTTAAGCTAGTTCACCGTGATATGGGACCAAAAGAGCGATACTTAGGAGCAGAAGTTCCAAAAGAGCAACATAATTGGCAAGATCCTGTACCAGAGGTAAATCACGAATTGATTGATGACAAAGATGTTTCCTCCTTAAAATCTAAAATATTAGACTCAGAATTATCAGTTTCTGAATTGGTTTCTGTTGCTTGGGCTTCTGCTTCAACCTTTAGAAATTCCGATAAGCGTGGCGGAGCCAATGGCGCTCATATTAGACTTGAACCACAGAAAAATTGGGAAGTCAATAATCCAAATCAATTGTCGAAAGTTCTTGAAGTTCTAGAGAAAATTCAAAATGAATTTAATTCATCACAAGAGGAAAACAAAAAAGTATCTCTTGCAGATTTAATAATATTAGGTGGCAATGCTGCTGTAGAAGATGCTGCAAAAAAAGCTGGTTATCAAATCCAGATTCCTTTTTACCCAGGCAGAACGGATGCTTTGCAAGAAAATACAGAAATGGATTCTTTTGAAGCCTTGAACCCAAGAGCAGATGGTTTTAGAAATTACTCTAAAGGCTTTTCAAAAGTGACTGATGAAGAATTACTCATTGATCGAGCAAATTTACTTACACTTACTGCTCCAGAAATGACTGCACTTATTGGCGGAATGAGAGCTTTAAACACCAATTACGACAACTCAAATCATGGTATATTTACTGATAAACCAGGCGTGCTAACCAACAATTTTTTTACAAATCTTTTGGATCTCGGGACAACTTGGAAAGCGGTCAATGAAAAAGAGACCGTATTTGAAGGTGCCGATCGTAAAACAGGAGAGAAAAAATGGACAGCAACCAGAGCAGATCTCATTTTTGGATCCAATTCTGAACTAAGAGCACTCGCAGAAGTTTATGGATGTTCAGATTCTGAAGAGAAATTTGTAAAAGACTTTGCAAAAGCATGGAACAAAGTCATGAACTTGGATCGTTTTGATTTAGATCAATAATTTTATTTTAAAAAACCATTCATTTTTAATGAATTCAGAACTTAGAGGTCAGAATTCTCAAAATAAAAAGAGATTCTGACCTTTATTTTTTTTTCCTCTGAAAATTTGAAGTTTCATATTATTGAAGTTGAATTAGATGATGGAATTCATTATTAAAAGTTATCAACAATTTAAATTTGAAAAATGAAAAAATACCTATTAACAATTATCGCATTTTTTTTGATTAGTAATTTAGAAATCAAAGCACAAACTGAGTATGGAATTAAAACTGGCTTAAATATATCTAAATACACTGGAGATTTATTTGCTGAATATAACTATCGAGTTGGATTTTACGGTGGAGGCTTTGTGAATATTAGAATGAATGAAAAGTTTAAAATACAATCAGAGTTGTTATTTGCACAACAAGGAACTGATATTCTTATTGAAGATGTTGAAATAAGAGAATCTCCAGACCAAATTCCGATAATAGGAGACTTTAAATCTAAAGTAATAGAATCAACTATTTCAATTCCAATATTAGCACAATATTATTTAGCGGACAAGATTTATGTAGAGGCAGGACCCCAATTTGGTTTTATAATAGATCGAGAAGAAGAGGTAACTGAATCGCCTGTTGATGACCCAAGTTTTAATAATATATCTGACTTTGATTATGATAAATTTGATTTGGGGCTTTCGTTAGGTGCGGGATATGAATTGAGTGAAAGGTTGACACTTAACTTAAGATATTATTTTGGATTAATTGGAAGAGATTTTCAAGATGTCAAATTATCAGTTTTTAACTTAGGGATTGAATACAGACTCTAAAAAACTGTTTACAACGCTGTTTATGCGCAATAGCAGGTTTATGACTGAAACCAAAGTTTGAGATAATTTGCTAATTATAAGACTGAATTAAAAGATTTAGAATTTTTGCACGATACTGAGCCTACACGAAACCGCTATCAACAAAGTTGAATGATAAATTGAACTCACACCAATTCTGAAAAAACCGTCTGGATGCTAATCGTATTTTAACGTTTTTGAGCTTAAATAATTTATTTTTGGCTTTCAATATTGAATTTATTTTAAAATCACCTTTAGAAGTAAATTTCTATAGAAGAATTTTGTAGCTTTAATGCTATTAAAAAAATAAAATGAAAAACATCTACTTTTTCCTAATTGCTTTCTCGTTATTAGCCTGTCAAGAAAAAAAATCAAAAACTGAAATAAATACTGATTCAGTTGAAAGTGGCAAAATAAAGAACCAAGAATTTGAAAAGTCAACTATCGATTTCAAGTTCACAGAAGGTCCTGCGGTTGATGCTAACGGAAATGTCTATTTCACTGATATTCCAGAACAGAAAATTTGGATTTGGACGACAGACAATCAAATAAAAATATTTAGAGAGAATTCTGGCGGTGCCAACGGTTTATACTTCGACAAAGACCAGAACTTGTGGGCTTGCGAAGGCCGTGAAGGTCAAGTTAGCAAAACAAGTCCAGATGGTGATTATAAAGTTATTGCTTCAAGTTTCATGGGCAAAAGTTTTAATCAACCCAATGACATTTGGACAGATGGAAAAGGCGGTGCATATTTTACTGATCCAGAATACAACGAAACCCTCAAACTTCCACAAGGTGGAATGCATGTTTATTATATTAAACCCAATCAGGAAGTAATTCGCGTTTGTAGCGATTTGGTAAGACCAAACGGGTTAATTGGAACTCCCGACGGCAAAAAACTTTACGTAACCGACCATGGAGACAACAAAACCTACTCTTATACAATTGAAAAAGATGGTACTTTAACCAACAAATCTCTGTTTTTGGATGTAGGTGGTGATGGTATGACTATTGATCAAAACGGAAGTATCTATTTGACGACCACCGATAAAAAAGCAGTAGATGTATTTAGTTCAGAAGGAAAAATGTTTTATTCTATCGCTCTCCCAGAAAAACCTTCAAATGTGTGTTTTGGCGGTAAAAAACGAGACGAATTATTTATAACCGCAAGGACTTCAATTTATAAGGTAAAAGTGGATGCTGTAGGTGTAAATTAATTCAAATATGAAATCGCTAAAGTGAAGAATTATCGGCTTGAAAAATACCTTATTTTGCTTAACTATTTTGCGGTTGCGACCCTTCATTTGTATACTTTTTTTAAAAAAAATTCACCTAATCTTTCTGCCTGACTAGTTTCAATTTCATTTTGACGAATTAAAGGCATAGTAAGTCCTTTAAATTTGTTGAATACAATCTACCCCAGCTTTGATGAGATTCTCTTCAAATATCAATTCGTAAAATTTTCATGGCTATAATTAGTCATAGGTTTTATTTGAAATAATCAAGAATCCCAATTCCTTGATTTTAAAATTACTTTGACCATATAACATTCCTTCGACACTAGAAAAATATCCATTTTTTCAAATAAAATTCTTTTTTGATGAACCCTAAAGCAATTTCTTCCGTATATAACAATATAGATGAAGTTTAGTTTAACTGAAAAGTTGACTTTCAGGCTGAATTCTATAATAATTTTATCAAAAATTAAGTGTTTTAGTTTGGATAAATGAATTTAATTAAACTTTTAAAAAACAAAAGTAAAGCCCTATAACAAAGGGCTTATAAAGGTTTTTTAAAAAAAATAGGAGTTGTAATATTTAAAATAAATTTCATAAAGTATTGATTCCTAAAATTTAAGTGTTTAAAATATTAATATTTATTATTTTTGCTCTTAGTTTATTTATATTGCTCTATATTTATAATTATTGCTATTAATTAAAAAAACATATCAAAATGATGACAAAAAAAATACTTTTAGGCTTGTTCGTTTTCTCGACATTAATATCTTGTGTAGACGATCGTGATGTAGATTTTAGTGGTATTGAAGCCAATCCTACTTATGAAGCTAACTTTGTAGATTTCAATTTTTCGGCGGAGGATATCAACAATGGAAATTCAGAATCAGGAAATGTATATTCTGATGCTACAGAAATTGATTTTTTCGAACAAGACATTAATTTAGACCATTTAGAAAGTTTATCTTTTCAAATGAATGTTGAAAGTACTATCAACTCAGAACTGAAAATCGATCTTCAATTTGTAAATCAAGAAGAGGAAATTGCTTTCAGAAGAATTGAATCTACCCGAACAATACGACCAGGTTACGGTTTCAGTCCAAATTATGAAATTGTTGAATTCAACCTAACAGAAACTGAGATAATGGATGTAATCCAAAGCGATCATGTTATTATAAGTGTTTCTCAGGAGTCTGAAGCAACAAACAATGGTACATTTGAATTAAAATCTTTAGCAAGATTTAGTTATTTATATACACAGTAATGAATAAAACGCTAATACTAATTATTCTTTTTTTCCCTACATTTATATTAGCACAAGACCGAGGCCTTCTTTATAACCAAACGCATAATCCACAGGCATTGATGCAGAATCCTGGTATGCGTTATGAGCAAACTGATTTTCATATTGGTATGCCAGGCTTGTCTAGTGTTTACGCTTCTTTTGGAAATACCGGATTTACGTTCAATGATTTGATTAATGACAATGACATTAATGATAATATTGATGGTATTCTTGAGCGATTGTCCCCAAATGGTTTTTTCACATTTACACAAAGTCTAGACTTAATTAATGTTGGATGGCTTTATAAATCCTATTATTTCACTACAGGAATTTATCAGGAGTTAGATGCTAACTTTTACTATCCAAGAGATATGTTGGATTTGGTATTCAAAGGAAATGCAGGTCAAAATAGAGTTTATAGGTTTGATGATTTGAATTTCACAGGAAACCTACAAACTGTGCTTCACTTTGGAATCAATAAAAAAATCAACGGTAAATTATTTTTAGGAAGCCGTGTCAAATTATATACTTCAAATCTAAATATTAAATCTACCGATAATTCTGGAACATTTTCTTCAATCTATAATCCAACAGGAAACGATGCTTTATTATTTCAAAATATTCGACGCTTGGACTTAACATTCCAAAGTACTGGATTAGATAATTTTGATGAAATGTCTGTTGGTGATGCTGTTTTGGGATCTAATCTGGGAATAGGTTTTGATTTTGGAATGTCATACCACTTCACCAGACAAGCTGAAATTACGGCAAGTGTATTAGATTTTGGACTCATTAGATTTAATAAAGACACACGTATTGACCGTGTGGTGGGAAGTTATTATTATACTGGCGCTCAATTCAATTTCCCACAGTTTGATGCTAACGAAGATATCAATGATTATTTTCAAGCTGTTGAGGATGAGGTAAGAGAATCAATTAGGACTGAAGAAAGTGATCGCGCTTATACTTATTTTCAGCCAATTAAATTTAACCTTGCGTTTTCTTTGAGTTTTGGAGGCGACAAGAATGATTGCAATTGTGCTTATGATTTCAACCCTATTGAAGGCAATCAAAAACTCGGCGTTCAGTTCTTTTCATTATTACGTCCAAAACATTTCCAAAACACTTTATCTGCTTTTTATGAGCGCAGCTTTGGTAATATTCTTCACACTAAAATAATGCTAGGTTTTGATCAATTTAATAATACAAATTATGGTCTTGGCTTTGGCTTAGACTTAAAGGGAGTCAATTTATTTTTGAATTTTGATCGTATCAATGATATTGAAAACCTATATTATGCAAATGCATTTTCAGTGCAAACTGGATTAAGTTTTAAATTTTAGTCAGTTTTCAGACTTTCCTTTTATGTAATTGATATTTCGTTTTAATCCTTCATATTTAGTCCTTTTCACCGCAGATTTTCGGAAAATTTCATTAAAAACATCTTTAGTAATTTCTTCCCAATCTTTTTTATCTTTAGTGAGCAGTTCTGGATGCGGATTGAACAAAGGTTCGTTGTGAGGTTTGCTAAAGCGATTCCAAGGGCAAACATCTTGGCAAATATCGCAGCCAAACATCCAATCTTCAAATTGGTTTTCGTAACCTTTTGGCAGATCATCTTTCAACTCTATGGTGAAATAAGAAATACATTTGCTACCATCGACTTTGTAAGGTTCATAAATAGCGTCTGTAGGACAAGCATCAATACATTTTGTACAACTTCCACAATGATCGGTAACAGGAGTGTCATAGTCCAGCTCCAAATCTATGATGAGTTCTGCTATGAAATAAAACGAACCTGTTTGTTTAGTTAACAAATTGGAGTGTTTGCCAACCCAACCCAAACCACTTTTGGCTGCCCAGGCTTTTTCCAAAACTGGTGCAGAATCTACAAAAGCACGACCATGAACTTCTCCAATTTCATCATTCAAAGTTTGCATAAAGTCTTTCAACTTTGCCTTTATTACATGATGATAATCTCGTCCATAAGCGTATTTACTCACTTTATAGGAATCCTGACGTTGTATTTCTTCTGGGAAATAATTGTAAAGTAGAGAAATGACACTTTTAGAACCTTCCACCAGTTTTGTTGGATCGAGTCGTTTTTCAAAATGGTTTTCCATATAACGCATTTCACCATGAGCGTTTTGCTTCAACCACTGCTCTAGCCTCGGCGCTTCTTCTTCAAGAAATTCAGCTTTAGAAATACCGCATGAGAGAAAACCCAATCGATCAGCTTCAGATTTTATTAAGTCGGTGTATTGTCTTTTGTTTGAAATCAAATTTATCGTTTTTCGAATCTCAAAATAGCATTTTTCGGCTTTAAACTTATTAAAGGCAGGATTTCAATATCATCTTTCACTTTTATAATTTTAAAATCCTTTAGCAATCGATTTAAAACTAAAATAATTTCATACATCGCAAAGTTATTACCGATGCATTTTCTTGGGCCAGCACCAAATGGAAAATAAAATGAGCTTACTTTTTCATCATTCTGAAATCTTTCAGGTTGAAATTGTTTAGCATTTTCCCAATATTTATCACTGCGATGAATTTCAAAAATTGAAAATAAAAGATTTGTATTAGGTGAAACCTGAAAACCCTTAAACTCATCTTCAGCAATATTTTCTCTGTCTATAAAATAAACTGGTGGAAATAGTCGCATAGATTCTTGAATAACACACTCTGAATACGAACTGTGTTTTAAAATGTCGAAAGAAGCCAGATTTGCTTTTTTATTTTGTAAAATTTCATCATAAAGCTTATCCTGAACTTTAGGATGTTGTGCAATAAGTTGAGTAGAAAAACTCAACGCATTTGCAGTGGTTTCGTGACCAGCGATAAATAGAATCAATATCTCGTCAATCAGTTGTTCTTCGGTCATTTTAGATCCATCATCGTACGTTAAATTCATCAACATATCCAGTAAATCTTTGCTTTCGGTAGTTGTTTCTCTTCTTCGATTGATAATTCGAAGTAAAATTTTGCGGGCTTCTTCGCTCAAAGCAAGATTTCGTTTGAGTTCACCTGAAAGATTGAACCACCATTTTTTATAAGGTTGGCGAAGTTCTTTAACTAGCATTTTCTGAGTTTCCTCAGTAATCAACTGCAAACGATTGATTTCTTCTGAACCAATAGCATCACTAAACAGACTTTTGACAACAACTTTGAAAGCCAAATCATTGAAAATAGGAAAAACGTCAATCTCTTTGTCAAGCTGAATCCTATTCAATTCTTCATCAATGGCTGAAACCATATAATCCAGAAGCGTATAAAGGTTTTTGCGATGAAATGCTGGTTGAATCAATTTTCTTTGAAATTTCCAGTCTTCACCTTCTGAAGTTAACAAACCCTGACCAACATATTTAGCTAAATCTTTGGTTTGAATTTCAGATTTTCTGTAGTTCTTTTGATTTGTTCTCAACGCATGTAAAGCAAAGTCTGCATCACGAGAAAAAACAACAGAATTACCAAAACCTAAGTTAAGTCGAAAAGTATTTCCTAATTTTTCAAAATTTTTGTGATGAAAAGGAAGTGGATTTTTGAGAATACTCCCTGCATTTTTAAAAAACTGGTAGGAAGGTACTTGGGGAAATTCAGCGTTTACAGCCATAAAATAAAATTGTATTAGAAAAAACCACCATGCTTAGGTGTTTTAATTTTTCCTAGATGTTGATAAGCAGCTTCAGTGACTTCGCGACCACGAGGAGTACGATGAATAAAGCCTTTTTGAATTAAAAATGGCTCATAAACTTCTTCAATAGTTTCTGCATTTTCACTCACAGCTGTAGCCAATGTATTCAAACCCACTGGACCACCTTTGAATTTATCAATAATCGTCAGTAAGATTTTATTATCCATGTCGTCTAAACCAAATTTGTCAACATTCAATGCTTTCAAACTGTACTTGGAAATTTCGATGTCAATTTTTCCATTTCCTTTTATTTGCGCAAAATCTCTGACTCTTCGAAGTAATGCATTAGCAATTCTTGGGGTTCCGCGGCTTCTACCGGCAATTTCAATAGCAGCTTCCATAGTAATAGGGACATCCAAAATTGCAGCACTTCGTAATAAAATATCGCTAAGCAATTCTGTAGTATAGTATTCTAATCTGTTAGAGATGCCAAATCTGGCTCGCATTGGCGCAGTTAATAATCCTGAACGTGTTGTCGCACCGACAAGTGTAAATGGATTAAGATTAATTTCTACGCTTCGTGCATTTGGCCCAGACTCAATCATGATATCGATTTTGAAATCTTCCATAGCTGAATATAGATATTCTTCTACAACAGAGCTTAATCGGTGAATTTCATCAATAAATAAAACATCTCTAGGTTCTAGATTTGTTAGTAGTCCAGCTAAATCACCAGGTTTATCAATAACAGGACCAGAAGTTATCTTAATTCCTGTATTTAGTTCATTAGCTAAAATGTGTGCAAGCGTAGTTTTGCCAAGTCCAGGCGGACCGTGAAACAATGTATGGTCTAAAGCTTCACCTCTAAGATTAGCCGCTTTCACAAAAACTTGAAGATTTTCCAGTACGTGAGATTGGCCTGCAAAATCATCAAAAGAAAGTGGTCTTAAAGCGCGTTCAACTTCTTGCTCCTGGTCAGAAAAATGATTTCCTGTGGCATCTAAATTCTCATTCATTTCACAAAGATAGCAAATAGATATCTAAACTTAAGATGTTGAAGTTAACTAAACTAAGCTTTTTAAATAAAAGAGAAGAGTAATTAAGGCTGGATGAAAAAAAGAATTAGAATGTTCTTAAAAACTAAAAGCCTTTTATCTTTTGATAAAAGGCTTTTAGAAAAAATTAAAGTATTTTTAGTGATTCAACTCTTCTTCATTCTCTCGCAAAGGTACATTCTGTGGAATATAGTCTTGGCCTGGAATGACATAATCAGTATCTTCATTATTTCGTTTACTATAATCATAAGGCCAACGATAAACTTTTGGTATTTCGCCAGGCCAATTTCCGTGGATATGTTCAACAGGTGTTGTCCATTCTAAAGTGTTAGAACGCCAAGGATTTCGAGTTGCTTTCTTTCCATAGAAAATTGAGCTTACAAAGTTGTAGACAAAGAATAATTGTCCAGCAGCTGTTATGAATGCAAATACAGAAATTAAAACATTAGTATCCGCCAAATCATCGAAATATGGGAACTCGGTAAATTTATAATAACGTCTTGGTAAACCTGCCATTCCTATAAAATGCATTGGAAAGAAAATTCCATAAGCTCCAACAGCGGTAATCCAAAAATGAACATAACCTAAATTTTTGTTCATCATCCTACCAAACATTTTCGGGAACCAATGATAAACACCAGCAAATAAACCATATAAGGCTGAAATACCCATCACTAAGTGAAAGTGAGCAATTACGAAATAGGTATCGTGGACGTTGATATCCAAAGTACTATCTCCGAGTATTATTCCGGTTAATCCTCCAGTGATAAAAGTTGATACAAGTCCGATGGAAAAGAGCATTCCAGGGTTCATTTGAAGATTTCCTTTCCACAATGTTGTAATGTAGTTAAATGCTTTTACACCAGAAGGAATTGCAATCAATAAAGTAGTAAATGTAAATACAGAACCTAAAAACGGATTCATTCCAGAAACAAACATGTGGTGACCCCAAACAACAGTAGATAAAAATGCAATTGCAAGAATAGAAGCAATCATCGCTCTATAACCGAAGATTGGTTTTCTTGAATTTGTTGCAATAACCTGTGAAGTAATTCCAAGTGCAGGAAGCAAAACAATGTAAACTTCAGGGTGTCCTAAGAACCAGAATAAATGTTCATATAATACAGGAGAACCACCTTGATAAGACAAAACTTCACCTTGGATATAAATATCACTTAAGAAGAAGGATGTACCAAAACTTCTATCCATTAAAAGTAATAAACCCGCAGATAATAAAACAGGAAATGAAACTACACCAATAATGGCAGTAACAAAGAAAGCCCAAATAGTTAATGGCAATCTTGTCATAGACATTCCCTCTGTTCTAAGATTCAATACTGTAACGATATAATTTAAAGAGCCTAAAAGAGACGAGGCAATGAAAATAGTAATAGCAACTAGCCATAATGTCATTCCTAAACCAGAACCACCTATAGCTTGTGGCAATGCACTTAATGGCGGATAAACTGTCCAACCAGCAGATGCTGGTCCAGATTCAACAAAGAAAGAGGAAACAATAATAACACTTGAGATAAAAAACAACCAATAAGACACCATATTAAGGAATCCAGAAGCCATATCTCGAGCTCCAATTTGAAGTGGAATAAGCAGGTTACTAAAAGTACCACTTAAACCAGCTGTCAAAACATAGAACACCATTATTGTTCCGTGGATAGTAGAAAGTGCTAAATAAATACTAGGATCCATAACACCATCCTTACCGAATCTTCCAAGTAAAAACTCATAAATCCAGAAACTTTCATTTGGCCAAGCCAATTGAAGCCTCATCAATAAGGACATAGAAATCCCAATAAATCCCATGATTAAACCTGTGATCAGATATTGCTTAGCAATCATCTTATGATCGGTGCTAAAAATATACTTTTCTATGAAAGTCTGCTCATGATGATGTCCATCGTCGTGGGAGTGATCATTTGCAAGAGTTTGTGCAGCTACTGACATATATTCTTTATTTTATTAAAATTAATTTTGGGCTGTTAATTCTTTAAAAGTCTGCTGTTCTGAAATCCATTTCTGATATTCCTCTTCAGTTTCAACAACTATTTTCATTTGCATATTGTAATGACTTGTTCCGCAAATCTTGTTACACAACAAATAATATTCAAATTCATAAGTTTTGTCGTCACCACTAACATTATCATCGTTTTTACGAATTTCGTTGATTCTTTTGACTTTATCAATCATGTATTCACTATTTCGGATTTCTTTAGAAGTTGTTGTAGGTGTAAATCCAAACTGGGTAACCATCCCTGGAACAACATTCATTTGAGATCTGAAAAATGGAAAATACGCTGAGTGCAATACGTCTTGAGATCTAAATTTGAAAAGCACTGGACGATCTTTAGGTAAGTGTAATTCATTGACAATAATATCATCCTGAGAATAAGGGTCATTTTCATTTAAACCTAGTTGGTTTACACCTTCAATAAGACGAACATTAGCCTCTCCTAAAGTTCCATCCTCTCCAGAATAACGTGCACGCCAGTCAAATTGATAAGCATAAATTTCGATAACTAAAGTGTCGTCTGTTTCTTCAACATTCATTATTTCTGACCAACCAAATAAACCATAAATAATTAATCCTGATAGAACTATAACAGGAATTATAGTCCAAATAAATTCTAGTTTATCATTATCTGCATAAAACAGGGCTTTTCTACCTTCTTTACCTCTATATTTATAAGAAAACCAATGAAGTAGGAACTGTGTAATAACCTGAACAAACATGATAATCGCTAATGATATAAAAAATAATTGATCGTACTCAGAACCATGTTCTGAAGATGCTTCTGGCAAATAGAATTTACTCAAGTTCCAAAACGAGTAAATCATTAATCCATAAAGGAATACAATAAAAGCCAAGAATATTTTTCCTTGATTTTGGTTGTCTTTATTGTCCGCAATTTGTGTATCATTACTATCTATTGGTTTAGATAGCTTGAATATTTTGGATAATTGCCAAAATGTGATTCCAAGTAACGCTACAACGATTATAATAAGAAGTGCTGTCATTTTCAATCTTACTTTTTATAGTTTAATAATGAAAGTTTTCACTTTCTTTTAAATATGGGTTATTTTTCACAGTAAGCGGTGCTTTGCCTAAAGCGCTAAATATTGTAAATATAAATATTCCACCAATTAACAAAACAGAACTTATTTCAGGAATTCCGATAAACCATGATTCACCAACAGTTCCAGGCATTATTAATACAAAGAAGTTCACATAATGACCTACTAAAATTATTATTCCTGATAGTACGATAATCCAATTAATTCGTTTGAATTCTGAATTAATTAGAATTAACATTGGCAGTGCCCAGTTCAAAATTACTGTTCCTATGAATAATACAGGATAGTCTTCTAGTCTTGTTATAAAATAAGTAACTTCTTCTGGAATGTTAGAATACCATATCAAAAGAAACTGAGAGAACCAAAGGTAAGCCCAGAATATACTCATCCCCATCATAAATTTTCCTAAATCATGAATGTGACTGTTATTAACTTTTTCAAGATAGCCTCTACTTTTCAAATAAATAGTTACAAGTGCTATAACGGTAATTCCTGAAACGAATATGCTGGCAAAAACAAACCATCCAAACAAAGTACTGAACCAATGCGTATCGATACTCATAATCCAATCCCAAGACATTATAGATTCGGTAACGATAAAGAATACCAAAAATCCAGCTGAGAGTTTAAAATTCTTTTTATGCAATTTCATACTGAAATTGTCGTCTTGTTTTCTTGAATTCTTAATGATAACCTTTGAAAACACGATCCAACCAATAATAAAGATCGCTGCTCTTATCAAAAAGAAAGGAATATTTAAGAAAGCTGTTTTATTCTGAATAATTTCATCGTGAGCTACAACTTCGGGATCCATCCAAATGAAAAGGTGATTCAAGTGTAAACTAGATAAAACTAGCAATACATAAACCAAAATTCCGCCAGGAACTAAGTAGGAAGCAATGCCTTCCATTACTCTAAATAAAAGAGGGGACCATCCAGCTTGGGCAGCATACTGTAAAGCATAAAATACAAAAGCACCAAGAGCAATTAGAAAGAAGAACAAAACTGGCACATAAATAGCTGACCAAGGTTTATTCTTCAACTGATGGTAGACATGTTCAGCGTGTTCGTCTGCGTGCGCATCATCTGATTCGGAAGAATGACTAGTAGCCATGGCTTCTCCACCACCGTGTGCGCTGTGTTCTTCATGGAGCATTTCCTTAACATCTTCTACAGATGCTGGTGTATCCATGAAACCGTAAATTAAACCTATTGCTCCTATGATAACAAGGATAATAGAAAATATTTTTATTTTACTTGACATTGTGTACATAATATCTCAGCTTGGTATTTCTATTAACTATTTAGTTGATTCTTCAGTTTCAAATTCTCTTCCTTCTTTGCCTTCTAAGTCAGCTTTAAGCTTCATCACGTAATGGTCGACCATCCAAAGTTCTTCTGTGTTCATTTGTGAGGCATAAGAGCCCATTGTATTTATACCGTACCACATGACGTGGAAAACGCTACCTTCAGTTATAGCTCTACCTTGATCGTCGTAACCTGGCACACCAAGGATTTTTTCTCTTTCTACCAAGTAACCTTTACCATTACCTTTATCACCATGACAGGTGGCACAATAAATCTCGTATAATTCTTTACCCTTTTTTAGGTTTTCCTCAGTATAAGGTAATTCATTCTTGAGTTCTTCTTTAGCTTTGTCATAGCCCTCTGAATCGTCAGAGTATTCGTAAGGAGTGAATCCTCTAGAAATTGTACCTTCTACTGGCAACTTAGCCTCTGCCTCATTTGTAAAAATTTCGTATTCACCATAAGTATCATAAGGTACTGAAACATACATGTTTGGAAAGTACTGATAATTTCGCTCATTTTTATCTGAACAAGATATAAAAGTTAGACCTAGAGCGATTGTAAATATGATTGACAAACTTCTCATAAAATTATTTATTATCAATTAATTTAATTTCTGATGCACCAGATTCATGGAGTGTTTCTGCAATTAGCTGAACATTAGCTTCATTTACAGGAACTTCCATCAAGAATTTATCATCAGTGGTTCTCACATCAGGGTTTTCAGCTTCTTTGAAAGGCCATAATTTACTTCTCATATAAAAAGTAATAACCATCAAGTGAGCTGCAAAAAATACCGTCATCTCAAACATAATAGGCACAAAAGCTGGCATATTTTCAATATAACTGAAACTTGGTTTTCCACCAATGTTTTGTGGCCAGTCTTCAATCATTATAAAATTCATCATCAATGTGGCGACTGTTAAGCCAACCAATCCATATAGAAAAGATGTAATAGCCAATCTTGTATGTGGCATTCCCATCGCTTTATCTAAACCGTGTACTGGAAAAGGACAATATACCTCACCTATTCCATACTTTTTCTTGCGCATAGCTTTCACAGCTTGCATCAAGATGTCATCATCTGTAAAAATTGCATGTAAAACTTTGGATGCCATTTTAGTGTTCTTTAGAGTTAAACTGTGCTTTAAAATCTGGTAAAGGCTCTTGTTTTGGTGTTTCGTACAACTGAGCATCGTCACCTTTTTCAGCTCTAATTTTCTTATATTTTTCTCCTGAAGATTTCAATATAGATTTTACTTCAGCTTGTGCAATCACAGGGAAAGTTCTTGAGTAAAGTAAAAACAATACAAAGAAAAAACCAATGGTACCTATAAATATACCTATATCAACAAATGTTGGCGAGAACATTGTCCAAGCAGATGGCATATAATCTCTGTGAAGTGAAGTTACAATAATAACAAATCTTTCAAACCACATTCCAATATTCACAACGATAGAAATAAAGAAAGAAAACATAATACTTCGTCTTAACTTTGGAAACCACATGAATTGCGGAGAAAAAACGTTACAAGTCATCATCGCCCAATACGCCCAAGCGTAAGGTCCAGTAGCTCTATTTAGAAATGCGTACTGTTCGTATTCTACACCAGAATACCAAGCCATAAATAATTCAGTAATATAAGCTACACCAACAATAGAACCCGTAATCATAATTACTATGTTCATTAATTCAATATGCTGAATAGTAATATAATTTTCTAAGTTTGATACTTTTCTCATTATGATAAGCAAAGTATTTACCATGGCAAATCCTGAGAAAACCGCACCAGCAACGAAGTAAGGTGGAAAGATTGTCGTATGCCAACCAGGAATAACAGAAGTTGCAAAGTCAAAAGATACAATAGTGTGAACTGAAAGCACTAAAGGTGTTGCTAAACCAGCCAAAACCAAAGAAACCTCCTCAAATCTTTGCCAATCTTTTACTCGACCTGACCATCCGAAAGACAATATACCATAAATTTTCTTTTGAAAAGGCTTTACCGCACGGTCACGAATCATTGCAAAATCCGGTAAAAGTCCAGTCCACCAGAATACTAATGATACCGAAAGATAAGTTGAAATCGCAAAAACATCCCATAATAAAGGGGAGTTAAAATTCACCCATAAAGAACCAAATTGGTTCGGTATTGGTAATACCCAATATGCTAGCCAAGGACGTCCCATGTGAATAATCGGGAAAAGTCCAGCTTGCACTACAGAGAAGATTGTCATAGCTTCAGCAGAACGGTTAATCGCCATTCTCCATTTTTGTCTGAAAAGTAAGAGAACTGCAGAAATTAAAGTTCCGGCGTGACCAATACCAACCCACCAAACAAAGTTAGTAATATCCCAAGCCCAACCAACTGTTTTGTTGAGACCCCAAGTACCAATTCCTTCTGAAATGGTGTAAATTATACAGCCTAATCCCCAAAGAAAAGCGATTAATGCAATAGAAAATACTACCCACCATGATTTATTTGCCTTACCTTCTACAGGCTTTACCACATCCAACGTAACGTCGTGGTAACCTTTATCACCTGTTACTAAGGGTTTTCTTATAGGCGCTTCGTAATGAGACATAATTTAATATAAATTTATTCCTAGTTAATTTATTATGCTTCTGTTGTGTTTCTAACTTTTGTTTGATACATCACATTTGGTTTTGTACCCAAATATTCCAATAGGTGATACATTCTTTCGTCTTGTGATTTAGCAAAGACTTCGCTTTCTTTATCATTTACATCACCAAACACCATTGCTCCTTTATCACATGCAGCTGAACATGCCGTATGGAATTCTCCATCCTCAATAACTCTTCCCTCACGCTTAGCATCCAAAATTGTTTTTTGTGTTTTTTGAATACACATAGAACATTTCTCCATCACACCACGAGATCTAACTGTAACATCTGGGTTTAAAACCATTCTACCCAAATCATTATTCATGTGATAATCGAATTCATCATTCTGATTATACAAGAACCAGTTAAATCTTCTCACTTTATAAGGACAGTTGTTTGCACAATATCTGGTTCCAACACATCTGTTGTAAGTCATGTGATTTTGACCTTGACGACCATGAGCTGTAGCCGCAACAGGACAAACCGTTTCACAAGGCGCATGATTACAATGCTGACACATTACTGGCTGAAAAATTACCTGAACATCTTCTTCACTTGCAACTTCCAATTCACCATAAGTATTAATAGCGTTGGTCAGTCCTGAAATATCACCTTTCTTATCGTAATCCTCTTGAATTGAATTTTCTGAAGAATAGTAACGGTCAATTCTTAGCCAATGCATGTCACGACTTTTTCTAACTTCAGATTTACCAACAACTGGAACATTATTTTCACTATGACAAGCAATGACACAAGCACCACATCCTGTACAAGCATTCAAATCTATAGAAAGATTAAAATGATGACCAATAGATCGGTCAAATTCATCCCATAAATCGACATCTGGGCTTGTAACTTTTGTTTCAACATGATTAAGTGAAACTTCAGGTATTTTATTCCATTCTTTTCGATCTTTTGTATTAAAAATCTCCAAACTAGTTTCTTTTACAATATCTCTACGCCCCATCATGGTATGATGAAGTTGTACACAAGCAAACTCATGTACACCACTAGTTTTTTCAATACTGACGTTTTGGACTAAATCAAAATTCTTATATGCAGGGTAAGCATTTACACCTACTTGCATTTCTTCCTGAATTGATTCAGTTTTACCATAACCAAGTGCAAAACCAATTGATCCAGGCGCTTGACCAGGCTGAATAATTACTGGTATATTATTTATTGTTGAATCACCAACTTTCAGATTCACGTAATCTCCATTCAGTGCACCATTAGCTACATTAGAATTTTCCAAACCTAATGAATCTGCATCTCTTTTGGATATAGTAATATAGTTATCCCAAGATGTTCTTGTTACAGGATCTGGCATTTCTTGCAACCATGGATTATTTGCTTGACGACCGTCACCCAAAGAGGTTTTGGTATACAAAGTTAGTTCCATACCATCACTTTCTCCAGACAACAAATTTCTTGCAGATGAAGCTAAATTCTGACTATCTTCTAAAACTTCAACAGACTCAAGTTCACTGTCGTAAGAAAAGAATCCATCGTGCAAAGAAGTATTCCAAGACATTCCTTCAAAATTATTTTTGAAAGTATCTTTTATAAAATCATAATATTTTTGATCACTATCATTCAATCTTAACAAGCAGTCTTCAAACTGTTTTGTGTTGAAAAGCGGTTGTATTGTAGGCTGAATTAAACTGAAATCATTTTTTGTAAACCTAACATCACCCCAAGCTTCTAAGTAATGAGGAGTTGCTGCAATGTATTTACAATGTTTAGCAGTTTCGTCTTTTTTCATACTGAAACTCACAGTTGCGTCAACATTTTTAAGAGCAGACACAAACTCTTCAGAATTTGGCAAAGTAAAAGCAGGATTTACACCAGCAATCATCAAAACACCAACATTTCCAGATTTCATATCAGAAATCAAATTGTTTATTTCTGAGTTTTTACCTTGTCTTATCAAGCGTGGATTTTCAACATCCATCACTTCACTATTTAATTTTTCATTTATAGCTAAAGCCATTGCTTGAGCAGCTTCAGATTGAATACCAGTCACAAAAATAGATTTTGATCCAGATTTTTTCAACTGTGCTACAGCCGCGCTAACTTCAGCCTTCATCTTATCGCTTAGATTTGTTGAAGCAACATTTCCAACGATTTGATTATAAACCTCTACTAAAACCTGTTTTTGAACAGAAGGTTTAGTCGCCAAACGTCTGTCAGCATTAGCGCCAGAAAGAGTCATATTAGCTTCAAACTGAATGTGTCGTGACATTTTACCATCTTTAGGCACACGGCTTTTAGCATAAGAACTATCAAAACCGCCACCTTGCCAGTCACCAAGAAAATCAGCTCCTACAGAAACAATTGTTGAAGCTTTTGAAAAGTTATAATTTGGTAATGCTCGCACACCATATTTTGTTTCAAAAGCATTTAGAGCAGCCTCTTCTGAAACTGAATCATAAATTACATGCTCTACATTGGCATGTTTTTCTTTAAACTCTTTTACCAATCGATCAGTTGAAGGCGAAGCAAAAGTTTGAGTCAACAAATAAGTTTTCTTAGCAGAATTAACTTTCAAATCACTTTTAAGTGAAGTAAAAAATTCAGTCCAAGTCGCATCTCTTCCTTCAATTTGAGGATTCTGAAGACGTTTTATATCATATAAATCCAAAACTGAAGCGTGAACTCGGGCTTTACCACCTGACATCACACCAGAATCAGCATTATTATCAATTTTTATTGGTCGACCTTCTCTGGTTTTGACCAAAACACTAGCAAAATCAAAACCATCCGCTATTGTAGTTGCATAAAAATCAGCAACACCAGGAACAATTCGCTCAGGCTGAACTACATAAGGAATCGATTTAACAACCGGTCCTTCACAAGCTGCTAAAGAAGCTGCAGCAGTACTAAAACCGACGTATTTAAGAAAATCACGTCGAGATGTTTTTGAACTTTCAAGCGTCTCTTTGTCGCCTAAAAATTCATCTGCAGGAATATGTTCTGCAAATTCATTTTGCTCAAGCGCTTCAACTAAAGAACTGTCGTCTTTAAGTTGCTCAGCACTTTTCCAATATTTCTTTTCTGATGACATATTGAATCTTAATTTTCTTAATTATTATTAATAGTGACACTTTCCACACTCCAGGCCTCCCATTTCGGCGGCTGTCAATTGGTCAACATCATACTTTTTGGAAAGTTCAGCGTGAATTTTTTCGTAATAAGCATTACCTTCAACCTTCACATTAGTTTCTCGGTGACAATTAATACACCAGCCCATTGTTAATGGCGCATCTTGGTACATTATTTCCATTTCTTCTACCGGACCATGACATTGCTGACATTCGATACCCGCAACCGAAACGTGTTGAGAGTGGTTAAAATAAGCAAGATCAGGAAGGTTATGTATTCTAATCCATTTCACCGGCTTTTCTTCACCAGTATATGATTGAGTTGAAGGATCCCAACCAGTTGCATCATATAATTTCTGGATTTCCTTATCGTAGAATTCTTTCGAATAATCTTCAGTTGCTGTTTCTTCAGAAACCTCAGCAATTTGTTTATGACAATTCATACAAACGTTTAGTGAAGGAATTCCAGAATGCTTGGAAACTCTAGCTGATGAGTGACAATATTTACACTCAATCTGATTTTCACCAGCATGAATTCTGTGTGAATAATGAATTGGCTGAACAGGTTCGTAACCCTGATCCACACCAACTTGCATTAAGAATCCATATCCACCCCAAGCCACAGCGAGCAATACAACAACAACGCTCACCAAAACTAAAAATTGATTTTCAGCGAAAGCAACCCAAATTGGTTTTCCTTTAGGCTCATCTTCTTTTACCGGAACACCGTTAACCTCTGCAAATCTTCTCAGAGTCTTGTTGACTAAGTACAAAATCACTGACAGCATCAACAAAACAAAAGCTAAAATCCCTAAAACAATATCAGTAGAGACTCCTCCTCCACCCGCGGCCGCTTGCGCGCCAGTAGCTGCGACATCCTTTTTTGGCTCTGGTTTCGGCTGCTCTACGTAAGCAAGAATATTATCAATATCTTGGTTGCTTAACTGCGGGAAAGCATTCATTGACACTTTATTCCACTCCTCGTAAAGTTGAACTGCCTGAGGGTCACCGGCTTTTATAAGTTCCTGACTGTTTTTAATCCACTTATAAAGCCACTCCATTTCACGACGATCTGTAACTCCATGAAGTTTTGGACCAACGGCATCTTTATAACGCTTATGGCAAGCAGCACAAAGTGAATTAAAAAGCTCCTTCCCTTTCGCAGAATCAGCTCCAGGAATTACTTCTTCCTGCGAAGATGTCTCAGAGGGTTCTTCAGTTTTTTCCGACTCAGAAGTAGTTTCTGTATTGTCCTGACTGAAAGATGTTAAGCTAAAAACAAAAAGAAGTAGTAGCAATAAATACTTCAAATTCAATGGGCGTTCCATCACCTTTTTCATATTAATAGTGTTAACTTTTAACCTGATACAGTCCAAAAACATGAGACTTTTGTATCAAAAAATTGACTACAAAAGTAACACTAAATGAACGTTTATGGAATACCAACACATGTTAAATGTCAATTTATAATCTTTCTAAATTAAATAAAATTGTCATTTTGCCGATAAAATGTAATTTTGTTGAAAACCTAATAAGATGAAATTTAATTTGTTAAAAGCTGTAACATTCATTTGCTTTCTATTTTTTATAAATGTTTTGAGTGCACAAGAATTATCGAAAAACGAAATCGATAAAATTGAAGCGTTGATTGAAAAAAAACATAAAATGCACGCTAACAACGAACTAAAAAGCACTTATCGTTTACAGATTTTCTCTGGCTCACTAAGCAATGCTAAAAAAACTCGTGAAGAATACAACAAATTGAATCTCCAAATTGAATCTGTCATTGTATATGAAGAACCAAATTATAAAGTTTGGGTAGGCAATTTCAGAAGCCGAATTCAAGCTGATCGCACTTTTACTAAAATCAAAGAAGACTACCCAAATGCTTTAATTATTAAACCAGGAAAGTAAATAGTTTCTGATTTCTCTTTGTTTGATAAACCTTTTTTAGAAAACTTTCGTAAATATTAATAACGATAATTTGTAAGGATTCTTTTCCTTTATCGAATAATTTAGTATTTAATAATGTTGAGCGAACCCAATATAATTTATAAGTTTAAATAATAATTTTAAAAAGATAAAACACATGGCAGATTCTTATTACGATCCAAAAGACTTAAGAAATTTCTCTAAAATCACAGAATGGAGTGAAGATTTAGGTGACAAATTTTTCGAATATTATGGTAAAGTTTTTGAAGAAGGTGCGCTTTCTGCAAGAGAGAAATCACTTATAGCACTTGCCGTTTCTCATGTGGTAAAATGTCCATATTGTATAGATGCTTATACTAAAGACGGATTGCAACGAGGCATCACCAAAGAAGAAATGATGGAAGCTGTTCATGCGGGCGCGGCTATTGAGTCAGGCGCAACCTTGGTTCATGCAACGCAAATGATGAAAAAATACGACAAGTTGAGTCATTAAGTATCTTTCCTAATCCCGAGGATTTCTTAAAAATATTCAACTCTAAGATGCTTCAAAAATCATTAAAATAAAATCATCATGGCGACTAAATCACTTCTGGCAAGACAACATAGAATGGCAAAAGCGGAAAAGCAATTGGAGTTTTTGGAAGATGGAATTTTCAAAAATGGTGAGTTGCCAAGCTTCAATAAGCAGCTTGAAAAAAGTAACGATTTTCCGTTGAAGCCAAAACAGTTAGAAATTTTGCAAATCAATCTTGGCTACATGTGTAATCAAGTTTGTGCGCATTGCCATGTAGATGCAGGTCCAGATCGAAAGGAAATTATGACCAAGGCAACAATGATGGAATGTTTGGAGGTTATTAAAAAAACAAAAGCTCATACTTTAGACCTTACTGGTGGAGCGCCAGAAATGAATCCAAATTTCCGATGGTTTGTAGAAGAAGCCTTCAAAATAGGTGTTAAAGATTTCATCGTTCGTTCTAATTTAACCATTATTCGCGCCAACAAAAAATATCACGATTTGCCAGATTTTTTCAAAAAACACAATGTACACGTGGTGAGTTCAATGCCACACTGGACGCGTGGAAAAACAGACAAACAGAGAGGAAGTGGTGTTTTTGACAAATCCATTCAAGCATTAAAAGATCTAAATGAAGTTGGTTATGGCTTGCCAGAAAGTAAATTAAAATTGGACTTGGTCTACAATCCTTCTGGCGCATTCTTACCTGGAAATCAGGAAGAATTGCAGGCTGATTTTAAAAAAGCTTTATTAGAAGATTTCGGAATTCAATTCCATGAATTGTTCGCCATTACGAATTTACCTATTTCACGCTATTTAGATTATTTAATTGCTTCAGACAACTACGAAGATTATATGTATTCTTTGGTTGAAGCCTTCAATCCGGCTTCAGTAAAAAACGTGATGTGTCGCAACACAATTTCCATAAGTTGGGATGGCTGGCTTTATGATTGCGATTTCAACCAAATGTTGGAACTCAAAGTTGATAGTCCTGTCAAACATATTAGTGAATATAAAGAAGATTTGCTTCAGAATAGAACAATAATAACATCACAACACTGCTATGGCTGCACAGCTGGCTCTGGAAGTAGTTGCCAGGGAAGCTTAACTTAAATCAATTTTCGTGAAATTTTTCTCCATATTCTTCATTCTTTTTAGTCAAATTTCTGCTGGACAAGAAACGATTGACGTGACTTTAGCAAATTATAACAATGGCAGCGTTGAATATATTAGTGTTCAAAATTTAAAAAATCTATTGAATAAAAAAGATTTTATTTTGCTCGATGTCAGAACGCCAAAAGAATTCAATATCAGTCATATTAAAAATGCAGAATTCATAAATTATGAGGATTTCAACTTGTCTAATATTGAACGCAAGTATCATAAAAACAGCCAGATTATTGTGTATTGTTCGGTCGGCGTTCGGTCCGAAAAATTTGGAGAAAAACTAATTGAAGCTGGGTTTAAGAATATCAAAAATCTGTACGGCGGAATTTTTTTATGGAAGAATTCAGGTTTCAATGTTGTTGATTTTCAAGAAAAGCCAACAGAGAATATTCATGTATATCACAAGCGCTGGGAACATTTATTAACCAAAGGCAATGCTGTTTCAAATTAAAAAAAAATGTCTGAGCAAGAATTACTCATCGTGTTCACGAAAAATCCTGAATTAGGTAAATGCAAGACGCGTTTAGCAAAATCCATTGGCAATGCGTCTGCCTTGGATGTTTACATTCACTTGATTAAGCATACCGCAAAAATCGTTGAGAAGTCAACAGTTGATGTTGCTGTGTTTTATTCAGAATATGTTGAAAATAATGATTTTTGGTCAGATGAAACTTGTCAAAAACACGTTCAGATTGAAGGACATTTAGGAGAAAAAATGAAAGCTGCATTTCAATATGGATTTGAAAAAAATTATTCTAGAATCTGTGTGATTGGTACGGATTTATTCGATTTGGAAGTTGCAGATATTACAAATGCATTTCAAAAATTGAAGTCAAAAGATCTAGTTTTCGGTCCTGCAAATGACGGCGGTTATTATTTGATGGGTATGCGAAAAATGATTCCCGAAGCATTTCTAAAAAAAGCCTGGAGTACAGAAAGTGTCCTTGAGCAAACTTTAGAAGATACAAAAAAACATAGTTATTCTTTACTAAAAACTAAGAATGATATTGACACAATTGATGATTTGAAAAAACATTCAGAATTTAGTCGGTATTGGTAATTAGCTTTTTAAGTTCGGACAGCATAAAAAACACCTCAAGACCTATTTCCAAAGCACGTTTCTGATACATTTCTTCAGCAAAATCAGTATTATCAAATGCTTTTGGATCATCATAAGTCGTTCTGAATCTTTGTTTAGCTCCAGGCACAAAAGGACAGTTTTCATCAGCTTCAGCACAAGTCATTATTGCTAAAAAATTTTGATGTGGATTAGATTCATCATCGAAAGTTTTCGAGAAACAAGTTGTAAAGTTTTTTTCATCGAAATAAACTTTATATCTAGGATTTTCTATTTCAGAACCCGATTCGACTTCAATTTTGAAGCCCAATTCTTTTAAAGCTTTAATAGCGTTATTATTGAACGAAGTCACTTCTGTTCCTCCTGAAAAAGCTTTTAAATTTTCAATATTGAAAAAGTGTGAAATAACTTCAACCCAAATTTGTCCAAAATGACTTCGCCTAGAATTATGTGTGCAAATGTAAATTAGCTTGGCTTCACCATTTTCAGAGAGTTCTGATTTAATTTGTTTGGAAATTTCAATTAAAATATTACGCCTGATTTCAGGAATATTTTCAATTTCATTTTGAAATTTTGTGAAGTGATGTTGAATTTCAGAAAACATAATTTTTACTTGAATTTGAATTTAATATTTCCATCGGTTTGCCAAAGCGACAAGCGAAAGCATGACTGGGACTTCAATTAAAATACCGACAACGGTGGCTAAAGATGCGCCAGAATTTAAGCCAAATAAAGAAATGGCAACAGCAACCGCCAATTCAAAGAAATTACTAGCGCCAATCATTGCTGAAGGTGCACAAACATTGTGTTTCAACTTCAGATAGCGACCGACAAACCAAGTGATAAAAAAGATGAAATAAGTTTGGATCGTTAACGGAACGGCGATTAATAAAATATCGAATGGTTTTTCGAAAATTCTATCGCCTTGAAATGCAAACAACAAAACCAATGTAGTGATGAGCGCAATCATAGAAACAGGTTTCAGTTTGGGTAAAAAAACTGAGTTAAACCACTTCAAGCCATATTTTTTGATTAAAAAAGTGTTCGAAATGAATCCGGCTAATAGCGGAATAACTACAAAAATTAGCACTGAGTAAATAAGCGTGTCGTAGGGAATCTGAATACTGGTGACATCTAAAAGTAATTTCACGATTGGAATGAATAGCACAAGTAGAATTAAATCGTTTAGCGATACTTGAACAAGCGTATAATTGGCGTCGCCTTTAGTAAGATAAGACCAAACAAAAACCATTGCAGTACAGGGTGCTGCACCTAAAATTATTGCGCCGGCGATGTATTGTTGTGCGTCTTCTGGTGACAAATAAGCCTGAAAAATCTGATCTAAAAATAGCCATGCAAAAAAAGCCATTGTAAAAGGTTTTACCAGCCAATTGATGACTAATGTGAGACCAATGCCTTTGCTGTTTTTTGTGACATTTTTGAGCGATGAGAAATCGATTTGAACCATCATCGGATAAATCATCATCCATACCAAAATAGCTACAGGAATATTGACTTTAGCGACTTCAAGTTCACTCAGAAAAGTAATTGAATCTCCAGCAATTCGCCCAATACCAATACCTAATAATATTGCTAAAATAACCCAAACACTAAGGTATTTTTCAAATTTTCCCATTTGTAGAATTTTTATATTCTTTTTAAAAATGAATTAGCAACATCCGGATTCGGGAGTGCAGCATTCTGTGGATTCTGCTTTTCCTTCGAGTTGTTCTTTTGGGTCTGGAATGCCACATTTGTCTTTGGCTAAGCAATCGGTAAGTTTGCTGATAAGCTGAAATTTTCCATCATCGAAATCCAAATGATATTTACCAATAGTTTCACCTTGATATTCTACTTCTACTTCAAGTCTGTCGTTAATAAATAGCTTTTTCTCGGAGAGGTTAATGATGTTTTTTAATTTTTTAGGTTGCAATCTGTGATCTATATCGTCAGCATTCCAAAGTTGAAAATTCACTACTTTTTCATGGCGTATTGTTCCGCCGCAATCAATAAAATCTTTAGTGACTTGACCGACTTCTGTCACATGAAAATGTTCAGGGACAATCTCCTTATTCGGCAGTTGAAATTTTAAACTTTCGAGGGTTTCTAAATGCTGTTTAACTTCTTTAAGTGTCATAATTAATAAGTTCTAAATTGATTTAAATTTAATTTTCTTAGCAACAATCATCATCAACGTTTTCTGGATAACGGTCGAAAAGCGCATTGAAAATCGATTTGATTTCAATCCATTTCTTTGCATTAATGCAATAACAAATTGAAGTGCCTTCTATATTTCCTTTAATTATTTCTGCGGTTTTCAATTCTCGTAAGTGCTGGCTTATTGTAGCTTGTGCTAAACCAAGTTCTTCGACCAAATCCCCGCAAATACAGGTTTCAGATTTCAACAAATACTCTAGAATTGCAAGTCTTGCCGGATGCCCAAAGACTTTTGCGATTCTGGCAAATTCATTTTGTTTGTCTGTGAATAAATCTGATTTTGTGATTCCCATTCTTAATATTATTATATTGCAATATTACGATAAATAAAATATCTTACAAAAATTATGAAGAATGTTTTCAACTTCTTCAACTTGATAAAGTCCTAAGAATGTAAATTTGCAAGCTCACTAAAAAATCAAGCATGTTAGGACGTTGCGTCTGCCTTTTTATCTATTTCAGCCTAAGTTTAGGAATTGCACAAAACAAAAAGGAATATAATATTTTAAGACAAGAAGAATCGGCTAAAATTGACGGAGACTTGTCCGATGATGTGTGGCAAAATTTGGATGTTGCTACCAATTTCACTCAATTTACACCTAACCTAAATCTAGCGGCAACCCCAGACCGTAAAACTGAAGTCAAACTTTATTATAATGATGAAGGTATTTTTGTTTCAGCAAAATTGTATGACAATCCAAACAAAATAATGAGTCAAAACACGATCCGGGACGAATTTGGCCAAACCGATTATTTCACTTTGGTTCTCAACCCAAATAATGATGCACAAAACGACACTCAGTTCATTGTTTTCAGTTCAGGCACACAGGCAGATGCTTTATCCTCACCTAGCATCGGTCAAGATTTTGGATGGAACGCAGTTTGGGAAAGTGCGGTTCAGAAAACAAGTTTTGGTTGGCAATTAGAAATGAAAATTCCATACAGAACGCTCAGATTTCCTAAGACAGAGATTCAAACTTGGGGTGTTCAATTCAGAAGATATTTTCGCCGTGAACGTTCAGAATACGCTTGGAATCCTATAGATAGAACCAAAGGTTATGAGGGACTTTATCACGGACGCTTGGTAGGAATACAAAATTTAGAGCCACCTCTTAGATTGAATTTGTACCCTTTTACAACAGGAATTGTAAATACGATCGGCAATCAAACATCGACAGACTTTAAGCTTGGTATGGATCTGAAATATGGAATTACAGACAATCTAACGCTTGATGCTACACTTATTCCAGATTTTAGCCAAGCAAGGTTTGACAATGTTGTATTGAATCTTGGACCATTTGAACAGACTTTTGCAGAACAGCGACAATTTTTCACAGAAGGTGTTGATCTCTTTACAAAAGGGAATTTATTTTTTTCTAGACGCGTTGGTAATGCACCAACAGGTTCTTTAGATTTGGATGAAGATGAAGTTTTAGAAAATAAACCTGAAGAAGTAGATCTTATCAATGCCATTAAAATGTCTGGTCGCTTAAAGAGTGGACTTGGTATAGGTGTTTTTAACGCCGTGACAGAACCTACGAAAGCTATTGTTTTGGATACGCTTCAAAATGAAGTAAGACGAAGGAAAGTGGAACCACTTTCCAATTATAATATTTTGGTGGTCGACCAACAATTCAACAGGAATTCGTCGGTAAGTTTAATCAATACAAATGTAACCCGTTCTGGAAATTTCAGAAATGCAAATGTTACAGGAGCCTTATTCGATCTCGTCAATAAAAACAATTCCTATGGTTTGGCTGGTGAAGTAAAAATGAGTTACATCAATGAAAATGATAGTGCGACTTCAGGTTTCAGTTCTGCGCTAGAAGTTGCTAAAATTAGCGATCAATATCAGTTTTCTATAGGTCATGAATACGCAGATAAAAAGTATGACATTAACGATTTGGGGCTTTTGCTGAGAAATAATTTCAATAATTTTAGAGCAAATGCATCTTACCGAATATTTGAACCTACTGACAATTTTCAAAACTATAGAATTAGTTTTTCATCACTTTATAAACAGCTAGCAACACCAAATACTTACACAGGTTTAGAATTAGGCGCAGACTTTTTTGCTAATTCACCAAAGCTTGACACTTATGGGTTCAATGTTGCTGCGGAACCAGGCAAACAATTTGACTATTTTGAACCTCGTGTAGATGGAAGATTTTTTATCTATGAAAATTTTGCAAATTTCGGAGGTTTCCTTTCTTCAAATTACAACAGAACCTTTGCAGTCGATATTAGAACTAATATTAATACTTTTTTTGAAAGCGGCAGAGATTCTTATGCCTACAATTTTAGTATTGAACCAAGAGTAAGATTTAATGATTTTTTCTTTATGGTTTACAATTTCAACTATGACCAACGAATTAATGACAGAGGATTCTCGACTTTCTTGGAAGATGAACCCATTTTCGGAGAGCGCGACAGACAAATTTTAACCAATAGCATTTCAGCTAATTATAATTTTAACTCTTTTCACGGTTTAAAATTACAGCTTCGCCACTATTGGGATTCAGTTTTATACGATGATTTCATGTATAATCTAAAACCAAACGGAAGACTTCTAGAAAACGAAAACCTCCCAAAGTCAGCTTTAGCAGAAAGCCCAGACATCAACTTTAGCACTTGGAATCTGGACTTGAATTATTCATGGCAATTTGCTCCCGGCAGCTTTATTACGGCTTTATACAGAAACCAATTATTTAGCAATAATACTGAGGCTCAGAAAAATTTTGAAACCACTTTCAGTAATCTATTTCAGCAAGACATTCAGCATACTGTATCGGTTCGACTTCAATATTTTCTTGATGTGAATTCAGTAAAATCTGTATTCACTTCTGAAAAGGGTTAATTTTTTAAAAATTCACTCACTTCCTTGACCGTTTTTTTGGCGGAACGACCAACGCCAATAATCGTGGCCGATGCAAATCCTGTCCAACCACCATAACCAACTAACCACAAACCATCAGTTTCTTTGGCTTTGGTTTTATCTGTTGGGATTTTACCTTTGTTGTCTATAGAAACTAAATTATGAAGAAAACCAGTAGTATAACCGAAGCCTGTGCACCAAATAATTACATCGATTTCTTGCTGTTCTCCGTTTTCGAAAATCACTTTTTTTCCATGAATTTTATCAATCTGTCCATGAGAATTCAGAACATTCCGCGATCTAGCATCTTTCACAGAGGGTAACATTACAATATTGCCAAGATTGTATTTTGAACTGTCTAGTTTTTCTCCTTTCTTTTCAGCATAATATTTAGCTGAAGCCACATCGAATAAAACACGACCATCCACATCGTCAGGAAGATATTCTGGTTCTTTTAGTGTAGACCAAAAAGTTTCTGCAACTTTAGAAACTTCAGCTAAAATCTGAGCACCAGAATTGCCTTCGCCTACGACTAAAACTTTTTTGTCTTTGAAATTTTCAGGATTTTGGTAATCTGAAGAATGAAGTTGCTCGCCTTCAAAATTATTTTTTTCAGAAATTTCTGGAATATATGGATTTTGAAAAGTTCCGGTTGCAGAAATAATACTTTTCGATTTGTATTTTCCTTTATCAGTTTCAATTTCGAAAATACCATCGGTTTTCTCTAAAGAAATGACTTTAACTGGTCGTTCTATTGGAAAATTATAACGCTTTTCATATTTGCATAAATAATCTACAACTTCAGATTTTATCGGAAATTCATTTTCAGTATTAGGCATTTGCCATCCTGGTAATGAACTATGTTCTGAAGGTGAAAAAAGGGTGAGAGAATTCCAAGTGTGTTGCCATGAAGCGCCGCATTGCTTTTGGTCATCCAAAATAGTGTAATCCACGTCTTTTCTTCTAAGGAAATAAGCACAAGCCAAAGCACTTTGACCAGCTCCAATTATAATTAAATCGTATATTTTTTCACTCATAAATTCAAAATAGGTTGAAATGTAAGACTAAACTTAGTCATTTATAAAGCCTAAGTTCTTTTTTGTCTTCTTGCAGGGTTTTTTGAAACCATAAATACACCAATAAAGACCAATGAAGCGGACACTATTTTTATAAAATTGAGTTGATCTGCACCTGAAATGATGGCAAAACTAATAGCTATGACAGGTTGCAAATAAACGAAAACACCCAAAGTTGAAGCTGATAATTGCTTGAGCGCATAAATATTCAATAAATAAGTCAAAAAAGTCGTGCCTAAAACTACAAATCCAATTCTCCAAATTGCAGAGAAAGGTAAGGTTTGCCATTCTATCTGGCTGAATTCATGCCATGTAATTGGTAAATTAATAATGACAGCACTCAGAAATAGCCAACGCATTAAGGTAATAGGATGGTAAGTACTTGTTAAAGGCCGAACTACGATAAGATATAAACCGTAGGACAAAGCATTTACAAAAATAAGGGCGTTACCAAGTGGAATATTTGGTGCGCTAAAACTTTGAGAAGGACCAAAAATAACCAAAGCCAAACCACCGAGTAAACCTAAAATAGCACCGGAAGCTTTAAGAATTGTAATTTTTTCTCGAATCAGTAAGGCCGACATGACGAAAACCAAAATCGGAGAAATAGTCACAATTACTGAACTGTTGATTGGTGTGGAAAGACTGAGACCTTTAAAAAACAATAGCATGTTGATTACCATTCCTAAAACAGCACTGAGTAAAATTCTAGGCCAATGTCTCCTTTGGATGCTTTCGTTTTTGATAAACAAACTGATCAGCCAAAACAAAATACAAGCGCCACCAACACGGATCAAAATAAAACCGATTGGGGGAACAAAATCTGGCATCAAGCCTTTGGCTAAGGTATGATTGACCCCGTAAATGCTAGTTGCACCTAAGGCTGCCAAAATCGCCAACACACGCTTACTCATTAAAAAAAGAGATCAAAGCATCGACGGTTTGCTTGTCATTTCCAACGAATATTTTGTCATCGTAAATAAAAATAGGTCTTTTTAAAAATGTGTAATGTGATAGAATATAAGATTTAATTTCATCTTCAGATAAATTTTCATCTTTCAAACCTTCTGCTTTGTACTTTTGGGCTCTTTTATTGAGCAAAATTTCATAAGATTTGGTTTTTTTATGCAAAAAATCAAGGGCATTTTCAGAAATGTGCGTTTTCTTGATATCCTGAAGAACGACATCTTCTGGTAATGAAAGTTTTCCTAAAATACGCTTACAGGTGTCGCAAGTTGAAAGGTAAAAGACTTTTTTCATTTGGAGATTTCAGATTTTTTCTTTTTGAATGAACGATAGACAAAATACAAAACACCAAATACTAAAATATAGGGAAAAGCCATAAGGTAAACGATTCCATCGTTAATGGCTTCTGCAGAACCTTGGTCAGCTTCAGTTTCTAGAACTGCGCGACACATAGAACATTGTGCATCTATATTTTGAACAGCTAGCAAAAACACTAAGCTGAATACAACGAATTTTTTTTGTTTAGAAGTCAACATTTTAAACATAATAAGGTGAAATCATAAAATATACTACAACACCTGTGACGGCGACGTAAAGCCAAATTGGAAATGTAATACGTGCAATTTTACGGTGCTGCTCAAATTTTTTTGTAATGGCTTTCACATAAGTAATTAGTACCAGAGGAATAATTCCAATGGATAACAATATATGTGAAACCAATATAAAGTAGTAAATGTACCTAATTGTACCTTCACCTCCAAAAGGTGTTGAATCTGAAGTCATGTGATACAAAACATACATCACCAAGAATAAAACTGAGAGTCCGATGGCAGTTTTCATCAAGGTTTCATGGACTTTTATTTTTTTATTTTTAATAGCTAAAAGTGCAGCGACTAAGATAATGGCTGTTAGACCATTAATTGTAGCATAAATAGGTGGTAAAAAACCCATTCTTTCAACACCAGGAATTCTAACTGAAAACAAAACAGCAACAACTAAAGGAATTACAATAGACAGAACCCATATTAACCTGTTGTATGTTTTTTCTGAAATATTACCCATGATTTATAGTAATTTTTTAATGTCTTCAATTAGAATATCAATTTGCTGAACTTCGTGCCCTTCACCTTGATTTTGATCCATAGGAACTGCACCTTGATAAAAAATAATAGGATTTCCAGCGTCATCCGTACGACTTCTTATGTAACCGTCTTTATCAATAAGTGCAAAAAAACCAGAGTGTTCAAACCCACCTTCTGCAGCAGCATCCTGAGCTGCGTAAATATTAAATCCTTGGTTAGCTAGCTTATAAATTTCTTTTTGATCTCCAGTTAAAAAATGCCAATTCGGGTGTTTTACACCTAGTTCTTTGGCGTGCTTTTTCAAAACCTCTGGAGTATCTTGTTGAGGATTAATTGTAAAAGATGCAATGCCAAAATTCATATTTCCGTAGAATTCATCTTGAACTTCTAGCAAATTTTCATTCATAATTGGGCAAATTGTTGGACATGAGGCAAAGAAGAATTCAACAATATAAACTTTGCCTAAGTAATCTTCATTTGTAATAACCTTATTATTTTGATTGACAAATGAAAATCCTGGAACTTTTTTTCGTTCACCTTCTATTTCGATATAAGCCAAGTCTTCTGTAGAGTTTCTAGAGGCTAATTCATTAACAACCCAAATGCCAAATACCAATACTACAAGTGAAATACCTACGTAAGAATACTTTTTCATATTAAATTATCTTTCCACATTATTTTTCTTGAGCGCGAATCGGTATTCTGCTAATATGATTTTGACGTCATCATTCATCTTATCACTAACTTCACCAATATCACTTAGATCATAAGCATATTTAGTGCCTTCGTCTTCATCTTCGCTTCGCCCTCTTAGGTTCAAATCTTTATCTATAATAAATGCGTGATTTGTTGATTTTTTTTCATCCAGAGATAAGTCAGACTCTAGTAGGTCAAACAATTCTTGAATTTCATCCTCTTTTAATTCTATAAATTTCCATTCAGACGCATCAGACGTCTGATTTATTTCGTATTTAAATTCTTCAATGTTTTCTGAAGAATTTTCACCAGTAATACTTACGACCTGAAAATCTTTAAATTTATGATAACGATCGTATATTTTTTCTTTCATATTAAAAGCGTGAACCTTTTTTACGTCAAAATCGTTACCAAAAAATGTCAAGATTGTAATATGGTTTTCAAATTGAATGGAATCCGTTTCAAAATTTTTTAATTCTGTCAAATTTTCTTTTAAAATAGGTAGTTTCCCAAAGCTATTGACTCCACTTGCAAAAAACAAATACGCTACCAACGGAAGCACAAAAAGAATAATAAGTACAGCGTATTTTTTCATTATATTTTTATTTGCAAAATTAAAAAAGGCGGTTTGAGAAAACCGCCTTTTGAAATATATTTAACCTTTCATTTTAAAAATCCCAAGCAATAAAGCTGTTTGCATAAATATCTTGGATGTAAGCACCTTCAATTAATAAAATTGCGATAAGGTAACTGATTAGAAACACACCTGTCCAAACCACAGTTCGTCTTAGTGATGCTGCTTCGTGTTCCATGTGCATAAATGCCCAAGTAATATAATAAGCTTTGATAATCGTTAGAACAATGAAAATCCAATTCAAAAGTGAAAGTGAAATAAGATCTGTATGAACCAAGAAATCTGGTTTGAAAATACCGAAGACTACTTCGACAATAGTCAAAATTGATAGAATAATAAAAACCTGCCAAATTCTTTTTGTTGCTGATTTGTGCTCTCCGTGTTCGCTATGTGTTGTATCGTGTGCCATAAATAATTATAAATCTAATATTTTAAACTAAATAGAAAAATGTAAATACAAATACCCAAACCAAGTCGACAAAGTGCCAGTAAAGTCCAACTTTCTCAACCATTTCGTAGCTACCTCGTTTTTCGTAAGTACCTAAAAGTACATTGAAAAATACAATGACCAAAATTAATACACCAGAAAACACGTGGAAACCGTGGAAACCAGTTATAAAGAAAAAGAAATCTCCAAAAAGTGGTGCACCATATTCATTTTTTTTGAGATTAGCGCCTTCTATGACACCAATTCCTTTCTCTTCAAGTGTTTGTAAAGATTCTTCTCTAGTTAATATTTCTTTTTCGCCTTCATCAGTGATTTTCATGGTTCTCACTCTCAAATCTTCATTAGCGATAAACCCTCTTTTGACGTCTTCCAGAGACCTTGGGTTATAGCTATCTTCAGCTTCATACCAAACACCATTTTTTTCTTGGTGCTCTACACGCACTTTTTGTGAAATTGTTGAGAATTCATCAAGTGCAATTCTATCACCATTTGCATCTACAAATTGTATGATTTTTCCACTGTTAAGTTCTACTGCACCGTATTCACCTTTTATGAAATTTTTCCATTCCCAAGCTTGTGAACCCAAAAATATAATTCCACCAAGTATGGTCAAAGCCATATAAGTTACAACTTTTCCTTTCTTCATCTGGTGTCCAGCATCGACAGCGAGTACCATAGTTACGGAAGAAAAAATTAAAATAAAAGTCATTAATGCCACGTAGTACATTGGTGCATCTACACCATGCAAAAACGGAAAGTGATTGAACACTTCGTCTGCAATCGGCCATTCTTCAATAAACTTGAATCTTGAAAATCCGTAAGCCGCTAGAAATCCTGAAAATGTTAAGGCATCTGATGTAATAAAAAACCACATCATTAATTTTCCATAACTCGCTTTTAGAGGTTGATTGCCTCCGCCCCAGGTTTTTCCTTCGGTACCTGTTTTAGCAACAGTAGTAGCTTCCATAAAAATCAAATATTAATGTTGTGCAAAAATAGACAAATTTCTTATTATTTGAAGAAATATAAAAACAAAAACAAGTAAAGCCACAAAGCATCTACAAAATGCCAGAATGTAACTCCTAGCTTTAAACCAAGCATTTCCTCTGAATTATACTTCTTTTTAAAATGATTATAAATTACAACAATGAGTACAATCAACCCAGCAATAACATGCACCAAATGTGCTGCAACTAACAAATATAAGAAAGACATCGTAATATTACTAGCTCCACCTGTAAATCTATAACCCGCATCTATGATTTGTTCAAAACCGATAAATTGCATGACAACGAACAAACTTCCCAAAATAAATGTGGAAATCATCATCAGATTGGCTTTGGTTTGATCGCCCTTAGCTACAAAATTCTTAGCCAAATGAAACGTTATACTACTCACTAAAATCACTAAAGTACTCCAGATAAACACATTTGGAAGCTGATAATCTGTAAGCCAATCTGGTCTATTCTTACTCACCACATAAGCACTTGTAAGGCCAGCAAACATCATCCCCATACTAATGATTCCAAACCACAGCATCATTTTCCTTGCGCGTTTATGTTTTTCGTCTAAAGCCATAATCTGATAAATTTATCTAAAACGTAAATAATTTGAATTAAAGTAATATAAGAAACACTAGCCAGCATTAATTGTTTGGCATATTTAGTTTCTCTTTTTTTGAATAATTTAATTGCATAAAACAACATAACTAGTCCCGATAGAAACACAATAGAAGCTGAAACTATGGACAAGGATAAATCCCCAGTCACGCCGAATGCGGGTATTATGGATACTAAAATTGTCCAAATGGTATATAATATAATCTGAATAGCTGTGCCTTTATCTCTTTTTCCAGTAGGCAGCATAAAAAATCCACCTTTTTTGTAGTCATCGTAGAGCCACCAACCTAAGGCCCAAAAATGAGGAAATTGCCAAAAAAACTGAATCATAAATAAAATCCCTGCTTCAATTCCAAAAGAACCACTGGCAGCTACCCAGCCCAACATAAATGGAATCGCTCCTGGAAAAGCACCAACAAAAACAGACAATGGTGTTTTGGTTTTTAGTGGCGTATAAACGCTAACATATAAAAAAATGGAAATCGCCCCAAACATAGAAGTAATAGGGTTGATAACATAAAGTAAATAAATCCCCAACAAAGTGAGCAGTGAAGCAATTATGAATGCCGTAGTTGTTGACATCCTACCATCAGGTATTGGTCTGGACTTTGTTCGATTCATTTTCAAATCCAAATCCTTCTCAATAATTTGGTTAAAAGCGTTAGACGCTCCAACCATAGCATAACCACCGACAGCCAATAGGACTAAAGTTAATAAACTTATTGATTCTGCGCCAAGCAAATAACCAGCAATCGAAGAAAAAACAACACTTAAAGCCAAACGAATTTTAGTGAGCTCTTTGAAATCGTTAATCCAAGTAGAAATTTGTGTGTATGCGAGTGTATTAGACAATACTAGAAATTTTTGCAAAGATACAGCTAAAATCTTTTTTTTAATGAAGAGACGTTCGTTAATATTTACTTAGGATTAGTAAAATGCAGACATGAAAAAACCCCAAGTAATTTGACATGGGGTTTTTTGTAAAAATATTATAAAGAGAAATTAGTCTTGAACTTGAAAAGTAATTGGAAGTGAATATAATACACCTACTGACTGACCTCTTTGTTTTCCTGGCTTCATTTTAGGTAATTTCTTGATAACACGCTCACCTTCAGTTTGAAGTCTTGGATGTGGTGCTCTCGCACGAACATTTACGATTTCACCATTTTTATTAATTTTAAATTGAACGTAAACACGATTTATACCTGAAAGGCCTAAGTCTGAACCCAAATCCTTATTGAAATTATCATTAACGAATTTACTGATTTTCTGACTCATACACTTTTTACGCTCATCATTGGTATCGTATTGCTCGCATCCTGGAAAAACTGGAACACTTTCAATTACAGAGAAAGGTACATCGCCTATTTCTTCTTCAACCTCTTCTACTTCTTCAACTTCTATAACTTCTTCTTGAGTTGTTTCAGTTGATTCTATTTCTACCTCTTCCACATCTGAATCATCTTCAACCACTTCAATAACTTCTGGAGCTGGTGGCGGTGGCGGTGGTGGTGGCGGTGTTTTCTGCATTTCGGTAATTGGCACATCCTCTTCATCTAATAGATTTAGATTTACTGTGCCTGTATCGATTGCTTCCTTATCATAAGTTTTCCACTCTATCATGATAAGAGAAACTCCAAGCATAAGCGCTAAACCTATCTGAAAAAATAGAAAACTTTTCTTGTTAAGGTCTTTTTTTGGATTCTTCTTTGGTTCCATAATTCTTTTTTAAATAGGTTACTAAAGTATAAAAAAAATAAATTTTGACTTCAATAATACATTTTAAATTTCCAAACTTCTTTTATGAATCATCATAAAGCATAAAAAACTTAAAATAACACCAATACTGTTGGCTAAGATATCGTAATAATCAAAACTTCGGTTTGTTGTCGTTGTACCTTGTAGTACTTCAATAATAATACCAAAAGCAATAACTAGGATTGAAATTTTCAGAAAAGTCATATAACCACTTTTCCTTTTAAATTTTCTGAGCACTACAAGCCACAATCCATTGAGGACAAAATACGCAAATCCGTGATATAATTTATCAACATCATCTATATCAACTTTTGGCATTTTACCATTTTCCACCAAGGAAAAATAGGCAATTAACAAGGTGCAAATACTTGCAATTGCCATTGGTATTTTGCTACTCAATATGCGCTTTATAAGCTTCAGCATCCATCAATTCATTAATTTCATCTTCATTTGAAATTTTCATTTTAACCATCCAGCCTTCTCCGTAAGGATCTTCATTTACTTGTTCAGGTTCGTCTTCTAGATTTTCGTTGAATTCTAAAATTTCACCTGAAAGTGGCAAATATAGATCTGAAACAGTTTTTACTGCTTCTACTGTTCCAAAAACCTCATCTTTGTCTAAAGTTTCCCCTACAGTTTCTACTTCAACATAAACGATGTCTCCCAATTCGCCTTGAGCAAAATCGGTAATACCAATTGTAGCTGTATCGCCGTCAATGCTTAGCCATTCATGGTCTTTTGTGTACTTTAAATTGTCTGGTATGTTCATTGTATTAATATTTAATTCCCAAAGTTATATCTTAATGTAATTCCTGTTCTAATTGTTGTCTGCGGAAAAATTGTTGAAATCGCATTTTGCGAAAATACATGATTGTAGAAAAATAAGGCTGTTAAATTCTTAGTAAATGCATAATCTGCATTAAAAGTAATTTCCCAGATGTCTTGACCAGATGTTGTCCGGTTGCTATTTACGTCCAGATTTCTAATAATAGTTTCATTTTTTCTTAATGCTAAATCCAACTGAAGGTTCAAATCACTACTCAAAACTCTTCGATTACCTTCAAACTGGGTGACAATTGTAAGGTCTTTGACGCGATAGCCTAATCCAGCACGGTATTCTTCACCTTTCATTTCTGTCAATAAATTATTATTAAAACTAAAAGATAAAGCTCTGTCTTTGATTACTTCAGCTAGAATACTTATGGAGTTTTTCATTTCGAAGTCGAGTTTAACCAGCGGACTGAACTCTTCGATAAGGTTCACATTCGAAATAATCAATTCATTTTTAAAATTTCCATTTTGATCTCTATTGAAATCACCATAAGGATCTGTTCTGTTAAAATCTAAATTGGTCTGAAATTGATTGATTGTATAAGTTGACCGATAACCATGTTGGACAGAAAAGCGATTGAATTTTTCTTTGAACCATTTTAACCGCATTAAACCAGTATATTTCAAATTCCAATTAGGAATTGGTATATCTCTAAAAGGCTTCAAACTTGTACTACCTGCATCCTCTCCAGTATAAGCAGCAATAAATGCAGGCAACAATACGTTTTGATTGGTTCTACCAAAACCAGACGGGTATCCATTTTCGTCCAAATTGTCAGGATTGTTTGGGTCGATTCCGGCTTGTTCTGCTAAACGATTCGCTATTATGATTCTATTGTTTCTAAATTGTTCAAAATTTTCAGAACTTTCTCTTGTGCTGGTATTGAAAGCGGTACGAATCATATTCGTGGAAATACTGAAATTTCCGTAGGTGTTTGGCGTAATAGAATTGTACATAGAGGTCTCCTGATCAACATAATAATTTTCTGTATAAGTATCGGAGTATAGACGATTTCCTAGCAAATCAATAGTTAAACCAGGCAAGAGATCAATACCAGCTTGAATATCTAATTGTTCATTGTTGGTTCTTACGTATTCTTCGTTGAAATCTTGGTACATCGTCAGCCAGCCTTTTCTTGCTGCACGCTCCCTAATATCTCTCTGACTGCCAAATGTAAATCCAGCTGTTGGTTTTAAAGTTCCGCCAAAACCAATATTATTTGTATAACCTGGCATAAAAATACCTTTAGTATCTTGATAATTTATTTGAACTCTGTCTACAGCGGTTACAATTCCTATCAAGGAATTCAAAGCTTTGTCACCGAAACTCAAATCCTCATTATCGTCCTGATTTTGGTCTTGACTTTGACTATCTCGACTCAATTGCTGACTTTGTCCTCCCCCAGCACGACGTCTAGCAGAAGACCTATTTATAACTTGGTTATTTTGTTTTTTCTTTTTAGTTAAACCGATATAATTGTACAATGTTGACATCGTAAAATTACCATTTATACTATGAGTCGCAGAATTCTGCACGGTGTTCCCTAAATTAGGAATTCCTTCTAAATCTCTCAAAATCTCGGATCCTTTTTGCCATTGAAAATCACCTGTATAAGAGTATTGAGTTTTGGCAAATTTCAAAAATGGGATTTTATCAAACGGCAAAGTATAATTCACTTGCAATTGTTGGTAATGTCTATTTGGAATGCCGATATCAAAAAACTCATCGAACACGCCGACGGAATTATCCTGATTGTTGTCTTCATCTATGAAATTACGAACAATTCTATTGGTGTTTGAATTAAAGTTGAAATTTAATGAATTCGTTAAACTATAATCAATAGCATATTCCCAATCAAAAAAGAAGTTTCTTTGGTAAAGTTTTGGCGGCCCAATACTTCCAGGTGGTAAATTGAATTCTCTAAAACGCAATTCATTGTACTGTCGGTTAATATTTGCACCTGCCGTTATGCTATTGGGAAGAAGATTAACATTGAAATCTTTGAAAATCGCAAAATATGGACTATCCAAAAATGAGACTTCTTTCAGCGGCTCAAGTTCAAAAGGTTGAAAATTGAAACCATAAATCAGACCAGCATCCACATTTTGATCTAAAGACTCTTCAATTTCAAAATCGCGATAATCGGTTTGATTATAACTTCCCGAAAAAGTGAAATTTTCTACATCATAAGGCATTGGTGTTCGATCATCATTAGTTCTATCTTTTCTTAAACCAATTAAACTAATGCCTTGCCTTTTAGTATAAGTTTCTGCTTGTTCTCTAAACTCCTCTCTATCCTGAGGGTTTTCAGCATTATCCAATAAAGTTTGTAATTCTAAATCACCGAACACAGGGTCAAACTGTGGCGTTATTAGTTCCTCGCCTCTACTGTAGCTAAACGGAACTTTCACTCCCCAATCTTTGGGTAGCATCTGTCCTAAGTTGAATCCAGTTACAAAATCATATTGCTGAACATCTTCACGACTTCTTTGGTTTGGCCCTTGCTCTATTCCACCAAAACCTATTGTAGTTTGGCGAGCAGTACCAGAAATATTTGCAAAATCAGCGAAATTGGTATCCATATTAAGTACAGCTGCCCAGCCACCTTCATTTTTTAAACCTGATAAGCGCAATTCATTGAACCAAACTTCTCCTGAAACATTCTGGCCGCTCACGTTTTTCAAACCAATCATAATCACTCGTACATCGCCAAAACTTGGATTTCCTTTAATGCCGACTTTCATTCCTTCATTATTAGAACCATCTACAGGCGCAGCATTTTCATCGAAAAAGTTCAATTCTAAATTACTGTAAAGATCACTGCCTAAAACTGTTGATTTGATTTCCTGAAGCAATTCTAAAGAAATATTCATGTCATTTTCTAAAGGCCAAACACCTCTCGGAGTTAAATCTTCAATATCACTAACTTTCAAAGGAACTTCTATTTGGTAGAAGTTATTGGTGAAATCGATTCCCATTCTTATAAAAGCAACCAATTGGTCATCTTGAAGTTGTGTATTTGGTGGTGCAAGTGCTTCAGCATGCAAGAACATTTCTAAATTCTCATACTGTCGCATATCGATCTGGTAATTTTTGAAAACGCCTCTAGAATCATCAGGTTGAAGGTTTTTCACGCGGAGCGCCAAAGATTTTTCATCCTCTCTAATTGCCACATTATTATTAACAATTTGTTCACGGACAACTCCTGGTGGCGTTACGTATCTTGAAGTGATTTCTTCACTGACTGCTTCAACTTCAAGTTGAGTCGTTCCAGTTTCAGGATTTGAACCATCTGGGACAATTGGCTGGTCATAGGTCAAATAGTCTCCCCTAACCAAGTCCAAAGTTCCTAATCTTAGGATAGTTTCCTGATCAAAGTCAGTCATGTACATTCTCATAAATCTGATGGAACGTAAGTCGGCAATTCCACCAACTGCAAATTCGCTATTTGTTCTTAGTGGCACTCTAAATTGAACCCACCTTGCATCAATTTCCTGACCGTTTTGTAAGACTGTCGTTACTTCTTTTACATCGGTAATATAGTCTGAATCTATACCAGCGATAGAGCTTGTATTATTGTCAACACTCATTTGTGGAAATACTGGAACTTCGTACTCAAAATAACTATCAATGGTATTCATTGTATTATCTCGATTGACATCTTCTACGTCTGGAAATGCTGAATTACCGCGATTGGTTTCTGTGACTTCAACTGGGTTGTTGCCTTCCATTCCGTTAAAATTCAGATAACGCTCTAAAATGCCGCCATCGCGATTCAAATAATAATCATAATCGTCTTTAGAAGGATCTTCGAAACCTGCAAAATCAGGGAATTTTTGAGCTTCGTCAGCATTGATCACACCGTCCATACCTACATCTTGGTTAATTCTTTGTTGCCCTTCAGTATCAAAAGCATAAACCAATGATTGATTGGATGGAACTTTGGCATAATTAGTATTCAGCACATTAGAGTTTCCACCATCTTCTGGCAAACCATTTTCAAATTGCTTTCGACCATCTTTCAGAACATCTTCGGTCATACTTCCAAAATTCAAAACAATTTTTCCGCCGTTATTGGTTGCATTTTCTTCGTAAATGAATGGATCCATGACCCAGAATTCTACAAATTCCACATTTGAACGCTCAAAATCTGTAGTTTCTAAACCTCTCATAATTCCACCAAAATTTTGTTCAGGATTTGGCAAAACATCATCATTTGAAGCAGCTGGATTGTAGTTATACATTCCTCGCTCGTCTGGTCTATAAACCAAATCTAAAGGAAAAACAGTTTGAATTTGTCCAGGTACAATGTCTGTATTCGGAAAAATCTCGTTGATCAAAACTCGTCTTGAATAATATTGAGACAGATCTTGATCTGTGATTCCATCTGGCCGCTGAGAACTGTAAAAAATAGGATCGATCGTGTACCAGTTGAGTTTTGCTCTGAAATAATTTGTACTCAAATCGTCGTTAACATCATAAGTCCCATTAACATCGTTTGGTCCACGAAAACCTACTGGAGTACTTGCCAATCTCCATGAATTAGGATCAAGAACTGAAATAGAGGTTTGAGAACCTTCAAAATCGTCGACATAAGTTGTTGCTTCACCCCCAAAATCACTAGCGTCGGGAGAACCTGGTTTCAAGTAAGCAAACTCTCCACGCAAAGAAAAGTTGGATTCTACATCTGTATCTGTATTAGGTAACTTATTGACCATTCTTGTAAAAAAAGGCACAGTTGTATTATAATTGAAATTCACTCCATAAATAGAATTGTTTATAGGTTCAGATCCGTAATCTGCTTTTTGAGTGATTGGCTTTTCGTTCAAATTTAAAAATGTTGCACCAATCAGTAATTCATCACTGAATTGATGTTGAACATCCAAACCTGTGAAACGTTTAGTTTGTCTTCCAAAAACGGCATTACTTTCTGAAGAAACTTGTATTGGCGTGTCCGAAGCTAATAAAGCTTCATCTAAAATTCTAACTCGGGCGAGTTCATAATCTACTGTATAATCTACACCTTCTTGCAAAGTCCTTCCTCCAGCAGTTACAACTACAGAACCTCTAGGAATATTAAAACCTCCAGGAATAGGAATACCATCGGTTTCTGAAGCTTTGTAGCGTCCTTTTAATTGAAATTTATTCTTTTCTGTTTCTTGTTGTTGTGCTTGAGTTTTGGTTGTCGCATATAAACTTCTGAATACATATTGCGACTGATTGTCGTTATAAGTATCTGGGTCTTCATAATCTTCAGCCCCACCATTTGGTGTTAAATCTAATTTTTCAAAAAGATATTCCCCAAATGGTTCAACTTTAGTAAATTTTATCAATCCATTTTGGGGGTCAATTGTAATTCCTGGCACAAAATCAAAAAAGCCGTCTCCACCCCCGATTGGGTCATTATTAGAATTCAATCTATCTAAATCAAAAACCTGTAATAAGTTAGTCTCGTCAACATCATCAGGAAGTTCGGTATCACTTCCTGGAGCCTGACTAATAAAGTTGACTGGTTGCGGATCGGTATACAAAATATTAAATCTAAAACCGTCTTGCTCCAAACCAGAAGCCCCTAAGTTGTAGAAATTCTTCATCATCAAATCCCAAACTGGCTCACTTACATTGGTGACTGGACTTTTCAGCATTTTCACAACCAGATTCTGATTCTGTGCAATTTGTTCACCTTCAACGTTTGGGTTTTCAGTAGTTTCTGTTGCAGATGGTCCGTCGTTTCCAAATTCACCAACGCGATACACATTCCCGTCTGTAGTTTTATATTCAAAAGCAACACCTAAAATTTCATCATTAGACAAACGTTGGTTTAAAGAAATATAACCCAGTTCCTGATTCAATGTGTACTGATTTTGTTGAAGCTCTCGAGCATTTTCCAAAACTGCATAATCTCTACCTTCACTAACAAAACCTTGGGCGGCACCGAAACCTTGCGCTATGGTCGAAATGTCGCGAATTTGATCTGTTAGCACAGAAGTTCCTGCGCCATTTATTCCTATTGGATTAAAAGCATTATTATTATTGCTAGGTCTACCATTGGGATTTTGTATGAAATTAGGAATTGGCGGCGCTGATGGGTTACCGTTGTTATCTAAAAATAAACCGACGCGTTCTGGATTACTCTCTCCTAAATCCTGAATAGCAACAATATTTCTAGCATCTGCTAAAGTCTGCGGATTGTTAGTACGGTTAGTTACCCAAACCTGGATTCTAGTAATTTGAATACGGCTATTCACAAATGGGTAATTTAGCAAAGCCCTGTCATATTCATCCCTAAAAAACTGAGCTAAGAAAAAGTGCCTGTTTTCATCATAATCTAAGGCAAATTTATCGAATTCACGAATGGTTGCTCCACCTTGTACATTTACATTTTGTCTTTCGGAATTCATTTCTGAAAAAACGCCTGTGATAGTCGTTTTACCAAATTGAAGTTGAGTTTTCACCCCAAACAAACTCTCAGAACCTTGCATAAGGGAATTATTGGTCACCATATTCACATTACCGACCTCTATTTTTCTTACAATATCATCTTCAGTTGGCGTGTATTCTAACTTGATTTGGTTTTGAAAATCGAAAGTTAAATTACTTTGGTTTCTTGGCGAAAGCGATGGATTATCCTGCTTACTATATAAAATACCTAGATCAACAGCCACCGATCCACGCGGAATTACTTCAATTTCATTGCCACCGAAAATAGATTCGAAAAAAGAATTGTTTACATAGAAAATTGGTATCAGATTTTTTTGATCTTCTTCATCGCCTTTTCCTTGAGCAGCATCAGACTTTTGCTTAAAATAAGCTTTCATTTGTTCCTCAAGAATCAATTTTTCAAATTCTTCAGGCGTTAAAACAAGTGGATATTTTACATCTACACTTCCTATTTTTTCTGAATAAATGTACTTATCAACAACTGGGTCGTAAGTGTATTTTGAAACTATACTGGAAGGATTCCCCATTTCAATCTCACCAAAACTGAAACCTGTCTGCGTAGAGTCTTGTTCTTGTTCTTCTTGTGCCATCGAAGAATGATGACTGAGACCAATCAAGAAGAATGTAAGAATAAAATAAAAGCTTTTGTTAACAGACAACGAATTTGGGTTCAATGGGATTATAAATTTTTAAGGGCTAGTTTGATTATATCTTCAACGTTAGCTTGTGGGTTGTTATTACAAATTCTATTAATAATTTTTTCAGATTGTTTTCTTTGATAACCTAATGTTTCAAGTGCAGATAACGCTTCTTCCTTATGTGTATTGTATGATTTTGTAATAGTTTCTCCTGATTCGGTCGCTGTAGTTTTAATTTTATCCTTTAAATCTAATATAACGCGTTGTGCTGTTTTTTTCCCGATGCCTTTTACGCTTTGAATTGTATCTGCGTCTTCGCTAGAAATTGCTTCTATAACTTGTGAAGGTGATAAAGAGGAGAACATCATTCTAGCTGTGCTTGCCCCAATTCCTGAAACTGACAATAATTGGCGAAAGACTTCTCGTTCAGATTTTTCTTTAAAACCGTACAAAGTATGTGAATCTTCTTTCACTTGAAGATGAGTGAAAATCGTGATGCTTTCTTCATCTTTTATAAGTGAAAAGGTATGAAGTGAAATATTCACTTCATACCCGATACCTTGACATTCTATAACTATATTTGTAGGATTCTTTTCTATGAGTTTACCTCGCAAGTGCGTGATCATCTTAACTAAATTTTAGCAGTCAAATGTAATAAAATTTAAGTTAAAACTGCCTGAAACCTAAATTCCTTAGCCTCAGATTGAAAGAAAAAAAGTTATTGCTTCTTTTTGCCTTTTTGCTGCGCATCTACAACTGCTACAGCAGACATATTTACCATTTCATCTACACTTGCACCAAGTTGAAACACATGTGCTGGTTTATTCAAACCCATTAAAATAGGTCCGATTGAACCTGCGCTATTCAATTCTTTCATCAACTTGTAAGTCCCGTTGGCAGAATCCAAGTTTGGATAAATAAGAGTATTTACCTTTTTTCCATTCAATTTTGAAAATGGAAATTTATCAGTTCGCATTTTCCTATTCAAAGCAAAATCTACTTGTAACTCTCCATCAACCTGAACCTCTGGGTAATTTTTATGAAGAAATTCTACCGCTTCATTAACTTTTTTGGCATGTAAATTTTTAGACGAACCAAAATTCGAATAAGACGTCATTGCTATAATTGGTTCAATGCCAAACATTTTTACAGTTTTAGCCGTCATTTGTGCTATTCTTGCCAATTGTGTAGCATCTGGGTTAATGTTTATTGATGTATCACTGATAAAAATAGGACCACGTTTGGTATTCATCAAATTTGTTGCTGCTACAATCGAAACGCCTTTCTCTTTACCAACAACTTCCAAAATAGGTTTTAGAACTGCTGGATAAGCACGCGAATATCCAGAAAGCATAGCATCTGCATCTCCGTTTTCAACCATCATTGCAGCATAATAATTACGCTCTCTAATCATTTTTTTGGCATCATAATGCGTGACTCCTTTTCGACTTCTCTTCTCCCAAAGTGATTTCGCATAACGTTCTCGCTGTGGTTTCTCTTCATCAGACTTAGGATCTATAATTTTTACATCTTCAGCTTCAAATTCAATTTCCTCCATCAATTCCAAAATTACATCTCTACGTCCAAGTAAAATCGGAATGCCAATACCTTCATCATAAACTTGTTGTGCAGCTTTCAAAACATCAAGATGATCAGCCTCTGCATAAACAATACTTTTTCGATTTTGCTTAGCGCGATTCAGCAATAATCTAGTGATTTTATCCTCACTGCCCATACGTTCCAATAACTCATCTTCATAGGCTTTCCAATCTTCTATTGGTTTTTGTGCTACCCCAGATTCCATAGCTGCTTTTGCAACTGCAGGCGGTACTTCTGCTATCAGACGTGGATCAAATGGTTTTGGAATAATATAGTCACGACCGTAGTTTAGACGTGTTTCTGCATATGCAATATTTACTTGTTCTGGTACAGGTTTTTTAGCTAATCCTGCCAAAGCTTTGACCGCAGCCATTTTCATTTCCTCATTTATTTTTGTGGCACGGACATCCAAAGCACCTCTAAAAATGTATGGAAAGCCCAATACATTATTCACTTGGTTCGGGAAATCTGTTCTTCCTGTCGCCATAATGACATCTTTCCTAGTTTCTACGGCTAAGTCATAATCTATTTCTGGATTAGGATTTGCCATCGCAAACACGATTGGGTTGTCTGCCATTTTGGAAAGCATCTCAGGTTTTAGAACACCGCCAACAGAAAGTCCTAGAAATACGTCAGCATTCTCTATAGCTTCAGATAAATCTTTTATGGTTCTTGAAGTTGCAAATTCAGTTTGTTTTTCAGAAAGATCACCCCTTTCTTTATTAACAACTCCTGAACTGTCGAACATTACGATATTTTCTTTTTTCACGCCCAGCAAAACATATAGTTTTGTACATGCAATAGCGGCAGAGCCAGCGCCAGAAACTACAATCTGAACTTCTTCTATTTTTTTATCGGCCAATTCAAGTGCATTTAGAAGAGCCGCAGCAGAAATAATTGCGGTACCATGCTGGTCGTCATGCATTACAGGAATGGGAAGCTCTGCTTTTAGTCGCTCTTCAATTTCAAAAGCTTCTGGTGCTTTGATATCTTCTAAATTTATTCCGCCAAAAGTTGGAGCAATATTTTTGACAGTCGCTATAAATTCATCAATATTCTTTGTGTCAACTTCAATATCGAAAACATCAATATCTGCAAAAATTTTAAACAATAAAGCTTTACCTTCCATAACAGGTTTTGAAGCTTCTGCACCTATGTCTCCTAATCCTAAAACAGCCGTTCCGTTAGAAATTACGGCGACTAAATTTCCTTTATTAGTATATTTATATGCATTTTGTTTATCTTTTTCTATCTCCAAACAAGGCTCTGCTACACCTGGAGAATATGCAAGTCCCAAATCTCTTTGCGAAGCGTGTTTTTTTGTTGGAACAACTTCAATTTTACCTGGGTTTGGCTTGGCATGGTATACTAAAGCCTCTCTTCTTTTTCTTTCGCTACTACTTTTCTTCTCACTCATAAAATTGAATTTTCTCTTTTAAAATGCTGAAATGAATCTGAAAGGCAAAGGTAAAATATATATTTTTGACTTAAATAAGGATTAACAAGTGAAAATTGCTTCTATTTTGAGGCGGACTTAAATCACAATGGTTTTCATATGAATTAATTGAAATGAAACCACAAATGCATTCTTATTTTTCTAAATTTGCAAATTCATTTTACCAAATGTTATGACAGACAAGATTAGAGCTTATATCGACGAAGTTGAGCAATTTTCTACCGACAAAATTGAGGATATTGAAAATTTCAGAATAAAGTTTTTGGGCAAAAAAGGCATTTTGAACGATTTCTTTGCTGAATTTAAAAATGTGCCGAATGAGCAAAAGAAAGATTTTGGGAAAGCGGTAAATGAACTGAAAGAAAGCGCCCAAGCCAAAGTTGAATCTCTGAAAAGTAGTCTCGAAACAAAGCTAGAAGATAAAGGTGTTTATGGTGATTTGACTCGTCCTGCTGAACCTATTGATATTGGCGCCAGACATCCAATTTCTATCGTTAAAAATCAAATTATCAATATTTTTTCTAATATTGGTTTCAACGTGTCTGAAGGTCCAGAAATCGAAAATGACTGGCATAACTTTACGGCTCTGAATTTACCAGAATATCATCCAGCTAGAGATATGCAGGATACGTTTTTTATCCAAACCAATCCTGAAGATATTTTGCTAAGAACGCACACATCAAGCGTTCAAGTGCGTTATATGGAAGAAAATAAAGCGCCAATACGAACTATTTCTCCAGGTCGTGTTTTTAGAAATGAAGACATTTCAGCGCGTTCTCATTGTATTTTTCATCAAGTTGAAGGTTTGTACATCGATAAAAATGTGTCATTCAAAGATTTGAAACAAACCTTGATTTATTTCACCACAGAATTATTTGGAAAGTCAAAAATCAGGCTGCGTCCATCTTATTTTCCATTTACAGAACCTAGTGCAGAAGTTGATATTTACTGGGGTTTGCAAACTGAAACAGATTATAGAATTACCAAAGGTACTGGTTGGCTAGAAATTATGGGCTGTGGCATGGTTGACCCTAATGTGTTGAAAAATTGCAACATCGACCCAAAAGAATATACAGGTTTTGCTTTTGGTATGGGGATTGAACGTATTGCCATGTTGCTTTACCAAATCGGTGACATTAGAATGTTTTATGAAAATGACTTAAGGTTTTTAGAACAATTCAAATCTAGTCTTTAAAATATCTTTAGATGAAAAAAGACATCGAAATTCCTAAAGTTGAAGGTGTTTATATTGCTGCTGTTTACGAATACAATAAAAACTTTAAAGTCGATGAGTGGACCATTTATCTCATCAACGATTTGCAAGAATCTTTGGAAACTGTTTTGATTGTTTCTAAAGGTGAAAGCCGAAGCAAAAAAACCTCTGTCTTAAGAAAAAAACTGGAAGTTTTACCTGCTAAATCCTACGCAAAACTGGAGTTTCTTCACGAAGATGTTTTACAAGTTGATAATATTTTTCAAGTGTCGTATTTTCTAAACAATCAGTTGTTGCACAAAGATTTTAAATTTCAGAAAAACTCTTTAAAGCCAAGCCAGATTAAAAAATTGCCTTTACTAGAAGACAAAGGAATTTTGGCAAAATAAATTTTACAATGGCTCTTTTTGTACTTTTTTCAAATTCATCAAAACTATAGAAGACAGAATTAGCAAAATCCCGATCCATTTGTAGATATTCTGTTCTTCAGATAGGAAAAAATAACCCATTAAAACTGCGACGGGCAATTCAATTGAAGAAATAATTGCACCCAAACCAACATTGATTTTCGGCATGCCTGCAGTGAAAAATAGTGGCGGCAAAACTGTCCCGAACAAAGCCAAAATTGGTCCCCAAATCATGAATATTTCTAAATTCATTCCTTGTAAAAGTTCTGGCAAAGTAATCGCAGAAACAACCAACAAACCACCCAACATCATCCATTTACTTCTGGTAATTGAATGAAACTGAAGCCCAACGCGGTTAGACGTCATAATCGTCACGGTATAAGACAACGCGGCTAAAAATCCATAACCAATTCCTACCAAATCTGCACTTTGCTCGTGAAAAAGTAAATCGGCTGCTAAAACGGTTCCTATTAAAATTATAATGACCGAAATAATTTTAATTTTAGTCGGTTTAATTTTGTTGACAATTCCATCTAAAACCACGCCCATCCAAACGCTTTGCATCAACAGCACAATACCAACGGAAACAGTAATATATTGCATTGCTAAATAGTAGAAAATACTTGTAAATCCAAGTGAAGTTCCTGACAAAATCAGATACAAAATAGTTTTATTTCTCAGTTTAGAATCTTGAATTGGACGGTGTTTTTTCTTTAGAAATAAATTCAAAATAGATAATGCCACAAAACCGATAATCAATTGTGAAAAAGTCACTTCATAAGTTGTAAAATCTTCAGCATAAGCCAATTTCACAAAAGTGGTGAGCAATCCATAACAAGAGGCACCAAGAGCAACAAAAATGCCGCCTTTCAAAACTGAATTCATAAGTTTCAAATGAAAATTTTAGTAATTAATCGAGTTTGTCCGCCAATTTGGCAAAGATTTTTTTGGGATCTTTATTTTGGTAAAGCACTTTATAAACCGCATTAATTATTGGGGTTTTTGCTTTTTTATTTCCATAAGATTTACTGATTTCGTAAGCTGAATTGGTTGCATAATAACCTTCTGCTACCATGCTCATTTCCATTTGAGCGCTTTTGACAGTGTAACCTTTTCCAATCATATTTCCAAAAAAACGATTGCGACTAAATACAGAATAGCCGGTTACCAACAAATCTCCTAAATATGCTGAATCGTTGATATTTCTTTTCAATTTGTAGCGTTTTTTGATGAAACGCTTCATTTCACGAATTGCATTACTCATCAACACACTTTGGAAATTATCGCCATAGCCAAGTCCGTGAGCAATTCCGGCGGCAATAGCATAAATATTTTTCAGTACGGCAGCATATTCTGTACCGATTATGTCTTCAGAAATTTTACATTTGATGAAATCACTGCTCAAAAATTGACTGACCGTGTTGGCGTGATTTTCATTAGCACAAGCTATCGTTAAATATGACAAACGTTCTAAAGCAACTTCTTCTGCGTGACAAGGCCCAGTAATGACGCCGATTTGTTCAAATGGAATGTCGAATTTTTCATTGAAATGTTCACCAACCAACATTTGCGTTTCCGGCACAATACCTTTGATGGCGCTAAACACAATTTTATCTTTAAAATCTATAGTGATTTTGCTCAATTCATCTTTCAAAAAGGCAGATGGGACGACAAAAATTATAAAATCAGACTCCTGAATTAGTTGATTGATATTATTGGTCAGCTTGATTTGTTGCGGGTCAAATTCTACGGCACTCAAATAATTGGGGTTGTGATTTTCCTTTTCAATATGTGCGATGGCATCTTTATTTCTCATATACCAATTGACGCTCGGCAGGTTTTCGCAAAGCATTTTTACGATAGCTGTTGCCCAGCTTCCGCCGCCAATTACGCCAAAATTCGGATTGGGATTTGTCATAAATTCAATATATTTTTTGAATATTCAAAACTTAGCAATAAATGTTTGTTTCAATATGAAATTAACAAAGTTTTAAATTCAATTGAAACTTTTATAGCAATTTCAACTAGCGATAAAAATTCATCTCATCGATATATTCCCAAACTTTATATTGAAGCAAGGGTTGCACATTTTTATTGGCTTTGATGGATTTACGAATCAAAGTTGAAGAAATATCCATAATTGGCGTGTCCGTTTTATGAATTTTAGGATGATTTTGGAATTGCTCGGGAATTTCTGTTGAAGTCATTCTTGGGCAAACGTAAATTTCATGATGTTCTAGGATTGCCTCGAAATTTTTCCATTTATGAAAATTCACCAAATTATCTTCACCCATTATCAAAGAAAATTCTAAGTCAGGATGTGAGTCGCGCAATTCTGCTAAAGTTTTGGATGTGTAATTCGGCTGTGGCATTTTGAATTCAACATCACAAGGTTTTAGTTTGTTGTAATTTTCTGTGGCGCGATAAATCAACTCAAATCTGTGGTGATTTTCCAGCATACTTTTCTTCTTTTTGAATGGACTTTGTGGCGTAATGACTAACCAAACTTCATCCAGAGAAGTGTTTTCTGCCAAATGATTGGCAATGATTAAATGTCCTATATGAAACGGATTGAACGTCCCAAAATATAAACCAATTTTCTTCATTATTCAGCAATAAATTCCTTAACTAATCTGTGCGCTTCTTCTAGTGCATCATCTAAATTTTCATTGACAATAATATGGTCGAATTGCGGCGCAGTAGCCATTTCTATAGAAGCCTTTGCGACGCGCATTGCGATACGGTCGTCAGATTCTGTTTTACGTTTTTTCAAGCGAATTTTTAATTCTTCTATGCTAGGTGGTTTCACAAAAACAGCTAAAGTACGTTCTGGATAAATGTGTTTGATATCCAAACCACCAACCACATCTATATCGAAAACAACGTGTTTGTCCATGTCCCAAATGCGTTCGACTTCAGATTTTAAAGTCCCATAAAAATTATCTCTGTAAACTTCTTCCCACTCCAGAAAATCATCATTTTTAATATGCTGCTTGAATTCCTTCAAATCCATAAAATAATAATCTTTGCCATCTTTTTCTTCGCCTCTTGGCTCTCTAGATGTGGCTGAAATGGAAAATTCTAAATTCAGATCTTCCTGCGCTAACAAATGTCTTACGATGGTGGTTTTGCCGGAACCAGAAGGTGCTGAAAATACGATAAGTTTGCCTTGATTGTTGTTCATAATTAAAGTACGTTCAGCAGTTGTTCTTTTATTTTTTCGAGTTCATCTTTCATCTGAACTACCATTTTTTGCATTGGCGCAAAATTGGATTTGCTCCCAATGGTATTGATTTCTCGACCGATTTCTTGGCAGATAAAATTCAATTTTTTCCCATTGGAATCTGATGAATTTAGTGTTTTGCTGAAATACGCCAAATGATTGTCGAGACGTGTTTTTTCTTCAGTAATATCGTATTTTTCGATGTAGTAAATCAATTCTTGTTCAAAGCGGTTTTCATCAATGTTTTCTTTCAAATCTTCGATGCCTTTGCGCAATCTGATTTTCACATGTTGAATGCGTTCGGGATCTATTTCTTTTACTTTTTCCAACAAAGTTGACAAATTGCTTATTCGAGTTTGAAAATCTTGCTTCAACACTTCACCTTCATCAGAACGGAATTCGTTGATGTTTTGCAGAGCTTGCTGTACAACTTCAAAAATAGCTTTGGTTTCTGCTTCATCGATTTCAGATTTATCGACGCTCACAGCTTCTGGTAAAGTCATGGCGATTTTCAATAAAGTATTGAAATCTTTGTCGTCTTCAGAAGAAATTGTTTTCAATTGAGTGATATAGTTTTCAACCAATTTGGTGTTGATTTTGGAAGAACTTTCTGCTGTTTTGGATTCGACTGACAATGAAAAATCGACTTTTCCTCGCGATAGTGACTGCGAAATTTTGTTGCGCAATGGCAATTCTAACTGCCGATATTGGGACGGCATCCTAAGGTTGGCATCCATATTTTTGCTGTTGAGCGATTTCACTTCAACTACAAAATTTTTGTCCGGCGTTTCCAAAGTGCTTTTGCCGTAACCGGTCATCGATTGAATCATAAAATTTATTTTTTCTGAAAAGTTGTGCAAAGGTAATAAAACCGAAGTGAATGTTTTGGCGTGAATTTGCTTTATCATCTGGAGCTAATTCAATTCAATTTATTGTAATTTCGCTACGCAAAAGAAATAAGTAAATTTCAATGAAATATTATATCATTGCTGGGGAAGCTTCGGGAGATTTGCACGCCTCCAACCTGATGAAAGCCATTTTGAAAGAAGATACTGAAGCTGAATTTCGGTTTTGGGGCGGCGACTTGATGACGGCAGTTGGCGGCACTTTAGTGAAACACTACAAAGAACTGGCCTTTATGGGTTTTTTGGAAGTAGTAATGAATTTGAAAACGATTTTCAAAAATATTGCATTTTGCAAAAAAGATATTTCTGAATTTCAACCAGATGCGATTATTTTCATCGATTATCCAGGTTTCAATATGCGAATTGCGAAATGGGCAAAAACTGAAGGTTTTAAAACGCATTATTATATTTCGCCACAAATTTGGGCTTGGAAAGAAAATCGAATTAAATCGATCAAACGCGATGTTGATGAAATGTATGTGATTTTGCCGTTTGAAAAATCTTTTTATGAAGAGAAGCATAATTTTCCAGTTCATTTTGTAGGTCATCCGTTGCTAGATCAAATCGACCAACGACAAGATATTGATTTTGAAACTTTTGTAAACAATCATGATTTAGAACAAAAACCAATTATTGCTTTGCTTCCCGGCAGTCGAAAACAAGAAATTTCAAAAATGCTGTCTGTCATGCTATCGGTGGTTGAAGGTTATCCGCAATATCAATTTATTATTGCTGGAGCACCAAGTCAAGATGAAGATTTTTACCAGAGTTTCATCAAAAATAGTGGTGTAAAATTAGTGCAAAACGATACTTACAATTTGTTGAGTCAATCGCATGCGGCTTTGGTAACATCTGGCACAGCAACTTTGGAAACTGCACTTTTTGAAGTTCCTGAAGTGGTTTGCTACAAAGGCAGTTACTTGTCTTACATTATAGCAAAGCAAATTATAAAACTAAATTATATTTCATTGGTGAATTTAATTATGAATCGTGAAGTTGTAAAAGAATTGATTCAGGATGAATTCAATGTAAAACAGCTTAAAATAGAGTTAGATAAAATTCTAAAAGAAGAAAAAAGAGAAGAGTTACAAAAAGATTATAAACAGCTAAAAGAAAAACTCGGCGGCATTGGTGCAAGTGCCAAAACCGCCGAATTAATTGTGAAAAGTTTGAAGAACGATTAACCGTTGTAAGCAACAACGCTGCTCACTTTGTTATTTAGCATTTCTTTTAGCATGGTTTCAATGCCATTTTTCAAAGTAATTGTTGATGATGGACAGCCGCTACAAGCACCTTGTAGGATGACTTCTACTTGCTGAGAATCTTTATTGTAAGATTTGAAAACAATATTTCCGCCATCACTGGCTACAGCAGGTTTTACGTATTCCTCTAAAATTTGAACAATTTCCTTTGAAACATCATCTAGGTTGCTGGTGTCAATTTTAGGTGAATTATCGGTTTTCGATTCATCTTTCGGCTGAACTTTACCAGTTTCAAGAATTTTCCCACCTTCTTCAACGTAGTTTTTTATAAATCCACGCAACTCATTGGTTATCATATCCCATTCAGCCATATCGTATTTGTGGATCGAAATATAATTTTCGTCCATAAAAACTTCTTTCACAAAAGGAAAATGAAACAATTTTTGGGCTAAAGGCGAATTTTGTGCATCGTCGATAGATTTGAATTCTGCCGTTTCCAAAACCAATTTTTTATTGGCGACAAACTTCATCACCGATGGGTTTGGAGTGCTTTCCGCATAAACTGTAACAGGGACTTTTTTAGTAGATTTTTCCTCAATATCGTTCACTACTTTTCCACCATTTTTGAGAAAGTTCAAAAGCTGTTCTGCCACTTCATTTTGCACATCCTCCCACTCAACTATGTTAAATTTTTCGATGGCGATAAAATTTTGTGAGATAAATACCGTTTTAACGAAAGGTAAATGAAAGAGTTGCGACGCAATTGGAGAATTTTTTGCTTCTTCAATATTATTAAATTCAAAACTTTTTTGTTCGGTTAAAAATTCGTTAATTTCGAATTTCAAAATTGAAGGTCTATTTGTGGTCTTTATTTCTATATTGAGGTCTCGCATTTTTTTGTAGTATTTTTGTGCAAAATTACAAAACAAATGTGGGCAAAAAGAGATTTAACCACTTATTAATAAATAAAGTATGAAAAGATTATTACTATTATTACTTACTTTTTTAGGATTACATAGCATTTCTGCTCAAGATTTAATTATCGAAAATGGTAGCGTGAATGCATGTTCTGAAATGTTTTATGATACTGGTGGTCCTGATGCAACTTACTCCAACAACCAAGATTTCACTTATACAATTTGTCCCGAAACTGATGGCGACTTTTTGTATGTAGATTTTCAAGAATTCGAACTTGGAGACGGAGATTTATTAACTATTTACGATTCAGATGTCGTTGACGATGATGCACTTATTGGTGTATTTGATAATGAAAATAATTTTCCTGAACTTTCATTTGTTGCTTCTACGATTAACAATGCTTCTGGCTGTTTGACATTTGTTTTTGAATCTGACGGTTCAGGCTTAGATCAAGGCTGGGAAGCAGAAGTGTTTTGTACAGACGATTGCAGCAACATTTCACCTTCAATCAGTAGTACAGCAATAAACATTAATGGTCAACTAACATTAAGCTTATTACAAGATGCTAATTTCGGTCTATTCTCTATGTTAGGTCAGCAATTTACTGATGTCAGCTGGACAGTTGATGGCACTGAAGTTTCTGATACTTCTTCGTATTTCACCGATTTAGATAGCTATGAAGCAACTGATATTTTTTCAATTGAAGTTTCTGGAACTAACGAATTCGGTTGCGATTTTCAGCTTTCAGAATCTTATGCATTAGATGATGTTATTATTATGAATCAAAATGGCACTTCAGAAACTTGTGATGGGTTATTTTATGATTCTGGAGGTCCAAACGAAAACTTTGAAGCCAATGAAAATTTCACATACACAATTTGCCCAGGTGAAGGTGAAGATGGTGAACAATTACTAACTGTTCTTGAATTTACACAATTTGAAACACCAAATACCGCTGGAACTTCATTTCAAATATATGATGCAGACAATTCAGACGACCCTAGCACTCTTCTTGGAGACTTTGCAGGTGAATTAAGCAATAACGAAGAATTGGAATTTATTACAGCCTCAGATGAAAATCCTACTGGTTGTTTGACCATTGTTTTTGAATCTGATTTTGCCTTTGTTGCTGCTGGCTGGGCAGCTAATATCTCATGTCGACCACCTTGTCAGGATATTTTTCCAGAAATAGTAAACATATCTCCAAGTCAAGAAGTTGGAGGTAATACTGCTGTACCTATCAATCAAACTATAACTTTCGAAAGTAACGCTACAACTTCCTCTGGAGAAACTAATAATTTAACTTACACTTGGACTATTGATGGTCAAATATATGTTGGTCAAAATGTGGATGTTATTTTCAATAACAATCAGATAGGCAGTGTAAATTTAACGCTCGAAGTCACAGATGAATTCGGTTGCTCTGAAACAATTAATCAAACTTTAATAATCGCTGATGATAAAATTAGTGTTGATGACACCTTTACATTGGAAGAATTAATTAATGATGTTTTGATTACTGGGGCATGTACTTCAATTCAAAATATAACATCTCCACTTAATAGTAACGTTTCTGGTCAACCTTGGGATAGTTATGGTTATTTCAATAAAGCCCTTTCAAATTTTCAATTTGAAGATGGTATCGTATTAGCCTCACAAGGTATAGAAGGCATACCATCAGGCGCACCAGCTCAGACAACTTTTGGACCTGGCGACCCAGACTTAAGTGCCTTAGGCGATGGAAATACTGAGGATGCTACAGTTATCGAATTTGACTTCACACCATACGTAGATGAAATTAACTTTAACTATATTTTTGCCTCTGAAGAATATCCGAACTTTGTTTGTACTTTTGCTGATACCTTTGCATTTATACTAAGCGGACCTGGAATTTCAAACACAAATTCTTATAATCATGACGCTAACCCCAATACGCCTGATCTAAACATAGATTTAGGCGGTCTAAATATTGCCTTAATTCCTGGCACAAATGTTCCTGTAAGTGCAGTTAATATTCATGCAGAGAGTTGTAATTCTGGCTTAGGTGAGTTTGCCTTTCCTCAATATTTTGATCAACTCAATCCACCTGAGCATCAATTTGGTGGTCAAACTCGAGCTTTAAGCGTTCAAGCAGATGTTATTCCTGGTCAAACCTACCATATCAAATTAGCAATTTCTGATTACACTGATGATATTTTAGACTCCGCTGTTTTTATTGAAGGTGGCAGTTTTGAACTCGGTGCTAATTTAGGTGAAGATGTTACTATTGAAAGCGAAGATGCAGTTTGCGAAGGTGAGGATATTGTACTGGAAATTTTTGAGGGCAATCTACCAAATATATTTGATGTTACATGGTTTAAAGACGGAGTTGTCATACCAGGTGAAAATGGAGCCACGATAACTGTAACTGAAACAGGTACTTATACAGTTGACATAACAGATAACATTGATTGTGATGACTCAGATTCAGTCTTTATTGAATTTGTTCCGCAACCTGATGAAATAACAGACGAAGCTGATGATATCATTATCTGTGATGTTACTGGCAATCCAATATTTGATTTAACACAAAATGATGATAATGTTTTAGACATTCAGGAAGAACCAGATGATTTTGAAACTTCATACTATACAGGTCTTCAAGATGCGGAAGATGATGTTAATGCAATAGCTAATCCAGAAAACTTCTCTCCAACCGAAGCCTTACCGCAAACCATTTGGGTTCGTATTCAGAACATAGAAGGTAATGTTGATTGTAATGAAATTGATGAATTTGAAATTAATATAACTGAACCTGGACCAATTGCTGAATTAGACAATTTAGAAGAATGTACTGAACCAGGTGAAGAATTCTCAGAATTCGATTTAACTCAAAATGATGATAATGCTTTAGATGATTTAGATCCAGATCTATTCGATATTCAATATTTTGAATCACAACAAGATGCCATAGATAATGTTAACGCTATCACTAACCCAGCATCTTACATAAATACTTCAAACCCACAAACTATCTTTATAAGAGGCGGAAATATAAACCCTGGACAGGAAGGCTGTTACGATGTTGCAAACTTTAGTATTGAAGCATTTCCTACTCCAGAAATCGCTAATGAGCCTGAAGATTTAGAAGAATGTCATAATTTTGATGATGATACTAGTTTTGATTTAACTGAAAATGAAGGCTTAATAATCGGCAGTCAAGATGCAACAGACTTTGAAATCACTTACTACCTATCTCTTGAAGATGCTGAAGCTGATATCGATGAAATTCAGAATCCAACAAATTATATCCCTTCAGATGTTACTGAAACCATTTTTGTAAGGTTAGGTAATTCCGATAGTGAAGAATGCTTTGTTACTTCAAATTTCGATATTATTATTTACGGAAGTATTGTTGGTGAAGATATAGAAGATTTAGAGCTTTGCACCGAACCAGGTGAAGAATTCACTGAATTTGATTTGACACAGAACACGGATTTAGCGCTAGACCATCCTGAATTAGAAACTTCAGATTATACATTCAGCGTGGCTTATTTCGAGACACAACTAGATGCTGAAGACAATATCAATGCCATTGAAAACCCTGAGGCATATACCAACACATCTAATCCACAGACCATATGGATAAATGTCATCAATGACGATAATACAGAATGTTTCTCAACTTCAAGTTTTGAAATCGAAGCTTTCCCTACCCCTGAGGTCGTCAATACTGTGGATTTAGACCAGTGTGGTGATTTCACTTTCACTCAAAGTTTTGATTTAACTCAGAACGATTCAGAAGTATACGGA
>NZ_RQVT01000041.1 GCF_004010055.1 Psychroflexus aestuariivivens
CTCCAATGATGGCAAGAGTTCTTTCGGGATTGTCAGGTCTTTTTTTTCTTTCATATCTCAAGGCCTTGTTTTTTTTAATGTGTGCTAACGGTTTCGTGTATGCGCAGTAGCGCGCAAAAATTAAAAAACTTTTAAATTATTCTCAAAGTTAGCAAAAAATCCCAGAATTTTCGGTTTTTCACAAAAGTCGCTATTGCGTATACACAGTGTTGTAAAACGTTTTTTATTCTCTGTTTTTGATAACTTCATTTCCAAAATAAAGAACAGATAAACTAATTAGTAGACAGAGAAATAATCCAGTTATAAATCCTGTTGAAAACCCTTGTTTTGCCATTACTAAAATGAAATAAATTATATATCCAAATCCGAATTTTAACATTCGCTCAATTCCGCTCATTTTTTCTGTTAGAATAACTATGAAAAACGGAAGGAAAATACTTAACAAAAATCCACCGAAAACACTATTAATATTTGCTTCTGAGTCTAGTGTCAAAAATCCAATTATTCCCATTAAAACTAAATTTAATGTCAATAGAAAAATCCCATTAACTAAAATTGTTCCAATATTTTTTTTTCGAATTGAATTATCTGTTAAAATTAATTCTTTTGAGTCAATTCCTAGAACTTCGCAAATTAACTTTAGTGTTTTACCTCTTGGTTCACTTTCCGAGTTTTCAATCCGTTGAATTGTTCGTAAATTAATTTTTGCTTGTTCAGCTAATTCTTCTTGAGTAAAACCCTTTATCTTTCGAGTTTCACTTATTTTCTTTCCAATCCAGCTCATTTGTTTAATATTTTTATTTAATCCTAAAAGTAGTAATTACATAAAAATTTGATAACGGCTTTTCTCTGATTTTTATATGACATTTTACTTTGTCATTAAATGTCGTAAAGTTTTTTAAATGTTTTACAACGGTTCGCGCATAACGAAAGTGGCGAGCTAAAATGCGCAAGTTTTTCGGTTAAACTTTTTACTTTCTAAAAATACACAAAACTCTCGTTTCTGCACTAAATTCGCCATTTTTGTTATGCGCTGTTGGCAAATCGTTTTTATCTTTTATTTCTTGTTTTTTTATCAGGAAATCCATCCGCTGGTTCTATGTTGGTAACAAGATTGACTTCTGGAAAATACTTTTTCATTAAATGTCTCAATGGAACTTTGGTCTCTTTATTTTCTTTAAACATTGCTTGTAATTTTTCTCCGTCCATTGTCATTCCTTCTGGCATTGAAGCCATAGTTTGCGTATTAAAAGTCGCTGATTCCATATTTTCAGATGCCACCATTAATTCGTCCATTTCTTTAAGTAATTTCTCGTCTTCTAAAACTGACATTCCAGGTGCTTGACTGTGTCCGAACTGTATCATATCACTAGCTTCATCCATTAGTTTAATGTCAATTAAGTCATATTTTGAAAAAGGAATATGAAAATCATTAAATCTTATGAATGGCTTTTCATCTATAAGCATTTGAATGTGAAAATGAGGGAAGTCTGCATTTTTTGAATTAGAATGACCTTCTAAATCCGTTTTTCCAAAATGCAATGACCATTCTATGTTTTTATATTTTATTGTTACTTCTCTTAATTTGCTTTTGGAAGTCTCACTTTCCAAATCATTTATGTTTTTTATGAAGTTTTCAGTTGTCGCAATCCAACGCAAATAACTTTCTAGTTTGAAAAAACCAATTGGTTCAGATAGATAGTTATTAAAATCTTTTTTTCTAATTCCTTCTGGTCTTAAAAACCAATGAAAACAAGGTTCGTCAGAATAGAAAGTCTCTAATTTATTACCACATAAAAAACAACAAGACTTTGAAAATGCATCTTTAAATTCCGCGAATATTTTTTTGTTTTCTTCAATTTGTTCTTGGTTTTTATTCTCTACATATTCTGGTGGAAGACTTGCTAGATAATCCTTTAATTCTTGGGTGTTATGTGGATTTATATTTTTCAATTGCGTTTTGTCAAAATGTTTGCCAACGGATTGGTGTATGGTTAGTGGCGACTAAAAATACACGAACCTTTTTTATTCAATCGTAAAATTAGCAAAAAAAATCGGACTTTGCGATTTAGCCCAAACCTCGCCATTAACTATACACCGTGTTATGCACTGGCTTTTCTAATGCGTGGCGTTAATAATATTCAGTTCGTTATTAAAATTCTCAATCACTTTTGCAGATTGTTCATATTTCTCACTAAAACTAAAACCATAAAAATTACCATAAATTTTTTCATTTCGGATTTTCGTCAAAGCGCTGTCAAGTTTAAATCCGCTATTTGTTTTTTTGTAGTATAAAATAGGATTATATGCAGTCAATTCTTCATTTTCTCCCCAAACCTGCGAGTATTCCCAATACCCACCATATTCATTAATTCCGTCATTATTAATGTCAATAGGCTTAGATTCAAAAATTGGTAGTTTATCCTCTTTAATCGATTTATTGTTTTGAATAAAAATCCGCTTTAAGTAGTTCTTATTTGGTCTATCATTAATTTCCAAAAGTAGCTCAAAACTATTTTCTCCGCTTTTAACGATTAATGGGAAAAGTTCATTTCTAAATTCATATTCAATTAAAGAACTATCTATAAAAACCGATTCATTTTGTCTTTTTAAGTGTAAAAATGAATAAGTCTTGAAATCGCCAAAATCCTCCTCTTTACCTAGAAGAATAGTAAAGTCAAAGTCCAATTTAAGAGTTTTATACTTTTGAATTGTGTTTTGATTATTTCCCTTATTTTCTATTTCAATTGGATTTTTCTCTCCACTTTGGACACATGAAACAAAGAGAGTAAAAAAAGGAATTAGTAATAGTCTTATCATTTTAGATTTTGAATAATTGTAGGTTTTAGCTTGTGCATAACGTCCCGTGTATATGCAGTGGCGACCAAATAAACACAGTCCTTATTTTTTCAATCGTAAAGTTAGAAAATAAATCTCAAACCATTCGTTTCAACTCCCAAACCTCGCCATTGAATATACATTGTGTTGTGTAGCGTTTTTTACATACACTGCCAAATAAATTTAGCTTTGCTTTCTGTTTCGTTTATAAATCCATATCCAACTCCCGCATCTCCAAAATTCACATAAAAAGGAACATTAGTAGCGTCTAATTGGATTAGTAAATTCCATTTTTCGTTTGAGGGATATTCTTCTCCTTGAATAAATACTGGTTCTCCGTTGAACTTATTTCTTACATCTAATTCGTCATTCTCAAGGTCAATCGATTCTACCTTTTCGGTTAGTTCAATTTCGCATTCAAAACTTTGAGGCATTAATCTTTTTTTGAATAGCTTTTTTACCATTTTGTAAAGTGTCGGACCTTTTTTTAAATTTTCTGTTTTTACTTGATTTTCTCCTGGTTGTAAAATAATTGCATTTTCTCCTCCATCAGCTTCCCAAGTTCCATCGACGTACTCATCCTCTTCTGTCATAAATAAGTAAGCAAATTTCGCATTATTTTTTCCGTAGCCGATTTCGGTCAGGTCAATTTGACAAATAAAACGCATTGGATTCCCTGTCTCTTTACTTATAGGCCATTCAGGTTCAGTTATCCAATCTGGTTGACCTCCAAACTTTGTTTTTCCACGTTTTGGTTTTGAATGTAAAAACTCAATTTCGTAAAATTTATCCATTTTGTTATTGTTCATGTAAATGCTACACAACGGGAAGTGTATCTTTCAGTGGCGACCAAAAAAGCACAGCCCTTAGTTTTTCAATCGTAAA
>NZ_RQVT01000045.1 GCF_004010055.1 Psychroflexus aestuariivivens
TTTCTGATGACCAAAAACGCTGTACAACACTGTGTATACGCAATAGCTGGGTTTGTGAATGAAGCCAAAGTTTGGGATAATTTGCTAACTTTGAAATTGAACTTAAAAGATATAGAATTTTTACGCGCTACTGCGCATACACGAAAACGTTAGCAACAATTTACGGAAACCAAAGATATGACAGACATTAATTGTAAGACAATATTTAAAGCAAGTAAACTACTTTTAGTACTTATGTTACTTCAAGTCTCCGCTTGCACAGGACAAGTGAAAGAAAAAACTGTTAGTGATAAGACAGAAGATGAAGTAAGCGACAAACATCTTACCATAAAGCAAAACACGATATTTCCCCAAATTCACACCAACTTAAATGGAATGGTAAGACAATTTGTAAGGACAATCCATCAAGACAGAAAAGGAAACTATTGGTTTGGAACAAATGGAGATGGGATTATACGCTATGATGGGCAAACACTTGAAAAAATCCACATTGTAGGTATCAGTCCACATATAAGAGTTTTGGAAATAGTAGAGGATAAAGCAGGTAATGTATGGTTTGGAACTTCTGACGGACTTGTTAAATATGATGGTCAAAAGTTTGAAACATTTTCTATAACAGAAGGGGAGAAAGGTTTTGATGAGGAGATATGGGGATTAGCTATTGACAAAAACAAGCTCCTTTGGGTTGGAAGCATTGGTGGATTATATCATTTTGACGGAGATCAGTTTATACCCTTTCCTTTGCCTAACTCTATGGTTGAAAATCCGGAACATAAGCTATCTGATAAATTGGTTAAAAAAATTATAGAAGACAAAAGTGGAGCCATTTGGCTTGTAACCGATGGAAATGGAATTTTCAAATACATTAAAGGTGAATTTACTCATCTAACAACTAAAAATGGACTTACCGACAATAATACTGCTGATATCTTAGAGGACAGCCAAGGCAATATTTGGATTGGAACATATTATGGAGGTGTCAGTAAATTTGATGGAAAAACCTTTACCAACTTTACTAAAGATGGCATTATCGAAGGTATAGAAACCTATAATTTTCATGAAGATAGCAAAAGAAATGTATGGTTTACAGCAGAAGGTTATGGTGTTTACCGCTACGATGGAGTTAGCTTCACACAATTCACAACTGAAAACGGATTAACTACCAATGTTGTCCAAAGTATTTTTGAAGATAACAAAGGACAACTATGGTTCGGGACATGGCAGGGTTTATGCATTTTTAATAGTGAAAAATTCGTGAATGCAAACGAAATAGAGACTTGGACAAACTAAAAACAACTGTTGCTAACAAAGGCTATAAGCAATTGGGGATTAGGTGTTTAAATTAAAAATAGTAGATAAAATAAAGGTGAGTGCTAAACTGAAAAGTTAGGGCAATAAATCCCCAACTGCTCATAGCCACGACCGTTGTGCATAAGCTAAAAAAACATCGTGACTAAAATTTTAATTATTTTCTTAACACTGATTTTCATTCCAAACGAAAATAAAAATTGCACTTGTGCGCCTATTGAAAATTGGCAAAAAGCGACACCAAAAGAATTTGAATATGTCGATGACGTTTTCATTGGCGATGTAACGATTAGTGAAAACCAAACTGATTATTTAATTGTGGTTTGTGAAGTTTTTAAAGGAGATTTGAAAAGCGGACAAAAAATAAAAGGTGTCAATATTGGATATTGTGGCCCATTCGTAGACAAAAACGGCGAATGGGTAATGTTTGGAAAATATTTGACTGAATTTAAAGTCAATGATTGTGGACTTTCCTCAAATATCGCTGAACCATATGGAATGTTGCCGCCACCGCCACCACCGCCACCTGATTTCAAATATGATGAAAAAACAGTTTTAAAAAAGTGGAAAGCAGAATCGAAGAAAATGATTATAGAACAAATAAAAATGTTACGTGAAATATCAACATCTGAATAGAAAAACAGAACGGAAAAGCCTATGCACAACACTGTGTATACGCAATAGCTGGGCTTGTGACTGAAATTAAAGTTTGGGATATTTTGCTAACTTTGAGATTGAATTAAAAAGATATAGAATTTTTGCGCGCTACTGCGCATACACGAAAACGTTGCCACACATACTGAAAAACTGATGCCCATAATTGAATTGAGAACTGAAATTAATGCGAATATTGAAATAGTATTTGACCTTTCACGAAGTATTGATTTACATAAAATATCAACTGAAAAAACAAACGAAACGGCAGTTGCGGGAAAAACAAACGGATTAATTGAATTAGACGAAAGCGTTACTTGGCGAGCCAAACATTTCGGAATTTATCAAAAGTTGACTTCAAAAATCACTGAATTTAACCGACCAAATTATTTTGCTGATGAAATGATAAGTGGAGCATTTAGCAGATTTAAACACGAACATCACTTTGAGAAATTGAATGGAATGACTCTGATGACGGACATTTTTGATTATAAATCACCGCTCGGAATTTTAGGCATTTTAGCTGATAAATTGTTTCTCGAAAATTATATGACTGATTTACTCAGCGAACGAAATCGAATTGTAAAAGAATTTGCGGAATCTGAAAAGTGGAAACAAATACTGACTGAATAAAAAGTACGTGTGGCAACAGCGCATAACAAAAATGGCGAATTTAGAGCTGAAACGAGAGTTTTTTGTATTTTTAGAAACTTAAAGTTTAACCGAAAAATTTGCGCATTTTAAGTCGCCACTTTCGTTATGCGCGGACCGTTACCTGCCATTTAAAAAAACATCTGAACTAAACTATAAACATCAATGAATGAATATAATTTCTTGAATCTATCATCATTTGAATTTGAGAATTTTTCTAGAGATATCTTACAGGAAAAATTTGATGTGTTTTTTGAAAGTTTTACGAGTGGACAAGATGGCGGAATTGATTTAAGGGCTACAGTTAGTAAAGAAGAAAACATAATCGTACAAGCAAAACGATACACAAAATATAGTGACCTAAAATCAACTTTAAAGACAGAGTTAAAAAGTGTAAAAACACTTAATCCTGATAGATATATAATAACGACTAGTGTTGGTTTAACGCCACCTAATAAAAATGAAATATTAAAAATGTTTCATCCTTACATTAAATCTACAGAAGATATATTTGGTAAAAACGATTTAAATAATTTATTAGGGCTATATCCAAAAGTTGAAGAGCGGTATTATAAACTATGGCTTTCAAGCACAAACATTCTTAAAAGGCTTGTTCATAGTACTGTTTACAATCAATCAAAATTTGAACTTGAAGAAATAAGAGAAACCTTAAAAATTTATGTTCAAAACAATAGCTTCAAAGAGGCCTTGGATATTTTAAAATCGAATAATTATGTCATAATTTCTGGAATACCTGGAATAGGAAAAACTACATTATCTCGTATGTTAGTTTATCGTCTTTTAGCAAAAGAATATGACGACTTTATTTATGTTTCTGAAAGTATAAATGATGCTTATTCTTTTTATGAAGATGGGAAAAAGCAAATTTTCTTTTTTGACGATTTTTTAGGAAGAAACTTTTTAGAAACGGGATTATCAATGAATGAAGACAGTAAGCTTATAAAATTCATTGAAAAAATTAAAAAAACGAAAAATAAGATTTTTATTCTCGCTACGAGAGAATATATATTAAATCAAGCTAAAAATTCTTTTGAGTCTTTAAATAACCCATCTCTTGAACTAGTCAAATGCACGCTAGATTTATCCAAGTACACAAAAATTATAAAAGCAGAAATCTTATATAATCATCTCTTTTTTGCCAATGTGCCGAAATCTCATTTAAAAAATTTAGTTGCAAATAAAAGTTATTCAAAACTAATAGAACATAAAAGTTATAATCCAAGGATAATCGAGACCTTTGTGCAAAATCAATTTTGGGATAATTGTGAGCCAAATGATTTTTCTAAAACTATTTTGTCATTTTTTGATAATCCCACAAGTGTCTGGCTTCACGCCTTTGAAAATACAATTTCTAAAGGCTCTCAAATTACACTATTAGTTTTATCAACTATTGGTACACCTGTTCTTTTAGAAGATTTAAGAATAGCAATTAACTCTTTTGTAATTGCAAACATTAAAAAATATCCTCTAACAATAGATTCAATAGAGTTTAAAAAAATCATTAAAGAGTTAGAGAGTACATTTATAAGTACGAAAATGGATTCGTCCAAAAAAATTGCTGTTGAGTTTCAGAATCCTTCAATACAGGATTTCTTAATAAATTATATTAAAGATAAAGAAGTATTGATTGGCGATTTGATAAATTCATTTTGTTTTGTAAGTCAGTTTTTTAGAGTTTTTACATTTGATAAATCCAAAAGTGAATTTAATCGCAGAATTCCATTAGATGATAAGCTTTTAGAACAGTATGTCAATAAAATAATTTCAGATTTTCACTTGTTTAAATCATCATATATCTACAGAGCAAACTTTCAGAATAGCAATAGGTTTGGGTGGTTTAGGAATGACGATTTTAAATATTCTTTCTTAATTCAAATATTAGAAGAACTCGAAAAGTCTTCAAATAAAAAGTTGCACGATTTCGTGATTGAAGAGTTTAAACAAATTATAGAACCTCAATTAACTGGTTATTCTGAACGAAAAGCTTATCTCAAGCTCTTAAATAAAATCGATCGAAAAGATATTAATATTTCAAAGGTAGATTTAGTTAATAGTTTTGCAGATCAAGTAAACTCAATCGAATCACTAAAAGACTTTTCTAAACTTAAGGAACTATTTTCTGAAGAATATGAAGAGTTTATAGCAAATCCAAATTTTGAAAATATAATAGAAGAAGTAGTTGAATATGAAATTCAAAGCACAGAAGTAAATCAATACGAAAATCTTATTGATGAACTTAAAGAATTAGAAAATGATTTCGGATTTAATCTTGACAACGATATAAATGACTTGTCAGAAAAACACGCTGAATTTATGCATGAATTCGACCAGAAGATGGAAAAAGAAGATGATTACTCACACGAGGCTAGAGAGTATGAAGAAGAAATGTACAAAGAAGAGGAGTTCATATCAAACTTATTTGATGGATTAGCCGATGAATAAAAACGGCAGGTAACACTGCATATCGCTCATTGCGGATTTTCTGATGAAATCGGAAATTTCGGGATTTTCTGGAAGTTAAAATCTAATATTGAAAAATAATTGCTAATTTTCCCGCAACGAGTCGATATGCGAGAACGTTGTAGGTAATTTAAAACAGAATGGCGTTTAAAGAAATTATTGACAAAAATGGAGTACCACATTTCTATTTTCAAAGTATTTTTGGAGGTGGATGGGAACACGATTTGATGACTATAGTTGTGAAACATATAAATCCCTTGAAAATAGAAAGAAAATTATATAAAGCAGGATGGCATTCATCGGAATCTGAAATAATATTTCAAAAAAACGGAATTGATTATAGCATTTTTTTAGGTGAAATGGATTCAATTGAATTTAAGCCAATATCAAAAAACTTTATTTTAGAATTTGCTAGAGAGTTTGCTAAAATTATTGATACTCAAAGTGAAAAGATTCAAAAACACATTAATCAATCGAAAAATTAATAAAAAACTACCTACAACACTGTGTATACGCAATAGCGAGTTTATGACTGAAACCAAAGTTTGAGATAATTTGCTAACTTTGAGACTGAATTTAAAAGATTTAGAATTTTTGCGCGCTACTGCGCATACACGAAAACGTTGTGCAAAAGCTAAGAAATTTTGATTTTGCAAAGAAATTGATGAATTTCAAATTTCAGACTTTCGAGTAAGATTTTGAAAATAATTTCGTCGATTTGATTCTGGAAATTTGATTTTGATTTTTCCGCA
>NZ_RQVT01000056.1 GCF_004010055.1 Psychroflexus aestuariivivens
GGGTCAAGTTATTGACTTAACGGGTGTTCAAATTGGTTATACTGACGGTTCTGGTTTAGGCGGCGGCGGTGATGCTGTCAATCTTTGGATTGGTAATCCTTCATCTTCTCAACCAATTGCTTTGGGAACTTATCCAGACACGGACGCTAACGATGGGCAAACTTACGATTTAGAATTAGGTGAATTCAGTGCAGTTGGCAATATGAACGGTGCAGTAGCAACTATTGCCGGTGGTGGCGACAATGGCGATGTACCAAATATTGGTTCGCCTGGAAATGGCAATGCGGTGACTCAAATTTTCCTTGATTTTAGTGAAAGTTATGTAAGCGTTCAAGAAGATGAAGGTCAAATTTCTGTTGAAGTTAGTTTGAATGAGGCGGCTTCAGAAGACATCACGTTCGACGTTGAACTTTTAGACGGCGGTTCTGCTGAAAATGGAAACGAGTTCAACTTTAGTACACAAAACTTAAGTATTGCTGCAGGTCAAACTTCAACAACATTCACTGTAGATATTACAGACAATTCCAATGATACTGAAGATGTATTTTTTGTACTTCAACTTACCAATATTTTGAATGCGGAAATGGGCAGTACAAATTATCACGCCATTTATATTTTGGATGATGATAACCAAGCACCAACGGCTTCAGAAAATATTTTGGACATTAGCCTTTTGACAAGTCATTTGGTTGATGAAAATGGAACTGCAGAAATCACTGCTTTCGACGAAGACACGCAACGTCTTTTTGTGGTGAACAACACACACATTGAAATTGTAGATTTTTCAGATCCTGCCAACTTAGTCAATTCAACAAATATAGATGTTACTCCTTATGGCGCAAGCGCACAAAGTGTTGCAATTAAGAACGGTTTGGTCGCTATTGCAGTGGCAAATTCAGTAGAAACTGACAATGGTTTTGTGTTATTTACAGACACAGACGGCAACAATCCACAAACGGTTGAAGTCGGTGCTTTGCCTGATATGCTTACATTTACGCCAGACGGCACAAAGCTTTTGGTCGCTAATGAAGGCCAACCAAATGCAGATTATAGCATTGACCCAGAAGGAAGCGTTTCTGTAATAGATGTGACTGGCGGTTTAGACAATATCACCCAAACTGAAGTTCAAAATTTAGATTTTAATGCCTTCGATTCTGAACTCGCAACTTTGCTTGCCAATGATGTGAGAATTTTTGGTCCAAATGCAACTGTTTCTCAGGATTTAGAACCAGAATATATTGTAGTTAGTGAAAATTCTGAACGTGCTTATGTGAGTTTACAAGAAAACAACGCTTATGCCGTGGTTGATTTAGTAAATTCTGTTGTAGAATCTATTATTCCTTATGGTTTGAAAGATCATAGTTTAACTGAAAACAGCTTGGATGTTAATGATAATATAGATTTTATTTTCGATGCCACTTGGCCAATCAAAGGCATGTATATGCCAGATGGAATTGCCACTTATATGGTAGATGGAACGACTTATATCGTTACGGCAAATGAAGGTGATGCTCGTGAATACGACACTTACGAAGAAGAAGTGAATCTTGGAGATGCTGGATACGAACTTGATCCAAGCGTATTTACCAATGCTGAAATTTTAGCGATGGAATCCAACTTGGCAGCCATCAATATTTCCAATGCTTCTGGTGATTCTAATGATGATGGTTTGTTTGAAGAAATTCATGTTTACGGTGGGCGTTCATTCAGTATTTATGAAGCTGAAAGCGGAGTTCAAGTTTACGATAGCGGTAATGATTTTGAAAGAATCATCGCAGCAGATCCTGTATATTCTGAAATTTTTAATGCCAGTAACTCCAACAATAATTACAAAAACCGTAGTGACAACAAAGGTGTTGAGCCAGAAGGTGTGATCGTTCAAGAAATCAATGATGCCATGTATGCATTTGTAATTTTGGAACGTGTTGGCGGCGTAATGGTTTACGATGTCACTAATCCAAACGCACCTCAGTTTATCGATTACAAAAACAATCGTGATGCTACAGAAGGCGGCGAAGAATCTGGCGACTTAGGTCCTGAAGGTATTCTTTATATTCCTGCAGATCAAAATGCTTTAGACATTGGTTTGCTAGTTATTTCCAATGAAGTGTCTGCAACGGTTTCTGTTTATGCCATCAATAATGATACTTTGGGTGTGAAATCTTTTAATCCTGACAATAATGAATTCACTTTTTATCCGAATCCAGTAAAATCAACTTTGCATCTTTCAGCGTCATCAGATTATTCTGTATATAATTTGAATGGTCAGTTGGTGAAATCTGTGAAAGATTCCTCTAATGTACAGGTTGAAGACTTGCAAGCAGGTATTTATATTTTGAAATCTGCAAGCGGTGAATCTTACAAATTTGTAAAACTATAGAAAAACAAAAAAATTCATCCTTCTACTCTACTCTCCTAAGGTTCTAAACTTTAGGAGAGTTTTTTATAAATTGACTTATCAATAAATAATCTATCCCAAAACCAAAAACAACGCCTATGCTATAGGCGACCAAGTCGCTCCACAAAAAGCCAAAACCCAAAATAAGTCCGCCCAAAAGCGTCTGACGAATCTCATTGATCCAATCTGCTTGATACAATTGACTGATTTCAATTGCAAAAGAAAAACTAATTGCTAAAATCGCTGACTGAATAATCGCTAATCTTGGCCAAAACATTCTGAAACCAAAATAGACCATCAGTGCCCAAATGGCATCTCCCAAATACAAATTGACCTCCGTTGGAATCCCCAAATTCAAACGCCTAGACGCTAAACCAAATCCAATACTTAAGAGCATTAAAAAGGCATAAAACAAAGATTTAGGGAAGTGCTTAGGCTTAGTCATTAGTTTCTTAGTCTTTCATCTTTTCAAACTGAAAGTAATTAAAAAGTTTCAAAATATTCCTTAGTATCTTATGAAAATTGAGAACAAATATGAATTTGAAACTTCGCTTCGAAACATTTTTTAGAAAATACCCAATCAAAAACTTTTAACTCCGGTTTTTGTGATCACAAGATAATTCATTACTGAATTATCTTTACTCCACTTAGTATTAGTCATGATGACGCGTATCATTCATGCTTGAATAATATTTTAACAGGTTAGTTATTTTCATGTTAAAACATCATATACTTAAACAATTACTATTCTTTTTAATAATTTTATATGAACAAATATTAATTTATACCAAAAAAATTAAAATTATGGAATGGATAGAATTATTTGGAATTTTAATTACTGCAATTTTTATTGGCGCAATATTTTTTTATGGGTTTAAAGTAAGAGGTCCTTGGGGTTCTTTTTGGCCGTTTTTGTTAATTATTATAGGTGGAATTTGGCTTGCTTCAGCAATTTCTGAACCAGTGGGTCCAGTTTACTGGGAGGTTGCATGGTTCGATTTTCTTTTTATCGGACTCATATTTGCTTTTATTCTTGCAGCAACAACACCTTCTCGAATAGATCGGCAAAGATACAAAGAGTTCTATGCCAATCCTAAACCCGAAGAAGAACCAACAGATCCAGTAGGACCGGCAATTGCAGTCGGCATCTGGTTTTGGCTAATGATGCTTTTAATTGTTATCGCTATTTTAGTCGCCACTTTATCTTAAATTTTAGAGCAAATTAATTGATGATTGATTTTCTTTAGCGATATGAAAATTCAATAAAAAAGGCTTTACGTAGATTCGTAAGGCTTTTTTCTATTTTCAAATTATTCCGATTTCATTTTAAAATTTAAGCATTGAAAACTAAGTTCTAAGAATTTTGTAAATTTTAGTAGTTCAATTATTAGTTTTAACTTTAACTCAAAATAGTTTTTTTATGCTAGACATTAACTGGAATGGTGAGTTACTGATACTCATGAATGTAGCAATTGCAGCGGTTTTGACCGGATTTATCGGACTGGAAAGAGAAGTAAAAGATAAACCCGCCGGTTTTAGAACCAATATGATTGTTGGCGGGTCTTCAGCTTTAATTTTATCTTTAGGAAAAGTACTTGTTGATAGTTATATCCAAAGCGGATTGCAGGATGTTATTCAGCCCGACCCCACCAGGATTATTGAAGCCATTATTTTAGGCATTAGTTTTATAGGTGCAGGAACCATTCTAAAAGCCAATGATGAAAGCCGGGTGTATTATCTTACTACTGCAGCAACTGTTCTTTTCTCTGCTGGTATTGGCATTGCGGTTGCATTGGAACAATACGTGTTATCTGTTTCTGCGACTGTGTTATTACTTATCATCAACAGAGTGGCAAAAAGTATAAATAAGAAAGTTTGATTGGCAAGTAAGGGAAATAAGGAACTGAGATTTCAAAACTCAGTTGAATCTTCAATATTTTCCATAATGTTATAATGTTTGGAGGTTAGCTAAAAATCGTTATTTTTAAAGTATAAAATCAGCAAGTCCTAAGATATAAATTCTTAACAAACATTACCTGATGATGACTAAATATTAATCAATAAAATTGAAACATGAGTTTCGGCGTTGTTCAATCAATGATTATTTCACTTAGAAATAATTCCAGAAAAAAAGACTTGGTTCACTTTGAGCGGAAGAACTTTCCTACGAAGAGTTCAGAAGGGGAATTTGATAAATTATTAAAACGCAAAGCTTCGCCAGAAGAACTGAAAAGGATTAGGGCCAAAATCAAAAAACAACAAAGGAAGTTGTTGCTTATAACTATTATAATTTCAAGTTTTATACTGCTTACTTTGATTTTAGGTTTAGTTTTATTTTTGGGTTAGTCTATTTATGAAAAATACAAACATAATTTTTACTTTTCCTTTTATACTTCTTCTTTTCAATAAGTCTTAATTTAAGATTCTATAATTATTCCTTCTAAAATTCAAATATTTTTTCATGTTTACATAATTATAAATCTTTAAAAGATATATATATTGCAGTTTTAAAGATATATATCTTTTAAATTCAACTTAATTCAACCAAATCTCTAATATCCATGAAATTCCTTTTGTCTCTCATTAGTTTAGTCGTTTTAATGTCTTGCAGTTCTGCTTCAAATATTGTTTATCATTCAGAACTAAAAAAACGCGTCAAGGTGTTTGAAAATGAAGATTTTAGAGTCTATTATCCGAAATCTTGGGTAAGCTTCAACTCCATGACAGCTGGAGATTCAAGAGATAGTATATTCCGAGTAAGTCCTAAGAAAAAACTTTATGATTCTTACATTTATTTGGACACAATTAATGGAGATCCTAAAACAGTCATAGGTAGCAAAGAAAGTGAAGTTAAACATGAGTCAGTAAAACATAAAATAACTGAACCGAATACGCAGCATTCTTTTGTTGAAGTTTATGTATTCAAAAATAAAAACACAACAATAGATGCAATATTGGAAGAAATAAAAAACAAAGCCCAACAAATTGATGAAATTGATTTGGAAGTGAACAAAGTCTCGGATTCGTTTTATATCACAGAATCCAGATACCAAGCGACAAACAGAGCAAATAATTTCAGTCTTGCAAGTTCACTTTACAAAACTTATATACGAAGCACAGCTGAAGGAGAGGTTTACCAAATCACTTACAAAGCCAGTGAATATTATTTTACTGATAATGAAGAGGATGCCAACATGGCACTAAGAACATTCGAATTGAAGGATAAAAGTCCAGCGGTAACAAAGGTGCCCTAATTTTCAGTAACTTCAGTCGGTTTTCTCAATAATTAATATATATTCTGGTTTTCAAATTCCTTTGATTATCTTTTATTAAATTCAGGAAACGCTTCAGAATATTATTTTACAATATCAACGCAATCGTCTAATTTCTTTTTAAATAGCTGAACATAATTGCTCGGCTGTTTTTGTTTTAAAGCAAAACTGTTCAAAATTGAAAATACTTTTGAGTTTATTGATTTAATATTCAATATGAACATACAGCACATTTTTATTTTAAAACTTGATGAAGCATACAAACAATTATCAAAAGATTGTGATGGTAAAATCACAAGCTGCTTCAACTCTCTGTATTTTTGCACTTTATACTTTATTCAATGAAACTAAACTACCTTTTTATTATTCTTTTTATAAGTTTTGCATCTCAGTCGCAATCATTTTTTGGAGAAGATGATGTCATTGAAAAAACCTTGTCAGAACGTTGGGAATTGGACGATGAGGATAAAAATGGAACTTTTAAACTTACCTTTTACAAGCCAATTTACGTTTTGCCAGCAAGATGGTCGAGCAATCCTAATGAACTTCCACAAAGTGCAAATCCTGACAATAGTTTTACTGAAACACAAAATTATAATAGTGTAGAAGCCAAATTCCAGTTAAGTTTTAAAACCAAATTAATACAATCCTTCCTTTTTGGATATGGCGATATATGGCTAGGATATACCCAATTGGCCAACTGGCAAGTCTATAATAATCCTATTTCAAGACCATTTCGAGAATTGAATTATGAACCAGAGATTTTTGTTAATTTTCCTATGAAAGTTGATATCTTTGGTGTTGACCTGAGAATGGCAGGTTTCGGTTTCAATCATCAATCCAACGGGAGAGATTTACCAAGGTCAAGAAGTTGGAATAGAATTATGTTTCACGCCGCTTTCGAAAAAGATAACTTTCAAATGTATTTAAAACCCTGGATAAGGCTTGAGAGTTCAGACAAAGATGACAATCCAGGAATTAGCGACTACATCGGCAGACTAGAAGCCACTTTAATTTACAATTTAGGCAAGCACAGTATCAACCTAATCGGTAAAAACTCATTGGATTTCGATGAAAACAGAGGCAGTCTGGAACTTAATTATTTTTATTCAGTAAAATCAAATTTACGACTTCACTTCCAAGCGTTTACAGGCTATGGTGAAACCCTCATCGACTACAATCATAATCAAACAACTTTAGGTATAGGCATATCTTTTATAGATTGGTAAAATCATGAATTAAAGTTAAAAAGTAGGTGTTTTTGAAATATAATCAGCAGTTAATCAATAGTTTGAGAAAGTATACTTTTAAAGAAAACGCGAAAGCTGTTCATCATATCATGATTAAATTTCTATATTTGGATTCTTTTGAAAAAAATTAATATTAAAAAAGAATATGAGATCTATAATATTACAAAGCTTTTTATTTATAATTGGATTTAGTGCATTTTCCCAAACATTAACAGATGATTTTGAAGGCAACTCTAGTATCAATAGTTGGTTTGCTGATGATTGTTTGTTAAATACCGAAAAAAATAATCCATACATCAATAGCAACAATCCTTCAGCTACAGTTTTAGAATATCAAGATAATGGCGGTGCTTATGCCAATATTGGCTTCAATTCTGAAACCAATATTAATATTTCGGAAAATGCTGAGTTCTCCTTAAAAATTTATGTGCCCTCTGATGGAATTACGGGCAACCAAAACAATCAAATTTCCTTGAAACTGCAAAATGCAAACATCAACGAGCCTTGGTCTACCCAAAGTGAAGTCATTAAAAACTTAAGTTTGGATGAATGGCAGGAAGTAACTTTCAATTTTGTGAACGACAATTATATTAATTTAGACCCAAACTCTCCTCCACCGTCAAGTAGAAGCGACTTCAATAGAGTGGTTTTGCAAATTAATGGCGAAAACAATACTGACGAAGTTTTAGCATTTATTGACGATTTTTATTTTGAAGGTGAAGAACAAGGTTCTGGTAATCCTGGCAATGACCCAGTTTATGACGAATTGGTTTGGTCAGATGAATTTGACGAAGACGGCGCTCTTGACAATAGTAAATGGTTTCATCAAACAGAGATCCCAAATGGAAGTTCTTGGTTCAATGGTGAAGTTCAACATTATACCGATCGTTTGGAAAACACTTATGTTGAAGACGGCATCATGAATTTGGTGGCTAAAGCTGAAACTTTCACTGACCAAGGCGTCACAAAAAATTACACCTCAGCACGCTTGAATTCTAAATTCGCCTTCACTTACGGTCGAGTTGAAGTTCGTGCAAAACTACCAACTGGGGTTGGGACTTGGCCTGCGATTTGGATGTTGGGTAAAAACATCAGCGAAAATGGCGCATATTGGTACAATGAAGGTTTTGGCACAACTGGATGGCCAGCTTGTGGCGAAATAGATATTATGGAACATTGGGGAACCAATCAAAATTTTGTTCAAAGCGCAATGCACACTCCTTCTAGTTATGGCGGCACTATAAACCATGGAGGACAAGTTATTCCGACAGCTTCTACAGAATTTCACACGTATACTTTAGACTGGTATCCAGACAGAATGGTTTTTAGCGTCGATGGTGTTGAACATTACACATATCAACCAGAAGTCCAAGATGCTGCCACATGGCCATTTGACTCGGATCAATATTTATTGCTCAATACAGCAATCCAGCCAAGTATCTCAAACAACTTTACAGAAAGCACATTCGAAGTGGACTACGTAAGAATTTATCAGGAAGATGGTTTAGGAACAGAAAATCAAATAGTCAAAACAGAGGTTCGTATCTATCCAAATCCAGCAAATACGCAAACCACTTTAGAAATACCTGAATCTGTAATTGGAAGTAAAGCTTCTATATTTACTGTGCAAGGACAGTTTATAGGAACTGAAGAACTCAAAAGCAGAACAAATTCCATAGACATGTCAACTTGGGAATCTGGTGTTTATATTTTCAAAATTGAAGGTAAAAATACAAGTCAGTTTTTTAAAATTATTAAAAAATAAAACTCAACAAATTTATTCTGAAGCCTTATTTGAATTTAAAAGAAAAACGATTTCAATATTTAATTGAAATCGTTTTTCTTTTAAAACTGAATGATTTTTTTTGAGATAAATTCTCTTGAAATGAATTGTTGATGAAGTCTGTATTTCCAAAATAATTTTGCTTGTGTTTACTTAATTTTTAGTTTTGGTTAGCTTTCAAATTGAAATTTTTTATCCAAAATTGAAAGTCATATCGTAAATTACGACTTATCTTTAAAATTATTTAAACCTCTATAATGGCTTTAGAAAAAGTAAAATTCAAAAATAAAAACGGACAGGAATTAGAAGGACGTATCGAGTTTCCAAACCAACAACATCCGCAAGCGTTTGCGATTTTTGCACACTGCTTCACCTGTGGTAAGAATCTGAAAAGCATCAAATACATATCTATGGCTTTGGCAGATGCTGGAATAGGTGTTTTAAGATTTGATTTCACTGGTTTAGGCCAAAGCGAAGGTGATTTTGAAGACACTGATTTTTCGCATAATATTGAAGATTTAATAGAAGCTTCTGACTTCTTAGAGAAAAATTATCAAGCTCCTAGCCTACTCATTGGTCATTCTTTAGGCGGAACTGCGGCACTTTTTGCTGCAAAACAATTGGACAACATCAAGGCCGTAGTAAGTATTGCAAGCCCATGTAATCCTGAACATGTCAAAAATTTGATAAATACCAAATCAAAAAACGATAATTCAGAATCTATTTCTATAAATATTGGTGGACGTGATTTCAAAATAAAACGAAAATTTCTTCAGGACATTGAAAATATGAATGTTGACTCTTTTCTGAATGACCTAAAAAAACCATATTTGATATTTCATTCGCCACAAGACAAAATTGTTGGTATTGAAAATGCTGAAAAACTCTACACTCTCGCCCACCATCCTAAAAGTTTTGTGAGTCTAGACCAAGCCGATCATTTGCTGAGTGATAGCCAAGATTCAAAATATACCGGTGGTGTAATTGCAGCTTGGACAAAACGATATTTGAACCTTGAATCTCCTCCCGAAATCAAAAGTAACAGTGAAGTCGCAGCAACACTCAAAAAAGAAGACAAATTTACCACACCAATGAAAGTTGGCGATTTTCAGCTAATTGGCGACGAACCTAAAAGTTTGGGTGGTCATAATTTTGGACCTTCACCATACGAAATGTTGTCCGCAGGATTGGCTGAATGTACTGCAATGACCATCCAAATGTACGTCAGGCGTAAGAATTGGGATATGAAAGAAGTGAAAGTTCACATCAATCATAATAAAAAGGAAATCGAAGATTCTGATGGAAAAACCCAAAAAGTTGATGTCTTTAAGAGAAAAATTGAATGCATTGGAGATTTAGATGATGAACAAAAGCAACGCATTATAAAAATCGCTGATAAATGCCCAGTACATCGTACGCTAATTCATAATGAGGTTAAGGTAAATACTGAATTGCTTTAAAAATTAAAATTTAATGTTAAGATAATGCATATTTTTTATGGTCTTTTTTTAAATCCTTACATTTACAAAATATTAAATCACAAACACTATGAAAAAAATAACATTATTAACTTTTTTATTTACAGCTTTAATTTTGACAAGTTGTAAGCAAAATAGCGACGAAAAAGATGATAAAAACGAAGTTACTGAAGAGGAAGCCGTTGGAGTATTGGATACGATTATAACCATTGAGCCTTTAGCAATGGAATCTCCAAAATTTCCAGATGCCAAATTAACACATCCAGGTGAACAAACTATAAAAGTCAAAGACGGTAAAGTCGATTTTGACTTTGAGGTTGAAAATTATGAACTTGGAGTTCAATCAGAAAATGCCGGTAAAAATGGATTGGCAAATTCTGACAAAGGTCAGCATATCCATTTTATTTTGGATAACGGTCCTTACTCCGCACACTATGAACCAGAATTCAGCAAGACTATTTTAGAAGGTGACCACGTTTTGTTAGCCTTTTTATCCAGATCATATCATGAATCTGTTAAAAATCCAAATTCTTTTGTTGTGAAAAAAATACGCGCTGGAGAACCTACTGAAGATCTTAAGATGGATGTTGATTTCGCTGCCGAACATTTGTTCTACAGTCGTCCTAAAGGAACCTATAAAGGTGAAGATACCGAAAAAATACTTTTAGATTTTTTCCTGGTAAATACAGAGATTGGAGAAGATGGAAACAAAGTAAAAGTTAAAGTCAATAACCAAGAATTTTTGATTGACCAATGGATACCTCATGTTATTGAAAATATGCCAATGGGTGAAAATAAAATTGAATTGACTTTAGTTGATGAAAAACTAATACCAATTGAAGGTCCGTTCAACAATGTGACAAGAACAATTACTTTAGAAGAATAAGTATTAGTTTATACTATAAGATAATTAATCTCGCTAAATTTAGTTTTAGCGAGATTTTTTTGGCTTGAATCCGGGCTGGAAATGCTTTAAGGAAAAAAAAACTTTGAGAAAAATCTCAAAGTTTTTAAGTTGAAAAATATCTGAGGTCAAACCCACGATATTTTTATTGATTTTTGATAATCGTTTCAGTACGGTCTGGACCTACCGAAACAATTTTAATCAGCACTTTAACCTCGTCTTCTATAAATTTGATATATTCTTTTAAAGTCTGAGGTAAATCATTTTCATTTTTCAGCTTAGTAATATCTTCTTTCCAACCACTGAATTCCTTATATATTGGTTCGAGATTTTCAGCTTCAATATTATAAGGCAAGTGTTTAATTTCTTCGCCTTTATAACGATAAGCAACTCCAACTTTCAAAGTTTCAAAACCGCTTAAAACATCTGCTTTCATCATCATCAATTCGGTAACACCATTTACTTGAACAGCATATTTCAATGCGACTAAATCTAGCCAACCGCAACGTCTTGGTCGGCCGGTTGTTGCACCAAATTCATGACCAACTTTCGCCATTCTTGCGCCATTTTCATCAAATAATTCAGTGGGAAATGGACCGCTACCTACTCGTGTGGTATAAGCTTTGAAAATTCCATAAACGTTTTTAATTTTATTCGGGGCAATACCTAAACCTGTACAAGCTCCAGCAGCTGTGGTATTAGAAGAAGTTACAAATGGATAAGTACCAAAATCAATATCCAAGAGCGAACCTTGTGCACCTTCAGCTAAAATAGTCTTGTTTTCTTCTTGTGCTTGGTGAAGATATTCTTCAGAATCTATAAACTTCAATTTTTTTATTGCTTCTACTGCTTCAAAAAATTGCAGTTCAAGCTCTTTCAAATCATATTGAACATCAACATTATAGAATTCTATTAAAGCTTGATGTTTATTGGCCAGTTGCCTGTATTTTTCTTTCCAATTGTCTAATTCTAAATCACCAACGCGAATACCGTTTCTGCCAGTTTTATCCATGTAAGTCGGTCCGATTCCTTTTAAAGTTGAACCAATTTTCGCTTTCCCTTTGGAAGTTTCGGAAGCTGCGTCAAGCAGACGATGTGTTGGCAATATAATATGTGCTTTTCTTGAAATCAATAATTTATCACGAAAATTTATATCAAATTTTGCGAGTCCATCAAGTTCTTTTTGAAATATTACAGGGTCAATGACAACGCCATTTCCGACAACATTGATTGCTGTTTTATGAAAAATCCCAGAAGGAATTGTATGTAAAACGTGTTTGATGCCATCGAATTCTAGGGTGTGACCTGCATTTGGACCACCTTGAAATCTTGCTATAATATTGTAATCTTTTGTGAGGTAATCAACAATTTTTCCTTTGCCTTCATCTCCCCATTGGAGTCCAAGTAGTAAATCTACTGCCATATTTTGTCAGTCTTTGCTTTGTTTTTTAGTTCCGTAAAAATATAATGAATGTCTATCGATTGTGATATCGAAAACTTCTTCAATAGTTGATTTTATAGATTCTATTCTTGGATCACAAAATTCAATCACTTCACCGGTATCGGTCAAAATGACGTGATCGTGTTGTTTGTCGAAATATGATTTTTCGTATTGCGCTTGATTTTTACCAAACTGATGTTTTCTCACCAATCCACAATCCAATAATAAATCTATAGTATTGTATAGCGTGGCGCGACTTACTCTATAATTTTTGGTTTTCATTTTGATATATAAAGATTCGATATCAAAATGTTCTTCACTTTCGTAAATTTCTTGTAAGATGGCGTAACGCTCGGGTGTTTTACGGTGTCCGTTGCTTTCCAAAAACTTGGTAAAAACATTTTTTACAACCGCTAAATCATTTTTTAAATTGTCCTTATTCATCATATTCTACAAAAATAAGCTTTTATTCACGTGTAACCTTATCTATTCCATCGATTTTTTTCAATCTTTGAATTAAAGTATTCAAAATGGTTAAATTTTTCACCTTCACTACAATAGCACCTTCAAAAACACCAGCTTTACTTGTAAAAGTCAAACTATGAATATTCACATTTAAACTTTTAGAAATAATATCTGTAATATGGCTGACCAAACCTAAATCGTCGATTCCCGTCAGTTTTATGTTTGCATTAAATTCCTCTTGACTAGAATCTATCCATTTTGCTTTCAGAATTCGATAAGCGTAATTGCTCTGAAGCTGAATTGCGTTTGGACAGTTTTTCTTATGAACTTTGATCCCGTCGTTGATTGTGGTAAAACCAAAAACTTCGTCTCCAGGTATTGGATTGCAGCAATTTGCCAATTTATAATCTAACTTTTGCTCATCATCACCGAACACAAGTTGATCATATTTATCGGTAACGTCATCTTCAACTTTTTCTTCGTTTTTAACTGGCGAACGGCGTATTTTATTTTTGAAAAAGGACACTAAAGCATTGCTTCTGGATGATGCAAATTCTTTGATTTGCTTGTTATCTATAGTACCAATACCAACCCTAAAGAATAAGTCCAAACTAGTGTTTAGTTTGAAAAAATTCACCATTTCATTTACAGATCTTTCGTTGAGTTCAATTTTTTGTGACTTCAACTTTCGTCGGAGAATCTCTTTCCCTTCTTCTCCTATCTGTTTCCGCTTTTCTTTTAAAGCTGATTTTATTTTGGTTCTTGCTCGCGCAGTTGTGGCATAGTCTAGCCAGTTTTTAGTTGGCTTAGCATTGGAAGACGTGATAATTTCAACTTGATCGCCACTTTTCAAAACTCGACTCAAAGCTACAATTTTACCGTTCACTTTGGCTCCTCTTGTTTTATAGCCAACATCTGTATGAATGGCGAATGCAAAATCAAGAACTGTCGAACCTTTCGGTAAAGATTTTAAATCGCCTTGTGGTGTAAAGACAAAAATTTCCTTCGAATATAAATTGAGTTTAAACTGCTCGACGAAATCAACTGCGTTCATTTCGTTGTTTTCAAGTGCTTCCTGGAGTCTATTCAGCCATAAATCTAAACCTTGCTCGTCCTGTGCCTCGTCTTTATGTTTGTATTTATAATGAGCAGCGTAACCTTTTTCTGCAATTTCATTCATGCGTTCACTACGAATTTGAACTTCTACCCAACGTCCTTTTGGCCCCATAACGGTTATATGAAGCGCTTCGTAACCTGTAGTTTTTGGAGAAGAAATCCAGTCTCGCAAACGTGTTGGATTAGGTCTGAAATAATCTGTAACAATAGAGTAAATCTTCCACGCTAGAAACTTTTCGTTACTAGAATTTGACTTGTAAATAATCCTTAAAGCGAACTTGTCGTAAATTTCGTCGAATGAAATATTTTGTGTTACAATTTTCTTCCGAATGGAATAAATTGATTTTGGTCGTCCTTTGATTTCAAATTCAATATCTTCTTTTTCTAGAGCGTCGGAAATAATCTTAGAAAAATCCTTAATATACTGGTCTTGTTCCTCTTTGCTTTCCTTTATTTTATTTGAAATATCTTTGTATACTTCAGGTTCAGTATATTTCAGACTCAAATCTTCCAATTCAGTTTTTATATTATACAACCCAATTCTATGAGCAAGCGGCGCATAAATATAAAGCGTTTCACTAGCAATTTTGACCTGTTTGTCAGCTCTCATTGAGTCCATAGTTTGCATATTATGCAATCGATCAGCAATTTTTATTATAATGACGCGAATATCGTCATTCAAAGTAAGCAGCATTTTTCGAAAATTTTCTGCTTGCATTGAAATATCTCCGTCTTTTTTTAAGCTGGAAATTTTAGTCAACCCATCTACAATTCTTGCCACGGTTTCCCCAAACATTTGCTCAATATCACTTAAAGAATAAGTTGTGTCTTCAACTACATCATGCAAAAGAGCTGAAACTATTGAAGTTGCATCCAAACCAATTTCGTAAGCTACAATTTTTGCCACAGCAATGGGATGAAAAATATAGGCTTCCCCTGATTTCCTTCGCTGGTCTTTGTGGGCTTCAACAGCAGTTTCAAAAGCCTTTCTTATTTGTTTTTTATCCTCGCTTGTCAGCGTTCGATAACTGATTCTAAGTAATTTTTTGTATTGTTTGGCTATTTCTTTTTTCTCTTCCTCTATATACGCATCGGTGATTTCCATAAGTTCGTCAGTTTGGGTTAATGAAATTACGAATTATTTTTCAAATTTCTAAATCGTTTGATCATTGTAGGATGAGAATAATGAACAAAAACATATAAAGGATGTGGCGTCAAATTACTTAAACTTTTTTTGGATAATTTTTTCAATGCTGAAACTAATGGTGAAGCTGCAAATGTATGTTTTGCATAATTATCGGCTTGATATTCAAACTTTCGAGATAAAGCATTGGTTAGTAATCCAGTGACGACTGAAATTGGCGTGTATAAAAAGCTAAAAGCAATCAAACCAATATGAAAACTAGGTTTTTCTACACCTAGAGCCTGGGATAATAAAGGTTCATTTATAAATAAAGACAACAACCACAGCGTGATACCGATAGTTATGATAGATAATACTAAGTTAATAATTATGTGATTTTTCTTATAATGCCCAACTTCATGCGCCAACACAGCTACAATCTCTTCGTTGTCCAAATCATTGACAAGAGTATCAAATAAAGTGATTCGTTTTTCTTTGCCAAAACCTGAAAAATAAGCATTGGCTTTTTTGCTTCGTTTCGAACCATCAATTACAAATATATTGTCGAGTTGAAAATCTACTTTACGAGCATATTTTTCAATTTTGTTTCGTAAATCACCTTCCTCTAATGATGTCTGTTTGTTGAAAATAGGCACGATGAGTTTGGAGTAAAACATATTCATAAAAATGGTAAATAATGCAACTAAGATCCAAGTATACCACCAAAAATCTTCACCTGAAAACTGAAAAAATAATAAAATTAGTGTTAGAATAATTCCACCAACAATGATAGCCATCATCCATGATTTCAACTTATCAATAAAAAAAGTCGCTCTGCTAGAAGTATTGAATCCGTATTTTTCTTCGATTACAAAGGTGAAGTAATAAGAAAAAGGCGTCGTAATAAGATCACTTCCTAAAAAAATAATGCCAAAGAAAATTAATGAAACTAAAATCGGTTCTGAAACCAAAGAGCGTGCAAAATCTTCAACCAGATAAAAACCGTCCAAGAAGAAAAAAGCTAAAACCAAAATCAATGAAAATGTAGATTCCACTAGTCCAAATTTAAATTTCTCTTTTTTATAAGATTGAGATTTTTGGTATTCATCTTCATCATAAATATCACTAACCTCATCAGGCAAATCTGCGGAGAAACGTTTGGCATTCAGAAAATCCAAAAAAGTTTCAAACAAAAAATTCAAGATAATAATACCGATAATAATATAAAACAAAGCTTGCGGCGTCATATATTTTTTTTCACAAAACTACTACTTGAAAATTGATAATTACAATCTTAAAGCCAATTCTGAAAATCAATTTGGATTTTAAGTTGCAAAACTATTGTCATATTCATTAATAGATACTAAATTTGCGGTTAGGCATTACGAAAGTTGTAGATGAGTAAGTTGATAAAAAATCTGGATTCTCTGGAAGAAAGCATCAAAAAGTTGATGCTTGAGAACAAAAATTTAAAACAAAAAAACAGCGAATTAGAACATCAACTCAATAATAATTCTACTTCAGTTTCAGAATTAGCCACTGAAATTGAACTTTTAAAAAAAGAGAATAAAACACTCAGAACAGCCAACGCAATGCTTGGCAGTAGCGAATATAAAAGAGAAACAAAACTCAAAATAAATAGTTTGATTAAAGAAATTGATGAATGCATTATTCAATTAGCAGATTAAAATGTCAACAGATAAGCTAAAAATAAAATTATCGATTGCAGACCGCGTTTATCCATTAACCATTAGACCGGAGCAAGAAGAAGGCCTTAGAAAGGCTGCTAAGCGAATTAGTGATACCATCAAAAAACTTGAACAAAGTTATGCAGTCAGAGACAAACAAGACGTTCTTGCCATGAGCGCTTTGCAATTTGCTGCAGAAATCGAACAAAGTCAACTTTCATCTAAAAGTGAAATTAATCAAGTCGAAATGAAACTTGAAACTTTGGACGAAATGATCAAGAAACAATTAAACTAACGTTCATTACATAAATCGACACTGCCTGTATTAGTCGTTACCTTTTTGATAAACTCAACACTTAACTATTAAAAAGGGTGAGTTTCAGTTGCTAAAGCAAGCCGCCACTTTTGTGAAGCGGATCCTTGATCAGCTGAGTAGCCCTAAACCTGTTTTTACGGAGTTTTATACAAAACGACACTAATACAGGCTTTTTTATTATATATAAATTATGGAAATAGCAATTACAATAATAGCAGCAATAGTAGGATTGGTCATCGGTTTTTTAATTTCAAAAAATCTAGACAAAAAGAGTGCAAAAGGCACGCTGAAATCTGCAGAAAAAGAAGCTGAAAAAATCATCCGAGAGGCTGAAAAAGAAGGCGAAAGCGTCAAAAAAGACAAAATATTACAAGCCAAAGAGAAATTTATCGAGCTCAAATCTGAGCACGAAAAAGTTATTATGTCTCGTGACAAAAAAATCAGCGATGCTGAAAAACGCACTAAAGACAAGGAGTCTCAAGTCTCAAGCGAATTGGCAAAAAATAAAAAAATGAATGCTGATCTTGAGGAAAAACTGAAAGATTACAATTACAGAACAGAATATCTTGAAAAACGACAAGAAGAAATCGACAAGATTCTTCAGCGTAAGATCAATCAACTGGAAGTTATCAGCGGCTTGAGTGCCGACGATGCCAAAGCGCAACTCATGGAATCGCTTAAGGAAACTGCTAAAGCGGAAGCCATGCAAATGATTCAAGACACAGTTGAAGAAGCCAAAATGACGGCCCAACAAGAAGCCAAGAAAATTGTCATCAACACTATTCAACGTGTTGGTACAGAAGAAGCTGTCGACAATTGCGTATCTGTTTTCAACTTAGAAAGTGACGATGTAAAAGGACGAATAATTGGTCGTGAAGGTCGAAATATTCGCGCTATAGAAGCTGCGACTGGTGTAGAAATTATTGTGGATGATACGCCTGAAGCTATTATTTTATCTTGCTTCGATTCTATCCGAAGAGAAGTGGCTAGATTATCCCTTCACAGATTGGTGACCGATGGTAGAATTCACCCAGCTAGAATTGAAGAAGTCGTCAAGAAAACAAGAAAATCGATTGATGAAGAAATTATCGATATCGGAAAACGTACAATTATTGATTTAGGAATTCACGGGTTACATCCGGAATTGGTCAAAATGGTTGGACGTATGAAATACCGTTCTTCTTATGGACAAAATCTTTTACAGCACTCGAGAGAAGTTGCCAAACTTTGTGGCATTATGGCTTCAGAATTAGGATTGAATCCTAAACTTGCCAAGCGTGCTGGATTATTGCATGATATCGGAAAAGTGCCAGAAACTGAAACAGAACTGCCGCATGCAATACTAGGTATGCAGTGGGCTGAAAAATATGGCGAAAAGGACGAGGTTTGTAACGCAATTGGTGCTCACCACGACGAAGTAGAAATGACTTCACTCCTATCTCCAATTGTTCAAGTTTGTGATGCCATTAGTGGTGCAAGACCTGGTGCAAGACGCCAAGTTTTAGATTCTTATGTTAAACGACTAAAAGATTTGGAAGACATTGCGTTTGGATTTGGTGGTGTGAAAAAAGCTTACGCTATTCAAGCTGGACGTGAATTGAGAGTAATCGTTGAAAGTGAAAAAGTTACAGACGAAAAGGCGTCTTCGCTTTCTTTCGAGATTTCGCAGAAGATTCAAACTGACATGACATATCCAGGTCAAGTAAAAGTGACCGTCATACGTGAGACACGTGCTATAAATATTGCCAAGTAAATTTATTCAGATATTTTAAATAAAAAAAGCTGTTTCAATTTGAAACAGCTTTTTTGTTATCTTTTACTGAAGTAAAATTTAGAATTGCTCTCTTCCAGAAAAGTGAAAATTTCCTTCAATTTTAGCATTCTCATCAGAATCACTACCATGGATAGCGTTTTCACTAATTGAGGTTGCAAATTTCTTACGGATCGTACCTTCAGCAGCTTCTTCTGGATTGGTCGCGCCAATTAAAGTTCTGAAATCATCTACAGCATTTTCTTTTTCAAGAATTGCTGCCACAATTGGTCCGCTTGTCATATAGTCAACAAGTTCCCCATAAAAAGGACGTTCCTTATGAACTTCATAAAAAGTTTTTGCGTCGTTTTCGGTCATTTGTGTCATTTTCATCGCCACAATTTTGAAACCTGAGCCTGTAATTTGATTCAAGATTTCACCGATGTAACCCTTAGCCAATGCATCAGGTTTCAGCATAGTAAATGTTCTATTGCTTGCCATTGTATTTGATTTAATTTTTGTGCAAAAGTAAGCATTTCAAAAGAATAAGTAGCCATTCGCACTTGAAGTTGAAATTTATATCTAAAATTTTTCAGAATAAAATCTTATAAATTGAATAAACCCAAACTTGTACTGCAATTGCTTTCACTAGAATTTGTACATTTGAGAATTATGAAAAAAATCGAATTAAACGGAATACAAGACAGCTTAAAATCCGCAAAAAATATTTGTATTATTGGTCATAAAAACCCAGATGGAGACGCTTTGGGTTCTACTTTAGCCTTGTCGCATTTATTGGCAAAACAAGGTAAAAATACTGTAGTCATAATGCCAAATTCCTATCCTGATTTTCTAAATTGGATGCCTGGAAACGATCAGATTTTGATCTACGATAAAGATGCTGAAAAGTGCGAAGAAAATTTATCTGGAGCTGATTTAATTTTCACCCTCGATTTCAATCATCTAGACAGAACAGGTCGGCTTGGTGATTTTTTGAAAACATTGGATAAAACTTTTGTGATGATAGATCATCATCAGTCGCCAGACGATTATGCAAAATTTCAGTTAGTAGACACAATGGTGGGTTCAACTTGCGAATTGATTTATGATTTTATCGAAGTTTTAGATCAGAAACAAAGCTTAGATCAAGATATTTCTACCTGCCTTTATACTGGAATTATGACAGACTCAGGTTCTTTCAGATTTCCATTGACTTCAAGTAAAACGCATAGAATCATTGCAGATTTGATTGATCATGGCGCAAATAACAGCAAAATACATCGTGATACTTTCGACAACAACTCCTATAGTAGACTTCAACTTTTAGGCCGAGCTTTGCAAAATCTAAAAGTCATAGAAGCACTGAACACTGCATATATTTCACTTTCTCAGGCAGATTTGGATGAATTTAATTTCAAAAAAGGAGACACCGAGGGTTTTGTAAATTATGGATTATCCTTAAAAGGTATAAAATTTGCTGTGATTTTCATTGAAAGTAAGCAAGAGAATATTATTAAAATTTCGTTTCGTTCTAAAGGCGATTTTGATGTGAACACTTTTGCAAGAAAACATTATGATGGTGGCGGTCATAAAAATGCTGCAGGTGGTAAAAGCAACCTTGCATTAGACGAAACTTTAATTAAATTTGAAGAAATTATTCAGCAATACAAGAGCGATTTATTATGATAAAAAATTTAATGCTGATTTTGGGTTTGCTTACAGTTTGTTTTGCCTGCAAAACACCTGAAGCAAGAAAACCGATTTCAAAATCTACAAAAAGTTATACTTCATCTTCACTTAAGATGAATCAAGCAATCTTAGAAAAAGAGGAAAATAAAATTCAAAAGATTATAGCTTCAGACACAACAAACACCTACATCACTTCGAATTCTGGTTTTTGGTATTATTATAAAGTAAAAAAAGAAAATGATAGTATCACGCCAAAATTCGGTGACGAAGTTGAATTCAACTATAATTTATTGAGTTTAGAAGGTGATACAATTTACTCAAGGAAAGAAATTGGTGAGCGTGCTTATTTAATTGACCAAGAAGAAATTTTCACTGGATTGAGAAAAGGACTAAAATTGATGAAAGAAGGTGAAACTGTCACATTTTTGTTTCCATCTCACCACGCTTATGGATATTATGGTGATAATGACAAAATAGGTTCGCACGTTCCTTTGAAATCTACTGTAACTTTAAATGAAATAAAAATCAAAAACTAAATTAAAATGAAAAAAGTGAATATTTACTTAGCTGCCATTATAGCTATGATTACAATTAGTTGTCAAGACAAATATCCTGATCTCGAAGACGGAATGTACGCTGAATTCCAAACCAACATGGGAACTTTTGTCACCGAATTACATTTTCAGGAGACTCCGATGACTGTCGGAAATTTTGTTGCATTAGCTGAAGGTAAACATCCAAAAGTTGATGAGGAATACAAAGGTCAACCTTTTTATGATGGTTTGATTTTTCACCGCGTTATCGATGGATTTATGATCCAAGGTGGGGATCCTAAAGGAAATGGTCAAGGCGGACCTGGTTATAAATTTCCAGACGAATTTGACCCTGAAGTAACACATAAAAAAGGTGTTTTATCAATGGCAAACTCAGGTCCAAACACCAATGGAAGTCAGTTTTTCATCACTTTAGCACCAACACCACATCTTAACAACAAGCACTCTGTATTTGGCGAATTAGTTGTAGGTGAAGATGTTGTTAGCAAAATCGGTAAAGTAGAAACTAAAAAACCTGGAGACAAACCTATTGAAAAAGTAATTATTGAAAAGCTAAACATCATCAGAAAAGGCAGTGATGCAAAAGGATTTGACGCTGTAGCCGCTTTTGAAAAGGGATTGGAAGATCATGTAACTAAAATGGCTGAAGAAGAAGCAAAAAGACAAGCTGAAATGGATAAACTTACCGAAGGATTTACAGAAACTGAATCTGGATTATTTTATAAAATAGAGGAAGAAAACCCTTCTGGCAAGTCACCAAAACCTAGACAAAAAGTCAAAGTTCATTATGAAGGATATTTAATGAATGGTAAGAAATTCGATTCTTCAAGAGACCGAGGTAAGCCAATTGAGTTTACAGTTGGAGTTGGCCAAGTTATTCCAGGTTGGGATGAAGGATTGCAAAAGTTGAAAACAGGTGAAAAAGCCCGTTTTATAATTCCATCAAACCTAGCTTATGGTGCGAGAAGCACAGGACCAATTCCACCAAATTCAACATTAATTTTTGATTTGGAACTCATCAGTATAGAATAGAGTAAATTAAATATTATAAATAATAAAGCCCGCAACTTTTGCAAGTTGCGGGCTTTTTCTAGCTTAGTGGAACGCTAGAACTATTTTAAATCTTTAATTTCTTTTTCTAATTCTTCTTTGGTTTTACCGGTTTTTTCTTGAAGCTTACCTAACATTTCATCGAATTTGCCTTCTGAATATTGCAAATCGTCTTCTGAAATTTTTTCAGCATATTTCTGCTTCAACTTTCCTTTAACTTGGTTAAATTTGCCTTCTAATTCTGTAGTGTTCATAATTATAGTTTTTATTGATTTACCTCGAATATAACAAATACTGTTGTTTTTTATGTTAAATATTACTTATAATAGCAATAAAATCACATATTTAAAGCTATTAATTCTCCTATTAACTATATGCAGTTGTCAAACTACAAAATTTGCTACTGATGAATCAAAGCGTTTTTCCGTAAAATTTCTAGATGAATATATAGTTAATAAAGACTTTCAATTTCAAAATGCAGAATATGGCGGAATTTCTGGAGTAGATTTTAGAAATGATAAAAATATTGTATTGGTAAATGATTCTCCAGTAAATCCAATTATATACGAGGCTGAATTCATAATCGATAATTTAAAAATCGATAAATTAGTTTTTAAAAACACAATTCAACTGAATGATATAGAAAGCGATTTCTACACCAAAGAAAGTCTAGATATGGAATCCATTCGTTATTTTCAAGATGGGTTTTTAATTTCTACAGAAGGAAATATTACCAAAGAAAAGTCACCGCAAATTTTTAAAACTTCATTAGCAGGAGAATTTGAAAAAAAATATAACTTACCAGAATATTTCCAAACTGGGGGCGAGAATAAACCTAGACATAACGGTGTTTTTGAAGGTTTGAGTGTCGATAAGAGTTCCAAAGGATTTTGGTTTGCTAACGAACTTCCTTTAGCCAAGGACGGACCAAAACCGAAACTAATAAACACCAATTCACCGATTAGGCTTAGTTACTTTGACTTGAAAACTGAACAAGTTACAAAGCAATTCGCCATGGATTTAGACAGAGTTACAAAAATCCCACTTTTACCGTTTTACCTCAATGGATTAACAGAGATTTTAGCAATTGATGAGCATCGATTATTGATTCTGGAACGCGCGTATTCCGCAGGTCACAAAAGCAAAGGCAACAATGTGAAATTATTTTTGGTCGATGTTTCCAAAGCCACTGACACGAAATCAATCTCAGAATTGAAATCACAAAAAAATGAGATTTCCTATGCTGAGAAGACTTTAGTTTTTGATTTTAAATCCATAAAAAATAAATTAACAAATGGAATTATAGATAATATTGAAGGTCTGTGCTTTGGTCCAAAACTTCCTAATGGCAATTCAACATTAATCTTGATTTCTGACAATAATTTCAATAGATTTGGCAAACAATTGAACCAAATCATTTTACTTGAAATAAAACTATAATTCATGAAACAAATTTTGATACTCAGCATTTTAAGCCTCTTCATTATGTCTTGCAAAAGTGATAAAAACAACGATAAAGAAATTTCAAATTTTCAGTTCGATATTCCAGATTCTGAAACTGAAACACCAAAGTCAACCTTATATTATTTCGTCAGACATGCCGAAAAAGACACCTCCGATCCTAAAAACGACGATCCAGAATTGACAGACAAAGGATTGGAGCGCGCCGCTTTTATTTCAGAATTTTTCAAAAAGAAAAATTTAGATGCTTTGTATGCCACAAGTTACAAACGGAATTTGCAAACAATTATACCAACTGCGCATTACTACCGCTCTCGCATAGAAGATTTTGATCCCAATGCGGACACTTTATTTACCAAAGAATTTTGGAAAAATACTTATGGAAAAAATGTTTTGATTGTTGGCCACAGCAATACCAACCCAAGATTCGTCAATGAAATTTTGCAATCAAAAAAGTATGAAAATTTAGATGAAGACAATTACAACACCATTTTCCAAGTTGAAATTACCAAAGATTTGAAAGTTAAAGATTCAGTCTTTCAGCTTAAAATGAATGGTGAAACTATGGAATAGCTTCATTCACAATCCAATTTTTTAGGTTTCAATTGAATATTCTCGTTTTCAATTTTTGAAAGCAATTCTAACTCATCATTTTTATAGTGTTTACTTAATTCTGAAAGTTTTGCTGTATCAGATTTTGGCTTGTAATTTTCGTAATCCTGAAATTTTACGCCGTCGATTTCTCTAGGATTGATGGCTTTTCTGAATCGCAAACCGCCGCCATTTGTCATAAATGAATACGCCAAATAATCCATAGAAAAGGTTTCATTTTCGAACCAATATTGAAAAACATCTTGAAAATCTTCACCGCCGTCTTTTTCGTCGAAAGTAATTTGTATTTTATAGTAAATTTTGTTTTCGATTGTATCTTTGCCTATATACTTTTTATTCACCGCTTGATCTTGAAGCCTAAGTGGCAATTGCATAAAATAATGTACCGAATTTAATGACTCTTTGTATTTAAAAGCTGTAGAATCAGCCAATTCTACGATTGAATCGTTTCGATAACGCGTCAATTTTCCATTTTTCAAAACATCTTTTACTTTAGATTCGTGTTGAATTCTAGAAAGTGTAAAACCATTACAATTTGGCACAGATTTATAGTGATAATCGCGAAAATCAAATTCCAATTCATGTGAATTCAATTTCTGTTTTCCTGAATATTCAATCGCCTTTTCGACAATAATTTCAGAAAGCTTGTTTTCGATTTCTTCTGAATCTGAACAAGAGAGTAATAAAAAAATACTAAAAGCCGCAAAATATTTCATTATCATGGAATTTGGTTATAAACTTGGTCGTTAGATTTAGATTTACCTTTCAAAATCTTATTTTTGGCTAAATTAAAAAGAATAATGACAAAGAATAAAATCAATATAAAAAACAAAAAAGCCAGATTTCAATATGAAATCTTGGATAAATTCACTGCAGGTATTGTTTTAGCCGGTACCGAAATAAAATCGATTCGGGAAGGCAAAGCAACGATTACAGAAAGCTTTTGTGAATTTAATGAAAAAGGTGAACTTTTCGTTATTAATATGCATGTTCAAGAATATTCTCATGCCACGCATTTCAATCACGATCCCAAAAGTGCCAGAAAATTACTTCTTAATAAACAAGAATTGCGCAAACTACACAAAGAAGTTAAAAATTCTGGACTAACTATTATTCCGCTACGAATGTTCCTTAACGACCGTGGTTTTGCAAAAATGCAAATTGCTTTGTGTAAAGGTAAAAAACTCCATGACAAACGTGAAACCATCAAAGACCGCGACGCCAAACGAAAATTAGGACGCATTAATAAAACGTACAATACCTAAAATTTACTTATGGATTTTCTGAAAAACTTTAGCCTCGTCCTAATCTTATTGATTTCAATATCAAGCTTTTCGCAAATATCTGGAAAAGTGACAGATACTGTTGGCAATCCTTTGCAAAATGTAAATGTTTATGAAGACAATACCTTTAATGGAACGACAACCAACAAAAATGGCGAGTTCAGATTGAATATTGATATTGAAGATAAAAGTCTCATTATTTTTAAGTTTTTAGGTTTTGAAACTCAAAAAATTGAAGTCACTTCAGAAAATTCAACTGAATATTTAGAAGTTGAAATGATCGATAAAGTCACGAGTTTAGATGATGTTGTGATTCAAAATGATGAAGATCCAGCTATTAGAATTATTCAAAATGCCATTGCAGAGCGCAAAAAAAACTTGGCTAGAATCCAACAATTTAAAGCAGAGTTTTATTCCAAAGGTTTATGGGAAGTTGAAAATGTTCCTGAAAAAATTATGGGTCAGGAAGTTGGCGATATGGGTGGAAGTTTAGATTCTACTAGAAGTGGCGTGGTTTACCTCAGCGAAACCGTATCTGACATTGCTTATCAAAGTCCTGATCGATTCAAGGAAAACATAATCGCTTCTAAAGTTAGTGGTAATGACAATGGATTCAGTTTCAATTCTGCACAAGATTTTGATGTGTCTTTTTACAGAAACACGGTGGATTTAGGTAAAAACCTCGTGTCGCCAATTGCTAATTTTGCTTTCAATTATTATGACTACAAATTAGAAGGAACGTTTTATGATGATAATGGATTTTTAATCAACAAGGTGAAAGTAATTCCAAAACGACCAAATGACATCGTTTTCAGTGGTTATATCTATATTATAGAAGACACTTGGGAAATTTATGGTGTGGAATTGAAAACTACTGGAAAATCTATTCAAGTTGAAGTGGTTGAAGAAATTAATTTCAACCAAACTTTCACTTATAGTGAAGCAAATGAATTTTGGGTGTTGTTTTCTCAAAAAATTGATTTCAATTGGAAAATATTTGGTATTTCTGGAGAAGGTAATTTCGTGGCATCTTATAAAAATTATGATTTTGAACCGAATTTTGAAGAGGATTTTTTCAACAAAGCGGTGGTCACTTTCGAAGAAAATGCCAATCAAAAAGACAGCTTGTATTGGGAACGCAATCGTCCGATACCATTGACTAATTTAGAGGTTAGAGATTATCAAAGAAAAGACAGTATTCAAACTGTGTGGAATTCTCCTGCGTACAAAGATTCTGTGGACACGGCTCGAAATAAATTCAAATTGCTAGATCCTATTTTAGGATATAATTGGCAAAATTCATTTACACATCAAGAAGCAGGTTTTGGCGGATTGACTGGCTTAAGATACAACACAGTTCAAGGATTCAACATCAACACAGATTTATATTACAGGCAAAAAGATACCGCTGGCACGTATCGGAAATTTTGGGAAATAAGAAGCGATATCAGTTATGGATTTTCAGACGAACGCTTTCGTACTTCAGCAACTTTTAGAAAAAAATTCAATAATTTTTCTGATCCTTACCTTACTATTTCTGGTGGAATAAAAACAGAACAAATCAACAACACCAATCCGATTAGTCCTTTGGTTTCGTCTGTAGCTTCAGTGTTTTTTGAAAGAAATTATCTGAAATTATATGATAAAATTTTCGCTCGTGTTGCTTACAGCGAAGAGTTTTGGAACGGCATTCAGTTGAATACTGGTTTAGAATTTCAACGCAGAAAAGCATTGATTAATGCGACAAATTCACAAATAATCGGTGATGATAATGGCGGTTTCACTTCTAATAATCCATTAGCACCACTCGATTTTGGATCCAAACTTTTCCCTTCACACAATATTCTAAAGTTTAATCTGAGCGGTAGAATTCATTTTAACCAAACTTACACATTGACGCCAAATGGCAAATACAATAACTACAGCAACAAATACCCTGTGTTGAGTTTCAATTACCAAAAGGGATTTCTATCGGATATTAGCGATTACAATTTTGATGTTTTGAAAACCAGAATTACGCATGATTTTGATATTTCAAGATTTGGAAACTTTGCTTATAGTTTGAACGGAGGATTATTTTTCAATGCAGATGACATTTCATTTTTAGATTACAAGCATTTTGATGGCAATCAAACTCGAATTGGTTCTTCTACAAATTATTTGAACAAATTCAACCTTCTGCCCTACTATGCGTTGTCGACAAACGAAAATTATGCAGATGTACATTTCGAACATAATTTTAATGGCTATATTTTAAATAAAATCCCGTTGTTGAATAAATTGAATTTCAATCTGATTGCTGGAGCGAAATCGCTATTTACGGCCAACAACAAGCCATACTCAGAATTCTCTTTAGGTTTGGACAACTTAGGTTTTGGTCAGATTAGATTTTTCAGAATAGATTACGTCAAACCTTACCAAGGCGGTTGGCAAAGTGGAGCATTTATATTTGGATTGAATTTTATCGGCGATTTATAAAGTTATTCTTTGATAATTCGCTTGATTATTTGTTGATTTAATGAAGTAGAAATTTTCATCAAATAGATTCCTGAATTCAAAGTATTCAAATCGAACTGATAGTAATTTGGACTATAAAATGCTAAGAGTTTTTGCCCTTTTAAATTAAAGACTTCAAGACTTTGTATTTCAGCTTTTGTTTGAATATTAATTGAATTTTCAAAAGGATTTGGACTAATTGTGAAAGAAATCCGTTCTGTTTCAGGAATGCTCAAATCTTCGCAGTCAATTGCATTTCCATTTTCTGAAAAGAATTCACCTTGATTAACCCACCAATTTTCCCTACTTCCACCACTTCCTGAAAGCCAACTATTCAGGTTGAAAGTGTTTGTTGCATCGCTAGTTCCTGAAATTTTGTAAGCTTTAACGGCTTCATTGTTCAAATCCCAAGTCAATGCAGTGTTTTCCATCAATGTTTCTGGTTGAAAATCTATCAGACAATTCGCTTGTATGAAATAAGCAAAATCATCAAAATTTGGGAAATCACCAAAAACTGAAGCTTGGCCAGTTTCATCAATAACAACGGCAGTATATTCTTCAACTCCAATTCCAAAAGCACGTTCACCAGTTTCTGCAACAATTCTAGAGAGGAAAACGGTATGACGCGCACGACGATCAGGATTATCGTAATGCGTATCCGTAATGGTCTGACTTAGGAAAGGTAAATCTAAAAAATCGCTTTTACCTATGGAAACTTCATCTGCCATTGGATCGGACATCGCTTCTGAAGAAGTCACGGTTCCGTTGAGTGCATCGAAATAAAACTCACCTAGGATTGCCATTCCAGCACTAGTTCCACCAATTGGCGCTTGTTTTGTGTTAATGTGTGCATCGAGTAAATCTTCAATAGCGTTGTCCTTGAAAAAATTTACATAATCTGCCTGGTCGCCACCAGCAAACCAAATGACTTCTGCTTGAGCAATAGCATTCAATACATAATTGTCTGCTGCAGCATTTTCATTATGAATCACAAGCGTTTCAACTGAATTCAGGTTAACGCCCAATTGGTTCATCATGTAATCATTATAGCCATCGCTGCCAGAAGTTCTCAAAACTAAAACATCACCAGAATCTGCACGATTCAAAAGCCACTGCATGGCATTGTCGTTTTCAGTTGCTCCGCCCATCAGGCAAATACCAAATTCTGGATTTGTCGAAATATCGTTTCCGCTTCCGACTTTAAAACTGGTGTAATTTTGTGCTTGTATTTGAAGAGAAACTGAAAATATTAATAGTACAAAAAGTGATTTCATAGCTTCAAGCTTTATCTTCTAATAAAGGTACAAAACGAAATTCACCAAATGTTTCTTTTTCAAATTTTTTGACAGATTGACGCTTTAGGAGAGTCATAATTTGTGGATCTTCACCAACAGGAATCACCATTCTGCCGCCAACTTTTAGTTGTGATAGAAGTGCTTTAGGAATGTAAGGTGCGCCAGCTGTTACAATAATTTTATCGAAAGGCGCAAATTCCGGTAAACCTTTATAACCATCTCCAAAACTCATGTATTTTGGTCGATAGCCGATTTTTTGAAGAAAATTTTTGGTTTTTTTATAAAGTTCCAATTGACGCTCGATGGTATAAACTTTAGCGCCAAGTTCACAAAGTGCTGCCGCTTGGTAACCACTTCCTGTTCCGACTTCCAAAATTTTTTCGCCAGATTTCACTTGCAATAATTCAGTTTGAAAAGCAACCGTATAAGGTTGAGAAATCGTTTGCCCTGCAGCGATTGGAAAGGCTTTGTCTTGATACGCATGATCTTCAAAACTACTATCCATAAATAAATGTCGCGGTATAGCGTTAATTGCTGCCAATACTTTTTCGTCTTTAATGCCTTTTTCTCGAATTTGTTCTACTAGTATTTTTCGCTTTCCTTGCTGCCGATAACTGTCTTCCAATGCTTTAACTTATTTTAATTGCGAGAGTAAAATTAGAAAAAAATCCTAAAGAGTTTAACTTATTAAACATCGATTTTACGTTTATTTTTATCTTGAATTTAGTTCAACAAAGCTGAAAGTAAATTAAAAATAAAGCTTCGGAGTTTTAATATGTTCAAAAATGACTTGATAAGGCTTTAGAAACAACTTTAACTTAAAAAGAAATGTTACTTTTGTGAAAAACCATAAATTTTATGCTAAAAGTAGGGGTTTTAGGCGCAGGTCATCTTGGTAAAATTCATCTGAGATTGCTCAAGGAATCAAAAAAATACAATTTAATTGGTTTTCATGATACCAATGCTACATCTGCCACCAATATAGAAAAAGAATTCGGTTATCAACATTTTGAAGATTATGATGAATTATTAAAATCTGTTGATGTTATTGACATTGTCACACCAACATTATCTCACTTTGTCATGGCAAAAAAAGCTATACAATCTGGTGTTCATGTCTTTATAGAAAAACCAATTACCAACACTGTTGCTGAAGCCGCAGAATTAATTCGTTTGGCAAAAGAAAACAAAGTCAAAGGACAGGTTGGACATGTGGAACGATTCAATCCTGCATTTCGTGCAGCAATTGACAAAATAGACCAGCCGATGTTCATCGAAACGCATCGTTTGGCTGAGTTCAATCCGCGTGGTACTGATGTTCCGGTGGTTTTAGATTTGATGATTCACGATATCGATGCTATTTTGAGTATTGTCGATTCTAAAGTGAAAAAAGTAAATGCCAGTGGCGTTTCTGTAATTTCTGAAACACCAGATATTGCAAATGCTAGGATTGAGTTTGAAAATTCTTGCGTGGCAAATTTAACCGCTAGTCGAATTTCTTTGAAAAATATGCGTAAATCCAGATTTTTCCAAAGAGATGCTTATATTTCAGTAGATTTTTTGGAAAAAGTAACTGAGGTGGTCAAAATGAAAGATGCGCCTGAGGAGCCTGGTGATTTCGATATGATTTTGCAGAATGCAGAAGGCGTCAAAAAGCAAATTTATTTTGACAATCCCGACATTAAAGTCAACAATGCGATTTTAGATGAATTGGAAACTTTTGCCGATGCAATAAATAATGACACCGAGCCAATTGTGACTTTAGAACAAGCCACTGAAGCCTTGCGTGTCGCCATACAGGTTATTGAAGCATTTGAAAAATAAACATACACAATCATAAATTTTATAACTATGAAAAATATTGCGATTATAGGTGCAGGAACTATGGGAAATGGCATTGCACATACGTTTGCTCAATTTGATTATAAGGTAAGTTTAATCGATATTTCGAAAGAAAGTTTAGATAAAGGTATTGCTACGATCACCAAAAATTTAGACAGGATGGTCGCTAAAGAAAAAATCTCTGAAGATGATAAAAACCGAACTTTAAGCAATATCACAACTTACACAGATATGGCTAAAGGTGCAGAATATGCGGGTTTAGTAGTGGAAGCAGCAACTGAAAACGAAAAAATAAAATTAGATATTTTCAGAGAATTGGATAAAGTTTGTCCAGATGAAACAATTTTAGCGAGTAACACAAGTTCGATTCCGATTACAAAAATAGCAGCCGTAACGAACAGACCTAAGCAAGTCATCGGAATGCACTTTATGAATCCTGTGCCGATTATGAAATTGGTTGAAATTATTCGCGGTTACAATACCAGTGACGAAACTACAAGTACTATTGTTGAATTGTCCAAAAACTTGAAAAAAGTACCAACAGAAGTCAATGATTATCCAGGATTTGTAGCCAATAGAATCTTAATGCCAATGATCAACGAAGCGGTTGAAACTTTGTACAACAACGTCGCTGGTGTCAAAGAAATTGACACCGTGATGAAACTTGGTATGGCTCACCCAATGGGACCACTTCAATTGGCAGATTTCATTGGTCTAGACGTTTGTTTATCTATTTTGGAAGTCATGTACGACGGATTCAAAAACCCAAAATATGCGCCTTGCCCACTATTAGTGAATATGGTTCGTGCGGGTAAAATGGGTGTAAAATCTGGAGAAGGTTTTTACGACTATAGCGAAAGCAAAAAGGCAGAAAAAGTATCTGAACAATTCACAAGCTAAGAATGCCGAAAGTCATCCCATTCAAAGCAACGCGTCCTACGCGTGATAAAGTGAGTCTAATTGCTTCTCGTCCGTATGAAAGTTATTCTAAATCGGAACGAGAAGCAAGACTAGACCACAATCCCTATTCATTTTTGCATATCGTAAATCCAGGTTATAAATATCATACTGAAATTTCTGGTGAAGAACGATTCAATTTAGTTAAAAATCGGTTTGAAGAATTTAAGGAAGATTGCAACTTCAAACAAGATGAAAGTGCTTGTTTTTACCTACACAAAATCGTTCATAGAAATGAAGTTGAATTTATAGGAATAGTTGGTGCTGCGAGTGTTGAAGACTACGAAAACGATCTTATTAAAAAACATGAAAATACGATTTCAGAAAAAACAGAAGTTTTTACAGAATATTTAAAAACAGTTCATTTCAATGCAGATCCAGTTTTACTTACTTATCCCGATAATTCTGAAATAGAAAATATTGCCAAAAATTTAATGGCAAATCGTGCTGAATATGAATTCACAACCACTTCTCACGAAACACATTATTTTTGGGTTATTGATCAAAAAGATATGATTGAAACTATCTGTTCTGAATTTCAAAAGATGAGTCATTTTTATATTGCAGATGGTCATCACAGAAGTTCGTCATCAGTAGCTTTGAAACAATCGCTTGCAAAGGACAACCCAAAGCATACTGGTGAAGAAGCCTACAATTTTTTTATGGGATTCTTCATTCCAGAAAGCCAACTAAAAATCTACGAATTCAACCGATTGGTAAAAGATTTGAATGGTTTGACTAAGGACGAATTTCTGATTAAACTAGATGCGAATTATAAAATAGAAAATTTAAAACAACATTACTACAAGCCTAGCCAAAAACATCACTTCAGCATGTATTTGGATGGTGATTTTTATGCATTAAAATTAAGAAAAAAGAGCTATAATTTTGAAGATGCACTATCAGAATTGGATGCTCAAATTTTATACGATACAATTTTGAAGCCAATTCTCGGTATAGAAAATTTGAAAAACAGCCCAAGATTATCTTATGCACAAAGTCAAAAAGATATGGCTTATGTCAAAGGTGCAGTAGACCAAGGAAAATACCAAGTTGGTTTTGGAATGTTTCCAGTCACGATAAAGGATATCAAAACCATTGCCGATGAAGGCTTGGTCATGCCACCAAAAACAACCTATATCGAACCAAAATTGAGAAGTGGTATTTCTATCTACGAGTTTTAAAGGAATTCACTTTCAGCACATTATCAAGTATTCATAATTTTTAGCTTTAAATAGCAAAAAAAGTGAAATCCACGTCTTGTTTTTCGCCATATTATCCTTAATTTAGAATCCGTTTAATATACAATTTTCAATGAAAACATTTGGTTAGCGTGTATAAAATCAGTGGAAAATTTAATAAAGTAAATTTAAATTAATCAGGCTTACCAATGCAGTTATTTAACGATAAAAACAGGCTTCACTATTTAGAAAGTTTAAATCTTTTGAATACAGGAAAAAATTCTGATTTCGACGATTTGACTGAACTTGCTTCTGAAATTTGTGAAATTCCGATTTGTGTGCTTTCGTTTTTTGGAGATTTAAACTTATATTGTAAATCTGCATTTGGAGTTTCTAAAACTAGTATTTCTATTTCAAATACGATTTGCCAAAACTTAATTATTGACAACAAAGAAAATCTTGTCATAAACGATATCAAAGCATGTAATTTTTATGAAAAAACCATTCCTAAAACAGAAATTGAATTTTACGCTGGTGTAAAGCTCAAAACCAGTTCTGGAATCATTTTAGGCACTTTATGTGTTTTAGACAAAAAACCCAATCAAATTTCAGATAAGAAACTGAAATACTTGCAAACTATTGCCAAGCAAATCACTAAAATTATTGAACTGAAAGCCGCTGAAGCCGATTTAAAAATCAAGTCTGACAAGCTTAAAGAAGATGCCAATCTTTATCATAATTTCATAGACAAAACACCTGTTGACGGTATTTTGTGGGAAGCTGATGCTGAAACATTTCAAAATACATATGTAAGTCCTCAAGCTAAAAAAATACTGGGGTATGAAACTGAAAAATGGATTACAGACAAAGATTTTTGGGAAAATCACTTACATCCGGAAGATAGAAATTGGGCTATTGATTTTTGTAAAAATGAGGTAAAACATAGACGAAATCATATTTTTACTTACAGGATGCTAACCAAAAGTGGAGATTACAAATGGATCCAAGACAGAGTACAAGTTTTCAAGAACGAAAATGACCGACTTACCTTAAGAGGAATCATGCTGGATGTAACTCAGCAAAGAAATAATGAAATTCAGCTATCTCAAGAACAAATTTTCAATCGTGATATTATAAAGAATTTACCGAATATTTTATATCTTATCGATGAAGATCAAAATTTCATACTTTGGAATAACAAATTAGAAGTAGTCACTGGTTATAAGCCTTTTGAAATCAAAAAGATGAAACCTCTAGATTTTTTTAATGAATATTCAAAAAATCTTATTCAAAAGCATATAAACAAAGTCAGGACAAAAGGTCAAACTTCAGTCAAAACCAATTTACAAATCAAAAGTGGAAAATTGATACCTCATCAGTTTTCAGCTTCAATTATAGATTACAAAGGCAGAAAATGTATAATTGGAACAGCGGTTAACGTTGGTGAAGCAGAATTACAATCTAAGATTGAAAGTGCTGAAACTCAACTTTTAACTAATATCATCAATCAACAATTTGACTTTAAAACATCTTTGGATGAATATTTGAAAGATTTAGAAAATATTTTTCCTGAGATGCACATTAGCATTCAAAATATTATAGATAAAAAAATAAAACCGTTGTCTTCTCCTTCTATGCCAAAAGCATACCACGACATGATTGATGGGGTTGAGATTGGCAAAAACATTGGTTCGTGCGGCGCGTCAGCTTTTTCAGGACAAACTATCATTGCAGAAGACATCAACACTCATAAAAATTGGGAAGATTTCAAACATCTTATACTACCTTTTGGCTACCGTTCTTGCTGGTCTACACCAATTTTTGGAGAAAATAAAAAAGTGATTTCTACATTTGCAATCTATTATAAAACTCCAAGAAAGCCATCTAAAAAAGAATTACTTTTTTTCAAAAGAAGCGCTTCACTTTTGAGCGTAATTTTCCAAAATAATAAAAGACAAAAAGTCATTAAAGACAATCTTAAAACTTATAAATACGTCAACTTAGCAACAAAGGATGTCATTTTCAACTGGCAACTCAACGAAAATAAAATATTTTGGAAAGATAGTTTAAAATCTTGCTTTGGATATGAAAATCCAAGTTCTCTACAAAGTCCTGATTTTTTTTGGAATAATTGCCACCCAGAAGACAAGCAATACCTAAAAGATACAATTAAGAATGCCATAGAAAAAAACAAAAAAAGATGGCAAGCAAATTTTAGATTTCGGTATGCAAAAGGTGACTATGCATACGTAAAATGTTTTGGATATATACTTAGAACACCTGATGGAAAAGCAGACTGCACTATTGGTATTCTAAGAGACATAACCTTGGAACACCAAGCCCGTGAAAAACAATTATTATTGGAAAGTGCCATAGAAAATAGCACAGACGCTGTCTTGATTACAGAAGCAAATCCGATTTCTGAACCTGGCCCAAGAATTGTATATGTAAACCAAGCTTTTACAAAAATGACTGGTTATAAAGAAGCTGAAGTTATAGGTAAAACACCCCGAATTTTGCAAGGACCAGAAACCAACAGAGAAGGTCTTGATAAGGTAAGAAAAGATTTAGAAAAATCCCATTCTACAGAATTAACTACAATTAATTATAAAAAAAATGGAGATCCGTTTTGGATAAATTTTAAAATAAACGGGGTTAAAAATCAAAAAGGAGAATTCACTCATTTAATTGCTATAGAACGAGATGTTACTAAGCAGAAGCAAAAAGAAATCAGAGATTTAATAAAGATAGAAATCAGTCAGATTTTCAACCAGACCAAAACTTTAAAGAGAACTTTAAAAAAAGTACTAAAGTATTTTTCTAGACTTTCGGACTTTCATTTGGCAGAAGTTTGGCTTACAAATAACGATCAAACTAAAATAAGTTTAATTAATCATTATTCAGAAGAATTAGGAAGCGAAGAATTTTATAAAGAAACTAGCCACGAACATATTTATGAAAAAGGTGAAGGTTTACCAGGTATTGTTTGGGAAAGACAAGAAATTGTTTCCATCAATAATAGCCCGGAAAACAAAAATTTATTAAGAAAGAAAATCTTTGATAAATCAGGCATCAAAAAACTTATTGGCTTGCCAGTTATATATAATAATAATGTAGTCGCTGTTTTTATTTTTGGCTTGAAACAAACTTATATTGATATAAGCAATTTAAAATTCTACATAAACAGTTTACAGTCAACTTTGGGCGGAGAAATAAACCGTAAAAAAATTGAAGATAACTTGAACAAAGTTTTTGCGACAGTTCCCGATATTATTTGTGTTATTGATGAAAATGGTCAAATCAAAAAAATGAATAAAAACGGATGCAAATTACTTGGGCATGCTGAAGAAGAATTATTCAATATGAAACTTCAAGATTTTATTCATAAGGAAGATTCTTCTGAAGAATTCAACAAGCTTTTGAAAAAATCAGTTTATCAATCCAAAATTCAATTACAAAATAGGTTTCAAGATAAAAATGGAGAAATAATGTTCCTGAATTGGACGTTTAGCCATTCCAAAGAAGATCACCAAATCTATGGTGTAGCAAGAGATGTGACTGAAAGACAAAAGCATATTCTTGCGATCGAAGCCCAAAACAAAGCCCTAAAAGATATCGCTTGGAAACAATCTCACGAAGTGAGAGCACCACTTACTAAAATTATGGCTTTAGTTGATCTTTTAGAAGATGTCATCGAGGATAAAAATGAAATGAAAGAAATTTTATCCATGATTGCAGTATCTGCAAAATCACTTGATGAAATTATTCACGAAATCGTACATCGCACACAAAAATTTGATAATGTTTAAATATCGCTTTCACAGACATAAAGCTTTATTTTTCGATTATCTTTGAAATAAAAAATAATTTATGGAATTTTCCATTTCAGAAAAAATCAAAGAATTTAAAGCAGAATTAGGCGAAAATGTTGATTTAGTTGCAGTTTCAAAAACCAAACCTAACCAGGATTTGATGGAAGCCTACGATGCTGGGCAGCGTAATTTTGGTGAAAATAAAGTTCAAGAAATGACTGACAAGTCGGAAGCTTTACCAAAAGACATTCAGTGGCATATGGTTGGGCATGTCCAAACCAACAAAGTAAAATATATGGCGCCTTATGTGAATTTAATTCATGCGGTTCATAAAATGAAATTGCTCAAGGAAATCAATAAACGTGCTGAAGAAAATGATCGCATTATCAACTGTTTACTGCAAGTGAAAATTGCCGAGGAAGATTCAAAATACGGTATGTCACCAGAAGAGTTAAGAGCTTTTCTAAAAGACGAAAAACTTTCAGAATTAAAAAATGTGAATCTTAAAGGACTAATGGGAATGGCAACTTTCACAGACGATGAAGCACAAATTCACAGAGAATTTTCAGTTTTAAAATCACTTTACGACGAAGTTTCTCAAGAAATGCCAGATTTCGACACGCTTTCTATGGGAATGAGTGGCGACTACAAAATAGCTCTTGAACATGGCAGCAATATGGTGCGCATTGGTAGCTCTATTTTTGGCGCTAGAAAATAAAATTAATTTACATTTACTGAAATTCATCAATTTCTATGAATCCACAATTTGATGTCGTTATTATTGGCAGTGGCCCCGCAGGCGCTTCAGCAGCTTTTGAATTGGCCGAGAGCAATCTAAAAGTTGCAATTATTGAAAAAGAAAAACTACCACGTTATAAAACTTGTGGCGGTGGTTTGGTGTATCGCGGGAGACGCCATCTTCCATTTGAAATTTCTGAAGCTGTAGAAAGAGAATTTTTCGATGTTGACATCAGGTTTGATGCTAAGAAATTAGCTTTCAAAACCAAAAGAGACAGGCCAATTATCAGCATGATTATGCGCGATGATTTTGACCATTTGATCACCAAAAAGGCTGAAAAACTTGGTGTAACGATATTTGAAGAAGAACAATTACTAGCTTTGGAATTGGGCGAAATTGCCAAGCTAAAAACCAGTCGACGAGAAATTACTACTAAATTTGTAATCGCTGCGGATGGCGCGTTAAGTCCAACTTCAAAAATGGCTGGTTGGCAAGAAACGCGAATGATGTGTCCAGCTTTGGAATACGAAATAAAAGTCCCTGAAGCAGATTTCGAAAGTTTATCAACTTCAGCCAGATTCGATATTGATGTTGTTCCTTATGGCTATGGCTGGTGTTTTCCTAAAGCAAAACATTTATCGATTGGTGTCGGAAATTTTATGAAAGCCAAAAAGGGAATCGATTTGAAATCTCATTATCAAACATATTTGAAAACATTGGGAATTTCTGAAATTTTAGAATCTGAAGCGCATGGCTTTATCATTCCAATTTCACCTAGAAAAGATGGTTTTGTTAAGCAAAATGTATTTTTGTGTGGTGATGCAGCAGGTTTTGCAGATCCTGTAACTGCTGAGGGTATTTCCAATGCAATTTACAGTGGAATTTTAGCTGCAAAATCTATTACTGAAAGCGATTTAGATTTAGAAAAAGCTAAGCAAATTTATCAATCGAAACTTGAAGAAAAATTAATTCCTGAGCTGAATATCGGCGTGCGTTTAGCTGAATTATTTTATCAAAATAAAACCACTAGAAATTTACTTTTGAAAAAATTTGGACAGCGAGCCGCAGAATATATGACCGATATTTTTATGGGAGACCGCTCCTACCCTGCCGATTTCAAACAAAAAATAAAACAAAAATTGAAGTTGAAACTTTAATTTAAAAAAGAGTAAACATGAATATTCTTGGCATTTCTGGTTCAGCGAGTAAAAATAGCAGCAATTTTTATTTGTTGAAAAGTATTCAGAAATTAATTCAAGATAAACATCAAATGGAAGTTTACGAAGGTTTGGATGAATTTCAATTATTCTCACCGCAACTTTTGGAATCTGGAATTCCAGAAAATATTCAACATTTCAAACAAAAATTAGAAGATGCTGATGCGGTTATCATCAGCACGCCAGAATATACGCACAACATTCCTGCTGTTTTGAAAAACATGATTGAATGGTGTACACACTCTGGGGAATTTTCTGAAAAACGCGTATTGCCAATTACTTTTACACCAAAAGAGCCACGCGGAGAATTTGCTATGAAATCACTGTTACAATCTTTACAAACCATGCAATCTAAAATCGTTAGCCAATTACCACTTTACAAAACTGATATGAAAGTGCATCACGAAACAATTGAACTTGATGAAGAAACAAAAGAGATGATTAATACTGCAATTTCACTTTTGGGTTGATTTTAAAACAAAAAAAGACGCTTAAAAAAGCGCCTTTTTGACTAATTCAAAAACTCTAAAACTATTTGATTGTGATTTGCTTTGGTGGTTTTGGTTTAGCTTCTTCCTTTTTAGGAATGCTCACACGCAACACACCGTTTACATAATTTGCTGAAATTTTTTCACCATCAGCAGTTGTTGGCAAAGTAAAAGTTCTTTTGAAAGACTGATAACTGAATTCTTTTCTAGTAAAACGTTCGCCTTCTTTTTCTTCATTTTCAAATTTCTTTTCTGAAGAAATACGCAACTCGTCATTATTCAATTCGATGTTAAAGTCTTCTTTCTCTAGACCTGGAGCTGCCATTTCTACTTCAAAACGATCATCGTTTTCTTTGATATTTACCGAAGGCATTGTTGTATTTGGTTCGGTAAAATCTGGAGACATTAAGTCTGTATTAAACAATCTATCCAATAAACTTAGATTCTGATTAGAAAATTTTGCTGGTATCATAATTTGTTTTTTTTAATGTTAAACTTACTCTCAATTAGTCAAATTAGATACCAAACCTTCTTTAGACAAGTTTCGATGTGATTTTTAAAAGTTTACACTATAAAACCAAGCTTTTTACTGCCGTTTTGTCTGTTATTAACGAAAAATAAGCGACATATTGTCTGTTTTGTGCTGAAAAATCTGAAATCGATAAAAACAAAAATCATGATCAAGTCAATTTATGTTGAATAGACTTAAAAAAAAGATGTTTTCATAAATAAAACTAACAATACAATGCTATAGCAAACTTTATTTTTCACTTCAGTTTCAGTAAGAAATATATCCTTATTTTTGTGTGCACTTAAAATTCAACTAGCAAGTTTGTACGCTATTTTAGACATAGAATCCACTGGCGGAAAATTTAATGAAGAAGGCATTACTGAAATTGCAATCTATAAATTCGATGGCGAGAAAATCGTTGATGAGTTTGTTAGTCTCATTAATCCTGAGCGAAGAATTCAATCTTTTGTAGTTGGGCTGACTGGCATCAATAATGAAATGGTTCATACTGCGCCAAAGTTTTATGAAGTTGCCAAACGCATTGTTGAAATTACAGAAGACTGTACAATTGTAGCGCACAATGCAAAGTTTGACTACCGAATGTTACGTTTAGAATTCAACCGATTGGGATTCGAATTCGAAAGAAACACACTTTGCACCGTAAAACTTTCAAAAGTTTTATTGCCCGGTCATAATTCATATAGTTTAGGGAAGCTGGTTAAAAGTTTAGGTATTTCTATCAAAAACAGACATCGTGCTAGCGGCGATGCTTTAGCGACCGTTGAATTGTTTGAAATGCTGCTAGCAAAAGATCCTGATAAAGCAATTTTAGAGAAAAACCTAAATAAGAAAATTTATCAAAAGCTTGATAAAGATCTTTTAGATTTAGTCAAAACTTTACCAGAAAGTGTTGGTGTGTATTATTTCCTGAACAAATCTAAAGAAGTTATTTACGTTGGTAAAAGCAAGAATCTAAAAAAGCGTTCTCAACAACATTTCACGAGTGATAATCATAAATCGAAGCAAATTCAATCTGAGGTTGAAAAGGTTGAATTTGAGATTACTGGTAATGAACTTCAAGCTTTACTAAAAGAAAATCAAGCCATTAAACGTTTGCAACCAAAATACAATCGGGCTTTGGTGAAAAACATTTTCAGCTACGCTTTATATGTTTTCAAAGATGATTTGGGATATTTGAATTTAAGCTTGTCGAAAGTAAAACCAAATGTTAGATATATCACGAGTTTCACTAACTACCAACAGGGTAAAAGTTTCATGGAGCGAATGCTGGAACAGTACGAACTTTGCCAGAAATTGACAGGTTTACATCAAACTAAAGGCGCTTGCTTCAATTATACAATAAAGCAATGTAATGGTGCTTGTGTAACGGAAGAGTCTGCAGAAATTTATAATGAACGTGTTCAGAAACTAATAGATTATTATGATTTTGAACATAAAAATATGGTAATTCAGGATCGTGGCCGTCATTCAGCAGAAAAAAGTCTTATCATTATTGAAGACGGTCAACTTTGTGCGATTGGCTTTGTGAATGCAGATACTGAAATCAGTAATATTAATAAACTGAAAACAATGTTGAATTCAATTGAAAATGACAGAGACGCACAACATATTATTCAAAGTTATTTAAGAAAACGAAACAAAAACTTGAAAATCCACAGGTTATAAGCATGAATAGAAATTTGAAAATCCATACTGTTTCGTTCTTACTTAGCCTAATAGGTTTAGTAGTTATGGTTTTCGACTTTGGCTTTGAACATTCTGATTATTTGAGCAAAACTTATAATATTTTTTACGTTGCGGTTATTATTTTAGGAATTACTTCAACGTCAATTAGGTATTATAAAAATGATGATTTTCCCAAAAAAGGTGTTGTTGTTTTTGATTTGATTTCAGTTTTATTTTCGATTTTTGTACTGATTAGGCATTTTGTAGTTTTAGATTTTCAGATTTTAGAAAGTTCAGTAATTAGGGACAACTGGTTAAATTTAGCAATCCTTCTTACTTTCATTAGGGAGTCTTCAGATATTAAAATTTCAATTGATCGGACTATTCTTAATCCGGCTCAACTATTCATACTTAGTTTTTTGACGATTATAGTAATTGGCAGCTTCCTCCTCATGCTTCCTAATGCAACCCACTCAGGCATTAGTTTTATTGACGCTTTATTCACTTCTACCAGTGCAGTCTGTGTAACTGGTCTTATTGTGGTAGATACAGGAAGTTATTTTACAGGTTTAGGTCAAACTATAATTCTTTGCCTAATACAAATAGGTGGTTTAGGTATTTTGACCTTTACAAGTTTTTTTAGCTATTTTTTTAAAGGAGGCTCAACCTATGAAAATCAGCTTACTTTGAACAGCATTACAAGTTCTAAATCTTTGAGTACAGTTTTCAAAACTTTAAAATATATCATTGTAATCACATTCGGAATTGAGTTGGTCTCAGCACTTCTGATTTATTCTTCATTAGAAAGCTCAGACTTTAAAGGTTTTTCAGATCAGGCTTATTTTTCCATATTTCATGCTATATCTTCATTTTGTAATGCGGGGTTTTCAACTTTAACCAATAGTTTTAATGAAACTGGTTTCAGATTCAACTACGGACTTCAACTTGTAGTAATTGTTTCTTTTATTGTAGGCGGGCTTGGTTTTCCCATAGTTGAAAATATAGTCAAATACATTAGATATAGCGTAAAAAGAGTTTTTGGACGGGAAGCAGATTTCAAACCTTGGGTTTTGAATTTGAGTAGTAGAATCACTTTGATTACAACTTTTATTGTGACTGCCATTGCCTTGGTCGTTATTTATATTTTAGAATTTAACAACAGCTTAGCCGAGCATAGTGGATTTGGAAAAATCGTAACTGCTCTATTTACGGCTGCTACTCCGCGAACAGCAGGATTCAATACCGTAGATACATCTCTTTTGACTTTACCGACTTTATTATTCATTTTACTTCTAATGTGGATTGGCGCATCCCCATCCTCAACTGGCGGAGGTATAAAAACGAGTACACTTGCAATATCTACTTTGAATATTTTAAGTTTAGCTAGAGGAAAGTCGAGAATTGAAGTTTTCAAGAGAGAAATTTCCAATATATCTATAAGAAGATCTTATGCTATTATTGCGCTATCTTTGATTGTTATAGGCTTTTCCACTTTGGTTTTAAGTCTAAGCGAAAAAAACTTGAGTCTATTTGATTTGGTTTTTGAAACCTTTTCAGCTTATTCAACAGTTGGATTAAGCTTAGGAATTACAGACCGACTTAGCGAATTGGGAAAATTGGTCATTATTTTTACGATGTTCGTAGGCAGAGTAAGCATGCTGACAGTTGTCGTTGCTGTTTTTAAGAAAATAAAGCAAAAAAATTATGATTATCCAACAGAAGAAATATTAATTAACTAATTATGAAATATATCATTGTAGGATTAGGCAATTTCGGTGCCTCACTAGCTCAAAAACTTACAGCTCTAGATAATGAAGTTATAGGAGTTGATAAAAATATGGACAAGGTAGATTATTTTAAAGAAAAAATCACACATACCATCCGAATGGACGCTACCGATGAAATTGAAGTTTCTGACTTACCTCTAGACGAAACCGATGTCGTAGTCATTGCTATTGGAGAAGACCAAGGTGAAAACATTATGACAACGGCTCTTTTCAAAAACCTAGGCGTTAAAGAACTTATCACTAGAGCTATGAATCCTTTACATAAAAAAGTTCTTCAAGCTATTGGTGTTGACAAGATTGTTCATCCTGAAGCTGAAATCGCCGAGCGCTGGTCAAATAAACTTCACTTTAAAAATATATTGGATTCTTTTGAGCTTAATGAAGATTTTAGTATTGTACAGATAGAACTTCCAGAAAAATTCGCTGGTAAAACGCTAAAGGAATTAGACTTAAGGAAGAAACATAATCTTCTCATTCTGACTACTATTAAAAAAAATGAAGATAATAATGATTCTGAAAATGAGGATAAGGTAAGTGAAAATGAAAGAGAAGATAAAATTCGTGGAATATTAGATCCAACAGAAAAATTGAAGGAAAAAGAAATTCTGGTTATTTTTGGAAAAAATAGTGATATAAATACTTTTATTGATAAAAAGACTTCTAAGGATTGACGAAAAGTTCGAACATGTTTCTTTATATCGGAATCTAAAGCAAAACATAAGAAATAAAGTTTTATTTATCCTAAATTTAGCGCTTCTAGCTTTTTCAATCAAAAATTAAAGCTAAAACAAAAAATAATTTTGAATCAGTATGACTTGGAAAGAAAAGGTTCATGAAGTAATTTACGAGGCAGACACAAAAGCTGGAAAAGTATTCGATGTGGCTTTGCTGATTGTAATTGTAGTAAGTCTCGCATTAGTGGTACTCGACTCTGTTGAACAAATTAGCTTAGAATACCATTCTTTGTTTGTTACTTTAGAATGGATTATTACCATATTTTTTACAATTGAATATATTTTGAGAATTATCAGTATAAAAAAACCAAAAAATTATATTCTTAGTTTTTATGGTATAGTCGATTTTCTTTCTACAATTCCACTTTATGTTTCATTAGTTTTTGTTGGCTCCGGAGCCTTATTGTCTTTAAGAGCTTTAAGGTTACTACGAGTTTTTAGAGTGCTTAAGCTAGCAAGATATACTGGAGCCGGTTCTGTAGTTTCAGTCGCCTTGAAAAAGAGCATGCCTAAAATATTGATATTTTTATACAGTGTTATCATAATAGCTTTTGTATCTGGAACTATTATGTACCTTGTAGAAGGACCCGAAAACGGCTACACTTCTATCCCTATTGGGATTTACTGGACAATTGTAACCTTGACAACTGTTGGATTTGGAGACATTCACCCTGTAACGCCTTTAGGTCAATTCATAGCTACTCTTATTATGCTACTTGGTTATGGTATTATAGCTGTGCCAACAGGAATTGTTACGGCAGAAATGACAAAAGAAAATGTTTCCAGAAATACTCAAGTATGCTACAACTGTGGAGAAAGTATACATCAAGATGACGCTCAATTTTGTCATAAATGTGGCTATGATTTGAAAAGATAAATTATTTATTAAAACAGTTTTTAATTTGAATAAAATAAATTTTGAAAATCTTCAGTTACAGAAATTTCAAAATCATGAAATCTTTGAAAATCTATAGTTTTAGAATTCAATTTTTATTCGAAATTTACCATAATTAACAGAAAAATTTTAGTTTGAATTATGACAAAAAAACTGATTTCAATAATTGGTCCGACGGCAATAGGCAAAACTTCAAAAAGCATCGCTTTGGCGAAAATTTACAACACAGAAATTTTATCCTGTGATTCTAGGCAGTTTTATAAAGAAATGTCGATAGGAACTGCTGTGCCTGAAGACTCGGAAATGGCTGAAATTCCTCATCATTTTATACAACATCGTTCCATAATTGAAAATTATAATGTTGGTGATTTTGAAAAAGACGCAATTAAAAAGCTTAGTGAAATTTTTCTTGAAAACAATATCGCCATAATGGTTGGTGGTAGCGGTTTGTATGAAAAAGCTGTAGTAGAAGGTTTGGATCAATTTCCAGATATTGATCCAAAAGTTAGAGAAAATCTGAATACTATTCTGAAGCATTATGGCATCGAAAAACTTCAAAATGAATTGGCTGAAAAAGATCCTGAATATTATACAACAATAGATCAGGAAAATCCTAGAAGAATAATCCGGGCATTAGAAGTTATTTTAAGTTCAGGAGAAAAATTTTCTAAATTTTTGAATCAACCAAAACCAAAACGTTCATTTGAAACTATAAAAATTGGATTGGATGCTCCAAGACAAATTATTTATGAAAGAATCAACCAGAGAGTAGATTTAATGATTGAAAATGGATTGGTTGACGAAGCTAAATCACTTTACAAACACAAAAGTTTGAATGCTTTAAACACCGTTGGTTATAAAGAATTGTTTAGGTTTTTTGAAGATGAAATTACTTTAGAAGAAGCTATTTCGGAAATAAAAAAGAATACAAGAAGATTTGCTAAACGACAAATGACTTGGTTCAAAAAAGATGAAGACATTCGATGGTTTCCATATGAAACCTCTGCAAAAGAAATTTCAGAATTTATAAACAAAAAACACCTATCATAATAAAATCAATTATTACGATAGGTAATTTTGAAACTGAAAAAAGATAAGAATTTATGCTCCTTTTCCGTCGGAACCTCTAACAACCAAACGGAAACCTTCTCCGTGGATATTTAAAATTTCAACGGTTTCATCTTTTTTCAAGTATTTTCTTAATTTGGCGATATAAACATCCATACTTCTTGATGTAAAGTAGTTATCGTCTCTCCAAATCTTTGTCAATGCCAACTCTCTTGGCATCAAATCATTTTCATATAATGCCAAAAGCCTCAATAATTCATTTTCTTTTGGTGATAATTTGATAGGTTCTTCATCCTTATAAGTTAAGAAACGAAGTTTAGAATTGAGGTGAAAATTACCAATCGTAAATTCAAATTGTTTACTTTCTGCTAAACTATCAGAACTTTTTCTTTGCATAATGGCTTTGATTTTCATCAAAAGCACTTCACTGTCAAATGGTTTATTCAAATAGTCATCAGCTCCGACTTTATAGCCTTTTAAAACATCATCTTTCATAGCCTTCGCAGTTAAAAAGATAATTGGAACGTCTTCATTTTTAGCTCTAATTTCTTTTGCTAAAGTAAAACCGTCTTTGTATGGCATCATGACATCTAATATGCATAGATCGAAGTTGCCTTTTTTAAATTTCTCAAAGCCTTCCATACCGTTCTTAGCATGTGTAACGTCGTAGTTATTCATGGCTAAATAATCTTTCAATACGATTCCAAAATTTGGATCGTCCTCTACTAATAAAATTTTCTTGTTTTCAGTTTCCATATATTTATGATATTAATGGTAATTTAATTATAAATGAACTTCCTTTTCCTTTTTCACTTGTCACAGATATCTCACCGTGATGATCTTCAACGATTCTTTTTACATAAGCTAATCCAAGACCGTGCCCTTTTACGTTATGAACATCTCCTGTGTGTTCTCGATAAAATTTTTCAAAAATTTTCTTTTGAACCTGTTTGCTCATTCCGCTTCCTTTATCTGAAATAGTCAACAAAATAAAATTGCTTACATTTTCAGTATAAACATCTATTTCGGGTACGTCCGTTGAATATTTTACTGCATTGTCCAAAATGTTTACAATAACATTTGAAAAATGAGAATCATTAGCCAAAACACTGTCACGAGATGCTTCAAGATGTGTCTTTATATAACCTCCGCGATCTTCAACAATTAAGTTGATGTGACTTACAGCGTCTTCTATAATATCGTGCAAATCACGCTTTTCTTTTTCAATATCTAGTTCATTGCGCTCCAGTTTTGAAATTCTCAAAACATTTTCTACTTGAGCATGCATCCGTTTATTTTCCTCTCTAATCATGTTCAAATAGCGATCAACAGCGTCAGGATTTTTTGAAATCATTGGGTTTTTCACAGAATCCAAAGCCAAATTGATTGTAGCAATAGGCGTTTTAAATTCATGAGTCATGTTGTTAATGAAATCGGTTTTGATTTGTGAAATCTGTCTTTGACGAATCAATTGACCGATTGCAGAAGAAAAGGCTAAAACAATAACCAAAGTAAACATTACTGACAAACCGCCCATTAAAGCAATAGATGACAAAATTTGCTTATTTTTATCCTTAAAATTGATAAACAATTGAAAGTCTGAGTTCGTATCGTTATAACTATATACAGGAATTCCGTAAGTTGAAGGTGAATTCAATTCGAAATTGGCTGTTTTCACTTTTGTTGACAAAGCATTGCTATAAATGCCAAATTCATAATCTGAATCCATATTCCTTTTCTGCATTTGCTCATCAATCAAATTCTTGATCTCGATTGTGTCAATACGTTTATGAATCGGAATTTTAGACGCCATTTCTTTAATTGCGTCCAACCACAAATATTTCTGTTCGTCTTCCAGATTATTTATTTTTTCAAAACGCTCGAGCGCACTCAAAGTATTTCCATCGACATCATTTCGCCGCATTACGGCAGTAACTTTTCTGTTCACTAGTTTTTTAAATTCAACCGAATCTTGATTTTCAGCTAAAAAAGGAGATGCAATTTTATAATCTTCCTGAAAAATACTGTTTGAATACAAAAAATAATCTGCGGAAATCTCATCTTCTTTCAACTGAAAAATTTCACTTAACTGAGTTTCTACAGGAGTCGCAGAATCAGCTAAAGCAGCAAATTCGAAATAATATTTATCTATTTCTTGTTTTTCTAACTGCTGAACAACATTGATGAGAATTTGCTTAGCTCCCATAGAAAACTGCTCTTCGTTGCTTTCTACTGTGTTTTTAATCCAGTAGCCCTGCACGAAAATGATTCCAACAAGGGAAACACTCATCAAAACAATTATGAATTTGAAAATCTTTTTATTCATTCCGTCAAAATTAACTTTTTAATTAAAGGCTCAAATAGCATTTAACCGAAAGTTAACATCAAATCAAATGGAATTATCTGAAAGTTTTGAAATATCTTCATGAAGTTCACGAACTCTTTGCTGAGTTTGTTTTAAATCTAGATTTTCAATAACGAAATCCGCAAGTTTAGCTTTTTTAGCATCGCTCCATTGGTTACTAATTCTTGACTGAACAGAATTTGGATTGGATGAATCTCGTGCAACTACTCTCTGGATTCTAAGTTGCTTTGGTGCAGTTACCAAAATAGTGAAATCGAAATCGTCTTGTCTTTTTTTTTCAAAAATTATAGCAGCTTCATAAATTATATATTCTGAATTTTGTTTACTGATCCATTTCATAAAGGCTTTATGAACTTCAGGATGTATGATGCTGTTCAGGGTTTTTAGCGCTTTATCATCATTGAATACAATTTCCGCTAATTTTTTTCGGTCTAAATCATCGTTTTCAGATAAAATTCCTTGTCCAAAAACTGCGGTCATTTGTTCTAAAACTGACTTGGTTTTTTGAATTTTTTTGGCTTCTTCATCTGCAATGAATACAGGAACGCCTAATTCTTGAAACATTTTGGCTACTGTAGATTTTCCACTACCAATACCACCTGTCAACCCTACTTTTATCATTTTTTTACCAAATAATCAACTTTATTAATATTCAAATTCAGATGTTTGAGTGATTTAGGATGCTCAACAATTTTTGGAATCATGAAGTCTTCATCTTCTTTATATTCACATTCTACAGTAAAATCATTTTCATCAATTTTTTCAAAATTTGACAAGCTGGTTTTAAAACTTATTTCAACTGTTTTGGGAAATGTTGTTACCTCTGCATATTGTGGTAAGTTGACGACTTTTATAGGAACTTGTACTTTGCCTTCAGTAAAACGATCAACAACCAATTGATATTCAACTTGAGTTGTAAAAAAATTGACCAATTCGAAATCTTCAGTCTTAAGTTGAATTTTACCAGAAAGTGTATCTGATACATCTGTGAAAGTCTTCGAGATTGTGTGTACAGAATCTATTTCTTTCAATATAGAATCTTTGCCCGAAATCTTTACCATTTTGGGCATTACTTTAAAATTTTGAACCGAATCATAACCCAACTTGAATTCAACCTGTAGGTTTGGAATAACCTTTATTTTTTTAGTTTTAAGTTTATAATACTCGTAGTTTAAAGTGCTTTGGGTTAATTTTAATTCAGATTCTGATAAATTAAATTTCTTCACAATTTCAGAAATATCTTTGTATAAATCATAAGTTAGGTAGGCATCTTCAACTTTAAGATGTTTAAAATCTATTCTATAATTTTGATTGAACAGGTTCAGAGATAATAACTTAAAACCTGTTTCATTCAGTTGAAAGTCGACAGATTTCGATTTTTTTTCGACTACAATATCTTTGGGAGTATTTGTGATTTCAAAATTAAACTCTACTGTTTGGTTGTAATTTTTAGATAACTGAACAAAAATCCAAATCAGCAAAGTAAAACACAGAAAAAAGATAAAAGCTTTATAATTACGCTTACTCAGATTTGTTTTTATAGTCTTGAACTGTCGATTTTTATTCATTTTTGGAAAAATAATTTAGGAAAAACTTCCCTTGGGTTTTTATTCAATATATGAATTTTAAAATAACTATTCAAAAATCCCAAGCCATATCCAAAAAACTGAATTTGGGTTGCCCATAAGGTCAGTAATCCAATTTTTAAGCTCTTATGGGTCACAGAAGCATCAATTAGTAATAAAAATAAATATAAAGAAAGGAAATAAGCAATGAAATGATAATCGAAAACGATAAAAAACAAAGATAAAACTAACACTACGACATAAACAGATGGAAACCAATAGGTGATTTTAGCTGTATTAGGATAGCGTTTTAACAAAATAGGTCTAACTAAGCCGAACTTATTGACTTGAGTTTTGAATTTCGAAAAATCGATTCGCCTTTTGTGATAAACGAATGCTTTTGGTATATAGCCAACATTGAAGCCTTTTTGCTTGAGTCTTATTGATAAATCAGGATCTTCACCAGGATGAATATCGGAAAAACCTTGCGTTTCTTGAAAGGCTTCTTTAGACAGACCCATATTAAAACTCCTTGGTTCATAAGTAGTAGAAATTTTGGAATTTTTACTACCACGAATTCCACCCGTAGTCAAAAACGAAGTCATAACGTAATCGATGGCTTTTTGGGTGTCTGAAAAATTTTGATGAGCACGATCTGGACCTCCAAAGCAATCAAAATGATACGCATGAAGTGCTTCTCTAACTTCGCTCAAATATGTATTTGGTAAAATAACGTCGCTGTCTAATATAATATAATAATTGCCTTTTGCTTTTTTCATTCCGAAATTTCGAGAATCACCAGGACCAGAATTACTTTTGCTAAAATATTTAAGTTTGAGTTTAGTCTTATATTCTTCAATAACATGTTCTGATGTTTCTGTTGATCCATCTTCAATAATTAGGACTTCGAAATCATCTTCTATCTTGGTCAAGCTTTCAAGAAGTTCCTCTATTTCTTTAGGACGGTTATAAACCGGAACAATAAATGAAAAGTGCAAATGTTTCATGCTTCAAATATATTACAAATAAAAAATCCCGAGACTAAAGCCTCGGGATTCATTATTTAAATATTTAAGTTGAAATTATTCTTTGATAATTCTAATCAATTTAGAATTACCATTGCTCTCAACTTTCACTAAGTAAGCACCTGCTTGCAAGTTCTCAAGACTTAAGCTTGGGTTTGCAGCATTAGGTTTCACTTTTACAACAGTCTGACCCAACATATTGAATACTGTAATTTCATCAATGTTTAATGAAGTTTTAATATTCAACATATCTTTAACTGGATTTGGATAAAAACTAAAATTATTAGCATTGAAGTTATCTGTAGAAACTATATCTATAGGAAGTTCTACAAGCGGTCCTCCACTAGCTAATGCTACCCATAATCCAAATTCTGGTCCACCTTGATTATTCACAGGTTCTGAGAAACCACTGGCCACAACTACAATAGCAGCACCATTGAGACCTAGTTCATCTAAAGGAACTTCATAGCTTTCAATTAATCCAGCAGGACCATTAATGTCTATGATATAATCGTCAGTTATAAATGAAGTATAACCTTGGAAATCTGTATAAGCCAAATCAGTAAATACTGGACCAACAGGCACAGATGTTTCAACTACATCTATTGCAGGTACATCAGGAGCACCATGATGAACTAAAACATCAGTATCACCAGGATCAGAAGCAACTTCCAAACCACCAGTATAAACTTCAAGACCAAAGTCTATTGGACTATTAACAGAAGTATCAAACTGAGATGGATCTAAGACACCGTCTGCAACAATGATATAAGTTTCATTTTCAACAAGTGTAGTATTTAAATTGTAAATACTTTCTGAAACATCAGCACTTGTAGAAGGAGCAATATCAACATCTATAGCAACTTCGGCTGGTACATCTATGAATTCTGTAGCTGTTCTGAACTCGAAATCATCTATTGCTAATACACCATTCAAATATACATCAACCATTGTGGCTGCTGGATCTGGTGAATTATGGATAATTTGAGCTCTTGCAAATACAGGTTCTGGAATTAGAGCCAGTTCGATTAAATCGCCTCCATCAGGAAGTGCAACCCAAAGACCGAATTCAGGTCCATTTTGATTTGCTATTGGGTCTAAGAAACCACTTGCAACTACAGTTAAAGCTTGACCTTCTAATTGTAATGTTGCTAAGGGTGCTTCATAAGAAGCCACAACTGTTGAACCATCGGCTGTAGTTACATCTATTGTGTAATCTCCAGTAGGTAAATTCAAATAGCCTTCAAATTCAGAATAAGAAATGTCATCAACTAATATTCCAGATGGAACACTCGTTTCAACAACATCTACAGTTGGAGCATCTGGAGAACCATGATGAACCAAAACATTTGTTTCAGCAGGATCGCCTGAGACGGTTTGAGAACCTATAAACACATCTAAGTTAAAGTCGATAGTATTTACAGAACTGTCAAACTGAGTCGGATCTAGTACGCCATTGGCTACAATGGTATACATTTCATCTTCAGCTAATGTTGTACTCATATTATAAATACTTTCTGTAACATCAGCACTTGTTGATGGTGCGATATCTATATTAATAACTACATCAGCAGGCAACTCAATAAATTCCGTTGCTGTTCTGAATTCAAAATCATCTACAGCCAAGACACCATCAACATAAACATCTACCATAGATGCTGCTGGGTCTGGTGAATTGTGAATGATTTGAGCAGTAGCTAAAACAGGTTCTACTTCGATAAATACATCAAAGAATATTTCAGTTTGTTGACCTGTGTCACAAGAATTAGTAAAATCAGATTCTAGTGTAATAAACATAGAACCAGAGTCTGCTACAAAACTTAGTACACTTAAGTCTCCAACATCAGAATTATCTAAGTCAGAATCATAAAGAACAGTTCCTGTTTGATCTGTTCCGTCATAAATGACCAAGTCATCATAAGTGCCACCTGCAAATGTATTAGCTTCAACTGAACCTTGTGTAAAGTCAATAACTAATGGAGAACCATCATCTGAAGTGAATAACCATTGCTGAAAATCATTATTACCATAGCAATAATTATCGGACTCAACGACACCTTCTGTAACGATTACCGCTTGAGGCAAAGTAAAGAAAGAAACTGAGTCTGATAAAACGCTTACTCCATTGACTGTACCACAGTCTGACTGTACATAAAAGTCATATTCTGTGTTTCCAGAAAGACCAGCAATAGTAACACTGAATGTAGAACTATCGGTATTCCCAGTTTGTAGAGGTGTATCAGTTTCAGGGTCGTTACCAGCTTCAAAAACAAACCAATTATAACCATTGGCTGCATTTGGTTCTTCATCCCAAGAAATGTTTGCACCATCTTGAGTTGAAGAATCTACGATTAAATTAACAGGTTCTAAACATGAAACTTCTGTAGTAAACGAAACTACATTAGATAAATCACTAACACCATCTGTATCACAATCAGATTGAACGTATACATCATAATCTGTATCGGATTCTAAACCTGATACTGAAGCCGTAATTTCTCCAGCATTGGTAGTTCCTGATGCAACCGGCGTGTCAGTTTCAGGATCATCTCCAGAATTGTATACAAACCACTCATATCCTACTGAGGCAGTTGGTTCATCGTCCCAAGATATATCAGCAGTAAAAGCTGCTATATTATCCACTTGAACATTTGTAGGTTTAAAACATTCTGGTATTTCCGAAACGTTTACGTCATCAACATAAAGTCTCCAGCCATCTAACCCTCCTTGAGGAACATGCCATGCTATATGAACTTCACCAGTGTAGCTAGACAAATCAACAGTGATTTCCTGATATACAACATTATCGTAAGAATCAAGAGGTAATATTACTTCGGTAAAGTCAGCTGTTTCTGTACCAGATGTTGAAAGTAATATTTCAAAATCGTTTGGCTCTCCACTCGATTGAACTCTAACTTGGAAAGTCAATTGATCATTTCCTGTTAAATCTAACGTTGGAGAAATTAACCAGTCATTGTTGTTTCCTGAGTTAAAATCTGTATTTAAAGCAGCAACTTCATTACCTTCAAATGGATTTAAAGTATAATCTAAGTTCCAAGCATCTCCATCTCCGTTTTCATCTAAAACTATCCAACAATTTTCTGAATCAGAGTCAGAATTAAAAGTCTCATTGAAAGGAACTGTATACACAGTATCACACAAAGTAGAGAAAGTAACTGCAGATGAAAGTATACTTGTTCCATCGGTATCACAATCTGATAATACATATGCGTCATATGTTGTATTTGATGTTAAACCAATAATATTGGCTAATGTTTCTCCAGCACCTGTAGTACCATTAACTATTGGGGAATCTGTTTCTGGATTATCTCCAGACTCAAAAACTTGCCATTCAAAACCAATTGTAGCCTCAGTCACATCATCCCAAGATAAATCAGCTGAATTATCAGTAATATTGCTAATAGCTAAATTTGTTGGTTCTGGACAAGGGGGATTTGTATCCTTAACTTCTATTCCAAAAGTACCTGGGTCAGCTGTACCCCACTGATCTACTTGTACATAGTAAGTATCACCTGGAACTAAAGCATCAATTTCTATAATTGACGTATATCCAAATCCAACAATATTACCACCGTCTTGATCACATTCTAAATCAGCACCAAATGTGCTTAAATCTGAACAATCCGTTGGAGATTCATAAACTGCAATTTCAGTATCAACAAGTGTAGCTCCTAATATATCTGTAGATACTTCAACCTCTCCTGAAGCTGGTGCTACAAAAGTAAACCAAACTGACCCATTTATTCCATCATTGAAACAAGCTGGAACTGGTTCATCAGTTTCTGCTGTAGCATTGACATTCGTATAAGCATCTCCTGTAGAAGTTGCGCCTACCGTTAATGGAATTGCGTCGCATACATTATCATTCGATGGGATTGAAGATGCAACTGGTAATTCAATTAAATCACCACCATCAGGAAGTGCAACCCACAATCCAAATGCCGGACCGTTTTGATTTGCTGTTGGATCTAAGAATCCACTCGCAATTACAGTTAAGGCTTGACCTTCTAATTGTAATGTTGCTAATGGTGCTTCATAAGAAGCCACAACTGTTGAACCATCGGCTGTAGTTACATCTATTGTATAATCTCCAGAAGCCAAGTTCAAGTATCCATCAAATTCAGAATAAGAAATGTCATCAACTAAAATTCCAGCAGGAACACTTGTCTCAACAATATCTACTGTTGGTGCATCTGGAGAACCATGATGAACCAAAACATCTGTTTCAGCAGGATCGCCAGAAACTTCTAGAGAGCCAGTAAATACATCTAAAACAAAATCTATAGTATTTACAGAGCTGTCAAACTGAGTCGGATCTAGCACGCCATTGGCTACAATGGTATACATTTCATCTTCAGCCAATGTTGTACTCATAGTATAAATACTTTCTGTAACATCAGCACTTGTTGATGGTGCTATATCTATATCTATTTCTACACCAGCTGGCAATTCAATAAATTCCGTTGCTGTTCTGAATTCAAAATCATCTAGAGCTAATGCGCCATCCACATAAACATCTACCATCGATGCTGCTGGATCTGGTGAATTATGGATGATTTGAGCATTAGCAAAAATCGGAGCTGGACAAGCTACACCTGTAAATAAGGAAGAATCTTGAGAACCATCTCCAGGCAAGTTAGTATATACACTTAATCCGTCAGGATTAATGATTTCTACTCCAACTTCACCTGCAAAACTTCCACCAGCATTCCAGTATAATTCAAAAGCAATATCGCTACACAGTGATATGTTTTCAGTCAGTGTTGAACCATTAGTAAAACTTGATCCAATTGTAGCAACTGTTGTTCCGTCTTGAATTACATCCATTGTGTTTCCGTTCCATCCATCACCAAATGAATCAGTTAATTCAAATGTATAGACGCATTGATCTTCTACATCACATAATGCAACTTCAAAATTAAATGGTCCAATTAATGCACTTTCTTCATTATTGCTACAATTAGTTTGTATGTAAATGTCATAAGAATTAACACCTGTAACTAAGAAAGCGACAGATGTAGCATTCTCATCTGTAGTAATACCTGAATCTACTTCAGTATCAGTTTCAGGAGAGTCACCTGATTCAAATATGAACCATGAATAATCAACTGCACCATCATTACCTGTCCAACTAAAGTCTACTGAATCTGTCCCTACTAAATCCAAAGAAAAAGCAGTAGGAGAAAGGCAAGATGGACACTCAGCTAAACCTGTAAACAATGAAGAGTCTTGGCTACCAGATCCTGGGCTCTTTAAAAATAAAGAAATACCATTTGGATCTGATACTTCAACGCCGACTTCGCCTGCAAATGAACCACCTGCATTCCAATATAGTTCAAAGTCAACACCATCACATAAAGCAACTGTCTCTGTGGTAGTTGAACCATCCGTAAAGTTACTTCCTAAGGTAGCTACAGTTACACCGGCTTGTATAACGTCCATGGTATTTCCGTTCCACCCGTCACCAAAAGTGTCCGTAAGTTCAAATGTAAAGTTACACTGATTTGATGGATCACAAACATCTATAGTAAAACTTTCAGGTAGCGAAAGTAAGCTATCAGAATCTCCACAGTTAGATTGAACATAAACATCATAACTAAAAACATCAACGACAGAAAAATTGCTTATAGTTACATTTGTACTTGTAGTAGTTCCTGTTAGAACTTCAGTGTCGGTTTCTGGATTAGAACCACCCTCATAAATAAACCATGTGTAACCGCTAGTTGCGCTTGATTCTGCATCCCAAGATAAATCTATCGAATTATTAGAAATATTTGAAATCTGTACATTCTCTGGTTTAAGACAAGTTGGTAATTCATCTACAGAAACATCATCTATTGCTAAATCATCATCAAAGTCGGTTCCATTGTTTTCGTCAACGATGAAAGCTAATTGGATGTCACCTGTAATGTTAAGGGCTGAAATATCAACGATAACTTCTTCCCAGGCTCCGTTTTCAGAATTTTCATTACTGAAAAAAACTTCATTCCATGCTGCTCCGTCCCAAACTTCTACTCTAAAGTCTACATTTGTTTCTCCTTCATTATTACTAATGAAGTAAAAACTTACTGCAGGAACTGTTAAGCTTGAAACATCTATAAATGGTGATTCAAGTCGTGTATCAAGATTGTGGTCACCAGAATCATCTACCCAAGCAAAACCATTTCCACTAGCTGATGAATTAGGAAAACTTCCAGCATCACCTATATGTCCTGTTGGTGTGTCAGCGAACTCCCAATCTTCAGCGTTGTTGACACCTTGTGTCCAACAATCTGGAATTGAAGTTGGGTCAGCATCAAAGTTTTCATTATAAGGAGCAGAAACGGTAGAACATGCTGTTGTAAAAGAAACCGCAGAAGACAACTCACTTTCATTTGAGTCTCCACAAATAGCTTGCAAATAAACATCATAGTCTGTAATAGGGGTTAAACCAGAAATTGAACCAGTAACTGTTGCTGAATCAGTAGTTGACCCGTTAGCAACAGCTGTATCGTTTTCAGGTGAATCTCCTGCTTCATAAACAAACCATTCATAACCATCAACGGCAAGTGGTTCTTCAACCCAAGTTATATCGGCTGTTGTTGAACTTATATTGGAAACTGCTATGGTTGATGTAACTACAGCTGGACAAGAAATTGGCTCGTCGATTTCTACGTCATCAATTAATATGTCGTTATGAAAAGTATCTCCAGTATTTTCTTGACCAGTGACAGTAAATCTAATTTGAACATCACCAGAAATGGTAAAACTAGTCAAGTCAATATTAAACTCAACCCAATCAGCACCAAGAAGTTCACTTTGTGTCAGAACATTATTCCAGACTGACCCATCATAGAATTCTACTTCTAAAATATTAACAGCATCACTATCAACATTATTACTAAATGCAAAAAATCTTAATTCTGGCTCAGTTAATCCTGATATATCAATAAAAGGAGAGGTAAGTGTTGAAACTTCACCATCCGTATTATCAGATCCGTCCATCCAAGCAAAATTAGTTCCGCCGCCATCTGTATGATCTTCAACATCAGAAGCTGCAAATCCTGCAGAAGTACTAAAATCCCATGAATTATCTCCAGATTCCGACCAACAGTTTGGTGTATCACTAGAGGAAAAATTCTCTGAAAAAGGAGCTGCAAAAGAATCACATTCGGTAGTAAACTCTATGACAGAACTTAAATCACTTTCATCGGTATCGCTACAAACTGCAACAACATAAGCATCGTAGGTTGTTGCAGAAGCTAAACCTGAAATATTTGCTTGGCTCGACCCATCATCAACGATTCCACTAAATAATGGTGAATCAACTTCTGGATCATCTCCAGAATTAAAAACCAACCATTCATATTCAGTTGCACTAGTCACAGAATCCCATGCTAAGTCAACACTTGTTGTACTCAAGTTACTTGTCACAAGATTCTGAGGAGTTGGACATGTAATCTGAGAAATATCGAGTGTATAAGTTGTAGAATCTGGAGTAGGGAATGTAGAAATAACAACATAATATGTTTGTCCAGCAGTAAGATTTATTTCAGAAAGAATCCTAGGGTTTGAATTACTTGATGTATGGTAAGCCACCGTATTCGAAAATGGCTCGCAACCTTCAAAAAGCCAAAACCCAACCCAACTTCCTATGTTTGTTAATTCGAAGTTATAGATTCCACTTTCATCTGGTGTAAAAGCATAAACAGTATCGTCACCATTTAAGTAAAATCCAGATCCAGTACCATCACTATACTGAACATTATCTATAGTTGGTCTGTCGGTATTCAGATAATTGTTACCTGTATTAGCCGTATCTCCTGAATCTGTGTAAGGAACTTGATCTACAACAAAAGCAGTTGAACAATCTTCACCGTTTTCAACAATAGGCTCTTGACTGAAATAAATATTATCTACATAAATATCGAAGGGTGTTGTATTTGCAGTGCCATCACTATTGAACTGTCCATCAAATTTCAATTGAAAGACAGAATCCCATGTCATACCTATAAAATCAGATTTATCTAAAGTTACACTATTCCAAGAACCTGGGGTTAAAGGCACTTCTACCAATATTTCAGATACTCCTGTCCCGTTATTAATCGGCGACACTTTCACCTGTCGGTCTGTTCCTGCAGCAACCCAGATATCAACATGAAGAAAATCCATATCAGATAAATCTAGATTAGCCCCAATATCTGTACCTTGATAGGTAAAATTGGGATAGGCCAAAGCAAAATCTGTTCCTGTACCTGTTGGATCAAATGTAGTATTCACTAAGGTGTGACCTGGCTGTCCCCAGTTTGGGTCATAGTTCGCAACAGAGACATCTGTATAAGCATCAGAATAAATAGATATTACATCTTCCGCTGCTTCAACAGGCGTTGGAGCTGATGTTGTTGGAGTAATTGGCGCAGAAGAAAAAGCTGACCATGAAAAGTCATCAATCATAATACGTTCTCCACTAGAATTGGGCACAATTCTTACGAGGATATCATCCTCAGAACTCTGAACTGAACCTGTAAAAGTAACCCAGTCGCTTGCATCATTTAATGAAGCATTGTTAATAAGAGCGACAAATTCCCATGTTGTACCACCATCAACAGAATACTCTAGGTTAAAATCTGGAGATGGGCTACCATCCCAGCGTCTAATAGCTACAGAAAAGTCGTCTACTCCCCCAGAAGCAATAGTAGCTGTCCAAGATGTTACATCGTTATTTCTTAAACGCCAAGCATAATCTCCCAGCGCACCAGGAAAACCATCTTGACCTCCATTCCCTTGTCTTAACGCATCATCAGCTATTGCTGAAAACACGCCGTCTACAAAGGAATGACCATTTTGATAACTTGTAATTGAACCATCCGCGCTCGGAATCCAATTAGCATCAACATCAAAATTGATCGTCGTTGTTTGACCAAATGTTAACATCACTGAGAACAGCATTGTTAACAACGTAATTTTCTTCATAATTTTATTTATTTTAGAGGTTATTAGTAACGAATATATGAAAATTTTATCAAAAACATTTCATAATGATTGTTTAAATAAAAAACTCCCTTCTGATATATCCAGAAGGGAGTTTAATTTAAAGTTAAATTATTTTAAATTATTCCTTAATAATCTTAAAGGTTTGAGTCTGCTCATTTGATTTAATTTTAACCATATAAGCACCAGATTGAAGACGTTGTAAGTCTAAAGCTGGATTCTCAACTCCTGGCTTAAGATTTATAACCTTTTGACCTATCATATTGAATACTTCAATTTCATCAACAATAAATGAAGTTTTAATATTCAACATATCACTGACAGGATTAGGATAATATGTAAAGTCTGAATTGTTGAAATCTCTAGCTGAAACCGGTACTTCTGTCAACTGAAGCATTAGTCCACCGTTTGAAGTGGCTACCCAAAGACCAAATTCAGGACCGTTTTGATTATTCGCAGAATCCACAAAACCACTAGCTACAACAGTAACTGCCTGACCTTCTAAACCTAGGGTTCCTAATAAAGCCTCATAAGCACCAACTACTGTACCATCAACAGTTTCAACTTGGAGTTGATAAGCCAAAGGCTCTAACTCTAAGTAACCTTGAAATTCAGTATAACTAATATTACTGATTATTTCACCAGCTGGAATTTCAGTTTCTTCAACATTTACAGCTGGAGCATCAGGCGCACCGTGATGAACAAGAATATCTGTATTCTCAGGATTATCTGCCATTTGTCTTGCTCCAGAATAAACATCAATACCAAAATCAATAGTGTTGATAGAGGAATCAAATTGAGTTGGATCTAATACTCCGTTTGCGACAGCAACATAATTTTCATCTATCGATAAAGTGTTTGTCATTGTATAAATAACGTCATTAACCGACTCACTATTTGCAGGCGCAACACCAATCACAATTTCTTGATCTGCTGGTATATCTACAAACTCAGTAGCATGTCTAAATTCTAAATCATCGACCAACAATGTACTGTAAAGGTAAATGTCTACCATGTTTGCCGCTGGATCAGGCGAATTATGAATAATTTGCACTGAAGCAAATCCATTTGGCTCAGTATCAATATAAACATTGAAGTCTAAAGCTTCTTGTTGATCATCTCCTTGACCACCTTGACAAGATGCGTAAATATCAGAAACTAAAGTAATGTACATGCTACCAGAGGATGCTGTCAACTCAACACCTGTTAAATCACCACCATCAACATCTGAATCATACAACACTGCACCTTCATCATTTGAGCCGTCATAAATAGTAAAGAAGTCAATAGCGCTGTTATTGTCAAATTCAACAGTTCCAGAGTTAAATGAAATTGTTAATGGACTTCCGTCAGAAGATAAAAACAACCATTCTTTAAATTCGTTGTTTCCGTAACAATAATCATCTTGATACATTTCTCCTGGGAATACTACAACAGGTTCTATTTGAGTTGTAAACTCATCAGATTCAACCCAGAGACTTTCATCACCAGGACCACAATCAGCTCTAACAAAAACTACATAGCTAGTTTCAGAATCTAAACCTGTAATCACAAATGGATTTTCTGTAACATTCTCATAAGTTGGTGTTCCAGAAGCCGTATTTCCAACTTCAACAACTTCAATATCAAATTCAGTTTGTGTAGTTACAGCTGGAGTCCAAGTTACTTCTGCATCATTAGTTTGAACATTTTGAACTACAACATCATTTGGCTTAGGACAAGTTGGTGCTTCCATCACTCTCACGTCATCAATTGCGACATCGTCATAGAAATCTGTGCCATTATTTTCATCAACTATAAAGGCGACTTTTATATCATCAGTAATAGTTAAATCATCAAACAATACAATAATTTCTTCCCAAGCATTATCAGCAGTATTTTGATTACTAAAGAACACTTCATTCCAAGCTGCACCATCCCAAATTTCAACTCTAAAGTCAACATTAGTATTACCTTCATTGTCACTTATCAGGTAAAATGATAACTGAGGAACTGTTAAAGCAGATACATCAATGAATGGGGTTTCTAGTCTAGTGTCTATGGCATGCGGATCAGAATCATCTACCCAAGCAAGTCCACCATCACTTTCAGAATTTCCATTTAACGTACCACCTGAACCAACATAACTAAATGCAGGAGGATCAGTAAACACCCATTCCTCATTAGCATTTCCAGCTCTAGACCAACAGTTTGGCACTTCGTCTCCATTTGATTCAAAGTCCTCGTAGAAAGGAGCTACAAAAGTATCGCATTCTGTTGTAATAGTAACCGGAGCAGCAAAAGTACTTACATCATCTGTTCCACAGAAAGACCTCACATATAACTGGTACGTTGTACCTGAGTTTAAACCAGACAATGTGTAACCAGGAGTTCCATCATCATCTAATTCTGTAGAACCTTCAGTTAAAGGATCGAAACCTGGCTCCCCATAAATAATTTCCCATTGAGTTTCATCAGCACCAGCATCCCAACTTAGATCTACAGAGTTATTTGTAATATTTGACTCTGAAACATTAGATGGTGGGAAGCAAGATGGCGCTTCTATAAAACCAACATCATCAATTAAAATATCATTATAGAAAGTAGATCCACCATTAGCATTTCCAGTCACAGTAAATCTTGCTTGCACATCTCCTGTAATATTAAATTGAGTAAGATTAACCAAGAAACCAGCCCAGTCACTTCCCAATAAAGTATCCTGAAGTAAAACTGTATTCCAGTTTGCCCCATCATAAAATTCCACTTCAAGAATATTAATCGCAGCATCATCAGTATTATTACTAAAAACAAAGAATTCTAAAGTTGGCACACTAAGCGTTGACACATCAACCATAGGTGTTAACAAAGAAGTAACATCGCCATCTGCGTTTCCTGAACCATCTAACCAAGCATAATTAGTACCACCGCCCATTGTATGGTCTTCTACATCTGTTGCTGCGTAGCCAGCAGTCGTACTAAAATCCCATGAATCATCTCCATTTTCACTCCAACATGCTGGTATTGAATTATCAGCAAAATCTTCAATATAAGGTGCTATAAAAGTTTGACATGGAACTTCAAAAGTTGTTGGAATAACAAATCCTAAAGAACTCAAGCCGTCTGCATCACAATCTGCTTGTACATAGAAATCATATTCATCTCCTATAACAAGTCCACTATCTACTGTAACGTTTTCAGTCGTAACAGTACCAGATTCTACTGCAGTATCTGTATCTGGGTTAGCACCTGAATCAAATAATAACCATTGATAACCATTTGTAGCTTCAGCTACAGCATCCCAAGAGAAATCAGCTTCTGTAGATGTTAAATTATCTAATGTGATATTTTCTGGTGCTGGACAAGTAGCTGGTGTACAATCAACATTACCTGTAAACAGTGAAGAATCGGCTGATTCTGAACCTGGTGTCATTGTGTAAACATTATTAAGTGCAAAATCATAAACTTCAACACCTACCTCTCCAGCGAAAGAGCCACCTGAATTCCAATACAATTCAAAGTTTGCACCATCACATAATGTAACTATTTCTATCTGCTCATCTCCTGTTCCAAAGTCACTTCCAACTGTAGCGATAGTCACTCCATCTTGGATAATATCCATTGTATTACCGTTCCAACCGTCACCCCATGTATCAGTCAAAATGAAAGTATACTCACATTGATCCTCAACAGGACAACCTGCAGTTGTAACAGATAATGGATTAGACAAATCACTCAAGCCTGCTGTATCACAATCTGCTTCAATGTAAATTTCATATTCTATAGAAGCGGAAAGTCCTGAAATTGTAGTTGAGAAAGTACCAGCACTAACGACATCTGTAAATAGAGGAGTATCGTTTTCTGGGTCATCTCCCGCTGCAAACACATAGTATGTAAAACCGTTTACAGCATCATCTTGATTAGCCCAAGCTAAATCAAAAGACGTATCACCAACATTAGTAGCAGTAAGGTTTGATGGTTTCAAACAAGTTGGCGCTTCATCTACTCTTACATCATCAATAGCAACATCATCATAAAAGTCAGTACCATTGTTTTCATCAATGATAAAAGCAACTTTAATATCACCTGTAATAGTAATATTATTTAGTGGCACCTCTATTAATTCCCACTCTTCGTTCACTGTATTTTGATTACTAAAGTAAACTTCACTCCAGGCAGCACCATCCCAAACTTCTACTCTAAAGTCAACGTTAGAATTACCTTCGTTATCACTAATGCGGTAGAAAGATACTTGAGGAACGCTTAAACTTGAAACATCAATCAATGGAGTTTCCAATCTTGTATCTATAGCATGTGGTGTGGAATCATCTACCCAAGCAAGTCCACCGTCACTTTCTGAATTTCCATTTAACGTGCCACCTGAACCAACATAACCTGAACCAGGAGGATCAGTAAATACCCATTCTTCATCAGTATTCCCTGCTCTAGACCAACAATCTGGTAAATTATCTCCATTAGACTCAAAATCCTCATAGAAAGGAGCGACGAAAACATCACACTCCGTCGTAAAAGTAACCGAAGAAGACACAAAACTTTGTCCATCTGCATCACAGTCAGAAATCAAATATGCTTGATAAGTTGTAGAAGAATTTAGTCCACTAATTGTTTCTGAAGTTGTTCCTGCTGGCACTGTTCCAGTAAATTCAGGTGAATTTGTTGTTGGATTAACCCCATTTAGATAAACCTCCCAAATATAACCATTTGTTGCATCTGGATTATCATCCCAAGATAAATCAACACTATTAGTTAATACATTACTTGCTACAACATTTTCTGGTGCATCACAATTTAAGACCTCATCAATTCTAACATCATCTATAGCAATATCATCGTAAAAACTACTTGATCCTGTAATCGTAAATCTCACCCTTACATTGCCTGTAATGCTCAAATTATCTAGGTCAACTACCCTTTGCTCCCAATCATTTGTATTGGTATTATAAGTTCCAACATTAGTCCAAGCAGCACCATCGTAGAATTCAACATCTAAAGTTGCACTAGCATTTCCTTCATTATCACTTATTTGGTAAAACGTAAGTTCTGGATTAGTAATACTTGAAATATCAATTTCTGGTGAAGTCAATATACTAGGGTCATCTGATCCAGAATCATCTATCCATGCAAAATATCCGCCAGATAAAGTTGAATTATTAACAGTTCCATTATCGCCTATATGCTCGCCACTTGGATCATTACTAAAAATCCAATCTTCGCCGCCTGACATAGTCCAACAGTTTGGAATTTCTCCACTATTTTCAAAATTCTCATAAAAAGGAGCTGCAAAAGCAACACATTCAGTTGTAAAAGTTACTGAACTACCAAAATCTCCAAAATCACCGCTTCCACAAGAAGACCTAACATACACTTGGTAAGTCGTAGCAGGATCCATAGTTGTAACTGTAAAGCTTGGAGATCCATCATCATCTACAACAGTTTCTCCTTCTGTTTCAGGATCAAAACCTGGTTCACCGTACACAATTTCCCATTCTGTCTCATCTGAACCACTATCCCATGTTAAATCTGCGCCATTTTCTGAAATATTTGAAAAATCTAAATTAGAAATTGGAAAACATGTTGGAACTTCATCTACACTAATATCATCTAATAAGATATCATTGTAATAAGCAAAGCCACCATTAGCTTGACCTGTCACAGTGAATCTAAACTGCACATCACCTGTAATGGTATAACTTCCTAAATCAAGAATAAATCTCACCCAATCTTCTCCTAGTAAAGAATCTTGAGTAAGCAAAGTATTCCAAGCTGCACCATCGTAAAATTCAACTTCTAATATATTTATAGCAGCATCGTCCGTATTATTACTAAAAGCAAAAAACTGCAAAGCAGGATTAGACAAGGATGACACATCAATAAAAGGTGTCAGTAATGAAGACACCTCTCCATCACCATTATCAGAACCATCCATCCAAGCAAAGTTGGTACCTCCACCGACTGTATTATCATCAACATCTGAAGCAGCATATCCAGCTCCTGTACTGTATTCCCATGCAGCATCACCTGTTTCAGACCAACAATTAGGTGTTGAATCAGAAGCAAAATCTTCTTCAAAAGGAGCTACAAAAGTGTCACAAGGCGTTGTAAATAGAAGTGGCGCTGATATTTCACTTAAACCACCTGCTCCACAATCACTTGTAATATAAGCTTCGTAATCTGTGGCAGAACTTAAACCTGTTACTAAAACTAAAGTTGTGGTTTCACTTTCTGTTCCTGATTGTACAGGTGTATCTGTTTCAGGATCATCTCCTGAATTCATAACTATCCACTCATATCCATCTGAAGCATTAGGCACAGCTGACCAAGACAAGTCTACAGATGTAGATTCTAAATTATTAAATTCAAATGTATTTGGTGCAATACAAAAAGGTGTTGTAGAAAAGGATTCAGGTCCAACCAAAACACTTGTTCCGTCTGTATCACCGCAATCTGCTTGCACATAAAAGTCGTAATCAGTTAATTCAGTTAAACCAGTTACATTAGCTGCATTGGTTGAAGCAGAGCCAGTAACCACGGGTAAATCAACTTCTGGATCATCTCCTGTAACATAAACTTCCCAAAGATAACCATCTGTTGCTTCACTAACTTCGTCCCAAGTAAAATCGGCAGTTTCTGCAAAAGTTTCAACCAACTCTAAACCAAACGGCTGCGGGCAAGTTATATCAACACCTCCACTAATTACAATTTCAAAATCTGTAACAGAACCATAAGTAAAACTAGCACAAGGATCCAAAGGTATGCTACCGCCTTCTCTTTGCATTATTCTCATTCTTGTAGAACCATTAACAGCATCACTTGGCACTGTAAATGTAAAGTTTGACATAGGGTAAGGCGGAGTTCCTGAAGCATCTCCAATAGATTCTCCACTTTCAAAAATAGCATCTGAATCAAAATCAATCCAAGCCTCACCAATACTTGCCCAATTTCCTCCACAAGTACCAAATAAAACATCAACTGTGTAGGTATTACCAGCAACTAAATCTGCAGTTTGTGATGACGTCACATCTTCAACACCTGTAATTCCTCCTCCAGTACCAGTTCCATTGCAACCAGTAAAAGAAATAACATCATTTTCACCTACCAAATCAACAGATTCTAGGTTTGTATCAAAATCATTTGACGGTCCGCCATCAACACAATAATCCTGAGCTGACAGATGCCAACTTCCTAGCAGAATTATCAAATAAAATAGTAATTTTTGTCTCATAATAACTTATTTAAATTATGTTTTAATAATTGAAAGTAAAAATAGAAAACCAAATTGAAATAAAAAACAAATTCACAACTAAATATTAACGCATTTTTAATATAAAAAAAACAAAGCCTTATTCTAAGAACAAGGCTTTAAATTAATTTATGTTAAAATCAATTTCGCTAATCTTCCATAGCTTCTATGACTTCCTGACTAACGCCCATATTAGAAAAGCCACCATCGTGGAATAAATTCTGAAGCGTTACTTTTTTAGTTAAATCTGAAAATAAAGTAATCGTATAGTCTGCGCACTCCAATGCTGTCGCATTTCCTAAAGGTGACATTTTATCTGCATAATTCATGAATCCAGTAAAACCTTTGACGCCTTGCCCTGCAGATGTTGGTGTTGGAGATTGGGAAATTGTATTGACTCTTACTTTCTTGTCTTTTCCAAAGAAATAACCAAAACTTCTAGCAACAGATTCTAAATATGCCTTATTGTCTGCCATATCATTATAATCTGGAAATACGCGTTGGGCTGCCATATAAGTTAGTGCTACAATACTTCCCCATTCATTCATAGCTTCTTTCTTATGAAGCACTTGCATTACTTTATGAAAAGACATCGCAGAAATATCTAAACCTTTATGCGTCCAATCATAATTTTGGTCGGTGTAATGTTTGCCTTTTCTTACATTTACAGACATCCCAATAGAATGTAATACAAAATCAATTTTCCCTCCTAATATTTCTTGAGCCTTCTCAACTAAGTTTTCTAAATCTTCAACTTTGGTCGCATCAGCAGGAATAACCTCAGAATTGGTTTGTTCTGCCAATTTATTGATCGTTCCCATACGTAATGCTACAGGTGCATTGGTCAACACAAAACTCGCGCCTTCTTCATGAGCACGTTCTGCAGTTTTCCATGCGATAGAATTTTCATCTAAAGCACCGAAAATAATTCCTCGTTTTCCTTTTAATAAATTATATGACATTTGATTTTAATTTTAATTATGAATATTATGTAAAGTTAATCATTTTAACAAAGAAGCGGCATGTGCCATTGCTGAATCTGAAGTTTTATCGCCACCAAGCATTTCTGCTAACTCCTGAAGTCGTTCTTCTTTCGATAAAACTTTGATGTTGGATTGTGTTTTCTGATTGACTGTTGTTTTAAAAACCTTGAAGTGCTTCTCTCCTTTTGCCGCAATTTGTGGCAAATGGGTAATCGAAATAACTTGCATTGATTTTGCCATATCTTGCATAATTAATCCCATTTTATTAGCCACGTCTCCAGAAACACCAGTGTCAATTTCATCAAATACAATTGTTGGTAAATTGTCGTATTGCGCTAACAAACTTTTAATAGCTAAAGTAATTCGTGACAATTCTCCACCTGATGCTACTTTTTTGATGTCTTGTAAAGCATTGCCCTTATTTGCTGAAAACAACCATTGAAAATGATCTGCGCCTCTAGCAGCAAATTCACCAGTAAATTCACTCTCAATCTTTAATTGCGCATCTTCTATTCCTAAATCAGCCAGCATGTTTTCAACTGAAGTTTTTATAATTTTGGTAGTGTTTTTACGACTCTTATAAAGTTCTTTTGCAATAGATTCTAATTTCGACTTTTGTTCTGAAATAGCTTTTTCAAATTTCTTTAGTTCAGCTTCTGCATTTTGTTTAAGACTTACTTTTTCTTCTAATTCAGATTGAATTTCAATTAGATTCTCAATATTGTCAACGTGATGTTTCTTCTGAAGATTATAAAGGTTTTCCAATTTAGAATTGATGTCTTCAAGCAAAACAGGATTAACTTCAAGTTCTTCAAATTCATTTTGGGTTTCTTGTGAAATATCTTCCATTTCTATCAGCACACTAGAAATGCGTTCAGATAAATCTTTGAAACTAGAATCCAACTGAAATACTTTTTGAAAATTTTGATTCGCCTCTCGCAACTGTGTAATAATGCCAATAGATTCATCTTCAAATAAATTCACACTTGTACCGATGCGCTCTTGCAGTTCTTCAACGTGACTAAGTTTATTTTGTGTAGATTCCCAGTCTTCTTGAATGCCAGGTTTCAGCTTTGCTTCTTCTAGTTCAGTGAGCAAAAAAAGATTATAATCATAAGCTTCATCTGCTTTTTGTTGCTGAATTTTTAAGGTTTCAAATTCTTGTTTTAAAACTTGAAATTTTTTGAAATTGGCTTGATATTCTTTGGAAATGTCTGCATTCTGCGCCACAATATCCAAAATTCGATATTGGTAATTTGTGCTTCCTACAGAAAGCGTTTCATGTTGACTGTGAATGTCAATCAAATGGTTTCCTACCGTGCTCAGATTGCTTAATTTTACTGGCGAGTCATTGACAAAAGCACGTGATTTTCCGGAAGGTAATATTTCTCGACGAATAATGGTTTCATCTTCGTAGTCTAAATCATTAGATTCGAAAAGTGATTTCAAACCGTATTCAGCAATCAGAAAGTGACCTTCTATCACACATTTTTTTTCTGAATCACGAATAGCATTCAAATCGGCACGCTTGCCAAGAAGTAAGGATAAAGCACCTAGAATAATAGATTTTCCAGCGCCGGTTTCTCCAGTAATTATTGAAAAGTTTTCAGTTAAGTCTAAACTGATATCTTCTATTAAAGCGTAATTTTTTATTCCTAAAGCTGTTAGCACAAATTATTGATTGAAAAAATTCCGAATGCTAAGCTAATAAATATTAAGTGAATATGTGAAATTAATTTTCAATCATTCGCCAAGTTCGGCTATGAACAGGCGCGACTTGATTCAATGTGCTCAGAGTTGAAGAAATTTCTAATTCTGGACCGCCATTTAAGACTTTCATTATTTCGTCTGCTTTAGCATCAAAGAAAGTTCTAATCAATGCTGAATTAGGGCGATTTTTTGCATTTTCTGAAATCAAATCTACAGCCGACAAAATATTTTGTTTGCCAGTATCTACATCTTCATACATCATATCCAGACCTTGTCTATGGTAGACATAAAGTCCTTTTCTAAAATTTACAAAATTTTGAGATAACAAGTCACGATTTATAGAATACCGACTTTGTGAACTTCCCGAATCTTTCCAACCAGGACCACCACGCTGGCTGGCAGCATTTACGATTTGTCGGGCTTCTTCAAAATAAGAATCTCCACCAAGTTCTGAAAATGTATCAGCATCAAGACCCAACATCGTGTAAACATAAAAACTAATTGTTGAAACCAAATTGGAGCTGAAGGAATTCGTACTATAGTTTAGAGGTTCAAATTCACGATATTTGAAGCTAAAATCACCATCGTTAATATTCATAACAGGTGTAGTCATTGTGGAACCAAAAACAGGTCTAGATGAGCGCACTTGAATTGATGCCTGAAATTGGTCTGAATCATAGTTTTGAATAATGATAAAAAAACTACATTTAATTTTTTGATGTTCTTTTAAATTTTGAGAAGTCCAACTGGTATTATTAATAAACTCATCCACGGATTGTTCTAAAGTTTTAAAAATAGAAAGTTGAGAACGCCCTGTTTGTTGAGCGTCAACGACGACTTCTGCATTTAGCTCCTGAGCAGAGAAAGAAAGCACAATGCCAATACCAATTAGAAATGTAAAAATAAATTTCATAGTTTTATTTTGAATTCATTTTTAGAATTTGATCAAAAATATCCGCTGCAACCTCCGTTTTAGATTTGATATCAAAACGCAAAATATCATCTTTTGTTATAATTCGTATTCTATTGGTATCTGTTTTGAATCCTGCACCTTTGTCTTTGAGCGAATTTAAAACAATAAAGTCTAAATTCTTTCTTTCTAATTTAGATTTTGCATTTTCAATTTCATTTGAAGTTTCCAAAGCAAAACCGATTAAAATTTGATTATTTTTTTGGGATCCTAAATACTTTAATATATCTGGTGTTGGCTCTAATTCTAAAGTTAGTAATTCTGTTTTCTTTTTTATTTTGTCATCAAATTGCTGTTTTGGTCGATAATCCGAAACCGCTGCTGAAGCTATAGCAATGTCAACATTTTCAAAATAAGATTTAGCAGCTTCAAACATTTCTTGAGCACTTTGTACTGCAATTAATTTTAAATTTGAATTGACCAACTTTAAATTTGTTGGACCACTGATTAAAATAACTTCGGCACCAAGTTTTAAAGCAGTTTCTGCCAATGCAAAACCCATTTTTCCACTAGAATGATTTCCGATAAATCTAACTGGATCTATAGCTTCGTAAGTTGGACCAGCGGTAATCATGACTGACTGACCATAAAGTGGTAATTGCGATAAAACATCTTTCTCCAAAAATTGGACGATTTCCTCTGGTTCTGCCATTCTGCCTTCACCTACTAAACCACTTGCCAGTTCTCCAGATCCAGGTTTGATAAATTTATTGCCATAATTTACCAACGTATTGATGCTTGCTTTTGTGCTCTTATGCTTATACATATCCAAGTCCATAGCAGGAGCAAAATATACAGGACACTTTGCAGACAAATAAGTTGTAAGCAACAAATTGTCAGCGTTGCCAGATGCCATTTTGGATAATGTGTTTGCTGTGACTGGAGCGATCAACATGAAGTCTGCCCATAAACCCAATTCAACATGATTGTTCCAATTTTTTTCTTCATCAGTAAGCGAAGACAAAACTGGATTTTCTGAAAGTGTTGACAAAGTTAATGGCGTAACAAATTCTTCAGCTTCCTTAGTCATTATAACTTTGACCTCGGCACCTGCTTTTTTAAAAAGCCTGACCAAGAAAGCAGTTTTATAAGCGGCAATTCCACCAGTAACTCCAAGAAGGATATGTTTGCCGCTTAGAATACTCATGTCTTAAGCTTCTTCTGTGTTCTCTTTGGTGTTTCTATAATAGATTTTGTCATCCAACCACTCTTCCATTGCTATAGAATGTGGTTTTGGTAATCTTTCATAGAATTTAGAGACTTCGATTTGTTCTTTGTTTTCGAAAACTTCATCAAGATTTTCGTTGTAAGTAGCAAATTCATCTAATTTCTCCAACAATTCTTTTTTCATTTCAGAATTGATTTGATTGGATCTTTTGGATACAATTGAAATCGCTTCGTAAATATTATTTGTTGGTGCATCAACTTTGTTTTTGTTAATGGTTGTTGTACTAATTGGAGCGTTGGTATTTTTAATGTTTGAATTCATAATTCATCTTGATTTTGTAAACGTTCTTCTATATCTAAGGCGTAAATTTTTGCTTGGTCATAAAGCTCGCCTTCACTGTAATATTTCAAATAGTCTTCGTAAAAAATTCTAGCCTCTTCAAGTCGCTCAGGCACTAATTCACTAATACTGTTGATTGCCAAAAGATAAGCCGATTCAAATTTGTAGAAATAGGCTTTTTCTCTGAATTTTGAACCAGGATAATCCAAAATAAAATTTTCAAAAGCCTGAATCGCAGCTTTATATCGTTCAGTATGGTGATATTGCTTGGCGATTTCGTAATATTTCTTTTCAATTTTCACACTCAACTCCTGAATCATTGCATTGGCTTCTTCAAAATACTCGCCATCTTCATAAGTATCAACGTAAAATTGAAGTTTTCCTAAAGCCGTTTTTGTATCGGCTTGGTCTTTACTATAGATTGGTGAAACTTCATAATAACTTTTGGCACTTTTGAAAAAAGCCTCTTCTGCTTTTTCGCTATCTGGATAAGATTTTGTAAAACGTTCAAACAAAAATCCAGACAAATAAAAATCTCCTAATTGATAATGCGAGTTGGCATTCATATAAGACAAAGTTTGTCCTGATGGTTTACCTTTATATTGCGGCAAAATCTGATCGAATAAACGAATTGCTTTACGGTAGTATTTGTTCCTACCGGTTTCCATACCTTTTTCATACATTGTTTTCGCCATTTCATATTTTGGCGAAATTTCCTTTTCCTTGAGCACTTTTTGATACTCGCTACACGAAGCTAGCAAAATGGCAATTGAGAAAAGTAAAAGCAATTGTTTCATAGACTAAAATATTTTGCAAAATTAAGGATAAATACCCGAATATAAAAACGTTGAAAAATGTTGGTTATTTCATTTGTTCGATGAAATGAGATAATTCAGATTTCAAGTCTTTTGAAGCTTCAACCAAAGGAAGTCTAACTTCTGAAGTGGCTATTTTTTTGAGTTCAAAAACCGCTTTGATTCCAGCAGGATTACCCTCTTTAAATATCAAATCAATGCCATCCATAAGTTTATAATGTAAATTAAAAGCCTTTTCAACATTTCGCTCCAAACCGAATTTCACCATTTGGGAAAAAGATTTTGGAAACCCTTCTGCCATAACCGAGATCACACCAGAGCCACCTGCTAAAACCATTGGCAAAGTAATCATATCGTCTCCAGAAATCACTAAAAAATTTTCTGGCGTATCTTTAATCATTTGCATGGCTTGTACCAAATCTCCTGCTGCTTCTTTGATGCCGATAATATTTTTGAAATCATTTGCTAAACGCGTTACTGTAACCGGCGACATATTCACACCCGTTCTTCCTGGTACATTATACAGAATAATCGGCAAAGGTGATGCTTTTGAAACTGCTTCAAAATGCTTGTAAAGTCCATTTTGAGTAGGTTTATTATAAAATGGAGTTACAGATAAAAGTGCATCAAAACCTTCTAAATCTTCATTCTGAATATCTTCAACAAGTTGTTTGGTATCGTTTCCGCCAAGTCCTAAAACCAATGGTAAACGGCCTGCATTCTCTGTTATGATGGTATCTTTAGCCAATTTCTTTTCTGCCTTAGTCAAAGTAGCACTTTCTGCGGTAGTACCTAAAACTACAATATAATCTATGCCATTATCAATTTGAAAATGAACTAACTTTTTCAAAGCTTCAACATCAATTTCTTTCGTTTTTGTAAATGGGGTAGCTAAAGCCACTCCGGTTCCTATAAATGAATCTCTCATTATCTTTTTATTTTTGTTATGTAGTTTGAACTTTCTTTGAAAAAATCAGGATTTTCCAAGTTTGTTGAAATCATCAAATCATTCAACTTTATATTTGAATCATGAAATCCTATACTCAACTCTGCCTGAGTTTGAACAGAGACCAAATCTAAATACAATTGCTCTGCCTTGAAATAGTTGAATAAAAATTTAAATTCCTCCTTAACAAATTTCTGAATATTATCTGATTTTATTTCACCGAAAAGGGAGAAATCTTTAGCAATGAAAACATCTGCTGGCTTTTCAACTTTATCAAAACGATGCTGACTAAATCCTAAAAAATAAACTTGATTTGGCTTAAATTGAAAGCTTTTCTCCAATTGTTGCATAATCTGATATTTGTCAGACTGATCGGCATTGTAAAGCACCCCAACTGAATTTGAATTAATATTGAACTTTCTCCTTGACTTCAAATATGAATTCAATTTTCTGTTTAAAAAGTAAGTTTTAATAGATTCCAGCAATGTTTAAAGTTTAAAAATCAAAAGTAATATTTTTAGCTACAATAAAAGGAAAAAGTTCGGCAGAGGCCACCGAACTTTTTTAAAAATTATTTTTTGACTATTTTATTCTTTCAACCAAGCTTCTCTTAATTTATATCGCTCATCAGAAGCCTCTAAATCCATAGATTGTAATGATTCTTTAGTTATAAATGGTTGCTCAGTTTTGGTTTCAAAAGTTACTTCTTCTCCGTCTCTATCTACTGTCATGGTAAATTCTTGTCCCTCTTCCCAACTCATAGAAGACATAACTAGTGGACGAATGTTTTGCAAACTGTATTCTTTGCCGTTGATAGTTTTGATTATATCTCCGCCTTCTACACCTAATTCGCTAAAAAAAGTATTCATAGGGTAGCTTTTTCTAAAGAAAATTTCTCCAGTTTCTTGGTTAACGTTTATGAATGGAGTTTGACCATCTAAAAAATAACCTGTTTTTGTTTTTGTTTCAGTTTTTTCTACGCCAACCTTTGCAAAATATTCATCATAAGGAATTGGTGTCGTTCCAATTACGTGTTTATCAAAAAAGGTTCTGATTTCAGGGTAAGTCATTTCTACGATTTCGTTAATCAATTCGTCATCTTGAAAAGGCTTATCTTTTCCATATTTTGAAATCAATTGTTTCATCAAATCCAAAATTCCCATTTCACCATCGCTCAATTCTCTCAATCGAATATCCAATGCCATACCAATTAATGCACCCTTTTGGTAAACGTTATAGTAACTGTTTTTATATTCATCTTTCAGAATATTTTCACTCATTTTAGTAAATGACATTGTATCATCAAACCCCATTGAAGTTTGAATTTTTTCGCTCATTCTGTTATAGAATTGTTCTTCAGAAATCAAACCTTGATTGATTTGAAAAAGATTGGCGAAATATTCTGTAACCCCTTCATACAACCACAAATGCTTAGACATATCTGGATTGTTATAGTTGAAGTAATGCACTTCCTCAGAATGAATATTAAGCGGTGTGATAATGTGGAAGAATTCATGAGACACAACATCAGTCATCGTTTCTTCTAATTGTTCCAACGGCATAGTTTCTGGCAATACAACAGAAGTAGATGTATGGTGTTCTAAAGCACCAAATCCACGCGCATCTTGCTCTTCCATATCGGACAAGTAAAGCAAAATTGCGTAAATATTGGTATTATCAATTTCACCTAAAAAAGACTTTTGTGCCTGAACCATTTTTTCTAATGAAGGTTTCAAATCCTCTGTAGAATAAACATTGTTTGGTGAATAGACACTCAATAATACTTTCATTCCTTCGATATCGAAACTTGTAGTGTCTGGTTCTGCATACATGATTGGATGATCTATGACACCAAAATATCTTGAAGTGGTAAATTCATCGGTTGTATAGGTTTCGTTTACTGTTTGTTTGGTTACTGGCAATGAAGCTGAAGCTACCAAATTTTTTGGACGATGAATATTCAACTTATAAGTTTTCTCCTTCATATTTTCAAAATAACCCACAACACTATGCAAGTTCAACATGAAATTGTCATCTTTTTCAAAGTTGGTTCCTGCTGGGGAAAACACTCCGCCTTCGCCTTCTATATCGTAAGTATCATTGACGTAATATATGATTTTATCAAAATCTGTAGCCTCAGAAATTACCCAAGTATTTTCATCTTCTTTCGTCACATTTAATTGGTTACCGTCATAATCGAAGGCTTTGACATTTTCAATGAACTGACCGTAATTATTGATGGCATAAGTTCCAGGAACTGTTTTTGGAATATAAAACTTAATGGTTTCTGATTTTACTTTCCCAGGATTTACAGTAACATGAACTTGGTCGTTTTCAATTTCGTGAAGCGCGACATCAACCTCAATTATATCAGCGTCACTTGTTTTAGTAGATTTACAACTAAACACCAAAACTGCGAGAGACATCGCAAGTATTATTTTTTTCATTTTAAAAAATTTTTTAAGTTATCAATTGGACGATTATGAATAGTTTTCGTTACAAATTCTAATTTAAAATTTCAGAACTTTATTGAAGTTGTTGATGTCTTCAGATGTACCAAAGATGTAAACCAAATCGTCAATTTCAATTTTTGTATCTGGTTTGATATCTGAAATGTATTTTCTACCTCTTTTTATTGCTAAAATCGTAACATTATAATTTTTTGCCACACCAGAATCCTGTATAGTTTTGCCAGCAATATCGTTGTTTCCATGTTGCACATGGAGCGTTGCAACTTCTTTATCTGGAATATTAAGTTGTTGAAAAACAGCAGATTTAGAAGCTGGTTTCACACTTGTCAACATTTCATAGTCAGAGGATCTTATACTCGTAACAATCTGTTGAATATCGTCTTGTGTAACCATATATTGTTTCAGAACACGAGTAAATATTTCAATAGAAGTTTCAAATTCTTCAGGAATAACTTCATCGGCACCGATTTTCATATTTTCATCGATCTCTTTGACGTAGCGAGTCCTAACAATAATATAAACTGTTTGTGAAAAAAGTCTTACAGTTGTAATTATTTTCTTAGTCGCATTTGGGTCTGATATGGCTATTACAACCACCCGAGCTTTTTGAATATTGATGTGTTTCAAAATTTCAGGATCAGAGGCGTCTCCAAAAACGATGGGTTGATTTTTTCTTTTTGCAATTTGAATAGCATCGTAATCCATATCAACAATCACATACGGAATATTAATGTGTTCCGTAACTCGCGCAATATTTTTACCATTTATACCGTAACCAATAATGACCACGTGGTCTTTCCAATCATGATCATGGTCGACCTCTTTACTGCTTTGGTCTATTTTTCTCGCATCCAATCGGCGTTTCACTGATCTCGGAATTGGGGCTTTCAATAAAAACTCAGTCCATTTATGAGATTTTTGCAATATGAAAGGCGTCAAAGCCATTGTTATGATTGAAACCGCTAAAAAATATTGATACAATTCGTCTGGAAGAATATCATTTTGAAGTCCAACCGTTGAAAGTAATAATGAAAATTCACCAACCTGAAAAATACTAAATGATGCCATAAATACTGTTCTTGGTTGATACTTCAACAAAGCAGTAGTTAGACCTACAATCAGCATTTTGATAACCAAAACTGCCAGTACAAACAATAAAATATAAGTAACGTTGCTGATGAAAAAATAGAGATCCAACAATGAACCAACTGAAATAAAGAAGAAACTGATGAAAATCTCTCTGAAAGGTAAAACATTTGCCGTAGCCTGATGACTGTATTCCGATTCTGAAATAATCAATCCCGCGAAAAACGCACCTAAAGCCAGAGACAAGCCAACTGAAGATGTAAGCCAGGCAACTGAAAAACAAAATACTATGGTCGTTAAAATAAATAATTCTCTATTTTTAGATTTTACAACTAACTTAAAAATAAAAGGCACAATATATTTTTGGAGAACAAATACTACCAAGCCAACGCCAATCAATTTTGCCAACAGAATTAATAAAGTTTCACCAACATTTTCAGATTTCCCAGCTAAAATCGGTGTGAGCAACATCATCGGAACTACAATAATATCTTGAAAAATCAAAACGCCCAAAGCCACTCGCCCGTGTGGTGATTTTATTTCACCTTTCTCCTGTAGCATTTTAAGTACAATTGCCGTACTACTTAGCGAAATTAGAAATCCTAAAAACACAGCCGTATTGATTTCTACACCCAAAGCCATCGCTAAAAGCGCCGTAAGTAAAATTGTCCCGCCAACTTGTAAACCACCACCGACAAAGACAGTTTTTTTGATTTTCATCAATCCACTGAAAGACAACTCAATACCAATAATAAATAACAAGAAAATGATACCGATTTCTGAAAGTAATTCAACCTCATGATGAGAACTCAGCAAATTGAATGCACTAGGACCAACTATAATTCCAGCCAACAAAAACCCCAAAATAGATGGCACTTTCAGCTTCTGAAATGCTAAAATAATTACAATTGAAATGCCTAAAACAACAACTATTTCCTTTAATAAAGGGATTTCCATATATTGAATATTTCTAAATTCAAAAATACCATTTTAGCTGACTTAAACACTTTCTAAAATCTTAAAAAATCAGCTTAATTCAAGTATGTTAATTGAAATCTTTGAATTAATCAATCCATTTTAGAAGATTCGGATATAAACTTTTAGTTTTGCCTTGCTTCGCTTTTATTGCAAAATATATTGGAAATGTAATATTCAAAATCTGAAGTCCAAAAAATATGTAAAGTAGAATTTCAAAAACACCGTAATGCATAATTTTCATATAAGTATAAATAGCAATTGAAATAAATGATAGAATTGACCAATTGATTTGAAAGTTCAGCAAAGCAGCACCCACATTTTTAAGGTCGATAATTTTGTCTTTTTTAGTCAACCAAAGAATTAATGGCAAAATAATATTCCCAAGCGGAATGACTAAAAAAGTCAACACCGATAAATGAAAAAATACAATAAATTGCCGATCCTCATGCTTGCCATAATCAAGTAAATCTTCAGTATTAATTTCCAAAACATGACAGAGCAAATTCAATGTTTTTCCTCTGGGTTCGTTTTGGTTGTTTTCAATACGCTGAATGGTTCTCAAATTTACTTGAGAACGTTCAGCCAAATCTTCTTGAGAAAAACCTTTACGTGTTCTGGCTTCTTTGAGTTTTGTTCCTAATTCTTTCATCATTTTTGAAATAAACATTAATGACGCAAATTTAAGTTGAAACTCAGTTTAGCCTTGCGACGCATTGGCGACATTTCTATGACATTTGTGACAAAATGAGTATTTGTAGTGTTTTCAGTAAAAATACAAAACTAAATCCAACTATTTTAAAATACCTTGAACTTCATTTAACTTTCAGAATTCATCAAACACATTATCTTTGACACAAATAATTTCTTATGAAGTCAGTATTATTTTTTGCTACGATTTTACTTTTCGTGTCTTGCAAGGATGCCAAAGTTGAGCCTGTAAAAATTTCAGGTCAGCAAATCAACATCAACCCAGAAATTGAAAAAAACGATTCGATTGAAAATTTTATCAAACCTTATCGAGACAAAATCGAAGCTGAAATGAATGAAGTTCTCGCTTTCACGCCAGAGTCAATGTTCAAAACGGACACGGATTTGAATACTGCAATCGGAAATATGATGGCTGATGCTGTCATCGAAATTGGCGATCCTATTTTTCATGAGAGAACGAACAAGAATATCGATTTAGCATTGCTGAATTTTGGTGGCATTCGTTCTGGCATCAATGCTGGCGACATCACCACAAGAACGGCTTTCAACATCATGCCTTTTGAAAATGAAGTCGTTGTCGTGGAGTTGAGTCCAGATCAAACTAAAAAACTTATAGATTATTTAGTGTCTGCAAAAATTGCCCACCCTTTTAGCGGACTTAAAATTGAACTCAATTCTGATGGCAATTTACAAAGCGCGTTGGTTAATAACGAGCAAATTAGAAATGACAGAAACTATTTCGTAGCAACTTCAGATTATTTACTAAAAGGCGGTGATAATATGACTTTTTTTGAAAATGCCGAAAGTGTTGAATATTTAAATTATAAACTTAGAAATCTGTTTATAGATTATTTCAAAGTTCACGATACAATTGCTCCAATTCAAGATAAACGTTTCACGCAACGTAAAAACTAAAGCCATGAAAAGAATTGATTTTATAAAAACAACCAGCGCTGTTTCTGCGGTCACAGCATTTGGCGGCATTGGAATTTTGAGTTCATTTTCTAAACAAAATTTCAAAAAACATTTGACGATTTTACACACCAATGATGTGCATAGCCACATAGATTCATTTCCAAAGAATCATACTAAATACCCAAATCAAGGTGGGGCAGCCAGACGATTTAGTTATATAAAACAAGTTGTTAACGAAAACCCGAATACTTTGGTTTTAGACGCTGGCGACGCATTCCAAGGCACGCCGTATTTCAATTTTTATGGCGGTGAATTGGAGTACAAAATCATGAGTAAATTAGGTTATCATGCTTCTACCATTGGAAACCATGAATTCGACAACGGTATCGATAATATTGCGGCGCAACTAGAACATGCCAAATTCGATTTGCTGAATGCGAATTATGATTTAAAAAATACGAGTTTGGAAAGCTTAGTAAAACCTCATCAAATTTATGAAGTTGATGGCTTAAAAATAGGCGTATTAGGGCTCGGAATCGAACTTGAAGGTTTAGTCTCCAAGGATCTTTACAAAGAAACTAAATATCTGAATCCAGTCGACATCGCTATTGAAGAAAGTCGTATTTTAAAAGACGAACTTGCTTGCGATTTGGTCATTTGTTTATCACATTTGGGCTACGAATACAAGTCTGATAAAATCGATGATTTGAAACTTGCCAAACAGACCAAAAATATCGATTTAATCATCGGCGGACACACGCATACGTTTTTAGACAAACCAAGTGTTGTCAATAATTCTGAAGATAAAAAAGTACTCGTCAATCAAGTTGGTTGGGCGGGAATTAACCTCGGTCGCATCGATTTTTATTTCGATGAAAAAGGCAATTCAGAAAACAAAAGTTTAGTCATTGAAGTTTAAATAAATCGTAACAAATTAGTCTATTTTATATATTGAAAATCGAAGTTTTATTTCATGCCAAGCTCACAAAAAAAACGCAAAGCACGCAAAAACACTGACAGCAAATTACTTACATAAAGCAATTGAATATATTATGAAACTGATTAGCTACAGTTATTCAACTCCTATCATTTCCAAAAATTCAGTTTCAGAAATAATCTGAACCTCTAAATTTTCTGCTTTTGTGAGTTTACTTGGACCCATATTTTCACCAGCGACAAGATAATCTGTTTTTTTAGAAATTGAACTTGTATTTTTACCGCCGTGATCTTCAATGAGTTTTTGAATTTCCTTGCGTGATTTCTTTTCAAATACGCCTGAAATTACAATCGTCAAATCCTTTAATTTTTCACTTTGGTTGGTCAATTCGTCTTCAGAAATTTCCAGTTGTAAACCGTAATCTCTCAAGCGATCGATTCTATTTCTATTGGTTTCATCACTGAAAAAATCGACGACACTTCGCGCAATTCGTTCACCGATTTCATCCACTTCAATTAAATCTTCAAAGCTAGCCGATTCTAATACATCGATGCTTTTGTAGTGTTTTGCTAATTTTTTTGCGACTGTTTCACCAACATACCGAATGCCGAGTCCAAACAAAACCCGTTCAAAAGGCACTGATTTTGAAGCCTGAATACCATTGATCAGGTTTTCAGCAGATTTTTCTGCCATGCGTTCCAATGGCAAAACATCTTCTTTTTTTAAAATATACAAATCGGCATAATCTTCTATTAAATCTTCTCGAACCAACAAGGCTACAGTTTCGCCCCCCAAACCTTCGATATCCATAGCTTTCCTTGAAATAAAATGCTGAATCCTACCAATAATTTGCGGTGGACAACCATCAGAATTTGGACAAAAGTGTAGCGCTTCACCTTCCTTACGCTCAAGTGGTGTGTCGCATTCTGGACAGTTTTCAATATAATTTGTCGGTTCAGAATCTGGATCTCGTTGGGTGAAATCTACTGCAATAATCTTAGGAATGATTTCGCCACCTTTTTCAACAAAAACAGTGTCGCCTTCACGCACATCAAGTTTTTCAATCTGATCTGCATTGTGTAAAGAAGCACGTTTCACCGTGGTTCCAGCCAATTGAACAGGTTTCAAATTTGCAACTGGTGTAATCGCGCCTGTGCGACCAACTTGGTAAGAAATGCTTTCCAGAAGTGTGGAAACTTGTTCTGCTTTAAATTTGTAAGCCATTGCCCAACGTGGCGATTTTGCCGTGTGACCGAGCTCTTCTTGTTGTTGCAAATTATTCACTTTCACCACAACACCATCGGTTTCATAAGGCAAATCGTGTCTGTGCTCGTCCCAATAATTGATATAAGCCAAGACTTCATCCATATTTTTGGCTAATTTGGCTTCTTTTGGCACGTTAAAACCCCAATTTCTAGCTTTTTCTAAACTTTCAAACTGTGTTTCTATTTTCAAATTTTCGCCAGTAATATTGTATAACAAACACAACAAAGGACGTTTGGCAACTTCGGCACTATCCTGAAGTTTCAGACTGCCAGACGCCGTATTTCTTGGATTTGCATAAGGTTCTTCGCCATTTTCCACCCGTTCCGCATTTAGTTTCGCAAAACCTTCGTGTGGCAAAACTATTTCACCACGAATATCAAATCGCTTTGGAAAACCATCGCCATTCAATTTCAAAGGAACCGATGGTATTGTTTTCACATTATTTGTCACTTCATCACCTTGCGTTCCATCACCGCGAGTCACGGCTCGAAGAAATTCGCCGTTTTCGTAGGTTAAACTGATTGACGCGCCATCGTATTTTAATTCGCAAGTAAAATTGACCTCTTCCTCTATATTTTTTTTGATACGCACATACCAATCTTCCAAATCTTCTTTGGAATAGGAGTTGGACAATGAATACATCGGAAAATCGTGAACTGTGGTTTTAAAATTTTTAGTCACTTCTCCCCCAACCCGCATCGTTGGTGAATTTGCATCTCTATATTCTGGATATTGATCTTCCAACTCCTGAAGTTTTTTCAACTTCATATCGAAATCGTAGTCAGAAATTTCAGGCGAATCCAATACATAATAGTTGTAATTGTGCTCGTGAAGTTCTTGACGTAAATTTTCGATTTCAGTTTGAATATCCATGATTTCAGGGCGTTATAAGAATTAATTAAACAATTCTATATTCGTGTTTATGAATATAAATTTAGTATAATTTGTATTGAAATGAAATAGATTTAGAATAAAAATATAGCGTTATTTAAAAGCCTTCAGCATTCTAAAATTTCCTCTGAAATCTTTTTTTAATTCCACAGATTTAAAACCAAAGTCTACGAATAAAAGCTTTGTGTCTTCTGCCAAATATTGATTGATTTCTAAGTAAATAACTTCAGTTTTTATAGATTTAATAGCTAATTCTGCTATTTTTCTATAAAAAATAAGCGGATCATTATTCTCAACAAACAATGCCAAATGCGGTTCATTATTCAACACATTTTTCTGCATTTGAAGTTTCTCATCTTGCTTTACATAAGGTGGATTGGAGACTAAAATTTCAGCTGAAATTGGCAATTTTCCAATTGCTAAAAGATCAGCTTGAAAAAATTCAACCTGAACCTGATTGAGTTTGGCATTTGCTTTTGCCAATTCAAGTGCTTCAGTAGAAATATCTAAAGCGGAAATTTGTTTGGAATTCAATTTTTTAGCCAAAGTAATTGGAATACAGCCACTTCCAGTGCCTAAATCTAAAATTGAAAGATTGTTTTTATTAGTTTTGAGATCTTCCAAAATCCATTCGACCAACTCTTCGGTTTCCGGTCTTGGAATTAAAACTGCTGGATTCACTTTAAAATTCAAACCGAAAAATTCCGCATAACCAAGAATATATTGAATCGGTTCTTCAGCTTGAAGTCGATTTTGGGCATTTTTGAATTGTTCTAAAGCTGAACTTTCTAATTGAACTCCGGAGTTCATCATCAAATCTAATTTGCTCAAATTCAGCAAATCTTCAGCTAGCCATTTATAAAAATTATTGATTTCTTCAACTTCGTAGATCGGTTTCAAAACATCAAAAAAATCTGACTTTATTTTGTTCAAATCTGTCATTCTTCTTCGTCTTGAGCAAATTCACTTGAAACTTCTAAACCATAAATCGCTTTAAATTTTTCAAAAATAGATTGAAAATCTTTTTGCCTAACACTAATTTTGAAATTGCAATCCAAGGCCAAATCTTGATGAACGAGGTTCAAATCATATTCTTTGACCATTCGCATCACCAAGTTCATTTTATCGTATTCACAGTGAACTTCAAATTCTAAATTGATGGTTTTGGAGAGAATTTTGCTTTCATCCAAAGCCATCTGTGCTGAAATTTTATAAGCTGAAATCAAGCCGCCAACACCGAGTTTAGTACCACCAAAATATCGCACCACCACAACCAAAATATTAGTTACATCGTAAGCCTGCAATTGGCCGTAAATAGGCATACCAGCCGAATTTCCAGGCTCACCGTCGTCATTGACACGAAAATGCTCATAATTTTGACCGATTTGCCAAGCATAACAAAAGTGACTCGCTTTGTGGTGTTTGGTTTTCAATTCGTCTAAAGCCGCTTCAACCTCAGTTTCAGATTGCACTGGAAAAGAATAAGCAAAAAACTTACTGCCTTTTTCTTTATATAAAGCTTCATTCCCAGGTTTTGAAATCGTTTTGTAAGCGTCTTTTTCCAATTTTTTGACTTTTGATAGGCATTAAATCCTAAATATAAAGTATTTCAGACACCTAAGCGTCTCAATCTTTATTTTAAGCTTGAATGATAAAAATAGCTGGACGTTTGTGTAAATCTATCGAGGTCTTTTTCCAAGCTTCGGCAGTTTGAGTTTTTACAAATTCTGTAGAAAGAGTTAGATCAACTGAAACGTGAATTCTAGTAGAAGCTTGAAGAATGTTGATTAAAGCCTGCAATAGTTTATTGTTTCGGTAGGGCGTTTCAATAAAAATTTGTGCTTGTTCAAAATCTTTAGATTGTTTTTCAATTTTTTTTATAAACTGCTTGCGTTCAGATTTTTCTATTGGCAAATAACCGTGAAAAGTAAAGTTTTGACCGTTCATTCCGCTTGCCATCATCGCCAAAAGTAAAGAAGAAGGACCGACCAAAGGCACAACTTTAATGTCTTTCTGATGCGCTAAGCTTACAATTTGCGCACCTGGATCGGCAACGCCAGGACATCCAGCATCGGATAATAAACCCATGTCAATACCTTGTTCACAAGGATCAAGAAAATTTGGGATTTCTAATTCTGAAGTGAACTTATTGAGGAGTTGAAATTCTAAGTTAGGTTGAGATTTACTGGGGACAATTTTCTTAATAAAATGCCGAGCTACTTTTTCATTTTCAACAATATAATGATCTATATCGTTGATCTTTTTTCGTATTGAAAGCGGTAAAACCTCCAAAGGTGGTAATTCCCCCAGACGATTTGGGATTAAGAATAGTTTACCTTTTTTTGTAGGCTGATCTTCCATGAGTTTTGATTCTAATTCTCAAGTTCCTTAGCAATCACAGTGCATGATTCGTCGAGCATTTGATAAACATTTTCAAATCCGTTGATAGAATCATGATACGGATCTGGAACATCCCGGTTTTCACCAGGATAGATTTTATTCAAAATCAATTCTACCTTTCCCTCGTCGTTTTCGTCTCTAGCCATTTTCAAAATATCTTGATAATTTGAAGTGTCCATGACGAAAATTAAGTCGTATTTATCAAAATCATCCTGACTAAATGGTCTACTTTTTTGGTCTGTAATATCCAAACCATGTTTAGCAGCTACATCTATCGAGCGTTGATCTGGCAGTTCGCCTTCGTGATAATTTGATGTTCCAGCAGATTCTATATGAAAACCTTCGGTTGCGAGTTTAGATTTTAAAATACCTTCTGCTAAAGGCGAACGACAAATATTTCCCAAGCAAACCATCAGTATTTTTCTCATAATTGCTTAAATTTTATTTCAAGGTCCTGAATAAACTTTCTAAATTGCTTATCCGACTCTTGCAAATTTGAAACAATTTTACAAGAATGTAAAACTGTGGAATGGTCTCTTTTTCCGATTTTTCTACCGATATCTGTCAACGAAGTCTTGGTGATTTCTTTGGCAAAATACATTGCGATCTGTCGTGCCTGTACAACATTTCTCTTTCTACTTTTCGACTGTAACTCTTCTATTTCCAAGTGGAAATAATCACTGACAACTTCCTGAATATCATCTAAAGAAATAGGCTTCTTTGTATTTTTGACGTAATTTTTGACAATTTGCTCAGCCAAATTAATGGTAATTTCACTTTTACTAAAAGAAGAATGAGCTATTAGTGAAATTATTGCACCTTCCAATTCTCGGATATTGCTTGTAATTCTACTGGCAACGTAATCCAAAATTTCATCTGGCATTTCTACACCATCTTGATACAACTTGCTTCTTATTATTTTGATCCGCATGTCATAGTCTGGCTGTTCCAATTCTGCTGAAAGCCCCCATTTGAACCTAGACAACAGTCGCTGCTGAATATCTTGCATATCTACCGGCGCTTTGTCACTGGTTAAAATTACCTGTTTTCCATTTTGATGTAGATGATTGAAAATATGAAAAAAGACATCTTGCGTTCCTTTTTTACCAGAAATCAATTGGATATCATCTACAATCAAAACATCTATGATTTGGTAAAAATGTATAAAATCATTGCGATTGTTTTTAGCAATAGCATCAATGTATTGTTGAGTAAATTTATCTGCTGAAATATACAGCACCGTTTTGTCAGGAAACTTATCTTTAATCTCCAAACCAATGGCGTGTGCCAAATGTGTTTTTCCTAAACCAACGCCACCAAAAATCAATAGCGGATTGAAAGAAGTGCCGCCAGGCTTGTTAGCAACGGCCATACTCGCAGATCTTGCCAGTCGATTGGATTCACCTTCCAAAAAATTTTCAAAACTATAATTGGAATTGAGTTGAGAATCTATTTTCAAATTTCTGATTCCAGGAATTACAAAAGGATTTTTTAATTCAGGATCTTTTTGTCTCGATGGCATGTTCACAGATTGAGAACTGACATGTGATCTTTGTGAACTTGGAATTTTTTCTGTGAAAGGTTGTCTGTTGCCATCTGCATTTTCCATTCTGATGACATAAACCAGTTTTGCACCCTTTCCAATTTCTTTTGTTAGGGAAACTTTGAGCAGGTCAACATAATGTTCTTCTAGCCATTCATAAAAGAATTTTGAAGGCACTTGAATGCTCAAAGATTTATCGTTCAACTTTACAGCAACAATAGGTTGAAACCAAGTTTTGTAGGCTTGATCGGAAATATTGTCTTTTATAAATCCAAGGCAATTATTCCAAACCGAAGTAGCTGATTTTGACATAGTTAAGCTTAAAATATTTAATTACACACAATTGAGCGCAGGGGCTTTTTTTCCTTTTGAGTTGACAAATATGAAAACAAAATAATTAATAAAAAAATGAAATTCAGGTTGAAATTGTCGTTTTTTTTTCTCATACTTAAAAGGTTGTTGACATACTTGAAAAACGAATCAAAATCTAATTAAAATGACGCCAATTATCACCAAAACAGAACTTGAAGTTCGATACGCTGAAACAGATCAAATGGGTGTCGTGCATCACTCAAATTATGCAATTTATTTTGAATTGGCTCGTGTAGATTGGCTTCAAAAAGTAGGTATGCATTATCACGAAATGGAAAAAAATGGTGTCATGCTTCCCTTATCAAGATTGAATGTAAATTTCAAAAAACCAGCGAAATTTGGAGATACTTTACAAGTCATCACAAAACTGAACAAAATGCCAGATGTGAAAATTATTTTTGAATACGAAATTTTCAAAAATGAAGAATTGATAACTACAGGAGAAACGGTCTTAGTATTTGTTGATAAAATCTCAATGAAACCGATGCGCTGTCCTAAATCAACTCAAGAGTTAATTTCGAGTTTCACAAGTTAGCCTAACTTTTCACCTGCAAAGAAAGCATCTATTAAAAGTTGAGCTGTAGCGGGATTGGTTGCAATTGGGATATTGTGCACATCGCAAATACGCATCAACATTTGAACGTCTGGTTCATGCGGATGCTTGCCTAGCGGATCTCTGAAAAATAAAATCATTTTCAATTCTTTTTCAGCAGTCAAAGCAGCTATTTGAGCATCGCCTCCCAGTGGTCCAGAAAGTTTCTTTTCAACTTTTAAGCCAGTATTTTCAACGTGGTTACCTGTAGTTCCTGTAGCAACAAGTGAAACTTGCTTCAGTTTACTTTTGTTTTTATTCAAAAAATTGACCATTTCAGGCTTTTTACCATCGTGGGCGATTATAGCGATTTTCATAAATGTTTTTTGTAAAAATAATATTTTCAGTGCAGGTTCTACAATTTTTTTAGCATAAAAATTGTACACGAATAATGTCCTGTATTTCCCAAACGATTTTCAATATATTCAAAGCCAGTTTTCTTATAAAGTTTTTGAGCCGCAGTCATATTTGGCAATGTTTCAATGTAACATTTTTTAAAATCATTTGCTCTGGCAAAATCGAGACAAACACTCATCATTTTTGCTCCTAAACCGCGACCACGAACTTTTGGGTGAAAATACATTTTTTGCAATTCGCAAATCTCTGATTCTGCACCCTCCAAATGAGAAATTCCAGCACTTCCCATAATTTTTCCGTCTTCCAAAATCACAAAATATGCCGCTCTATCTGTATCGTAATACTCAAACAACTCGTCCAAAATAGGATCTTCGTAAGCCGTGCCAACTTTGGGTGCGCCCTGCTCTACCAAAACATATCTGATCATTTCAGCCACTTCTGAATTGTCGGATTGTTTTATTTTTCGAATTTGAATGTTACTCATTTTTTTTCTAAAATTAAAACGCAAGATTACACATAAAAACAAAGATTCTACGCTAAAAAAATTGTAAAACTGATTTTGCTTTTAATTTTATGAAAGTGAATTTCAACCCTAAAAATTCAAACTTCTTTTAATTAACTAAATATCAATATCATATATACGGATTTGGTTAACTTTCAAAATCATATTAAAAAACCATATTCAAAATGAAAAATGTAATTTGTGGATTTCATACTTTTGTTGAGTGAACACAAATGAATATTATATAAAGCGCTGTATTGAACTAGCGAAAAACGGTTTGGGTACAACTTACCCAAATCCTTTGGTAGGAAGTATTATTGTTTACAAAGGCAAAATAATTGGCGAAGGTTGGCACATCCGTGCTGGGGATGAACATGCTGAAGTTCGGGCGATAAATTCGGTTAAAAATCAAGATTTATTAAAAAAATCAACTATCTACGTGACGCTAGAACCTTGCAGTCATTTCGGAAAAACACCGCCATGCAGCGACTTGATAATCGAGAAGAAAATCCCGAAAATTGTCATCGGCACAGTAGATCCATTTGCAAAAGTTGCTGGACGTGGGATTGAAAAATTATTTTTAGCCGGACGACAAGTTACCGTAGGAGTTTGCGAAAACGAATGCGAAGATTTGAATAAGCGTTTTTTTACATTTCATCGGAAAAAACGGCCTTATGTCATCCTAAAATGGGCGCAAACCAAACATGGTTTCATTGCGCCTCCCGATCAAATTGTAGGCGATATTATTTGGATTTCGAATGCATATTCGAAGCAATTGGTTCATAAATGGCGAGCCGAAGAAGAAAGTATTTTGGTTGGCACCAACACAGCCATAAAAGATAATCCGCAGCTAAATACCAGACTTTGGAAAGGCGAAAATCCAGTGCGAGTGGTAATTGATCAAGATTTGAAGATTCCAAAAACTCATCACATATTTGATCAATCTGTGAAAACGATCGTTTTTCACAGCAAAAATTTCAAGCCGATTGATGACACTAATTTAATATTTGAAGCCTTAGATTTTGAAAGTAAGATACCAACACAAATTCTTGAAAAATTGCACCAACACAATCTCCAATCTGTTATTATTGAAGGCGGCGGCGTAACTTTACAAAATTTTATAAATGAAGATCTTTGGGATGAAGCCCGTGTATTTACAGGCGAAAATGCTATTGAAATTGGCATAAAAGCACCTATTTTGAATAAAAATCCGCATTCTGAAATACAAATTGAAAACGACCAACTCAACTATTTTTATAATGATTAAAAACATAATATTCGACTTTGGCGATGTTTTTTTGACTCTTGATAAAAGCGCCACTCAAAAACAATTACAAAAATTCGGAATTCAGGATTTTGATGAATCCATGATTGCCAATAATGAAGCTTACGAAAAAGGTGAAATTTCTTCAGAAAAATTTGTCGATTTCTATGTTGAAAAATTTGAAGGTTTAAGCAAAAATGAATTTACAAAAGCTTGGAATTCTATTTTAATTGAATTTCCAGAATCAAGATTGGATTTTTTAAAAGAACTGAAAATTTCAGGGCAATATAAATTGATTTTACTTAGCAATACCAACGAATTACATATCGATTGGGTGAAGGAAAATATTTCGGTTTTTGAAGAATTTAGAGCTTGTTTCGATAAATTTTATTTGTCGCATGAAATTCATTTCAGAAAACCAAATGCTAATATTTTTGAATTCGTTTTACGTGAAAACAATCTGAATCCAAATGAAGCACTTTTTGTAGACGATACAGAAATTCACACCAAAACCGCAAGAAAACTAGGAATTCATACTTGGCATTTACAAGCTGGCAAAGAAGATGTTACGGATTTATTTTCAATTAAAAAAGACCTATTTTGATAGTACTTCTGCTCAGTATTTTATCTTCAAGTACGATTTATATCGTTTTCAAACTGTTTGGAAAATTCAAAATAAACACCCTGAACGCATTAATCATTAATTATTTCACTGCTTTCATATTGGGCGTTTCAATGCAAGAAAATACAAATTTCGATGAGCTTTTGCACACCGTTTCCAAAGATTGGTTTTTGGGTTCTGTATTTCTTGGAGTCATGTTTATTGTTGTTTTCAGTTTAATGGTTGCAACGACTCAAAAAGGCGGAATGTCAGTGGTTTCTGTGGCTAGCAAAATGAGTGTCGCCATCCCTGTTGTGTTTGTGATTTTCTATTATGATGAATCTTTAGGAATTCTGAAAATTATTGGCATTTTGATGGCTTTATTTTCCGTGTATTTGGTTTCTGTAAGAAAAAAAGACGGACTGGATATAGATATGAAATATTTTATATTTCCCTTATTAGTTTTCCTAGGAAGTGGCATTATAGAAAGCAGTTTGAAATTTCTGGAAAACACCTATGTTTCCGATGCTGATGTTCCATTATTTTCTGCCAATACGTTTTTATTCGCCTGTATTTCGGGAATAATCGTTTACTGTTTTAAAGCCTTCAACAAAAAAAATCGGTATCGCTGGAAAGACGTTTTGGGTGGTTTTGCACTTGGCATTCCCAATTATTTTTCGATTTATTTTTTCATCAAAGCCTTACGGATTGAAAGTTTAAATGATTCTAGTATTTTTATCATCAACAATGTTTCCATCGTATTGCTTTCAACTATTTTAGGTATTATATTTTTTAAAGAAAAGTTGATTCCTAAAAATTGGTTTGGAATTTTAATTGCTGTTCTCAGTATTATTTTAATTACCTATTTGAATTGAATTTAGGCTGAAACTTGAAGTAGACTTTGGACATTATAATTGCCAGAATTGTTCCCACAAAAGCACCAACAATAATATCGCTAGGATAATGTACGCCGACAAATATTCGGCTAAGCGAGAATAAAATTGGCCAGATAAAAATCCAGCCTAGATGTTTGAAACGAGATTTCAAACATAAATATATAAAAACTGTCGCTCCGAATGATGTAGAAGCGTGACCTGAGAAAAAACTAAAATTCTGAGGTTCGTAAAGGATTTTGAGCGAGGTTGAAATTTCTTCAGCAAAATTTGGGCGTAATCGCTGTACATAGAACTTCGTCAACTCTGTGATGAAATGAATAAAACCAACATTGATTAGTAGCAGAGAGCTTCCAAATAAACCAGATTTCCAGCTTGTCTTTATAAAAAATAAAACCAATAGAAAAATGTAAAAGGGAATCCAGTTTTTGGAATGTGTCACAAAAACCCAAAATGAATCTAATGAATTTGGACTCAAATTATTGAGGAAAATCATTAATTCTATATCCCATTTTGCAGGATTGAGTTGCATTAAAAGCGACGTTTAATCGGCCCAACAGCATCTTCTATATCTTCTTTAACTTTAGTGGTTTCAGATTCAATGCTTTTCTTTTCTTCTTCAAATTCTTTTTTAATGTCAAAATCAACATTGTAATCTTTCTTCTGCTTGGTGATTTCAGTTTTTATTTCATCGGTAGCATGTCGAAAAGATTTCATGGTTTTCCCAAAAAATCGAGCCATTTCAGGAATTTTATCTGCACCAAAAACCATGACCAATACAAATAAAATAAAGGCAATTTCAGTTCCGCTGATAAATAATGGTAGTGTAATCATGGTGCAAATATACTAAGAAGCAAAAGATAAAATAAAATTTATTCTACAACTTCAAAAAATTGATAAACCAGTGAGTGTGGTTAATTCTTCCAGAGCTTTCATACCTAAAGCAGAATTCCCTTTAGGGTTTAACATCGGACTCCAAACCGCTACAGAATACCGCTTTGGATGAACTGCTACAATTCCACCTCCTACTCCACTTTTTCCTGGTAGACCGACGCGATAACTGAATTCTCCTGCTTCATCGTAAAATCCGCAAGTCTGCATAATTGAGTTAATTCTCTTTACGCTTTGTGGCGCGATGACTATTTCGCCAGTTCTAAAATGCTTGCCTTCATTTGCAAAAAGCATGAACGCCCTGGCGAGTTGCCCGCAAGTCATGGCAATAGAACACTGATGAAAATAAAAATCTAAAATGTCTTCTGTATCATTTTTAATATTACCTAAAGCTTTCATGTAATTGACCAAAGCTTTGTTTCTATAACCATGTTTACGTTCACTCCTAGCGACAGACTCGTCGTAATTGATATTATCGTCGTCGCAAAGTTTCCTTACAAATTTCAACAGATCGTTTTTGGGATCTTCCAGAACACTTAGTAAACTGTCGGCTATAACAATAGAACCCGCATTGATAAAAGGATTTCTAGGAATTCCGTGTTCTCGCTCCAATTCCGTCAAAGAATTAAATGGTGTTCCAGAAGGTTCAACATCAACACGTTTCCAAAGTTCGTCGCCCATAACTTCTTTAGCAATTGTAAGTGTAAACACCTTAGAAATACTTTGAATTGAAAATTTCTCCTGACTGTCGCCAAATTCAAAAGCTGAATCGTCGTGACAATACAAATACATACCGAATTTCATCGGGTCGACTTTAGACAATTCAGGAATATAGGCCGCTACTTTACCCAGATTTGGTTCAGGCTGAAATTCTCGCTGAATAATATTTAATATTGATTGATAATCCATTTAATTCAAATTAATAATTTCATCAGAATTTATTTCGTAAGCTTCATGTCCAATTTCAAAAACTCTGGCTTTAGGCTTGCCTTTGAGACGAATAACACCATCATTTACTTGTAGCCAACTTCCTTCTCTCAAACCAATTACATTTATATTATTCAAATTCTGAAATTCCTTCAAACGTGTTTCACGAGTTTCCCCTTTGTGTTTAGAATCCGGATTTGGATCTAGATAATGCGGATTGATATTGAATGGCAAAATACCTAGAGTTTCAAAACTTGGCGGATACACAATCGGCATATCATTTGTTGTCTGCATGTTTAGCCCACAAATGTTACTTCCAGCACTTGTCCCCAGATATGGTGTTCCAGATTGTACCGCTTTAGCCAAAACTGACATTATATTTAATTGATGTAACTGCTGAACCAATAAAAACGTATTGCCACCGCCAACAAAAATTGCTTCTGCCGACTGAATTGATTCTACTTTATCTTTGAATTCATGCAAACCAATCACAGATTTCACATGATTTTGTAAACCCTTTTTTGCTTTCAAGGTATATTCGTCGTGAGAAATCCCACCAGGTCGGGCAAATGGGACGAACAGAACTTCATCTATATTTTTGTAAAATTCAGATAAAGTTTCTGATAAATATTCTAAATATCCGCTTCCATGAACCGTAGATGTGCTTGCAATTATTGCTTTCATCTTTTTTCGTTAAAGTTACACAAGCTATTTAAGCTTAACAAAAGTTTAGTAGGGATTTTCTTCATTGTTATCCAAATATTTCTGTAAATTGTAATAAAAATAATCCCTATGAAATTCATTTTTACGAGCTTATGTCTTTTACTTTTTCAATTCAGTTTTGCACAAATAGATGATCGCGTCTATGTTGCTGGAAAAGTGAATGTTCCGCCAAACGGTGAAGTCAAAGGAATTGAAATTTACAATCAAAATTCTGAAAAAGGCACTGTTACAAATAAATACGGACAATTTGGGATTTCAGTAAAAGTTGACGATAAACTTACTTTTAAAGCTGTTCAATATCAAACTTTTTCGGTAATTGTAGATGAAAATATTGTGAAAAATAAAAAAATGGACGTCACTATTAAGGATGAAGTCAACACTTTAGAAGAAGTGATTGTTCAACCTTATGATTTAGATGGAAATATAGAGGTCGATGCCAAAAAAGTAAAAGAAAATTACATAAAATCCCCTGTGGAAGACTCTGATTCTGTAGTTCGAGGTTATGCAGGTTCGCAACCTAACCCGCGATCTATTACTATAAATGAGAATATCACAACAGAACAAAGATTCATCAAAAACGGTTTGAATATTGCCAATATATTTAGAGAAATCTTTCAGTCCAATGAAACTTCAAAAAACAAAAGAAAGCTATCTGAAGATGCCGATGTGATGGTTCGCAAAATATATAATGACGAATTTTTCAAAAAACATCTTGACATTGAAGAAGATGAAATTAATAATTTTATTTTCTATGTGGAAGATAGAGGTTTGGATAAAAAAATGCTCAAAGAAGGCAATGAATTAGAATTAATTGAGTTTTTGATAAAAGAATCTAAAAATTTCAAAAACCAATAATATAAGCTTGTGAGACTTTTCCTGATTTTTTGTCTAATTTCATTTTGGGCGCAATCTCAAAATGATGCTGTTCGCGGCAAAATTTATGCCGACTCTATTGAAACTTATCAAATCAATGTCATAAACATCGACCAGGAATTGGGACAAGTTTCTTCGAAAAATGGTGATTTTGAGATTCCAGCAAAACTTGGCGATTCCATTTTATTCACTTCACTTCAGCACAAAACTTTTACTTTGAAAGTTGACGAAAAGCATCTTGAGACTAGGAATTCCATTTTTATGGAAATGCAAATTAATGAACTCGATGAAGTGGTTTTGACAGAATATGACCTTAGCGGAGATTTAGGAAAAGATATAGAACAAGTTCAAACTCATTATTTAGACCAAAGGCAATTCGGATTTAACAAGCCTAGAAAATTATCTCCTGAAAAACGTGCTTTGTATACTGCAACTTCTAGCGGTGGCGGCGTTCCGCTAGATTACATTATCATGTCGCTCAATGGCCAAATGAAGAAACTTAGACAACGCATTGAGAATGCTGAATTAAAAAACAATCAGCAAAGAGTTTTGGCAAGCATGTCTTATAAATTCTTTGAAGACGACCTGAAAATTGAGCCTAAATACCACGAAGATTTCGCTTATTATTGCGCAGAAAGCCAAGATTTTATGAATACATTTCTTAAAGATGATAAACTTCTATTAATAGAAGCTTTCAAAACACAAGCTGTAGATTATATTGCACTAAAAAATAGCGACGAATGAAATTATTATCCTCATTTATTTTTGCGTTTTCTGTCATTTTCAGTTCTAATACGCACGAATTTTACCTTAGCGTAACCGATATTGAATATATTGAAGATGAAAAGAGTCTTCAGATTATTTCCAGAGTTTTTATAGATGACTTTGAAGATGTTCTAAACAAACGGTATCGCAAAGATTTAGTTTTAATTCCGGGTCAGGAAAAGAGCGAAACAGAATATTATGTTGAAAAATACATCAATGACAAGTTTGAAATCAGTATAGATAAGGACACACAAAAATTGAATTATTTAGGTAAAAAATATGAAGATGACATGATTTATTTGTTCATTGAAATAGAAAATATCCCAGAATTTAAAAGTATTGAAATTGAAAATCTAATTCTTACTGATTTATTTCAAGAACAGAAAAATATGATTCATTTTAAAGCCAAGGATTTCAAGCAAAGTTTTATCCTAGAAAAAGAAATCGGTTCCAAATTGATTCAGTTTTAATTTAATAATTACTCAAAAAAACTTTATTTTAGCATCCAAAATTTAAATAAATATGAATAATTTAAGATACTTATCGCTTTTTATGGCGATGTTTTTCGTTTCTGCAAGTGTTTTTGCTCAAGAAGAAAATACCGAAGAGAAACAACAAGGACACACCAACCAGAACAAATTTAGGCAGCTTTACGATGAATTTGCTACACCAAATGTTTACAGAACAGCTTCTGGTGCACCTGGTCATAAATATTATCAGAATACGGCAGACTACGAAATGGACATTATCCTAGATGATGAAAATACGATGCTTTATGGTGAGGAAACCATAACTTACACCAACAATTCTCCTGACGATTTGGAATATTTATGGGTTCAACTCGACCAAAATATAAGAAAAGAAGATAGTCCAGCGAGAGATAAAAATAGCAGTGAATTTTCTCCTGTAACACCAGCATCAAGCTTTGTAAACTCTCACATGTCACCGGAATTTAAAGGTGGTTTCAATATTGTAAGTGTCAACAAAGACGGCAGTCCACTTCCATACACGGTTAATTACACAATGATGAGAGTTGAAATGGCAGAACCTTTAGCTTCTGGCGATAGTTTTGAGTTTTCAATCAAATGGAACTACCTTATCAACAATCACGTTGAAAATAGCGGTCGTTCTGGTTACGAATATTTTCCAGAAGACGATAATCGTGCTTATGTAATTGCACAGTTTTTCCCAAGAATGGCAGTTTACAATGACAAAGAGGGCTGGCAGAATTATCAATTCTGGGGAAGCGGAGAATGGTCTTTACCTTTTGGGAATTATAAAGTAAACATTACAGTTCCTGAAGATCATATTTTAGATGCCACAGGAAAACTTCAAAATAGAAAAGATGTCTTCAGTAAAGAAATGATGGATCGTTATGAAAAAGCGCAAAAAACTTTTGATAAACCTGTGCTAATTGTTACTGAAGAAGAAGCGATAGCTAACGAAAAGAAAAATGCCACTAAAACTAAAACTTGGGAGTTTGAAGCTGAACAAGTTAGAGATTTTGGATTTGCAACGTCTAGAAAATTTATTTGGGATATGATGGCAGTTGAAGTTGGCGACAAAAATGTGATGGCCGTTTCTTTATATCCAAAAGAAGGAAATCCACTTTGGGAAGACTGGTCAACAAGAGCTGTGGCAAGTACATTGGAAACTTACAGCAAGTATACTTTCGAATATCCTTATCACAAAGCAATTTCTGTTCATGCAAAAAGTCAGGGGATGGAATATCCTATGATTTGTTGGAATTATGGACGCCCAGACGAAGATGGTAATATTTCAGACCGAGTTAAATACGGTATGATGAGTGTAATTATACACGAAATAGGTCATAACTTTTTCCCAATGATTGTCAATAGCGATGAAAGACAATGGGGCTGGATGGATGAAGGACTAAATACTTTTATGCAATATTTATCTGAACAAGAATTTGGAAAGAAATATCCTGAAGTCTTGAAAGGGAACCAACAAACCTTTGAAAAATATCCGTCGAGACGAGGAGAACCTAGTAAAATTGTAAATTACATGAAAGGTAATCAAGATTACATTTCGCCAATCATGACTAATCCTGAGCAAGTATATCAACTTGGTAATAATGCTTACGGAAAACCTGCAACTGCTCTAAATATTTTAAGAGAAACCGTTATGGGACCTGAGTTGTTTGATTATTCTTTCAAAAAATTTGCACAAAGATGGATGTTCAAACATCCAACTCCAGAAGATTTTTTCAGAACTATGGAAGATGCATCCGCAGTTGATTTAGACTGGTTTTGGAGAGGTTGGTTTTACACCACAGATTATGTAGATATTGGTGTAGAAGATGTTACAAATTATTTTATTACAAATAATCCAACGGAAGAAGGAAAAGCACTATTGAAAAGATATGGTATAGATAATCCTGAAGAAGATCCACGAACTGATGATGCTGTGTATTTACTAAGTGCTGACAGCGATGAATTCGACGAGTCTATGAAATCTGATGATCCTTTTGAAAATGCACCAAAACTTCACGAATATTTGATGGATAATTTCACACAAATGGAAATCAATGCCATGAAGCAACCAAATCATATTTATGAAATCACTTTTAACAAGCCTGGCGGACTTGTCATGCCATTAATTGTAAAATATCATTATAAAGATGGTACTTCCAAAATGGTAAAATATCCAGTTCAAGTATGGAGAAAAAATGATGAGGAGGTTAAAAAGGCGATTCTTTCTGAAAAAGAAATCGTAAAAATTGAAGTAGATCCAAATCAAGAAACTGCAGATGTGGATACTTCAAATAACGTTTGGCCAAGAGAAGAGTCCGAAAGTGAGTTTGATAAATTCAAAAACGAAGATTAAATTTAAAAATTAGTAATAGAAAAAAGCCGATTGACTATAAGTTAATCGGCTTTTTTATTTCAACCTAATCGATTTCAATAAATTTCAAAACCTTAGTTAAAACCTTAATTTTCAAGTTAGATACTTTCTCAACCACTTCTCCATCTATTTGAAGCAAAATCGGTTTTTCGAAGGAAATGTTTGCATTATTGGTTTGAATAACCTCAAAGTTATCGATATCATAAGTTTCATCGCTTAATGATGACAAGGCAGCTTTTAGCAAATCCGTGAAATCTACAGCTTTTATTAAAACAATCTCAAATTTACCATCATTCAGTTTTCCGATATTATTCAAAGCAATACCAGTACCAAATTTACGTCCGTTACAAATTGCCAACATGACTCCACTATACTCAGAACTCAGGTTTTCAGTTTCAATCTTAGCTTTGAAATTAGAAAGATTATTGAATTCTGAAAAGAAATGTTTTGCATATGTTATGAGTCCTCGACTGTCATCATTTTCATATTTTAAAATCAAATTAGCATTTGCGCCAACATCACCAATATGAAGCAAATGATATTTATCATTGATTAAAAGTAAATCTGTGTTGAAAAAGTTATCAGAATCAATATATTTCACCAATAAATTTTCCGCAAAATCATCAATTCCAAATTCTATTGCCATAGCGTTTGCAGATCCCATTGGGATAAAACCAATCGATATATCAAAATTTTTAAGAATTGGTGTCAGTAAACTCAAAGTGCCATCGCCACCAACGATAATAATTTTTTCAGGTGAATGTTTGGATAAAATATTTTTGATTTCAGAAACATCGTTTTTTCCTGTAGTTTCAAAAATTTGGGCTTTAATTGATTTCAATTCAAACCTGTAGCGAGCAAAATTCAAAAAATCAGTTTTATCCTGATCACCAGAAATAGGATTTACTACAAGTAAGATATCCATAATTATTGGCTTATGAGTTGATTTAAGTTTTGAATTTCTTCTTCTATATTATAATCATCTTGAAAATAAACACATTCTACACCAGAATTTTTCAAACTTTCCCATTTAGATTGTTGTATTTCGTCGACATTAAAACCAGTTTGTCTTATATAAACTTTTATAATCCTGTCTTCAAATTCATTGACAATTTGTTTATAAATATCCATATCTTTTTGGGTATCATCACCGATTAAAATGAATCTTTTCTGTGGCAAATTGGAAATCAAAGCCCTCAAAAATTTGAGTTTGTGTTCACCTTTACTCGGTTTGAAAAGCATTTTAAATTTCAAATATGGCGTCAATAGCAAAGGACCTTCTGGAACATCATTGAATCTAAAAATGGAAGTAATTAACCCAAAAAGATTACTTTCACTTTTGGACAAATAAAAAATTCTGAAATCTTTTTTTTCAAAAAAATCTAAAAGCGCACTGATATATAGTACTTTCTTACGCTTATTAGGCCTTTTGAAAAGTATAGTATAAATACGTTTTAAAGCTGAAGCAGTGTGAGAATGAATTACTGTGTCGTCAATATCAGAGATAATTTCTATCAATCCGGATTTATTTTTAAATACAAAAGGATGGGATTGAGTTGGTTCTAAAATATTGCCATTTTCATCATAAAAATCAAAATTGGTAGATTGAAAAGCATCAAATACTTTAAAGAAATAGCCTTTAGAGTCTGTTTTCAGACTTAAAGATTTTTCATCAGATTTCAAATAAATTGAACGGTCAGAATAAGGTTTTTTCCAATAAGATTTCAAAACCTTAAGTGAATTTCCAAAAATAGATTTAGGCTTTTGAATAATACTTGTTTTATTTTTCAAAACAGTTCCTGTGACCAAAGTTTTTTGGTCGAGTTGAATAATGCTTAGATGCCATAAAAAAGCCATAGTCAAAAATATTATTGAGTTTTATTTACTTTGCTTAAAAGATAAATTCCGCCAAGAAAAAACAAAATAAGAAAAATAATTGCATTTCTAATACTGCCAGTTATTTGTGCAATAAAACCATAGATAAACATGCCTATGACAATTCCAACTTTTTCCGAAACCTCGTAAAAACTAAAGTACGAAGCCGTATCTTTTGTATCGTCAGGGATGTATTTTGAATAGGTTGAACGGGACAAAGACTGAATGCCTCCCATGACCAAACCAACAAAAAATGCTGTAATATAAAATTGAATGGGTTCTGTAATAAAAAACGCATAAACACAAATAAAAATCCAGATCACGTTTATGCCGATTAGTAAATTTATATTTCCATATTTCGTGGCTAATCTCGATGCTAAATTAGCGCCAAAAATGGCTATAATTTGAATCAAAAGAATACTCACAATCAAGCCTGTCGTAGATTCACCTTTTGGCCACTGAATTTCGCCTACGCCAAAATAAGTAGCGATTAACATGATGGTCTGAACTGCCATACTATAAACAAAAAATGCACGTAAATAGCGTTCCAATTGAATGGATTGTTTTATTTTGAAATAAGTTTTCTTCAACTCTCTAAAACCATTCAACCATAATTCTTTGTTTCGCATCTCCCCTTTTCTAGTGCCTCTTGGTAAATACAGGTAGGTATATTGACTAAAACCAATCCACCAAATTCCTGTTAGAATAAATGAAATTCTTGTTGGCAAACCTTCACTTTCAAAACCAAAACTCTCATGAAATAAAATCATACTCAAGCAAAGCAAAAGTAAAATCACGCTGCCAATATAACCAAGAGAAAAGCCTTTGGCCGAAGCTCGGTCTTGCTGTTCTTTGAAAGCAATATCTGGTAAATAGGAATTATAAAAAACAATACTGCCCCAAAAACCAATTAGACCTAGAAAATAACACAACAAACCAAACCACAAAAAATCAAGTGAAAACCAAAATAAACCAATACAAGATGCAGCTCCCAGGTAGTTGAAAAATTTCATAAACACCCGCTTATTCCCCATATAATCTGCTATTCCACTTAGAAAAGGACTCATTACAGAAATTAATAAAAATGCAGTTGCAGTTACATAACTAATTAGCGCATCATTATTAAAATCAAAACCTAAGAAATTAACCGTATCGTTTAGAACTTCGCCTTCATCATTCTTAATAATGGTTAGAGCACCGTAGTAAATCGGGAATACCGCAGAAGTGATCACAAGTGGATACACCGAATTTGCCCAATCGTAAAAAGCCCATGCATTGATGAGCTTTTTATGACCTTTTGGAAGTTTTCTAATTTTCAGGTTCAATTATTCAAAATTTGTAACGCCATATTTTTTTGCGATTTTTTTAGCCTCAGGTGCCCATTCATTCAAATTTTTAATTCTTTCATCGGTGGACGGGTGTGTACTCAAAAATTGTGGCGGAGAATTTCCTCCAGAATTAGCTTTCATTCGCTTCCATAATTCAGAAGCTTCATCAGGATCATAACCCGCAATTGCCATGAGTTTAATCCCAATTCTGTCTGCTTCCGTTTCATGTTTTCTACTAAAAGGCAACATCACTCCAATTTGTGAACCAATACCATAAGCCGTAGCAAATAATTCTTGTGTTTGCTGATCTTCATTTCCCAAAGCGATTGTTCCAACCGCTCCAACAGTTTGTTGAATTTGTGCAGCACTCATTCTTTGCTGACCATGATTTGCTAAAGCGTGCGCTACTTCATGACCCATAATGGCAGCCACTCCAGTTTCATTTTCTGCAATCGGCAAAATTCCTGTGTAAAATGCAATTTTCCCACCTGGCATTGCCCAGGCATTAACCTGATCGTCTTCAATAAGGTTAAACTCCCATTTATAATTGTCTGTATAATTTGGATATCCATTTTCTTGCAGATAACGTTCAGAAGCATTAGCGATTTTTTGACCGACACGTTTTATCATTATCGCGTCATCAGTACCATTCACAACTTTTGCTTCTTCCAAAACTTTATTATACTGCTCGAAAGACATTGGTAATATTTGTGAATTGGGCACCAAAGCTAATGTACTTTTCCCCGTGAAAGGATTTGTTCCACAATTCATTAAAAAAAATACCAAAACAAAACTGGTATAAAATTTGAACTTACTCATTTAAAATATTTTTCAGGGTTATTCACAAAATCAAATCTAATCATAAAATTGATTTTAAAATCCCATTGAAATGTGAAATTTGAATAAACATCGTTAGAATTAGTTTATTTTTAAAATAAAAAAATGAAAAATCTTATTATTACGATTGTCTTTTTAAGTTTGATTTCTTGTAAATCTGAAGCACAACAGGATGAAAATTCAGATTTTAAAATTCAAAAAACAGAAGAGGAATGGAAAGCTGAACTCACTTCAAAAGAATTTGAAGTTTTGAGAAAAGCAGGTACCGAAAGACCATTTTCAAGTCCACTGAACGACATTTCTGAGCCTGGTACATTTGTTTGCGCAGCTTGTGGAAATGAATTGTACAGAACCAAACACAAATTCAAAAGTGGCACTGGCTGGCCAAGTTTTGACAGAGCAATTGATGGTAGTTTAGCCTTAAGTTCTGATAAAAAACTTGGATATGAAAGATCCGAAGCACTCTGTGGAGATTGCGGCGGTCATTTAGGACACATTTTCAATGACGGCCCAGAAGAAACCACAGGCAAAAGACACTGCATAAATGGTGTGGCCTTAGATTTTATCCCTGAAAAACAATAAAATATTATGAAAAAAGCAATTGACAAAACCGAAGCTGAATGGCGAGAAGAGCTTTCTGATGAAGCTTTTAGAATTTTAAGAGAAAAAGGAACGGAACCACCATTCTCTGGCAAATACAACACCCATTTCGAAGATGGAAAATACCACTGCAAAGCTTGCGATGCATTGCTATTTGACAGTGAATCAAAATTTGAAAGCAACTGTGGTTGGCCTAGTTTCGACAGTTCTGTTGAAGGCGCAATCGAGTATAAAAAAGACGTGAGTTTGGGTATGCAACGCATAGAAATTCTATGTTCCAACTGTGGCGGACATATTGGTCATATTTTCGATGACGGTCCTACAGATACCGGAAAACGCTATTGCGTGAATTCAATCAGTATTAATCATAAAAGCAAAAACGATGAAAAAAATTAGCACAATACTTTTAGGAATTTTATTTCTTATTTCTTGTGAAGGCGATCGCGGTCCTGCTGGACCTCCAGGACCTCCAGGAAGTGGAGAAGCCATTATTGGCAATATTTATGAAATTGAAGCTGATTTGCTTCCTCAAAACAACTATGCGACCAATTATGAATTTCCGTTAGATGTAGAAGTTTTTGAAAGCGATGTCGTAATGGTTTATCTATTGGAGGAACAAATCAGTGATTCATCTGGACCAGTTGACGTTTGGACGCCACTTCCACAAAGTTTTTTCTTTAATGATGGCAGCCAAGTGGTCTATAATTTTAATCATACATTTTTTGATGTAAAGATCTTTTTAAATGGAAATACCAATTTAGATACTTTACCAGATGCGTTCATTTTCAACCAAATCTTTAGAATTGCTATTTTGCCAGCGGATTTTGCTGAAAATAACCCAAATGTGAATCTCAATAATCTAGAATCTGTAATGCAAGCCACGAATAATAATGAAATAGAGAAATTGAATTAAAAATCCTCATTTCAGAAATAAATAAAAGACCTGAGAGAAATTTCAGGTCTTTTGCATTTAAAAATAGTTAATATAGCTAATAAAAAGTAAGATTTGAAACAAAAACAGCAATACACCAAGAATCAATGATTTACCAGCAATTTGAAACAAAGATTTTAGTTTGATTTTATAGCCAATACCAACCATGGCAACATTCAGAAGAAAATTTCCAAAACTTGACACTTCTGATGTCATCGCTTCTGAAATGAAAGAAAACTGACTAAAACCGATGGCTACTAGAAAAAATATGATGAAGAATGGAAAACCAACGTTTTGATTTTGAGCTTGATTTTTACTACTGAAAGTCACATAAACAATCAACAAAAGCGGAATAAGTAACAATACGCGTCCCATTTTGATCACGGTAGCCAAAACGCCTACCTCTTCATTCACCGAAAACCCCGCACCAACGACATGTCCCATTGATTGTAAAACGCCACCAATAAAAAAACTGGTTTCATCTTGACTAAAATGCAAATACACAGCAACTATTGGTAGAAGAAACAAACCGATGGTGCTCAGCAAATTGATAATTCCGATAGCCATGCCAGTTTCGGATTCTTTAGATTTCAATATTGGTGAAATTGCGCCAATTGCTGCGGAACCACAGATAGCACTGCCGGCGCCGAGCAAAAGATTTAGCTTTGGGTCAAGTTTGAAAATTTTACCAAAAAATAAAGCCAAAGCAATAACTGCCAAAACGCTGAAAAGGATAAACCACCAGAAATCTGAATTTATTTCTCCCAACACGGAAAAATTCAGTCCAAACCCAATCAAAACAATAGCAGTTTCCAAAATGTTTTTTTCAGAAAAAGCCATGCCACTTTGAATTGGTTTTAGTGAAATCGGAATATTGGCAAGCACAATTCCAAAGATCAACGCCAAGCTGGTTGTATTCAACCAAAAGCTGTATTCTGAAATAAACTCTGCTAAGAAAGTGAGTCCGAGTGCCAAAAATACACCAGGACTCCACTTTACTATTTTTTTCATCATCAAATTCCTGCTTTAATATAATACCAACCTTCAGCTTGTTTTTCAACAATTTCTTTGATGCCCATCGGAACAAATTTTACAAAATCAAATAATTCTGATTTCGATATATTTTTCGCATTCAGGGTGTTTTCGCAAGCCTTAAATTCTACTCCTTTGGCTTCCAATTCTGCCAATTCAACACCATAATTTGAACCTTCTGAAACCAAAAACTGAATTCCGCCCGAATGTACAACAACACTGAGTTTTGCAGACGGCCAATCACGAGTTAAATTTTTCAATTGATTGACCAAGGCTTTTTGACTTGTTGGAGAAGCGTCCGTCAGTTGAAAAACAACTTTGTAATCTTCGTTTTCAGACTGTGCGTTTGCAGATTTTGAATATCCAAATGTCAGAATTAAGACAAATATAATATGTTTAAAAAAATTCATTTTTTGTGTTTTTTAGTTTTCTAATGAAAATGATAATCTGTATCGGGTAACTGTGAAAGCACGTCTTCACCTAAATCTAAAGCTTTAGCACGTCCATCTTTCACTGGAGAAATGGTATCTTTTGTTTTTAGATATTCTGCCAAAACCTCATGAATTGTGAAATCATGAACTTTGGGATTTTTCACGTTTGGCAATCTGCAAATCATATCCAAAGCCTCGCCATCACGACGACAAGCTGAAATTGAATAGTATTTATTCATATCCATCGGTTCGCCATTTACTGTCAGATTTACAACTCGATTTCCTTTCTTTGCCTTAGCATTAAATTCTAGTTCCATTCCAGAAAAACGGACTAACCAGCCACCGAAACGCTCTGTCCCAACCTCTGCAAACACATTGTGCAATTCTTGCTCCAGCCAATTTTTTATTTGTTCACCTTTAGCTTCTCCGGTTTTAACTTTTTCATTGACAGGCAACATATTCCAAATGTAACTGTATGTGATTGCGGCTGGTTTTCCGTCTTTCGGCACCAACGGCGGGCTGAATCTAAAACCATTGGATAACGAAATATCTGTATTCATTTTCCATCTGGCTGCATCGGTAATCATGTTGTCCATCGGATTTTCGACCACAAAATATCGATAAAGCGGTGTGTTTGTGTAGCCTAAAATTTGATCTGTTTTGGATTTATAAGGCTGAAGTGCGGAATCTATAGATTTCTGAACTTCAGGATCTGGCGGATATTTTTCTGGATCAACTTCCATCAAATCATATGTTTCATTGATTATTCTTCCGTCTTTAACTTCCAAATCCAAACTACCGACAAAACTTCCAAAAGCGCCGGGTTCAGTAACTTTTGCAAACTTTCTTTGTAAAGGTTTCCGGATGCGTTCGTGGGTGTCGTTGCCCAAAACATAATCGATATCTTTTAAAATGTCTTGATCTGCCAAATGAACTTGCTTGGCAATTCCAATATGCGTCACCAAAAACAAAATATCAACGTTTTGTTCTGTTTTCAATTCAGAAATCAACGCAGACAAATTGGATTCTATGGATTTGAAATCAATCCCTTTACTGAAAGATGGGTTTTGTCTTACCGGAATTTCTGGATCGTTATAAGCGATAAATCCTAACTTTGTATCACCAACTTCTTTGATAAAATATGGCGGAAAAAGCAGATTTTCGCTGGCTTCATCGTACATATTGGCCGCAATAACTTGCGGTTCGTATGCCCGCAGAGCAGAAAGCATTTTTGACTTTCCGTAAACCACTTCCCAGTTTCCTGGAATAAGAAAATCGTAACCCATTTTATTGACGATGTCAGGAAAAATTTGACCTTCAGATAAAGCTGCAACTGCACTGCCTTGGATTAAATCGCCCCCGTCCAATACAATTGTAGCATCTTGATTTTCGGATTTTACGTCATCAAAAAGCGTTTTGATAGACGCCATGCCACCACGTCTTTTGAAAATAATTTCGTTATTTTCCCAGAAAAATTCATCGTGAACATTCACTTGACCATGAATGTCGGCAGTCTGCAAAATGGTGATTTTTTGGGTGTCGCTATTTTTCTTTTCTTTTGAATTTTCATTTGCATTTTTGCAGGATAGAACTGTCAATCCTACAAAAATGAGAACTATAATTTGTTTCAACATTGTTTTATTTTTTAAGGAATGAATACATTATGACCTTGCGCTTGTAACTGATAAATTCGAATAAAAGCGTTGGGAACAGTTTCAAAATCGTCGATTAGGTTTGTTTTGGAAACGCCTAGTTTTTTCATGGCAACTTCACAAACGCTAACTTTCATGTTAGAAGAGTTTTGATTTTTCACAAATTCAGCTAAATCTCCATCTTTGATTAATTTTTGGACAATTTTCCCCCAGACTACAATTTCGAAATTTTTATCGGCTAAGTCATTAGATTTCATTTCCTGAAAAGTGCCAAAAGCAAATCTGAAGTGTTTTTCTGTGCTGACACCCATGACAAATTTTTCAGATTGTTTCAAGTCCAAAACGACTTCAGGAGACAAAGAATTTTGTGCATTTAGAATGTTCGCACTAAAAAACAACAGCATCAAAATGCTGATTTTATATATTTTATAAGATAACATGATTTTAGTTTTAGAATTTTAAAAAAAATAGTTTGAATTTCTAGAATTCAATACTTTACAGTAAATTTCTAAAACTGTTTGGGCGGTTGTTTCTGTTCGGAAAGAAAAGGTGATCTATAAAACACCTTGTAAAATTCAGTATGACTGAAGTGAAATTTTGGTCTGTAAATTTCAAATTCCTGATTTTCTATAAAATCAGCGGAATTTGAACAAATTTCGATACAGTGTTGTTGATTTGAGTCTGAAGTTGACGATTTGTCATTGGAAATCATTCCCAAATCTGGCATGCCGAGTGCTTCAGCTTTGTTCTGAAATTCAATTTTATTTTTGCAACTACGTTTTACTTCAACTTCTGTCAACGTCAAGTCTGAAACCAACATAGCAGAACTTGGCGTGACATAAATCAATACAAAAATAAGTGCAATTATCGGTTTCAAAATATTTGGCTGAATTGTTTTTGCAATAATAAGTATTTCAATAAAAGCCTTTAGTAACATCTGTTACAATAGTTGTTATTTCAATCCCATGACCAAAATGAAGTTTGCAACGTTAATACTCTTTAAATAATCGGCTTGGATTAAAAATTAAATTTTAATTTTACATTTTAAAAAAATAAAAACATGAGCGATAAATCAGGAAAAGTTCAAGATTTAATAGATAAGAAATTTTTAGAAAACCGTAAAATTTTCCTTAACGGTCAGGTGGACGGCAAAAGCGCAAAACACGTTATCGACCGACTGCTTTATCTAGACATGGAAAGTCAAGATGAAATTCAGCTTTACATCAATAGTCCAGGCGGTTATGTCACTGATGGTTTTGCGATTTACGATACGATTTCTAGTTTAAAAAGTCCTGTTTCTACAATTTGTAGCGGCTTGGCGGCTTCTATGGGTTCTATTTTATTGTCCGTTGGCACAAAAGGCAAACGTTATATTCAACCACATGCCAAGGTTATGATTCACCAACCACTCGGTGGTGCTAAAGGGCAAGCTTCAAATATTGAAATTCAAGCCAAAGAAATTTTGAAAACCAAAGAATTAAGTGCTCAAATTTTAGCAGATAATTGTGGCCAAGATTTTGAAAAAGTGATGAAAGATTTCAACAGAGATTATTGGATGGATGCCAAAGAATCTGTTGAATACGGAATTGCTGACGGTATTTTAGAATAAATATTTTGCTTCACTTCAATCATATTTCTGCAGAAGACTGCATCCCACTTAGAAATAAAATTTTAAGACCAGGAAAAAACGCTGAAGAATGTATTTTTGAAGGCGATTATTTAAAAAGCACCATGCATTTTGGTGCTTTTTTTGATTCAGAAATAATAGGTATCTTAAGTATTTTCAAAAAAAATTGTATTGAAATTGAAAGTTCAAAACAATTCCAATTACGAGGCATGGCAGTAAGTTCTGAATTTAGGAAACAAAACATAGGCAAAAAACTTCTAGTTTTTGCTGAATCTAAAATAAAAGAAACTCAACCTTCATGGATTTGGTGCAACGCGCGAAGTTCAGCTGTTTCATTTTATAAGAAATCTGGTTACGAAATCATTTCCGAAGAATTTTTAATTCCAGAAGTCGGACCACATTTTAGAATGTCAAAACTTGTATAATGAAACGTAGAGATTTTTTGTTGAAATCAAGTCAAGCAGCAGTTTTTTCTAGTTTACCTTGGTCGTTTTATGGAGGTTTTTTTCAAAATGAAATTAAGGTCAATCAAGTATTAGGTATTGATGATAAGCATTTGTCCAAATCTGAAATTCCATTGGAAATGGACACACTTTCTGCATTTCAGCAGATGAAATCTGAAGCCAAACAAGAAGGCATTGATTTAAGAATAGTCTCAGGTTACCGTAGTTTTGCCAGACAAAAAGCGATTTGGGAACGAAAATTCAAGAATTACACTAAAGAACTTTCTGCTGAAGGCGCGGTTCAAAAAATTATCGCCTTCTCCTCTATTCCCGGAACTTCACGTCACCATTGGGGAACCGACATCGACTTAATCGATGGCGCTGTTACTCGACCTAAAGGAGATTTGCTTTTAGCAGAAAATTATCATGGAAACGGTGCGTTTTGCAAGCTAAAAACCTGGTTGGACAAAAATTCTGAAAGATTTGGGTTTCACCTGGTTTACACGGACAATTTCGATAGAAGTGGTTTTCAATACGAGCCATGGCATTATTCATACAAACCAAAATCCTTGACTTTTTTAAACATTCAGCAATCAGAAAATTATCGAAAATCTTGGGAAAAATTGAATTTTGAAGGCAAATTAGTTTTAGATTCAGAATTCATGAATAATTATTTTGAAAAATATAGCTTAGGGATCAATCCAAGCTTAATGCCATCTTAAAGACTTGAAATTATCTATGAATAATTCATATTTTAGCAAAAAATAATCTGCAATGGGAAAAAAAGTCATACTTACAATATTAGACGGTTGGGGAATTTCTCCATCCAAGGAAGTTTCAGCGGTAGATAAAGCCAACACGCCATTTGTAGATAGTTTATACAAAAAATATCCACACGCCACTCTGCGTACTGACGGAATGAATGTTGGACTTCCAGAAGGTCAAATGGGAAATTCTGAAGTAGGACACATGAATTTGGGAGCTGGCAGAATTGTTTACCAAGATTTGGTAAAAATCAATATGGCTGTGGAAAAAAATACTTTAAAAAATGAGCCTGTTTTAGAACAAGCCTTTGATTATGCCAAAAATAATAATAAAGCTGTTCACTTTTTAGGTCTGGTTAGTGACGGTGGGGTGCATTCGCATATCAACCATTTAAAAGGCCTTACCAAAGCGGCCGAAGATTATGGTATTTCTAAAAAATATGTGCATGCGTTTACAGATGGCAGAGACGTTGACCCGCATTCTGGAAAAGGTTTTATTGAAGATTTAAAAGAAAACTTCAATAAAACAAACACTAAATTGGCAAGTATTATTGGCAGATATTACGCCATGGATCGTGATAAACGCTGGGAACGTGTAGAAAAAGCTTATGATTTATTAGTCAAAGGCGAAGCTGAAGCTTATACTGAAAATCCATCTGAAATTTTACAAAAAAGTTATGATGAAGGCGTTTCAGATGAATTCATCAAGCCGATTTGCATTACTGAAAATGACAAACCTGTCGCAAAAATTGAAGAAGGTGATTTAGTTATTTTCTTCAACTTTAGAACAGACAGAGGTCGCCAATTGACTCAAGCTTTAAGTCAGAAAGACTTCCCAATGAACGATATGAAGAGTTTACCTTTATATTTTGTTACAATGACAAAATATGATGATACTTTCAAAAATATTAATGTTGTTTTCAAAAAAGACAATATAAAAGCTACACTGGGCGAAGTTTTGGAATACACCGGCAAATCTCAAATACGAGCCGCTGAGACTGAAAAATATCCGCATGTCACTTTTTTCTTTTCTGGCGGTAGAGAAGAACCTTTTCGAGACGAAAAAAGAATCATGGTAAATTCACCAAAAGTTGCAACATACGATTTGCAACCAGAAATGAGCGCCTACGAATTACGTGACAAAATCGTAAAAGAAATTTCTGAACAAAATGGGGACTTTATCTGTTTAAATTTTGCAAATCCTGATATGGTAGGTCATACCGGAGATTTTGATGCCGCAGTAAAAGCTTGTGAAACTGTGGATGAATGTCTAAAAGACGTTGTCACTGAAGCAGAAAATCAAGATTATGCTGTCATTGTTATCGCCGATCACGGAAATAGTGAAATGATGATCAATCCAGACGGCTCGCCAAACACCGCACATACTACAAATCCAGTACCTTTCATTTTGGTCGACAAAGATGTAAAAAGTATAAAAGATGGAATTTTAGGTGATATTGCACCAACGATTTTAGATTTAATGGACATCGAGAAGCCAGATTTAATGACTCAAAACTCACTTTTACAATGAAAAATATATTGAAAATATTAGTCTTCAGCCTTGTTGCAATTGTCGGTCTTTCAAGTTTTAATAATCTTAAAATAGAAAGCGAAACTATTGAAGATATTACTTCTCAGAGATATGAATTAATGCTAGGCGAATTCACATTAGAGGAATTGAAAGCAACAAAAAATAAAAAATGGTTTGAATCTAATTACAAAACTTACAAACCTGATGAAAAAGTTTTAACTGAAATTAAAGAACATCTTAAAAACAATAATTTCAATATTGAAATTTATCTTGGAACTTGGTGTCCAGATAGTAGACGCGAGTTCCCTAGAATGATTAAAATTCTAAATGAATCTAATTTTGACATTGAAAAACTTAAGATTGTCGGTGTCAATCGTGACAAAGTTGTTCCAGAAGTGTCTGAAGAAAAAAGAGAAATACTTAATGTGAATCACGTTCCTACAATCATTTTTTATAAAGATGGAAAAGAAATTAATCGTTTTGTAGAGTTTGCACAAGAAAATTTAGAAAGTGATGTTTTAAAAATTGTTTCAGGACAAGATTATAAACACAGTTATGAAGATTTCTAAATAAATTTAATTATGATTTCATCTAGACAACCAACACTAGCGATAGATTTTGATGGTACAATTGTGGAAGATAAATTCCCAGATATTGGCAAACCAATGCTGTTTGCTTTTGAAACACTCAGGAAGCTTCAAGATGAAGGTTTCACATTAATTTTATGGACCTATAGAAGTGGCGAAAAATTAGACGAAGCCGTAAAGTTTTGCGAAGACAAAGGCATTTCATTTTATGCTATCAACAAAAGTTATCCCGAAGAAGAAACTTCCGATAACATAAGTAGAAAAATCAACGCCGATGTTTTTATAGATGATAGAAATATAGGAGGTTTTCATGGTTGGGGAAATATTTATAGAGAATTAATCGGTGAGGATAGCGAATACAGTAAATTTAAAGAAGAAAAAAATAGAGGATTTTTTAAATCAATTTTTAAAAAGTAAATTAATGATCATTACAAAGTCACCTGAAGAAATTGCATTGATGCATGAAAGTGCACAAATTGTATCTAAAACTTTAGGAATTTTAGCTAAGGAAGTCAAACCAGGTGTTACCACTTTGGAACTAGACAAACTTGCTGAAGAATTCATACGTGACCACGGAGCTGTCCCAGGTTTTTTAGGATTATACGACTTTCCTAATACTTTATGTATGAGTCCAAATTCTCAGGTAGTTCACGGTATTCCAAACCGAAAAGCTCTAGAAAATGGAGATATTATTTCTATTGATTGTGGTGCGGTAAAAAATGGATTTTATGGCGATCATGCTTACACCTTTGAAGTCGGTGAGGTCACAGAGGAAGTAAAAAAACTTATAAAAGTTACCAAAGAATCATTATATAAAGGTATTGCACAATTCAAATTAGGCAATCGTGTTGGTGATGTTGGTTATGCAATTCAAAAACACACCGAAAAACACGGTTATGGCGTAGTCAGAGAATTAGTTGGTCACGGTTTAGGAAAAACAATGCACGAAGATCCAGAAATGCCTAATTATGGTAAACGCGGTCGTGGAAAGAAGTTCGTAGAAGGAATGACTGTTGCCATAGAACCTATGATAAATATGGGAACCAAGCGTATAAAGCAACTGCCAGACGGTTGGACTATTTTGACTTCGGATGGGCAACCAAGTGTTCATTTCGAACATGACGTCGCAATCGTAAACGGTGAACCTAGATTACTTTCTACCTTCGATTATGTTTATGAAGCTTTAGGAATCGAAACTGAAGAAGAAAATCCATTCCGATTGGATTTAGCAAATTTGAAATAAAACCAAGCTCAAAAAGTTCAAAACCGGATACCTAAAATTTATATTAGCAAAGTTTTAACCAAGTTGTTTAATATTTAACTTGTTTTTTTAAACAAGATGAAACAATAATTAATATTTTTGATTATTGTTAAATGGAACTATGGGAAATATTAAACAAAACTTCAGTATAAAGGATTTAGAATCTCTAAGCGGTATCAAAGCTCACACAATAAGAATGTGGGAAAAGAGATATGGTGTTCTAACTCCTCAGCGCACCGAAACAAATATTAGAAATTACGGTGTCACCGGACTTCAGAAGATTCTAAACATTGCATTTTTAAATGAAAATGGATATAAAATATCCAGAATTTCTAAAATGGATGATGACGAAGTTTCAAAACTAGTAAGAAGCATAACAACCAGTAAAAGTAATGCAAGTCGAGCTTTGAAATCCTTCAAAGTGTCCATGATGAATTTCGACCAGGCACTTTTCTTGAAAACATACGAGAACCTCCTCACAACAAAAACTTTTTCTGAAATTTACAACGATGTTTTCATTCCATTAATGATTGATATAGGAATGTTATGGCAAGCTGGAACAATAACACCAGCGCATGAGCAATTCATTTCTAACTTAGTGAAGCAAAAGCTTTTTATCAACATAGAAAAGCTTCAAAAAGAACAAGCACCAAAAACAGATAAAGTATTTATCCTGTTCCTTCCTAACGAAGAAATTCATGATATTGGTCTGTATTACGCCAATTATGAAATACTTTCTCATGGATACAAGGCTATATTTTTAGGCCAAAGTACACCTATGGAAGATTTAACTTACCTATCTTCATTATTTGATAATACAATTTTTATTAGCTATCTGACCATCAAGCCAGATAATGTGATGGAATATTTAGAAAACTTCAAAGAACAAATTTGTAGTATAAATGATAGTCAATACTGGATTCTAGGTAGAAAAGCTGTAGAACTTTTAGAAGAAAATAAAAGTCTACCATTAGGCATTCGAGCGTTTACAGATATATCAGAATTGACTTTAAATTTATAAAATGAAGAAAAATATTGCTGTCATAGGATCTGGATTTTCATCATTAGCAGCAGCATGTTATTTAGCTAAAGATGGAAATAATGTTCAAATATTTGAAAAAAACGATGGTATTGGAGGACGTGCAAGACAAATGAAAGCTGAGGGATTCACTTTTGATATGGGTCCATCTTGGTATTGGATGCCAGATGTTTTTGAAAGGTTTTTTGCAGATTTCGATAAAAAACCTTCAGATTATTACCATTTAGATAAACTCAATCCTGGTTATAAAGTTGTTTTTGGAGAAAATGATGAAATTGAAATTGGTGATGAATTGGACAAAATCTATAAAGTTTTTGATAAAAACGAGGAAGACGGGGCTAAAAAATTAAAAAAATTCATTGACAATGCAAAAAAAAACTATGACATAGCTATTAAAGACTTGGTATATAAACCTGGTGTGTCTCCACTTGAATTAGTTACACCAAAAACCATCAGCAAACTTGGTGAATTTTTTAGTACTGTAGATAAAGATGTAGAAAAGGAGTTTGAAAATGAAAAACTCAAGCAAATATTAAAGTTTCCTGTATTATTTCTAGGAGCAAAACCAAGCGAGACGCCTTCTTTTTATAGCTTTATGAATTATGCCGATTTCGGCTTAGGGACTTGGCATCCCAAGGGTGGTTTTTTTGCAGTAATTGCTGCGATGGCAGATTTAGCGAAATCTTTGGGAGTTAAGATTCATACCAACAGTAATATTGAAAAAATAATTGTTGAAAATAAAACAGCCAAAGCTTTAAAAATTAATAATGAAATTGAAAATTTTGACGTAATTCTATCTGGTGCAGATTACCACCATACCGAAACTTTACTAGATGAAAAACACCGTCAGTATTCTGAAAAATACTGGGATAAAAAGATCTTTGCACCTTCTTCTTTGCTTTTTTATATCGGTTTCGATAAAAAAATAAAAAATGTAAATCATCATAATTTATTTTTTGACGTTGACTTCGATAAACACGCAAAAGCAATTTATACTGATCCAAAATGGCCAGAAGAACCCTTGTTTTATGCGAATTTCACTTCGAAAACCGATCCTAAAACCGCTCCAGAAGGTTGTGAAAATGGTTTTTTTCTTGTACCAATTGCACCAGGAATTGAAGATACAGAAGAATTGAGATCGCAATATTTTAACAAAATTATGACAAGATTTGAATCTTTAACTCAACAAACTGTTAGAAAAAATATTATATTTAAAAAAAGCTTTTGCGTAACAGATTTTATTAAAGATTACAATTCATATAAAGGTAATGCATATGGGATGGCAAATACGCTTTTGCAAACGGCTTTTTTGAGACCGAAGCTGAAAAGTAAAACTGTAGAAAACTTATATTTTACAGGTCAGCTTACTGTCCCAGGCCCAGGAGTTCCTCCATCCTTAATTTCAGGAAAACTTGTGTCTGAACTCATTAAAAAAAATTGCAGAAAATGAAATCATTATTTGACAATGTAGCCAATAGTTGTAGCAAAATTGTAACACATAGTTACAGCACATCATTTTCTATTGCTACTAAGCTTTTAGCGCCTTCTATAAGGCAAGATATTTATAATATATACGGATTTGTACGTTTTGCTGACGAAATAGTCGATACATTTCATGATTATGATAAATCTTTTTTATTTAAAAAATTTAAATCTGACATGTATGATGCAATAGAGCAGAAAATAAGTCTCAATCCAATTTTGAATAGTTTTCAGGAAACTGTTCATAAATACAATATCGACGTTGAACTTTACGAAGCTTTTATGGATAGCATGGAGAAAGATCTTCATAAATCAAACTATTTAACGCAAGAAGAATATGAAGCGTACATTTATGGTAGTGCAGATGTAGTGGGATTAATGTGTCTAAAAGTTTTTGTTAAAGGTGATCAAGAAAAATATGATGCACTGAAAAATGACGCTATGAAACTCGGTTCAGCATTTCAAAAAGTGAATTTTTTACGTGATTTAAAAGCAGATTCAGAAGAATTAGAACGCTCTTACTTTCCCAATGCAAATTTGGAAAGTTTGGACGAAGCCACAAAATCCCGAATTATAAATGAAATAGATCAAGATTTTGAAGCAGGCTTGCGTGGCATTAGCCACCTACCTGTGGAAGCGAAATTAGGAGTTTATACAGCATATATTTACTATTCTAAATTACTACAAAAGCTAAAGAATACGCCTTCTTTGGAAATTAAAAACAAAAGAATTCGGGTTCCAAACTATCAAAAAGCGAGTTTGTTGGCAAAATCTTATATTTCATGCAGATTTAACTTAGTTTAATTATGAATATTTTGATTTGGATTGTTTTATTTATAGCAACATTTTTGTTAATGGAATTTATGGCGTGGTTCACTCACAAATATGTTATGCATGGTTTTTTATGGGTTCTGCATAAAGATCACCACAAAAAAGACCATAAAAGTTGGTGGGAACGCAACGATTTATTTTTTGTATTCTACGCAGTAGTAAGTATGATTTTTTTTACTTCAGAATTCCAATTTAGTATCGCTATTGGTGCTGGTATTGCTGCGTATGGCCTAGCTTATTTTTTGGTTCACGATATTTTTATACACCAAAGATTCAAGCTTTTCAGAAATGCAAATCACTGGTATGCAAAAGGTATTCGACGAGCACACAAGATGCATCATAAACATTTAGGTAAAGAAGACGGAGAGTGTTTTGGAATGCTGGTTCCTCCAATGAAATTCTTAAAGAATAAAAAATAATTATTTTGAAGAAAGCAGCTATAATTGGATCCGGAATTGCTGGAATTGCATCAGCATTGCGTCTAAAAGCACAAGGATTTGATGTGGATGTTTTTGAGCAAAATGATTATACAGGAGGTAAATTACATAGTTTCCAACTTGGCGAATATCGCTTTGATTTTGGCCCTTCCCTATTTACTATGCCCGAATTTGTAGATGAACTATTCAGGCTTTTTGATAAAGAGCCAGCTTCATATTTCAACTACAATAAAAAAAAAGTGATTTGCAATTATTTCTGGGAAAATGGACAGAAATTTCAAGCAAAATCCGAAACTGAAAAATTTATTGAAAATGCCTCTGAAACATTTCAAGAACCAGTTGAAAACCTTAGAAAATATTTAGAAAGCAGTCGTAGTAAGTATGAATTGACTGCTGATTTGTTTTTGAAAAAATCACTTCATAAAGCATCGACTTATTTATCCAAATCGACAGTAAAAGCTATTTTAAATCTAGGAAAACTGCACTTGAACAGCTCATTAGATGGTGTAAATCAAGATTATTTCAATAACCCCAAATTGGTACAACTTTTCAACAGGTACGCAACTTACAATGGTTCTTCTCCCTACAAAACACCTGGCATAATGTCCATGATTCCACATTTAGAAATGAATTTTGGTACTTTTTTACCACAAAATGGAATGCATGATATTTCTAAAAGCTTAACCAAACTTGCTAAAGATGTTGATATTAAATTTCATTTAAATCAAAAAGTGGATGAAATTTTATGGGACAATAATAAAATTACAGGGCTAAAAATTGAGAACAAAGAGTTTTACTACGACACAGTGGTTTGCAATATGGATGTGTATTCCGCATACAATTCTTTGTTGAAAAAAGCGAAACCACCTGAGCAAACCTTAGCTCAGGAACGCTCTAGTTCTGCAATGATTTTTTATTGGGGAATCGATAAAACTTTCGATGAATTGGATTTACATAATATTCTTTTCACTGAAAACTATAAATCTGAATTTGACCATATTTTCAATAAAAAATACTTTTACAAAGACCCCACGGTTTACATCAACATAACTTCAAAAGAAGTCGAGAAAGATGCTCCAAAAAGTAAAGAGAACTGGTTTGTCATGGTTAATGCTCCAGCTAATTCAGGTCAAGAATGGAAAACGCAAGTCAGTTATATCCGTGAAAAAATTATTAATAAAATCAATTTATGTTTGAATACAAAAATTGAAAAACATATAGAAGTTGAAAAAGTAATTACGCCTGTGGATATCGAAAAACAAAGCGCTTCATATCAAGGTTCGCTTTACGGTACATCAAGTAATAATAAATTTGCTGCTTTTTTGAGACATCCTAATTTCAGCTCAAAAATCAAAAATCTATATTTTTGTGGAGGTAGTGTTCATCCAGGAGGTGGAATTCCATTATGTTTATTATCTGCAAAAATAGTTTCGGACTTAGTGGCAAAAAATAAAAAATGAAAACAAACCTAAAAGTAACGTCGCTATTTATTATTCTACTGTGGTTGTTTCACATTTCAGGAATAATCGGCATTAGCTTAGGATATTTAGATTGGTTTGCTTCAAAAACTAGTCTAAATTTGATTATTATTTTATTATCAGTAGTTTTTTGCTTTGATTTATTCAGTTTAAAAAAATCAATTATATTCATCTCAATTGCCATCTTAGGTTTTATCGTTGAAGCTTTAGGGGTTAACTATGGCTGGTTTTTTGGCGATTATTCATATGGAGAAAATTTAGGAGTAAAGATAAGTGGTGTTCCTATTTTGATTGGCATTAATTGGGCAGTTCTAACTTTTATTTGTGCTCAAATAAGTCATTTTTTCAAAATCAATTGGCTTATAAAAGTGTTCATCGGAACAATATTAATGCTGATTTTGGATTTTCTGATGGAATTCAATGCGCCAAGATTTGGGTTTTGGGAGTTTGAAAATTCAAGCGTGCCCTTATCAAATTATATAGCATGGTTTGGATTTGCATTACTTTTCAATTTTATTTTTCATTCAGCAAAGTTAGAAGGCAACTTAAAAATATCATCACATATATATATCGTTCAATTCATTTTCTTTACTTATTTCTATGTCTTCTACCAAATATAATTATATCATCATTGGTGCTGGTGCCGCGGGATTACATCTCGCTTTGGCAATGCTTGATGACGAATTCTATAGAGACAAAAAGATTTTGATTTTAGATAAAATTGAAAAAAACAAAAACGACAGAACTTGGTGTTTTTGGGAGAAAGGTGAAGGAAGATGGGATAAAATATTAACTAAATCTTGGAATCAAGGTTTAGTTGTTGCAAAGAACGAAAATATTCAGTTAGAATTGAATGCATATCGCTATAAAATGCTCCAGTCTTCTGACTTTTATAGGATGGCTAAATCTAAAATTGAAGCCCATAAAAACGTGGTTTGGCTAACTGAAGAGGTAACTAAAACCAGACAACTTGAAAATACTGTAGAAGTCTATACAGGTGAAGAAAAATATACGGCAGATTATGTTTTTGACAGTCGTATTCCGAAATCTTACAGTTTGAAACATCCAGAATATCTCAACATTGCACAGCATTTCAAAGGCTGGATGATAGAAACTGAAGCAGCTGTTTTTGATGATCAAAGATTTACAATGATGGATTTCAGCTTAAAAGATGGAAATACCACAAGTTTTACTTATGTCTTACCTATTTCATCTAAGAAAGCTTTAGTTGAATTTACTTATTTCACATCAAATTTGGTAGAGCCATCAGTTTACGAGAGTTTTATGGAGAATTACATTTCTGAAAAACTTGACATTGAAAAATATAAGATTGTAGACGAAGAACAAGGCGTCATACCGATGACTAATTTTCCATTTTCTAATTTCAGTAGTCAAAATATGATTAAAATTGGTACTGCTGGTGGTTGGGTAAAAGCCTCTTCAGGTTATTCTTTTAAAAACTGTGAAAAAGAAAGCCAAAAAATAATTGAAAAACTGAAATCTAAATCTGCAAATCTGCATGAAGCTCAAAATCCAAAATATAAACATTACGATAAAATATTTCTTGAAGTTTTAACCAAAAACAATGATTTTGGAGAAGAATTGTTTTATCGAATGTACAAAAACAATAAAATTGAAACGATTTTTAAGTTTTTAGACGAAAATTCATCTTGGAAAGAAGACTTAGAAATCATCACTAATTTAAGTTCAAAACCTTTTATAAAAGCTTTGATTAGACATGCAAAAAGCGGTTTTAAAATTTAAAATTCCTCAATTTTAGACAATCTAAATCTAGCGAACATTTCTTCATTGTACCAATCCAGTTGACGAGTTTTCTTTATCGCTTTGACGTGCTCCCTACTTTTATACGCAAACTGATTAAGGTTTTCTACAGAATCCCAAACGCTAAAAGTCATCATCTCGACAAAAGGCAATTCACCAAAACCTTTCGTGTAAAGCAAACCTTTTGCATTTTCTAAAGGTTTTTGAGATTCAGGGACATATTTCCAAAACTTTCTCAGCATGCGCTTCTTTATACTTGCCCTTGTAATTACAGCAATCTGATCTTCATCACTAATTGACTTTGGAGAAACTACTGATTCAAAAGGATTTTTAGAATTCCACAAGCCGTGAGCTTGAATATTTTCAAGAAAATAAATTTGGATATGTTTAGTATGCGATTTATACTTTTTGAATAAAGGATGATTTCGTTTGAAATTTTCAAAATCTGATGGTGAATTCCAAACCTGCAATAAAGCATAAACACGCCAGTCTGGCAAAGGATTAAAGTGCGCCTTACCGCTGCCCAAAAGCTTATAAAATTGTAAACCTTCAACTGTTTTCATCTGAAAATGACCAAACTGCATCATAGATAATGCCCAGAATTTATTTTGAAATCCTTCGTAATTAAAAACTGAAAGTGTCGTAATTTGTGGCATCAAAGCGATATTTAATTTCAAATATCATGTGTTTTTTAGAATTAAAACACAAAAAGCTAAAATTTAAAGAAAATTAAATAATAAATGAATCATTTATCCTGAATCAAGTCATCCAAAGTTTGTCTTACTAATTTACTATTCCAGTTAGCTGCGCCGCTTTTTTTGAATATAATTTTGCCGTTTTGATCAATTATAAAAGTGGTTGGTAAACTTCTACTCTGAAGAAGTTTTGGTGGATCTGAAATGAAATAATGAATCGGTAAGTCAAAACCTTTTTTATTCATGAATTTTTCAACAGTATTTGGTTGCTCTGAAGTGATAAAATAGAAATCCATATCGTTAATATATTTATCGTATAATGCTTGTAAACTCGGCATTTCTGCAATACACGGCCCGAACCAAGTTGCCCAGTAATTTATTAAGGTCAACTGATTTTTTGATTTGGTAAAATTCACGACTTCACCTTTTTTATTTTCAATATTCCAGTTGTAATTTGACAATTGCTCACGTTCAGTTGCCTTAATTTCTGATGGACTGAAGGATACAATCCTATTGATCATAACCTGTATCGGTAACCTTGTTTGTGGAATTAGTAAAAGCAAAATAATAACTACGAATAGTATGTTCCCCCAATGTTTCTTTAGAAATTTCATATTTTAAAAGTCGTAAAAACTGATTTAAAATAACAAAAAAGCCACCTTAAAAAAGATGGCTTTCTTATAAAAAGTAAAAGCTAATTAGATTAAGCTTTATTTTGTTTCTTAATCATATTCAAAGCAGAACCTTCTTTGAACCAACCGATTTGTGTGTCGTTGTAAGTATGATTTGCTTTGATGGTATCTTTTGAACCGTCAGCATGAACAATTTCTATCGTTAATGGTTTGCCTTCAGCAAAATCTTTTAGATCTACAAAGTTGAATGTATCATCTTCTTGAATCAAGTCATAATCGCTTTCATTTTCAAAAGTTATACCCAACATACCTTGTTTTTTAAGGTTTGTTTCGTGAATTCTAGCAAATGATTTCACTAATACAACTCTTACACCCAAATGTCTTGGCTCCATGGCAGCATGCTCACGAGAAGAACCTTCGCCATAGTTGTGATCGCCAACAACAACAGTAGGAACACCTTCAGCTTTATAAGCACGTTGTGTTTTTGGAACAGCATCGTATTTGCCAGTAATTTGGCTTTTTACGAAATTGGTTTTCATATTGAAAGCATTTACGGCTCCAATTAAGCAATTGTCAGAAATATTATCTAAATGACCTCTGTACTTCAACCATGGACCAGCCATAGAAATGTGGTCTGTTGTACATTTTCCATGTGCTTTAATCAATAATTTTGCACCGGTTAAATTCTCTCCGTCCCACGGATCAAATGGGTCTAACAATTGAATTCTATTTGAATTTGGATCAACTTTCACATCAATTGAGCTGCCATCTTCTTTTGGTTTCAAATAACCGTTATCTTCAACATCAAAACCTAATTCAGGAAGTTCAATACCTTGTGGAGCATCGAGTTTCACTTCTTCTCCATCTTCATTAATCAAAGTGTCATTCATAGGATCGAAATCCAAACGACCTGAAATAGCAATTGCAGCAACCATTTCTGGAGAGCCTACAAAAGCGTGAGTATTTGGATTACCATCTGCACGTTTGGAGAAGTTTCTGTTGAAAGAGTGAACAATTGTATTTTTTTCTTCGCCTTTTCTGTCACTTCTGTCCCACTGACCAATACAAGGACCACAAGCGTTAGTGAAAATTGTAGCACCTAAGTCTTCAAACACTTTCAATAATCCATCGCGTTCAGCGGTAAATCGAATTTGCTCTGAACCTGGATTGATTCCGAAATCTGATTTTGGTTTTAATTTTTTATCAACAGCCTGTTTTGCAATTGAAGCCGCTCTAGTTAAATCTTCGTAAGATGAATTGGTACAAGAACCAATCAATCCCCAATCTACTTTGATTGGCCAATCATTTTTCTTAGCTTTTTCACCCAGTTCACCAACAGGTGTTGCTAAATCTGGTGTAAAGGGCCCGTTTAGATGTGGTCTCAAAGTGCTCAAGTCAATTTCTATAACTTGGTCAAAATATTGATCTGGATCATCATAGACTGCCTGATCTCCAGTTAAATGTTCTCTAATTTTATTGGCTTCATCTGCAATTTCATTACGATCTGTTGCTCTTAGAAAACGCTCCATAGAATCGTCGTAACCAAAAGTAGAAGTCGTTGCGCCTATTTCGGCACCCATATTACAAATTGTACCTTTTCCAGTACAAGATAAATTTTTGGCACCTTCACCGAAATATTCAACAATACAGCCTGTTCCGCCTTTCACGGTTAGGATTTCTGCAACTTTCAATATTACATCTTTAGCAGCTGTCCAACCTTGTGGAGCACCTGTTAATTTGACACCGATAAGTTTTGGAAATTTTAGTTCCCAAGGCATTCCTGCCATAACATCAACCGCATCAGCACCACCTACGCCGATTGCAACCATTCCTAATCCACCAGCATTTACTGTATGAGAATCGGTTCCAATCATCATTCCACCTGGAAATGCATAATTTTCTAAAACTACTTGATGAATAATACCTGCACCAGGTTTCCAAAAACCGATGCCATATTTACTAGATACCGACTCTAAGAAATCGAAAACTTCGTTACTCGTTTCATTAGCACGCGCTAAATCTTTACTTGCACCTTGTTTTGCCTGAATTAAGTGGTCACAATGCACTGTGGTTGGCACAGCTACATTGTCTTTCCCAGCTTGCATAAATTGCAATAGTGCCATTTGCGCAGTGGCATCTTGACACGCAATTCTGTCTGGCGCAAAATCCACATAATCTTTTCCTCGTGTAAGTTTTTTATTAGGTTTACCATCCCATAAATGAGAATAAAGAATTTTTTCTGAAAGTGTAAGTGGTTTGCCTACGATTTCACGAGCTTTCTCAACCCGATCCGCCATTTGGCTATACACTTTTTTAATCATATCGATATCAAAAGCCATATGTGTTGTATTTTATATTAAACGACTGCAAAAATAGTGATTTCACTTGAATTTTGAAAATATGTAAGATAATGGCAAAATCTATGAAAATAATTCACAAAACAAGCTATTACTATGAGTTATTTTATGAGAATAAAGAATTTTAAAGCTTATTTTTATTAAAATGACAATTAAAGACTCTTTAAAATCAAAAAAAAAGAATAACCGCTTGCAATTTAGATTGATTTTGCATAAGAAAAGATTATCAGAGAAGCTTTGATATAATCTCTTCGATACTAATATTTTCAGCTTCAGCTTTATAATTTTTCACGACACGATGTCTTAAAATTCCTTCTGCAATGGCTTGGACATCTTCAATATCTGGAGAATATTTACCTTTTGTTGCTGCATGAGTTTTTGCAGCAAGTATCAAGTTTTGTGAAGCTCTAGGACCAGCGCCCCAGTCGATGTATGTTTTTACAAAATCTGACGAATTTTCAGCATTTGGTCTTGTTTTACCAACCAATCGAACGGCGTATTCCACCACATTATCAGGAACTGGTATCTGTCTAATCAATTGTTGTAATTCAATGATTTCTTCCGCATTGAAAAGAGGATTAATTTCAACAATATTATTTTGTGTAGTCGATTTTACGACATCTACTTCTTCTTGAAAAGATGGATAAGACAGGTTGATTTCAAACATAAATCTGTCCAACTGTGCTTCCGGCAAAGGATAAGTTCCCTCCTGCTCTATTGGATTTTGTGTAGCTAACACAAAATATGGCTTAGATAATAAGTAGTTTTTGCCACCAACTGTGACTGCTTTTTCTTGCATAGCTTCTAAAAGTGCAGCTTGTGTTTTTGGTGGTGTTCGGTTGATTTCATCTGCTAAAAGAATATTGGTGAAAACTGGTCCTTTTAGAAATTTAAAATTTCGATTTTCATCCAAAATTTCAGAACCAATAATATCGCTTGGCATCAAATCTGGCGTGAACTGTATTCTCTTGAAATCTAAACCTAAAGCCTTAGAAATTGTATTAACCATCAAAGTTTTTGCTAATCCTGGAACACCCACCAACAGAGAATGTCCGCCAGAGAAAACTGAAATCAAAATATCATCGACCACTTTTTCTTGACCGATGATGATTTTTGATATTTCTGATTTTAAACTTTTATATTTGGTTACAAATTGATCTAATGCTTCAACGTTTGACATGAGTTATTTTTTTATCCAAGATTCGGCAAATTCACATTCTTTGTATTCACCATTTATTTTTATGTAAGTATCTTTTACTTTTTCCTTTTTCCAAGCTTTTATTTCCTTAAGCTTCTTTTGTCTTAAAGCTAATTCTCGGATTTTTGTATAATCTTCGCTGAACTCTGCAATATGTTCAGGAATTCGCTTAGTAACGGTAATTAGTTTAAAAAAAGTTTTTGCAGTTCTCGGTTCAGAATCTTTGATTACTCTTGAGACTTCATTTTCTTTCAATTCTGAAACTTGATCATAAATAGAAGGATCAACTTTTGTAAGCTCGAATCGTCGGTCACCTGTAGCACTATTTATAAGTTGACCTCCACTTTCACGAGTTTCTTTTTCATCTGAAACTTCTCTAGCAGCATCGCCAAAACTAACATCTCCATTTACAATTTTCTCTCTGACCAACTCTATTTCTTTTTTTGCTTTTTCAATAGCTTCAGAGCTGATTTCTGGATAAAGTAATATGTGTCGAACATCAACTTGTTGTCCACGTATCTTTTCTACCATAAGTATATGCCATCCAAATTCAGTTTCAAAAGGGCGGCTAACTTCACCTTCTTGAAGGCTGAATGCAGCATCTTTGAATTCTTTAACAAAGTTATCATCTCTGGACAATGTTATTTTTCCGCCTTGACTTCTTGACCCTCTGTCTTCAGAATAAAGAACAGCTTTTGTAGCAAAACTACCTCCACTCATAACATCCTCACGATAGGAATTCAGTTTATCGATTACTGCTTGTCGTTCTTTCTCTCCAACTTCTGGGCGCACAATGATTTGTGCAAGTTCAACTTCATTACTAATCATTGGTACTTCATCCTCAGGTATTGCTTCAAAAAACTGACGTGTTTCTTCAGGAGTAATTTCTACATCATCAACAATTTCACCCTGCATAGATTCTGCCAGCATGCGTTCTTTGTTAATTTGCATTAACTGATCTCTTAATTCATCTTCAGATTCCATTTTATAAAAATCTAAAAGCTTCTGCATGCTTCCGGTCTGCTGCACAAATTGGCTAATTTGTTGTTGCGTATAACTTTCTATTCGCTCTGGATCAAACGGCAAACTGTCCTGAACTGCATGATGAGCAAATAATTTGTTTTCCATTATGGTTTCTGCAGCATCACAATATGAAACTTCACCAATTTCTTGGTTTTTCATATCTTGGTATGCTTTTAAAATATCGCTTTCTAAAACAAGATAGTCGCCTACAACTGCAGCTACACCATCTATTTTTACGCGACCATCTTCTGTGACTTTTGTGGATTCTAGCACCGCTTTGTCAACATCGCTATCGTTTAGTAAATTGTCTTTTTCGTCAACAGTAACTTGTCCGAATAAACTGACTGAAGTTACGAGTGAGCAAAAACACAAGATTGTTTTAATATTAATAAACTTCAAATTCATTGTTTTTTGTAGCATCTTTTGTTATTTCTTTTTCAATATTTTTGGAAACCTCAGTTTTCTTTTTATTCAATAAAATTTGTTCTATAGTTGGCTTTACATAACTTAATGGCGCTTCACTATTTCGTTTCAAAACATCTTTTACAAAAATCAAAAAAACATCGTTTCCATTTTCTGTCTCAAGTTCTATAAAATTATCTGATTTAAAAAAAGCATCGGTTCGGATGTTTAATGAATCTTTTTTGGAAAATTCGTCTATAATAACAGCACTTCTCACCCATGTAGAGTCATTTAGTATCATCGACTTGAATTCTAAAATCCGACTATCGAGTTCTTTTTTATCTTCAGCATTAAAACGTCGAAATTTTTCTTTTATGTTTTTGAAACCATTTATTTTTTTATCAACCTGCAAATATCGCAATTTGATAAGGTCTTCGTTGAGTTTGAAGTTAGTTTTATTCTTTTCGTAATATTCTGCAATCGATGCAGAATCGATTTCACCTTCCAACTCACGCTCTATAATGGCATCTTTGTAAGCCTTTTTAAAAAGTTGCTCTTTGTATTTCTGAGCTAAATTTCTAAAATGAGTTTGCTGCTCTTCAGGTAAATTTAATTTGGCACGATCTAAAAGCAATTTGTCCGTGGCCCAATTTCGGATAAAGTTTTTTGCAAAAACCGCACTATCCTCAGTACTAATTTGTTTTGGAAGATTTTCATTCAACTCCTCCAAAGTCAGAAAATGATCATTGACTCTAGCAATTACATTGTCAGATCTATCTTCTTCAAAGTATTCGCATGAAGACAAAATAAATGCGAAAACAAGTAATATTAATAAGTTTTTAGTTTTCAAATTATTGCTCTATCTGTTTTAAAACCTCTTCGTTCACTTCAACATTGTACTGATTTCTAAGGTTTTCAATCAGTTCTTTTTCTCTTTCAGTTTGAAGTTGATTTATAACTTTCCCTTTTACTTTTTCAAATTCTAATATTTTTGAAGGTAAAATTTCTTCAATATTTAAGAGTAAAAACTGTTTATTATGCTTGTAAATCTTACTTAAGCCAGTTTTCAATTTCAAATCTTCGGGCAATTTAGAAGAATTCAGTTTTAAAGTTAGGTTTTCTTGAATTATATTTTCTAAGATTTCGTCATTTAATTCAGTGATATCTTGATTGTTTTTCAAAGCTTTTTTCACTTTTCTCAAATTCGAACGCTCTGATGATGTAACAATCAATGTTTTTATTTTAGCGTCAGATTTGAATTCTTCTCTATGATTTTCATAATACTCCTTTTGCTTCAAACTGTCTTCAGATATTGGTTGCCAGACATTTTTTTTCATGAAATCAAAAATCAAAATCCCATTTTTATACTCCATGATTTTTTTAGCAAAACTTTCATCTAAATCCATCAATTGGGTTTTGTGATAATCTATCAATTCTTTATAAACAAATTCGTCGATGGACTCATCTACAATTACCTCAAAGTTAGGCATCTTACCCAACATACGCTGTTTTTTCTGAAGATATTCACCAAATTCTTGAAAACCGACTTGGTAATCATCAATTTTCAAAAAGTATTCTTCAGGAATGTTGCTTTCTGTTAAAAATTTCCATTTTCCTTTTTTGAAACTATCATCAAGTTGATTTAAGAAATAATTTCTAGCATTAGGATTAATTTCAATATCATAATTTTTTTCAATATTAGACTGAATTCTGCTATTCAGCAATTTAGATCTTGAAGAGGTTTTCAATTGGCGACGAATTTCTCTCTCCACCTCAGCCAAAGGCTCCAAAGGTTTCACTTCGATGAGTTTAGCGATGTGCCAGCCAAATTTCGTTTTGAATGGCTCGGTATAATCGCCCGGATTTTGAAGCGCAAAAGCTTTATTCTCAAAAGTTTTGGAATTCAAACCACCAACTTTGAAAGCAGGAATGTAACCTCCAGTTTTTCCAGTATTGGTGTCGTGGCTGTACTGTTTTGCCAATTCGTGAAAGTCTTCTCCGCTCTCTAATTTTTTATAAATTTTATCTATTAATGATTTAGGATCGCTCAAGGAATCGTTTTCAAACACTAAAATGTGTGCTGTTGAAATTTCGCCTCGAGATTTTCTTTCACCAGTTTTTTGAATAATGTGGTAGCCAAATTGAGTCCGAACAGGTTCAGAAATTTCGTCCACTTCTAAGTTGTAAGTTGCATTTTCAAAAGGATAAACCATTTTGAAAGCATTAAACCAGTTCATATCACCACCATTAACTTTTACCGATGGATCTTCTGAAAATTCTTTGGCTAATTTTTCGAAATCTTCTCCGTTTTCAATGCGTTTCTTAACTGATTTTGCTTTTTTATAAATCTGAATGGTATCTTCTTCATGTTCAGAAATTTTAAATAAAATATGTCTTGCACGGACTTCAGTTTTATATCGTTCATAGGTTTCAGCAATCATTTTTTCAGTGACTTCTCCATTAGAAATATAATTGTCTGCGATTTGTTTGAAATAATTTTGATATTCTTTTTGAAACTCAGGCAAAGTATCCAATTTCTGATCGTAAGCAGCTTTAAGTTTCAATCTGAAATTAACGTACAATTCTAAATAATCGGAAATAGAATTATCGTCATTTTCTACTAATTCTATGTTTTTCTGGTAAGAGTCCAAAAATGAATCTACAGTATAAGATTCAGAATCTATGGTGAACAAAATCTGTTCATTTTGCTGTGCGAAAGAATTTATCGCACAGAAAAAAATAAGTGCATAAAAAACAAAAAATTGTTTCATAGTTTAAAAAATTATTTCGACAAAAGTAACAAAATTGAAAGTGTGTACAATGTTTAAGTTTTTATAAAATTTGAGTGGAATTCTTAGCCTTATTTTAATTTGCAAAAGAATATCTTTTATGAAATATACCACAACTATAAAAATAAATAAACCACGATCTGAGATTATTGATGTATTTGAAAATTCTGAAAATCTTATACATTGGCAACGTGGACTTCAACGCAGCAGAGTCGTTGCGGGCAAAGAAGGTGAAGTTGGCAGTAAGCGGAAACTCTATATAAAAATAGAGGGTCGTAACTTAAGAATGACCGAAATTATCACCAAAAAAAATATGCCTGAAGAATGGCATGCAGAATATGAAAGCCTTGGAATACAAAGTTCTCAGAAAAATTATTTTAAAATCATTTCTGAAGGCGAAACAGAATGGGTTTCTGAAAGTGAATTCAAATTTTCTGGATTCATGAAAATTGTGGCCAAATTAATGCCGGAAATTTTCAAAAAACGCTCAAAAATGATCCAAGAAGACTTTAAAGATTTCATTGAATGTAATATAAGTGCAAAAACAAAATAAATGAAAATTTGATTTGTGACTTTAAATAACTTTATTTGTAAAAAATATTTAAAATGAAACATATTATTAGCATTGCCTTGTTGTTAATCAGTTTAACAAGTCTTGCGCAAACAAAAGTCGGAACGATTAACAACGAGTATATATTATCCAAAATGGATGAAATAAAAAGTGTTGAAGAACAAATGAAAGTTTACAGTCGACAGTTGGACAGCACTATTCAAACAAAATATGCTGAGTACAAAACAAAACTGGATAAATACAAGTCCGAAGAAGCTGACATGAATGAAGTCATGAAAAAAATCAAACAGAATGAAATTGTTGATATGGAAGAAGATCTTCAGAAATTACAGCAAAATTCTTCAAAAATGCTTCAAATCAAGCAAGATGAATTACTTAGACCATTGTACAATAAAATCGGAAATGCGCTAGAAGTCATTGTTCAAAAAGAAGGCTTCACTCAGGTTTTCGATGAAAACAACAGCATTATTTATATCGATCCTGAATTTGATTTAACCTTGAAAGTTATGAAAAGCATGGGCATCGAAATTGAACAAGAAAACCCGGATGTCACTCCTGAATAATTTACTTTAGTGAATAATTAAAGCCTCTAGATTTTCAAAAATCTAGAGGCTTTTTTTATTGTTTAAATTCACTTTGGGAAATAGTCCCAAAAAATCTATCGGCTGTAGTTTGGCGCTTCTTTCGTAATAGTTACACCATGAGGATGACTTTCCATAACACCAGAAGCTGTAATTTGCACAAATTGGCCATTTTCTTTTAGTGATTCAATATTTTCTGCTCCACAATATCCCATTCCAGCTCTTAAACCACCAATGAATTGAACCATACTTTCCACCAATTCGCCTTTATACGGAACTCGACCAACAATTCCTTCTGGAACAAGTTTTTTGATGTCGTCTTCAACGTCTTGGAAATAGCGGTCTTTAGAACCTTTGTGCATCGCTTCTACAGAACCCATGCCTCGATAAGATTTGAATTTTCTACCTTCATAAATGATTGTTTCACCAGGAGATTCTTTGGTTCCAGCCAATAAAGACCCTAACATCACACAATCTGCTCCACCAGCAATGGCTTTTGGAATATCGCCAGTATATCGAATTCCTCCGTCAGCAATCACAGGAACACCAGAACCTTTAATAGCTTCAGAAACTTCCATGACTGCAGATAATTGAGGTGCACCAACGCCAGCCACAATTCTTGTGGTACAAATAGAACCTGGACCAATTCCAACTTTTACAGCGTCAGCACCAGCTTCTACAAGATATTTAGCAGCTTCAGCTGTGGCAATATTTCCAACGACAACGTCAAGTTCTGGAAACTCGGCTTTTATTAATTTCAAAACATCAACAACGCCTTTAGTATGTCCATGAGCAGTATCAATCACAACTGCATCAACGCCAGCTTTTACTAAAGCTGAAGCGCGTTCAACAATATCTGCTGTAACGCCTAAAGCTGCGGCAACTCTCAACCTTCCATATTGATCTTTGTTTGCAAATGGTTTCTGCGTCAATTTAGTGATATCTCTAAATGTAATTAAACCTACTAATTTATTATTTTGATCAACAACAGGTAATTTTTCAATTTTATGTTTTTGAAGAATAACTTCTGCTTCCTTTAGAGACGTACCTTCTTTAGCAGTGACCAAATTCTCTGAAGTCATGACTTCTCTGATTTCACGATTGTTATTTTCTTCAAATCTAAGGTCGCGGTTGGTGACAATTCCTATCAATATATTAGAGTCATCCACAATTGGAATTCCACCAATACTATGTTCTCGCATACTGGCTTTAGCATCAGCAACTGTGGCAGATATCGGCAAAGTAACAGGATCGATAATCATTCCACTTTCAGCACGTTTTACTTTTCTAACTTTTAAAGCTTGCGCTTCAATAGTCATGTTTTTATGTAAAACCCCAATTCCTCCTTCTCTAGCAATAGCAATAGCCATTCTAGATTCTGTAACGGTATCCATTGCTGCAGAAACGATTGGTACGTTGAGTGAGATATTTCTTGTAAATTTACTTTGAATACTGACTTTTCTCGGAAGTACTTCAGAATAGGCAGGAACCAGAAGTACATCATCGTAAGTTAATCCTAAGCCTTTAATTTTGGAATTTGAAACTGTCATTGCAATTAGATTTAATTGCGTGCAAATATACGTGATTTATAACTAATGACATCTAAATCAGTAATTTTCTGACTTGATATTATAAAATAAAAAATCCCACAGTTTTTAAAATTGTGGGATTTATTTTAAAAAAGTAAGTATTAAATTTTCTTACATATTTCGACGGTATTGTCCGCCAACTTCAAAGAGTGCTTCAGTAATTTGTCCTAAAGAACAAAATTTTGTCGCTTCCATCAATTCTTCAAACATATTTTCGTTTTTGATGGCTGCATCTTGAACACGTTTCAAATATTGATCTGCGCTTTCTTCATAAGTTTTATGAAGTTTCTGAAGCGTCGTAATTTGAAATTCTTTTTCTTCTTCAGTTGCGCGAATAACCTCACGAGGCTTCACAGTTGGCGAGCCTTTTGAACTCAAGAATGTATTCACACCGATAATTGGGAATTCTCCAGTGTGTTTCAAGGTTTCGTAATGCAAGCTTTCTTCCTGAATTTTGCTACGCTGATACATGGTTTCCATCGCACCTAAAACGCCGCCACGTTCTGTCAAACGGTCGAATTCTAACAAAACAGCTTCTTCAACCAAATCGGTAAGTTCTTCAATAATGAATGAACCTTGAATTGGGTTTTCGTTTTTAGCCAAACCTAACTCTTTGTTGATAATCAATTGGATTGCCATTGCACGACGCACAGATTCTTCTGTAGGCGTGGTAATCGCTTCATCGTAAGCGTTAGTATGCAAAGAATTACAATTATCGTAAATCGCATACAAAGCTTGAAGCGTTGTACGGATATCATTGAAATCGATTTCTTGCGCATGCAACGAGCGTCCAGAAGTTTGAATGTGGTATTTCAACATTTGAGCTCTTGGATTGGCACCGTATTTTTCTTTCATGGCTTTTGACCAAATTCTTCTCGCAACTCGCCCAATCACAGCGTATTCTGGATCAATTCCGTTGGAGAAAAAGAAGGATAAATTCGGACCAAATTTATTGATGTCCATGCCACGACTCAAATAATATTCTACGTAAGTGAAGCCATTTGATAGCGTTAATGCCAATTGTGTAATTGGATTGGCGCCAGCTTCTGCGATATGGTAACCTGAAATAGAAACCGAATAGAAATTTCTGACTTTATTTTCAATAAAATATTCCTGAACGTCGCCCATTAGTCTGAGGGCAAATTCTGTTGAAAAAATACAAGTGTTTTGGGCTTGGTCTTCTTTTAAAATATCTGCTTGAACCGTACCACGAACTACCGCGATGGTTTCTATTTTAATTTTCTCGTAAACATCTTCTGGTAAAACTTGATCTCCAGTTACACCAAGTAGCATCAAGCCTAAACCACTACTACCTTCAGGCAAATCTCCGCGATAAACTGGACGTTCTGTACCAGCTTTTTCATAAATGTTTTGAATTTTGGCTTCAATTTCTTTTTCAAGTCCGTTTTCCTTAATGTATTTTTCACATTGTTGGTCTATGGCGGCATTCATAAAGAAACCAAGCAACATCGGTGCTGGTCCATTAATCGTCATACTTACGGAAGTCATTTTGTCCGCCAAATCGAAACCAGAGTATAATTTTTTGGCATCGTCCAAACAGCAAATAGAAACACCCGCATTACCGATTTTACCGTAAATATCAGGGCGATGATCAGGATCGTTGCCGTATAAAGTTACAGAATCGAATGCGGTAGACAAACGCTTGGCTGGCAATCCAGCACTCACATAGTGAAATCTTCGGTTGGTACGTTCTGGGCCGCCTTCTCCGGCAAACATTCTTGTCGGATCTTCACCAGTTCTTTTAAACGGATATAAACCAGCTGTGTAAGGAAATTCGCCAGGCACATTTTCCTGAAGCAACCATTTCAACAAATCGCCCCAAGCTTTGTATTTTGGCAACGCAACTTTCGGGATTTTCAAATGGGACAGCGATTCGGTATGCGTATCAATTTTGATTTCTTTATCTCTGACTTTAAATGTGTAAACATCGTCAGAATAACGTTTTACTGTTGAATCCCATTCTAAAATTTTGTTCCAATTATATGGATCTAAATCCATCTTGACACGATCGAATTCTTTTTTCAATAAATCTGCAAAATCTTTATTGTCTTCGGTAATTAATTCAGAAAGTGCGTCTTCATCTATTCCGTTTTTATCTAAAGCCAATTCAGAATTTACTGCACTTTCTAAGGTTTTGTAGATTCCATAAAGTTTTTGAGCAACCTCAACTTGATTCTCAGCCTTATCATCATAAGCGCGGTTGTTTTCTGAAATTTCTGACAAGTAACGTGTTCTCGCTGGTGGAATTACAAATATTTTTTCAGACATTTCGTCTGTAATATGGTAATCGCTTTTCAAACTGGAATCTGTTTTTTCAGAAATCTGTTTCATTATTTTCTGATACAAGACATTCATGCCTGGATCATTAAATTGTGAAGCAATGGTTCCAAAAACCGGCAGTGTATCCAATTTGGCATCCCAAAGATTGTGATTCCTTTGGTATTGTTTTTTCACATCACGCAACGCATCCTTGGCACCACGTTTGTCGAATTTATTGATGGCAACCAAATCTGCAAAATCTAGCATGTCAATTTTTTCAAGTTGTGTGGCTGCACCAAACTCTGGTGTCATGACATATAAAGAGAGATCGGAATGGTCGAGAATTTCCGTATCGCTTTGACCGATTCCTGAAGTTTCTAGAATTATCAAATCATAATTTGCAGCTTTCAAAACTTCAACTGCTTCCTGAACGTATTTGGAAAGTGCTAAATTGGATTGTCGTGTCGCCAAAGAACGCATATAAACTCTTGGAGAATTGATGGCATTCATACGAATTCTGTCGCCTAAAAGTGCGCCACCAGTTCGTCTTTTGGAAGGATCCACAGAAACAATACCGATAGTTTTGTCTTTGAAATCTACCAAAAAACGTCTTACCAATTCATCAACCAAAGAAGATTTTCCTGAGCCACCAGTTCCTGTAATTCCTAAAACTGGAACTTTATTGGAATGGTTTTCTTGAATTGGTTTGAAAATTTTCTCAAAACTATCATGTTTATTTTCAGCTAAAGAAATTAATCTTGCAATAGTGTTGGTATGTTTTCCTTTCAGATTCTTTTCAGCATTGGCTTCATTGTCTAATTTTGGTGTTGGGAAATCAGATTGTTTTACCAAATCGTTAATCATACCTTGAAGTCCCATTTCACGACCATCATCTGGAGAATAAATTCTGGTGATGCCGTAATCCATGAGTTCTTCAATTTCTTCTGTGAGAATAACACCGCCACCACCACCAAAAATTTTGATGTGTGTCGCACCTTTTTCTTTTAAAAGATCATACATATATTTGAAGTACTCATTGTGACCGCCTTGGTAAGACGTCATGGCAATGGCATTAACATCTTCTTGAATCGCTGTGTTCACAACCTCTTCCACTCCTCTATCGTGTCCTAAGTGAATCACCTCAACGCCTGTAGATTGAATAATTCTACGCATCACATTAATGGCTGCATCATGACCGTCAAAAAGTGAGGCTGCAGTTACAATTCTGATTTGATGTTTTGGTTTATATGGTTTTTCCTGCTTCATATGAATTTGAATAATTTCTATTTTTTGAAATGTAAAATTACGAAATATGTATTTAATGTCATCAAAATTAGAATTCTAATAACGATTATTAATCAAATTTCAACTTGAGAATTCATAATTGAATTTGAAAATAATCTAAGCCAAACAAGTATATTTGAAGGAATAAAATGATTCTCATGAAAAAAATCTTACTAATTCCAATATTATTGTTTATCAGCTCTTGCGCTGAACTTCAGCAAGTAGCAGAGGAAGTCAATAAAAACAGAACTTTGAGCGAAGGTCAAATTGCAGAGGGTTTGAAACAAGCTTTGAATAAAGGAATTGACGAGCAAGTGACAAAACTGACACAAGAAAACGGATTTTACGGGAACGATTTGGTCAAAATTGGTTTACCTGAAGAGTTGCAAAAACTGGAAAGTGGTTTGAGAAAAATTGGCATGGGCAATTTAGCGGATGAAGGCATCAAAGCTTTGAATAGAACTGCTGAAGAAGCAGTGAAAGAAGCCACTCCGATTTTTATTAACGCCATTCAAAACATGAGCATCAACGATGCTAAAAATATTTTGCTCGGTGATCGAAATGCAGCGACAAATTACTTAAAAAGCCAGACCAAAACAGAGCTTTATAACAAATTTCAACCTGTGGTAAACAAAAATTTCAGTAAAGTTGGTGCTGACCAAATTTGGGAAAACATTATTTCGAAATACAACAAAATTCCGTTAACAGAAAATGTGAATCCAGATTTGACAGATTACGTCACCAATCGTGCTTTAGATGGCGTTTTTACTATGATTGAAATTGAAGAGAAAGAAATTCGAGCTAAAGTCAATTCAAGAACTACAGAATTATTGAGACGAGTTTTTGCACTTCAGGATTAAAACTAAGCTAGTTTTATTTGGTTTTCAACTTGAATATTTTTAATAAACCCTATAACTTTTTGGTTGAATTCCAAAGGTTTTTCAACATTGACAACGTGTCCACAGTTTTCTAAAATAAAAAGCTTTGCTTTTTCGTGAGTCTCGGCAATTTTCTGAACAGCTGGCAAGAATAAATAATCTTGTTGACCCATAACATATAAGGAAGGAATATCGATAGCCTTTTGCCTAAAAAACTTTAATAAAGGATTAATTTCCGAGGTCAATTTGAACCAACGAATAAATTCCTTTTGATATAGCTTCTTAGCCTCATTCACAAAGAGATTTCGAGATTTTTTGTGGTTTTTACGCGGCATGATAATAAAAGCAAATAACTTATATAAAATCATGTAAGGCACTACAGATTTGAAAATTACACCAACATTCATCAAAAATCTAGAACGTACATTCATCTTCATAATTGCACCACCCATAATCATACTTTCAACGCGATTTGGATAATTTTCAGCAAGGTTTCGAATTAAAATCGTACCTAAAGAAATTCCTATAAAATGAGATTTTTCAATTTCTCTATGATTTAAAACCTCAACAATATCGTCTGTAATAGCATCAAAAGTGTAATTATCTTTAAGAGAATCTTTTAAAGAAGGTTGAGAATTGCCATGACCGCGCAAATCTAAAAGCAAAATATTAAAATGCTTTTTGAATGCGCGCAATTGTTTGAACCAAATAGACGAACTTCCGCCGGCGCCATGAACAAAAGTCACCCATTGGGTTGAACTTTTATGAGTGAAAACTGAATGGTGAATCAAGCTTTTTTTTGAGTAAAGATAAAACTTCTTGAGCTAAAAACTCATATATGGCAGGAATATCCAAAAATTTTATAATTTCTTTCTCAATTGCTTAAAGTAATCAAATGCTTTTAATAACCTTGTTCCATACCAACTAAAATACTCGCCATCTATAATCACAATTTTAGAATTTTCTAGAGGAATTTCCCTAAAATATTGTTCTGAAAACGGGAATGGTTCTGAAGATAAGAATACAAAATCCAATTCCTCCAGTTGATTGATGTCAACTTCTGGATAACGCGGAAGGTGTTTATATGCATTTTCAAAATTATTCAGTTCTAACATATAATTGATAAAAGTACCATTTCCTACTAGCATCCAAGGCTTTCGCCAGATGAAATAGGCTACTTTCAATTTAGAACTATTTTTAGAAAATGATTTGAAATCTGTAAATTTCTCTTGAAGATTTTCAATAATTGATTTAGCTTTATTATGAACTTCAAGGATTTCAGCATAATCTTGAATCAAATCGATGACATCTTGAAAATTGTTAACATCGCTGACATGAACTGTGCAAAATTCAGATAACTCATCAACAGTTTTTAATGTATTTTCTTCTTTGTTCGCAATTATAATATCAGGCTTAAGCGATTTAACCTTATCGATTTTTACATCTTTAGTACCGCCTACAACTTCAACTTTTTTCCGTAAATCTTCAGGATGCACGCAAAATTTGGTCACGCCCACAAGTCTATCTTCCAAACCTAAATCAACTAACAATTCTGTTAGGCTTGGTACCAAAGAAATGATTCGTTGAGGTACTTTTTCGATTTGAATTTTACGGCCAAGTTGATCTTTCATTTTTTTATAAAAATAAAAAAACCGATTGAAAATTCAGTCGGTTTCAGGTATTTGTGAATTTATCTATTATGAGATCGCTTGTGGAGCCCAAGATGCACAAAGCATTCCTGGAGCAGCTTTTTGTGGATGTGCACAACTCGATGTATCGTGTTTTGCACAATTGGTACAATTTCTTTCATTTTTGAATTCAACTTTCATATTGAACTGATCGCATGTATATCTTGCTGAAACCATTACTTTATGTTTGCTACAAAATGAATTTTCAACAAGGTTTTCACAATTCGAACAGTTATTTGCATGTCTAATAGCCATAATTTTTCTTTTTAGTTAAACAATTTTCAACTAATTTAGCTAAAAGTGTGCGATTTTTTTAAAATATAAAGGTAAATTCTAATAATACCTTTTTAGATTTAATAAAAATAAAAGACCTGCATCGAAATGATACAGGTCTTTAAAATTGCGATAATAAGATTAAATTTATTTTACTTTATCTACAACAGCTTTAAACGCTTCTGGATTATTCATTGCTAAATCGGCTAGAACTTTTCTGTTCAAGTCGATGTTATTTGCTTTGACTTTCCCCATAAATTGTGAGTAAGACAAACCGTGCAATCTTGCACCAGCGTTTATTCTGATGATCCATAAAGATCTGAAATTTCTCTTTTTGGTTTTGCGGTCTCTGTAAGCGTATAACATTGCTTTTTCGACTGCGTTTTTAGCTACTGTCCAAACGTTTTTACGACGTCCGTAGTAACCTTTAGCTTGCTTCATTATTTTCTTGCGTCTCGCTCTTGAAGCTACTGAATTTGTTGATCTTGGCATAATTTGATGTTTTTTTGTAGTAGGCAGTTTATTTTTTAAACATTTTCTGAGCCTAACTCCATGGATTAATAATTAACTAAACCTTCAAAAAATAATTACTTTAAACGTAATTGAGTTTTGATGCTGTGTTCGTCTGCTTTGTGAACTAACGTGTCATGCGTTAACTTCAACTTTCTCTTTTTTGACTTTTTAGTCAAAATGTGACTTTTGAATGCATGTTTGCGTTTTATTTTACCAGTTCCGGTAAGTTTAAAACGTTTTTTAGCACTCGACTTTGTTTTCATTTTAGGCATTTGGATCTTTATTTAGGATTATCGCAATTTATTTTTTGGAAATTGGGGCAAGCATCATAATCATTCTTTTACCTTCCAATTTTGGCATTTGCTCAACTTTAGCATAGTCTTCTAAATCTTGAGCAAGTCTAAGCAGTAATATTTGTCCTTTATCTTTAAACACTATAGAACGTCCTTTAAAGAAAACAAAAGCTTTTAATTTGGCACCGTCTTTCAAAAACTTTTCAGCATTTTTCTTCTTAAACTCATAATCGTGATCGTCAGTATTTGGTCCAAAACGAATTTCTTTGACAACGACTTGAGATGTTTTTTGCTTAAGTGCTTTTTCTCTTTTCTTTTGCTCGTACAAGAACTTTTTGTAGTCCATAACTTTACAAACAGGCGGATCCGCTTTTGGTGAAATTTCCACCAAATCCAGCTCCTGCTCTTCAGCTATAGCTAAAGCCTCTTTGAGTGAGTAAATATCTACTTTAACGTTATCTCCGACAACTCGAACTTTGGGAGCACGAATTTTGTCATTGATTCTGTGAGGATTTTCTTTAATTTGCCTCGGTGACTGTCTTGATTTTTTTCTACGTATTGCTATGGCTATATATTTTTAAGTTAAACTTCAAATTTATAAATTTCTTTATCTATTTCTGCGTTGATGAGTTTTGCAAAACTTTCTATCGGCATTTCACCCAAATCATCTCCACCATGTTTTCTAACAGAAACTGTTTCATTTTCGGCTTCAGTTTCTCCAACTATCAACATAAATGGGATTTTATCCATTTCTGCTTCACGGATTTTCTTGCCCATGGTTTCATTTCTATTATCAAACTTGGCGCGAATTTCGTGATTTTTCAGTAAACTTAAAACTTTTTTAGAATAATTTTCATATTTCTCACTGATTGATAGTATAATAGCTTGTTCAGGCATCAACCAAAGTGGGAAATTCCCACCAGTATGTTCCAAAAGTATAGCAACAAAACGTTCTAAACTTCCAAAAGGCGCACGATGAATCATAACTGGGCGATGCATTTCGTTGTCACTACCTTTGTATTCAAGTTCAAAACGCTCAGGCAAATTATAATCTACTTGAATGGTGCCGAGTTGCCACTGTCTGCCTAAAGCATCTTTTACCATAAAGTCCAATTTTGGACCATAAAATGCAGCTTCGCCAGTTTCAACTTTATAATTCAAACCTTTTTCTTCTGCAGCATTCAAAATAGCAGATTCCGCCTTTTTCCAATTTTCATCGGAACCGATATATTTAGACGAATTTTCTGGATCTCTTAATGAAACTTGCGCAGTAAAGTTTTCGAAACCTAAAGACCCGAAAACATACAAAACCAAATCTATAACTTTTTTGAATTCTTCGTCAAGCTGTTCTGGTGTACAAAAAATATGCGCATCGTCTTGTGTGAAACCGCGAACACGTGTTAAACCGTGCAATTCACCACTTTGCTCATATCTATAAACCGTTCCAAATTCTGCAAAACGTTTTGGCAAATCACGGTAACTCCAAGCTTGTGAATTGAAAATCTCACAGTGATGTGGGCAATTCATTGGTTTCAGCAAATATTCTTCGCCGTCTTGTGGCGTTTTTATAGGTTGAAAACTGTCTTCACCATATTTTTGAAAATGACCCGAAGTCATGTATAATTCTTTGTGTCCGATATGTGGCGATACCACTTGTTCGTAACCAGCTTCTTCTTGTGCTTTTTTTAGAAAATTTTCTAAACGCTCTCTCAATGCAGCGCCTTTTGGCAACCAAAGCGGCAAACCTTGTCCCACTTTTTGCGAAAAGGTGAAAAGTTTCAATTCTTTTCCTAACTTTCTGTGATCGCGCTTTTTGGCTTCTTCCAAAAGTGCTAAATATTCTTTAAGCTGTTTTTGCTTCGGAAAAGAAATTCCGTAAATTCTTGTCAGCTGTGGATTATTTTCATCGCCACGCCAGTAAGCGCCGGCAATGTTCATCAACTTTACGGCTTTTATAAAACCAGTGTTCGGAATATGTCCGCCACGGCATAAATCGGTAAAATCGTCGTGATCACAAAATGTAATTTCGCCATCTTCTAGATTTTCAATCAATTCAACTTTAAATTCATTTGAACGTTCTTTGTAATAAGAAAGCGCTTCAGATTTGGATACAGAACGCATTTGGAATTCATGTTTTCCACGTGCCAATTCCAACATTTTCTGTTCAATCTTTGGGAAATCATTTTCAGAAATGGATTGTTCACCCATATCCACATCGTAGTAAAATCCATTTTCGATGGAAGGGCCGATTGTAAGTTTAACGCCCGGATAAAGTTTCAAAACAGCTTGCGCCATCAAATGCGAAGTCGAATGCCAAAATGCTTGTTTGCCTTCGTCGTCGTTGAATGTTAACAATACCAATTTACCATCCTCGGTAAGCGTCGTGGTGGTTTCAACAATTTGACCGTTGAATTTTGCTGAAATTACGTTTCGTGCTAATCCAGCACTAATGCTTTGCGCAACGTCCATCGGTGTTGAACCGCTTTCGTATGGCTTTACGCTACCATCTGGTAAAGTGATATTTATCATTGTTCCTATAATTTGGTGCAAAGATACTGAGTTCAGAATACTTTACAAGCTGAAAACTCGCTTAGTTGATTTGATTTTGAGATTGAATAACTTTATAGCTGTTTGGTATTGAAAAATCTATGCTTCCAGCTTTTGGATAACTGATTCTTGAAACAGTAATTGTCGCTATTTTTTTCTCGTTTGAAAACAAATTCAAATTTAAAGCGATTGGAATTTTATTCACAGTAATGTATCGATCGAAATTAATTTCAAAAACTCCGTTTTCTAAAATGGTGCTTGATTTAGTTTCTAATTTTGCTGATTGCAACAAATTTGTTGTTGCACTTGAAGTAACTGATTTTATTTGAATTGGAGAAGGTTTCAAGTCTTCATAACCTAAGGACAAAACATTATACTTTTTGTCGTTATCTTCTACAATTATTTTTTTCTCTGCTTCATAATTTAAGTTTTGCATAGCAAACGGCAAACTCGTCATATTTATAATTTCAAAAGGATTTATCCGAAGGTCATTTTTTGGATTTCCATAAAATTCACCATTTTTATAAAAAAAACTTTTCCCTGAATCTAATTTTAATTTGATATCACTAAAATCTGTTTTGGACTGAATTGTACCAGAGAAATCTTTAGAGTTGTCTTTTTCAAATTTCACTTCAATATTATATTGAAATTCAGATTCCTCATTGAACTTTTCTAGATTATTTATGTCTGCATAGGTTTTATACAAACGCTTATGATCTGGTGCTATTTTATGAGATTTTTTGGTTTGCTTTGTCTTTTCAACTTCATTTTGTTGTTTTTCAGAATCTTTAGATGATTTTGAATTGCAACTTACAAGAATAAAAAGAGAGAAAATCGATAAAAAGTACAAGTGTTTCATTATATCAAATTTATTCCAAATTAACGAAATTGATTTCATACTTCAAATGAAAATCAGGTTTTAAATCAGATTCAAAAATTTCATTTGAATCTGATTTTGTTAAAATTAGTGTTTCAAAATTTCATAAAAAAACCGCTTCAAAACTGAAGCGGTTTTCATGATATTATAACTGTTTCAAATTATTTTATCATTTTGAAACTACGATTTACAAAATTCGTTAGCTCCTCACCTTTCAGCAGATTTTGAGACAATAATGCCAAATCTAAACTTTGTTTAATCAATCTTGACTTGGTTTCCTCATCTTCAGTATTCAGAATGTCAGATATTAATGTGTTGTTGGTGTTTACTACCAAATTATACATTTCTGGCATATTGCCCATACCAAACATTCCGCCTCCACCAGTTTGTTGCATTTCTTTCATGCGACGCATAAATTCTGGCTGAGTTATCATAAGCGGTGCAGTTTCAGAATCTAAAGCTTCAAGTTGAACTGTGTATTTTTCTTTCGGCACAACGCTTTCAAAACTTTCTTTGACTTTGTCTTTTTCTTCATCGGAAAGCTTAGAAACTTGCTCAGAATCTTTCTTGATTAGATTTTCAATATGGTCGCTATCAACTCTTACAAAAGATACTTTTTGTTCGTTTTCTTGTTCGATTTTCTGAATCAAATGTGGAACAATTGGAGAATCTAACAACAAGACTTTGTAACCTTTGTCTTCTGCAGTTTTAATATAGCTGTGTTGCTTATCTTTATCTGAAGTGTACAATACAACTAACTTCCCATCTTTATCAGTTTGATGCTCAGTGATGTCATTTTTCAGTTCATCGAAAGTGAAATATTTACCATCTGTTGTTGGATAAAGTGCAAATTTCTGCGCTTTCTCGTAAAACTTATCTTCAGACAACATGCCGTATTCAATGACAACTTTGATGTCGTTCCATTTTTGCTCAAAATCTTCTCGGTTGTTGTTGAAAAGCGATTTCAACTTATCGGCAACTTTTCTAGTGATATAGCTGGAAATTTTCTTCACAGCGCCATCAGCTTGCAAATAAGATCTTGAAACATTCAGCGGAATGTCCGGAGAATCAATGACACCTTTCAACATAGTCAAAAATTCTGGAACGATGCCTTCTACGTTGTCCGTTACGAAAACTTGATTTTGATAAAGTTGAATTTTATCTTTTTGAATTGATAAATCGTTTGTCAATTTTGGGAAATATAAAATCCCTGTCAAATTGAATGGATAATCAACATTCAGGTGAATATGGAAAAGCGGTTCCTCAAACTGCGTTGGATACAACTCTCTGTAAAAAGATTTGTAATCTGCATCCTCTAGTTCAGTTGGCTGTTTGGTCCAAGCTGGATCGGGATTATTTATAATATTGTCAACGGTTACCGTTTTGGGCTTTTCATCTTCTTTGGCGTCGTCGGCTTTTGGTAATTCTTTTTCTTTAGTTCCAAATTTAATTGAAACTGGCATGAATTTGTTGTATTTCACCAACAATTCATTGATTCTGTGTTCTTCTAAAAATTCTTCCTCACCATCATTGATGTGAAGAATAATTTCTGTTCCACGTTCGCTTTTATCGCTATCTTCTAATGTAAATTCTGTAGTTCCTTCACAAATCCAGTGCGCTGCTGGTTCGTCTTTCCAGGATTTGGTTTTGATTTCAACTTTATTGGCAACCATAAAAGCTGAATAAAATCCAAGACCAAAATGACCAATAATTCCTGACTCTTTGACATCAGAATCTTTATATTTTTCTAAAAATTCTTCAGCTCCAGAAAAAGCCACTTCGTTGATGTATTTCTCAACCTCTTCTTTGGTCATACCGACACCTTCGTCGATGATGTGAAGTGTTTTGTTCTCTTTATCAATTTTCACCTCAATTTTTGGTTTGCCAACATCTATTTTGGCTTCACCAATTCTAACAAGGTGGTTGAGTTTCAAAGTTGCATCTGTTGCATTTGAAATCAATTCTCTTAAGAAAATCTCGTGATCGCTGTATAAAAACTTCTTTATCAGCGGAAATATGTTTTCAACGGAAACATTAATATTACCAGTTGCCATAATTTAGTTTATTTTGATTTTAAACAAACTTATCAAAATGAATACCGCAACCTAAGTTGTGACATTTTGGCATAAATCAAGATTTAACAAAATATTCTGTTTAAGAATAAACTCAATAAGTTAAACAATAATTATATTTGTAAAAAGGGAAAAATTATGGCTAACCAAGTAAAAAAATCAAAATCGGTTTCCAAAATGGATATTCTTACATACTATATGGAATACGTTTTGGAGCATGAGGAAACACCTAAATCTGTATACAAATTTGCCAAAATTCATAAATTCAAAGAAGCAGAATTTTATAAGTTTTTCGGAAATTTCGATTCTTTAAGACATAATATCTGGGAAACTTTTTTCAAAAATGCACATGAACTGATGATGCAAAACGAAGAAGTTCAATCCTACGGCAGTCGAGAGAAAATGTTGACGTTTTTCTATACTTTTTTTGAAATTTTGACAGCCAACAGAAGTTATGTTTTGTACGTTTTAGACGAAAATGAACAAAACATGAAAAATCTTAAACAACTGAAAGGTTTGCGTTCTAACATCAAATCTTTTGCTACAGATTTAATTGAAGATGATAATGATGAAAAACAGTATGGTTTTCTGAAACGCAATGAGAAAATCTACTCAGAAGGTGCTTGGATTCAGTTTTTATTTTTATTGAAATTCTGGAAAGAAGATTCTTCGCCAGATTTTGAAAAAACTGATATCGCCATAGAAAAATCAGTCAATACTATTTTTGATGTGTTTGATAATACGCCACTCGAAAAGGTATTTGATTTTGGAAAGTTTCTCTATAAAGAAACAATGAAATAAATGAAAACATTAGATAAAATACCGACGGGTAAATTTAGTAGAACTTCAAAATTAATAGGTACGGGAACAAAAGTTGGTGCCAATTACTTGAAATACTATTCTAAAAAAGCCTTTAATTCTGAATTATCTAGAGATGAATTAGATGCTGAAAATGCATCTGATATTTACGATGGTCTAAAAAGCCTGAAAGGTAGCGCCTTGAAAGTTGCGCAAATGCTTTCTATGGAAAAGAGTTTGTTGCCGAGCGCTTATGTAGAAAAATTCAGTTTGGCTCAGTTTAGCGTGCCACCACTTTCGGCACCTTTAGTAAGAAAAACTTTTAAAAAATATAACGGAAAATATCCTGAAGAACTTTATGATACTTTCACCTCAGAATCTGTGAACGCTGCCAGTATAGGTCAGGTTCATAGAGCTGAAAAGAATGGGAAAAAACTTGCTGTGAAAATTCAATATCCAGGTGTAGCTGAAAGCATAAGTTCTGATTTAGCCATGGTTAAACCCGTGGCTACAAGGATGTTTAATCTCAAAGGTAAAGATTCAGAAAAATATTTCAAAGAAATTGAAGAGAAGCTGATTGAAGAAACAGATTATATTTTGGAAGTCGAGCAAAGTAAACGAATTTCTGAAGCTTGTAACCATATACCAAATCTGAAATTTCCTAAGTATTACAAAGATTTATCAAGTGAGCGAATCATCACGATGGATTGGATGCACGGTCAACATCTCAGTGAATTTGTAAAGAAAGATTTTTCTTCTGAAGTCGGGAATAAACTAGGTCAAGCACTTTGGAATTTTTATATGTTTCAATTTCACAAATTGAAAGAAGTTCATGCAGACCCACATCCTGGCAATTTTTTAGTAAATGACAAATATGAATTAATTGCTATTGACTTTGGATGTATCAAGAATATTCCAATGAAATTTTATACACCATATTTTGAACTCGCAGTACCTAAAAACATAAATGATCCTGAGTTTTTCTTAGAAAAGTTAAAAGAACTTGAAATTATAAGAGAAGATGATTCTGAAAGTGAAATAAAATATTTTTCGGCTTTATTTCATGAAATGTTGAGTCTATTCACAAGTCCTTTTCACAAAGAAACCTTTGATTTTGGTGATGAAAGATTTTGGTCACAAGTTTCAAATTTAAGTGAAAAGTACAGCAGTGATAAAGAATTGAGAAAAATGAATGGTAACCGAGGTAGCAAACATTTTTTATATATCAATCGTACATTTTTCGGTTTGTATAATTTATTACATGATTTGAAAGCTAAAGTTAACATTCACGACTATAAACAATATATGTAATTTTTTTGGTTAGGTTGGTTGGGAAAACGCTCTTTCATTTATTTTGAATAGGGCGTTTTCTTTTTGTCTTTATTTTACCAAATTCGCCATTATACGTATCTTGCAATAATAAATTCATAATACATGTATCATTCAAAAATATTAGGTTTAGGGAAATATGTTCCTGAAAACGTTGTCACCAATGAAGATTTGTCAAAGTTAATGACAACTAACGATGAATGGATTCAAGAACGTACCGGAATTAAGGAACGTCGACATATCAAAAAAGGTGATGGCAATTCTACTGCTGAAATGGGTTTCAAAGCCGCAAAACAAGCCATAGAACGTTCAGAAATTGACAAGAAAGACATCGATTTGATAGTTTTTGCCACCTTAAGTCCAGATTATTACTTCCCTGGCTGTGGAGTGCAAATTCAAGAAAAATTAGGCATTGACACTTGTCCAGCTTTAGATGTAAGAAACCAATGCAGCGGTTTTGTTTATGGCATTTCTGTTGCAGATCAATTTATCAAAACTGGAATGTACAAAAACGTTCTTGTTATTGGTAGTGAAAACCATAGTGGTGGTCTCGATATGACTGATAGAAGTCGTCATGTCTCTGTTATTTTTGGCGACGGTGCTGGTGCTGCAGTTTTGAGCAGAAGCAATGATGATTCAAAAATATTATCTACGCACCTGCATTCTGAAGGGAAATTTATAGACGAATTATCTCTTCGTGGACCTTCTACAGAATATTGGGTGCCAGAAATTATTGCTGACAATCCACAAGAAGATATTCCATATTATCCAAAAATGAATGGCCAATTGGTATTTAAAAATGCTATCGTAAGATTTTCTGAAGTTATAAACGAAGGCTTGCAACACAATAATTTAACCAAGGAAGACATTGATATGTTTATTCCGCATCAAGCTAATTTAAGAATTTCACAATACATTCAGCAGAAATTCCAGCTCAAAGATGAACAAGTTTATAATAATATTCAAAAGTACGGCAATACGACTGCTGCATCTATTCCAATTGCTTTGACGGAAGCTTGGGAAGATGGATTAATTCAAAGAGGAGATTTGGTGGTTTTGGCTGCCTTTGGAAGTGGTTTCACTTGGGGAAGTGTTATTATTCGCTGGTAACTTTATCGATATTAAAAAAAAATAAAAAAGCCTTGAAAATGATTTTTCAAGGCTTTTTAAGTATTAAATAAAATTATTTTAAGCTCTTACTTGTCCTTTTTCTTCAGCTTCAGTTTTGCTCAAATCGATTCCTTTTTTCTTTACAGTATCGAACATTACAGGTGTTGCAATAAATACTGATGAATATGTACCAACTACCACACCAATAATCAATGCAAACATAAATCCTCTGATGCTTTCACCTCCAAAGATAAATATAGCAACTAAAACAACCAAGGTTGTTAACGAGGTGTTGATTGTTCTACTAATTGTTGAACTTACTGCTAAATTAACAAGTTTGTCCATTTTCCATTTTGGATGTTCATTAAAAAATTCACGAATCCTATCGAAAACAACTACAGTATCATTCAGTGAGTAACCAATTACAGTTAAAATTGCTGCAATAAATGCTTGGTCTATTTCTAAACTGAATGGCATAATATTATACAATAAAGAGTAAAGTCCTAATAATATAACAACATCATGCACAACTGCAGCAACTGCACCTAGTGAAAACTGCCATCTTCTAAATCTAATTAAGATATATAAAAACACAACAATTAAAGAGCCAATAATGGCGTAATACGAAGCGGTTTTGATATCATCTGCAATGGTTGGACCAACTTTTATTGCTGATAACACTCCATATTCTTTGTCACTACTACTGTCACCTACTCTAAATTCTTGTAAAGTAAGTCCAGATGGTAACAAGTCCTGAAGTGAATTGTATAAAATTGATTGAATTTCATCGTCAACTTTAGTTCCTTCTTCTTCAATTTTATAATTTGTAGTAATTTTTAACTGATTAGAAGAACCATAAGTTTTAGCTTCAACACTTTCTAAATCTGAAAGCAACATACTTTCAACCTCAGTTGGATTAACTGGCTGTTCAAATCTAACAGTATAACTTCTACCACCAACAAAATCGACACCCTGATTCAAGCCTTTAGTTACTAAAGAGCCGACGCTTATCAAAATAGCAATTCCTGAAATGATGTAAGCAATTTTACGCTTGGTTAAGAAATTGATATTGACGTTTTGAAATAGATTCTTAGTCGCACCAGTTGAAAATGGTAAAGATTTTCCTTTTTTACCACCATTATCAATAAATAATCGCGTTAAGAAAATAGCACAAAATAAAGAGGTTACAATACCTATTAATAAAGTAGTAGCAAAACCTTTAATTGGTCCAGTTCCAAAAGTAAGTAAAATAATACCAGTCAAACCGGTTGTAATATTTGCATCTAGAATAGAAGATAATGCATTTCTGAAACCATCACTAATGGCCTCAACTTGTGTTTTTCCCTTTTGGATTTCCTCACGAATTCTCTCAAAAATAAGAACGTTTGCATCCACAGACATACCAATTGTTAAAACAATACCAGCAATACCAGGCAAAGTTAAAACTGCACCAAGTCCAGATAAAACGCCAAAAATGAAAAGTATATTCACGATCAAAGCTATATCGGCATACAATCCAGCTTTACCATAATACAAAACCATATAAATTAAAACGAAAATCAAAGCAATCACGAATGATAAAACTCCACTATCTATAGCTTCTTGTCCAAGGGAAGGTCCTATAATTTCACTTTGAACAATATCTGCTGAAGCTGGCAACTTACCAGCTCTAAGAACATTCGCTAAATCTTGCGCTTCCTGAACAGAAAATTGTCCTGTAATTTCACTTCTTCCTCCTGTAATAGCTCCAGAAGAAACACCAGGTGCTGAATATACTGTATTGTCTAAAACGATAGCAATTTGTGAACCTTGGGCAGAAGCTTTGCCTGTCATATCTTCCCAAATCTTAGAACCACGACCATCCATTTGCATACTTACAGCTATTCTTCCTCCTTGATCGAAAGTTTGCTGAGCATCTACAATTACAGAACCGTCTAATTGTGGTTCGTCGTTACGATTTCCTTTTAAGGCGTAAAGCTCAATAACTTCTGAATCTTTTGGTGGTTTTCCCCACACAAATTCTGCATATTTTTTATCAGAAGGCAATTGAGATTTCACTTGAGGCATAGACAAAAACTTATTGACCTTCGCAGTATCCTTGATTGCAAAATAAGCAATAACTGGACCTTGAGGCTGACCAGCTGATTGTACTAAGCTTAATAAAGGATTAGACTTAGAAAAATCTGTTTCATCAGCATCTTCCTCTTCTGCAGATAACAATGCTTCTAAATCTTCTTCATCGTCACTTTCAACATCAGTAGTATCTGTTTGGACTTCTCCATCAGTTTCTGTTTGCTCATCTTCTGTAATTTCACTGCTTTCTTCTGAAACTTTATCTGATTCAGATTTCATGTTTTCAGCAACAATAGCATCAGCTTTCACTAAGAAATCTGAAAATTCTGCAGCTTTGTAAACTTCCCAAAATTCAAGTTGAGCAGTACTTTGCAATAGATTTTGAATTCTTGAAATATCTTTAGCACCAGGCAGTTCAATTAAAATTCTACCAGAATTTCCAAGTCTTTGGATGTTTGGCTGAGTAACACCAAATTTATCGATCCGTTCTCTTAAAACTTCAAAAGCAGAAGTAATGCTTTCATCAATTTTTCTTTCGATTATTGGTTTGACTTGATTGTTTGCCATTTCAAAATCAACCTCGTCTGCCAAATCTTTAGTACCAAAAATATCCGGAGACGCTAATTTTGCACCTTCGATATCATCAAAAGCTTCAAAAAACAATTCAAGAAAACTATCTTGACTATTTTTTCTAGCTTCAGCTGCTTCTTGTATAGCTTGGTTGAATGCAGGATCCTTTGAGTCGTTAGCCAAATCTCTCAATAAATCGCTAACTGAAATTTGTAAAATAACGTTGATACCGCCTTTAAGGTCAAGACCCAGATTCAACTCTTTATTTTTAGCTGTGTTATAGTCAATTCCAGCAAAAATCGGTTGATCACCAATAGAGTCTAGGTAGGTTTCTACTTTGGCTGCTCTACGATCTGACGCATTTTCAACATCTTCTGAAATTTCTTGCGCTGCATAAGCTTCTGCTTCGTTTTCAACATCATTGGCTAAGTAGGTGAACGATAGTTGGTAAATACTTACCAATCCGAACAAAATAGCGAATAATTTGATTAGTCCTTTATTCTGCATTCTTTAAAGTATTAGTTTCTTGTTATAAAATCAGGCAAATATAGGTTTTCGATATAGAAATGGCAATATTTTTTTTAAAGATAATTTTAACCTTTTCAAAAAAATTTAAACATATACATTTAAACCCCAAAACCTAGTTACATTAAAAAAACCCGAATGCGATATTCGGGTTTTCAGCAATTATGATTTTTTATTACTCTAAAAGTCCATTAGTTTTTTTAACAGCTTCAGCACTTTCTTTCAATTTTGCTTTTTCGCTATAATCCAAATCTAATTCAACTATTTTTTCGATTCCATTTTTCCCAATAATTACGGGAACGCCAATACACAGGTCATTCAAACCGTATTCTCCGTTCAAAAATGTTGAACATGGAAACATTTTCTTTTGGTCACAAATAATGGATTGCACGAGTCCAGAAACTGCTGCACCTGGCGCATACCAAGCACTTGTCCCGAGTAGTTTTGTCAAAGTTGCTCCACCAACTTTAGTGTCTTCAGAAACTTTCTGAAGCCGCTCTTCTGATAAGAATTCTGAAACTCTTACACTATTTCTTGTCGCCAATCTTGTAAGTGGTAACATGCCAGTATCGCTATGTCCACCGATAACCATTCCATCAACATCTGAAGAAGGACATTCTAAAGCTTCACTTAATCTATATTTGAATCTAGCGCTATCTAAAGCACCGCCCATTCCAATAATTTTGTTTTGTGGCAAATCTAAAACTTGATGAGCCAAATATGTCATCGTATCCATCGGATTACTCACAACAATTAAAGTGACATCTGGTGAATGCTTGATTAATTCTGAAGCCACATCTTTTACAATTCCAGCGTTAATACCAATTAACTCTTCTCTGGTCATACCAGGTTTTCTTGGCACTCCCGAAGTAATGACAGCAACCTGACTATCGGCAGTTTTGCTATAATCTCCAGTTGTTCCAGTTATTTTAGTATCGAAACCATTCAAAGTAGCTGTTTGCATTAAATCCATAGCTTTACCTTCTGCAAAACCTTCTTTAATATCTAGCAATACTACTTCTGAAGCGAAATTTTTAATCGCAATATATTCTGCGCAACTTGCTCCAACTGCGCCTGCACCTACTACTGTAACTTTCATTTTAAATGATTTTTATAAATTAATATTCAATTATTATATTCCAAAGCTTATGCCTCCTGAAACCGTATTGAATTCTTGAAAACTGTAATCAACATGAATTCTGAAAAAACTCAATTTCAAGCGGGTGCCAAGTGTTGCTTTCATCCCAGAAATATCAGATTTCACTGAAAAGGGATTTTCAAGCGTTTGACCCGCGATGACGCCTTCATTAATTGTATAGTTTCCTAGTAAACTAGTTTCTGAACTTCCATTTACATAACCGATTCCACCATAAAAATTTATGACTTTAAATTTGGTTGAAGCAACTAATGAGTATAACCACGAATCAAGATCAGATTCAATTCTTTGGTTGCTACCTTGGACTAAATTATCTGGGTCTAAAGCATATCTACCATCAATTTTAGAATATCCTATTATTCCAGAAATTGCTACTGGTAAAGACTTTACACCTGGAATCCATTTTGAAAACTCATTTTGCAAACCGAAACCATACATTTTCAAATCTACATCTTCAGTATTAACTTCTGGCAAGAATCTAAATTTCACTTCAAAACCTGCCACCAAACCAACATTGGCTTGCACAAAAGCACTTGGCAAAGTACTGACTCCTTCGGAACCAATTCCTTGTGGCAATCTTAACATCACTTCCTCTTGATTTCCATTTTCATCCTGAAAAACAATATTCATATCAATATTAGGATTGTTTTGACCTAAAGAAGTTGCAACCATTTGAGAACTTGGTCCTGACTGGAATTCTAAAAAATTATAATCCGCGGTGTTCAGTTCAAAACTTCTACTTGAATCACCTATCATCGATGCATTTCCTGTGAATGACACTTCAAATTCGCCTAGTTTTTTTGCTTCACCAGAATTATACCATCCGCTACTTAAACTGTAAATCATAGCTTCTGTAGATGGTGAAAAATAAGATTGACTAAATTGTTGTGCATCTTCCAAACCTGCAGCCAACAAATCATTGACTCCTGTTTGTGAATAGCCAATCTGACTAAACAAAACCATTCCTAATACAAAAATTATTTTTTTCATAATATCAAGGTTTATGAGAATATTCAGTTTATTCCATTACGCATCGATATTGGCATAGACTGCATTCTGTTCTATAAATTCTCTACGTGGTGGCACTTCATCTCCCATTAGCATTGAGAATATTCTATCAGCTTCTGCCAAATCATCTATTGTAACCTGTCTTAAAATTCTAAATTCAGGATCCATAGTTGTGTCCCAAAGTTGTTCGGCGTTCATTTCACCAAGACCTTTGTATCGCTGAACCCCAACTGAAGTTTTGTATTCAGCGACAATTTCATTTCGTTCTTTTTCACTCCAAGCATATCGTTTTTTACTTCCTTTTTTAATTAAATACAAAGGAGGTGTTGCAATATAAATATGCCCAGCTTCAATAAGCTCTCTCATATATCTAAAGAAGAAAGTCAAAATAAGTGTTGCAATATGACTACCATCGACATCGGCATCACACATAATAATAACTTTATGATAACGAAGTTTTGATAAGTTCAAAGCTTTTGGATCATCTTCTGTTCCAATAGTAACTCCTAAAGCTGTATAAATGTTCTTGATTTCTTCGTTTTCAAAAACACGATGTTGCATGGCTTTTTCAACATTCAAGATTTTACCACGCAATGGTAGAATAGCTTGAAATTTACGGTCACGTCCTTGCTTTGCAGTTCCGCCCGCCGAGTCTCCCTCAACAAGAAAAACTTCGCAATCTTCAGGATTTTGTTCAGAACAATCTGAAAGTTTACCTGGTAAACCGCCACCGCTCATCACAGTTTTTCTTTGGACCATTTCACGTGCTTTTTTAGCAGCATGACGGGCTTGGGCTGCCAAAATCACTTTTTGAACGATGACTTTAGCATCGTTTGGATTTTCTTCCAAATAAATCTCCAACATTTCTGAAACAGCCTGGGAAACTGCAGAAGTTACTTCTCTGTTTCCTAACTTTGTTTTCGTTTGTCCTTCAAATTGCGGATGGGCAACTTTTACTGAAACAATTGCTGTTAAGCCTTCTCTAAAATCATCTCCTGTGATTTCAAATTTCAATTTATCTAAAAGTCCAGAACTGTCTGCGTATTTTTTCAATGTAGAAGTCAAACCTCTTCTAAAACCAGAAAGATGCGTTCCGCCTTCGTGCGTATTGATATTATTTACATAAGAATGTAGATTTTCGCCATAAGAATTGTTATAAACCATAGCGACTTCCACCGGAATTTCATTTTTTTCGCCTTCCATAGCGATGACTTCAGAAATAATTGGCTCTCTGTTGGCGTCGATAAAACGAATAAATTCTTTTAAACCTTCTTCTGAATAGAAATCGTTGCTTCTGTAATTTCCGTCTTCGTCTTTTTGACGTTTATCGATGATTGAAATCTTTATGCCTTTGTTCAAAAATGCAAGCTCGCGCAATCTTTTGGCTAAAGTTTCGTATTTGAATTCAACTGATTCTTGGAAAATTTCATAATCTGGTTTGAAAGTTATTTCAGTACCTTTCATTTCTGTTTCACCAGTAGACTTAACCGGGTAAAGCGCTTTACCACGTTTATATTCTTGCTCCCAGATTGTGCCATCTTTAAAGACTCTAGCATGTAAACTTATTGAAAGTGCATTTACAACCGAAACCCCAACACCGTGCAATCCACCAGAAACTTTATATGAATCTTTATCGAATTTACCACCTGCACCAATTTTAGTCATGACAACTTCTAGTGCAGAAACGCCTTCTTTTTTGTGTAAATCTATAGGAATTCCACGACCATTATCAGACGTGGTGATCGAACCATCTTCGTTGATGACGACGTCAATTTTGTCACAATATCCGCCCATGGCTTCATCTATAGAGTTATCTACAACTTCATAGACCAGATGATGTAATCCGCGTTCTCCGACATCACCTATATACATAGAAGGACGCATCCTTACGTGTTCCATTCCTTCTAAAGCCTGAATACTATCAGCTGAATAATTGTTCTTTTTGACTTCTTCGCTCATAAGTTTTTTATTAATAATCGACCAACAAATATAATGAAATGAATGAGTTTTAGAATCATTTTAAGACGTTTAAATCAATTTTAATTCATTATTTCAATTTTTGAGACTTTTCTATCATTTTTAAATTTTCTAAGGTTTAAATGTAAATCAAATAGTTTTCAAAGAATTAGGAACTCAAACTTGTATTGAAAATAAATTTAACATGCTTTAAAGATGAACTTAAAACTTATTCGACTAAAATTGTAAAAAAGAAAAGCATGAAACTGATTTATTTATTTTTAGGTATAATTTTAATATCAACGAGCGTCGATGCCCAAGAATTTAAAGATTTAGACAAAAGTCCGATGGATGCAGTCATTACCCGAAATGAAGATAATTCGCCTTTGGCAAGAATTATTTACAGCCGTCCTAAAAAGAAAAATAGAGAAATTTTTGGTAAACTTGTTCCTTACGGAGAAGTTTGGCGAACTGGTGCCAACGAAGCTACAGAAATTACTTTTTACGAAGATGTGCTTTTCAATGGAGAAAAAATAGACGCTGGCACTTACACTTTATTTACTATTCCTAATAAAAAACAATGGGAAATTATCATCAATGAGAAAATTAATACTTGGGGAACCAATTATGATGAAGATTTAGATGTGATAAGAACTAAAGTTGAAACAAGAAATACCGCAGCCACGGTTGAAGATTTTTCCATCACTTTCAAACCTAGAACTAATGGTTCAGATTTATTGATGGGTTGGGACGATGTTTTTATTCAAATTCCTATCACAAAAATTTAAATTCATAAAACATTAAAAAAGGGTGAATTTGCTATACTGAATTCACCCTTTTTTAATTTCAAATGACTTCTGAACTATTTCATAGATTCCAAAATTTCCTTAACGTCTTTCTCGGTTGTATCTGGATTGATAAAACAAAATCTAGCACAAGTTATACTTTCACTATTTTCCGTCCATTTTGTAGGGGTGACCAAGGCAAATCCACTGTCGTGATTTTTGTAAGTCCAGTCTCGATAGTCTTCGGCGTCCCATCCAATTCTGGTAAACAGCACACAAGATAAACCAGGTTCTCTAACTAATTCTACATGTGGCATTTGTTTGATTTGTTTGGCAGCGTTGTTTGCTAGAGACAAACCGCGCTCAATAGCTTGCGTGTAGCGTTCTGTGCCGTGCATTGCTAAAGAATACCAAAGCGGCAAACCTCTAAGTCGTCTAGTCAACTGAATTTGATAATCCGCGGGATTAAAACCTTGTGCGCCTTCATCTTTGAAAATATCTAAATAAGCACCTTTTTGTGAATGTGCATTTTTGGCAAGCTCCATATTTTTATAAATAATTGCACCACAATCGTAGGGAGAAAACATCCATTTGTGCGGATCTATCGTCACGCTGTCTGCTTTTTCGATACCATTGAATAAATGACGAACACTCGGTGCGGCTAAAGCACCACCACCATAAGCAGCGTCAACATGATACCATAAGTTTTCTTTTTCACAAATCTCTGCAATCTCCGCCAAATTGTCTATAATTCCTGCATTTGTGGTTCCTCCTGTTGCCACAACAGCAAACAATCGTTTTCTATCAAATTCACTTAAATTCTCAATAGATTTAGATAAATTTTTACCTGTCAATTTATGTTCGCCTTCATCTTCAACCAAAATAATATCCGCATCGATGACTTTTGCCATAGATTTCACGGAAGAATGTGCACCTTTGGAAGTAATAATCAATCCCTTCAAAGCATTATTTTCATCATTTAATGAACGCCAATATTCTCTTGCAGCTACAATTGCAGATAAATTAGCAGCTGTTCCGCCGCTGGTAAAGACGCCGAAAGCATCTTTTGGCAAACCCGTTAAATCCACCAACCATTTCATCGCTTGGTTTTCACAGAAAATTCCACCACCGCCAGTCATCCAATATGCACCATGGATACTAGAAGCTGAAGTGACCAAATCGAATAAAACCGCTGCTCGGGTTGGAGCTGCTGGCACAAAAGCCAAATGTCTTGGATGGTCTACTGGCACAGAAGCTTTGACTAAAATATCTCTGAATAATTGAAAAGCTTTTTCACCACCTATTCCCTCTTTGGTAACAGTTTCTCCGACTAATTTCAATAAATCTTCTTCTTTTTTTGGTTTGCCCAATTCTGGTGATGTGTTTGAAATTCTGCTAATCGCATATTTCATCACATCCAATGTCATTTCAACAGTTTCCAAATCTATGGCGTGCATACTTTTCATAGTGTTTTATTTTGAATGGTAAACGTTCAACTCCAAACAGGTGAATTCTAATTCTAATGGTTTTAAGTTTTCGAGTAACGTAGAAATCAGTTCATCACCAAAGTCCACATAAATTTCGCTGAAATTTAAATAACGCTCTTGCAAAAGTCCATTTGGAAATAACATTTCTTGAAGCTTCAATACTCTTGAATTTTCGTCGTGAAGTTTTTTCTTTTGGGCTTTCAGTAATCTTTTCTCTAGATTTTCAAGCCCATTGATTTGTTTTTGCTCTTGAGCAGCTACAGCGCCATAAAAAGATTCATCGGTTTGCTTAGCTATTTCAAAAAGGGATTCGAATTGCTTTTTCAAAAAATCCTTCTGATCTTCAAAATCTATATCTATTTTCGAAATCTTCTTGGTGTGTTTCGCTTCAAGTTTTGGAGGAGTCAGAAACAAATCTTTTATATTTAAATCGAGATTCTTCAGCTTTTTGGCAGTTTTGTCTGAATAAAGCAGAGCAGAATTTCGAAGTAAAAGAATTGGAAACAAAACGTTTTCAGCATCAAAATAAGACTTCAACTCCAGCCAATATGCCAATTCTCCACCTCCACCGATATAACAAAGATTAGGCAAAACCACTTCTTGATAAAGTGGACGTAAGGAAACATTAGGCGAAAATCTTTCAGGATATTTGTCAACCAAATCTAAAATTTCAGTTTCTGAATATTTCAATTCGGTATCCAAAACATAGTAATTTTCATCTTGTTTTACGATTCTAGCGCGCAAATTGTCTTTCATATAAAACAAATTGATTTCTCTCGGATTGACTTGCACCTTATAGCCTAAATCAGAGAGTTTATCGGATTGCTTTTGAATTTGGCTAAACGCTGTATGATATACCAAATCGTTTTTAATATGTGAAATAAAATTTTGTTTGAGTGATTTTTCATCGGCATCCAAAATCACCAATCCGTGTTTACCAAAAAGTTCATTGGCTAAAAATCTTGTTGCTTCGGCTAAAGTATCATGTTCTCGATATGTTTTGGTAAACAAGCCTTTCAAGTATTCAGCATGATCGCTGTTTCCAAAATCTGACTCAATTTTCTGGAATAATTCAGATATATTTTCTGTACTGAATTTACCGACAGCGCCTTCATCTGCGTCATTTTTCCAACGGTAAGTTTTTCTTTTAAAATGAAAAAAATTAATTTCATCAAAATCATGGTCTTCTGAAGCCATCCAATAGACCGGAACAAAATTGTAATCAGGATATTCAGATTTTAAAGTTTTAGCTAAATTGATTGTTGAAACTATTTTATATAAAAAATATAATGGTCCAGTGAACAAATTCAGCTGATGACCTGTAGTAATAGTAAAGGTTTTATCGTCATCAATATCCTCTATATGAGTTGATGTTAAAGACGAAGTCTCAACGTTTTGATATTGTTTTTTCAATACCTGAACTAAAGTTTCGCGTTGTGATTTTGAAAACTGTTTTTGTTTGGAATCTATCTGAGATTTGAAATTTTCTAAGTCTGGGAAATGACCGTAAAATTCTTCTAAATCTTTGTTTTTTTCAATATAATCATAAACTATATCTGAAAAATAATCCGTTGCGCGATAAGGTAAACAGTCAGCCATAATTTGAAATATTGAATATTTCAAAGATACATTTGTCAACTGTTTTTTCTACTAATTTTTAGTTAAAGACTTTTCACCAAAACAAAGACTTAGTCATTTAATAATTGAAGTTTAAATTCAATTCAAATAAAAAATACTATTTAAGACAATTAAAGAATATCAAGATTTTGGTTCGCCATACAAATCGAAATCTGCGGCGTCTATAATTTTTATTTGTGCGAAATCTCCGGTTTTTAAATAAAATTTTGAAGCATCGATTAGGACTTCATTATCCACATCTGGCGAATCGTATTCGGTTCTTCCGACAAAATAATTGCCTTCTTTGCGATCGATGACACATTTAAAAACTTTGCCAATTTTGTTCTGATTTAATTCCCAAGAAATTTGAGATTGAATTTCCATAATTTCATTGGCACGCTGGATTTTAACTTCTTCGGGCACGTCGTCTTCCAGATTATAGGCATGAGTATTTTCTTCATGAGAATAAGTGAAGCAACCTAATCTTTCAAACCTCATTTCTTGAACCCAAGATTTCAACTCTTGAAAATCTGCTTCGGTTTCACCTGGATAACCAACAATTAATGTTGTTCGAATTGCCATTTTTGGCACAATTTCTCTGAATTTATAAAGTAAATCCGTCGTTTTCTTGTGGTTTGTACCGCGACGCATAGATTTCAAAATATGATCGGAAATATGCTGAAGCGGAATATCGATATAATTACAAACTTTCGGTTCATCGCGAATGACATCTAAAACATCGACAGGAAACCCTGTTGGAAATGCATAATGTAAGCGAATCCATTCGATTCCTTCAACCTCAACCAAGGCTTTTAGCAGTTCTGCTAAATTTCTTTTTTTGTATAAATCTAAGCCGTAATAAGTCAAATCTTGGGCAATCAAAATCAATTCTTTGACGCCACTTGCTGCAAGTTTTTTTGCTTCGCTGACTAAATCTTCAATCGGTGTGGATTTGTGACCGCCTCGCATCAGCGGAATAGCACAAAACGAACATGGACGATCGCAACCTTCGGCAATTTTCAAAAAAGCGTAATTTTTTGGCGTTGTTGTTACGCGTTCTCCAAGTAATTCGTGCTTGTAATCTGCGCCTAAAGCTTTAAGTAAAGCTGGCAATTCTGTCGTGCCAAAATACTGGTCAACGTCTGGAATTTCTTTTTGTAAATCTGGCTTATAACGTTCAGATAAACAGCCGGTAACAAAAACTTTTTCAACTTCACCATCTTCTTTTTTCTGTACAAAATCTAAAATCGTGTTGATGGATTGTTCTTTGGCATTGTCTATAAATCCACAAGTATTAATTACAACAACATTACCTTCTTGCTCATGAACAACGTCCTTTTTGTTCGCTTTCAGTTGTCCCATTAAGACTTCGGAATCGTAGATATTTTTACTACAACCTAATGTAACAACGTTGATTTTATTTTTCTTTAATGATTTTGTACGCATGGAAAATTTATAAAATTTGTGTGCAAATATACAATCTAATGTCTGCTTAGAAGTTAATTATTTGATAACCAATCGGAGACTTGAAATATGAAGTTTTTTAGCTAAAGTTGTTCATGAAGCCAATTTGCTAAATCGGTTTCATAATAACGCAGGGCGGAGATCAAAATAATACTAAAGATGGGAAAAAACCAATTCACACTATTGTTTTTCAATAAATAAAAACCAATAAGTCCGAGAATTACTACAGGTAAAGCGATGAGTAAATTCGTCATCACCCAAGCACCTTGAAAAATAGCTGCTAATTTTAGAACAAGAAAAAAAGCGGCATAAATCACTATGATTTTGGTGAAAATCAACTTGTTTTTCTCTGATGTAAATGGTTTTGGTTTTTGTGCAGTCATTGAAATTATTTAGAAAAAAAAGAATCTACAAATTCATATTTATTGAACACCTGCAAATCATCAACACCTTCTCCAACGCCAATATATTTTACAGGAATCTTGAATTGATCGCTAATACCGATAACAACGCCTCCTTTTGCTGTACCATCTAGTTTTGTAATCGCTAAAGCTGTGACTTCTGTCGCTGCCGTAAATTGTTTAGCTTGTTCGAAAGCATTTTGTCCAGTGGAACCGTCTAGAACCAAAAGCACCTCATCTGGTACATTTGGTGTTACTTTTTGCATGACACGTTTTATTTTGGACAATTCGTTCATCAAATTAACTTTATTATGAAGTCGTCCTGCCGTGTCGATAATAACTACATCAGCATCTTGCTTCATAGCGCTTTGTACAGTATCAAAAGCTACAGAAGCCGGATCGCTACCCATTTTTTGTTTGACGATTGGAATATCTACGCGATCTGCCCAAATTTGTAACTGGTCAATCGCTGCAGCTCGGAAAGTATCGCCAGCACCAAGGATTACCTTTTTACCTTTATTTTTATATTGTTTTGCAAGTTTACCAATGGTTGTGGTTTTGCCCACACCATTAACGCCAACAACCATAATTACATAAGGTTTTTTACCTTCAGGAATTTCTAAAGTTTCTAATTCACCATGTTCAGATTCGCTAAGTAATCCGGCGATTTCTTCACGCAAAATAGTATTGAGTTCATCTGTACCTAGGTATTTATCACGAGCAACGCGAGCTTCAATTCTATCGATAATTTTTATAGTCGTGGCTACACCAACATCGCTAGAAACAAGTACATCCTCCAAATCGTCGAGTACGGATTCGTCGACTTTGGATTTGCCTGCAACTGCTTTACTTAGCTTACCAAAAAAATTAGATTTGGATTTCTCTAAACCCTCGTCTAATTTCTCTTTTTTTTCTTTAGAAAATATTTTTTTAAAAAGACCCATCGTATAAAGTTATAGCACTCAAAAATTAAATTAAAAATAAAATTGAGCACAAAGATAATCAAAAACAAAAAGCCGTCACGAATATCGAGACGGCATTGTGTATAATAAGATGTTTGCTACTACTTTTTATTAAAATAATCATTCACTTCATCCGGAGCCATAATTTTTTCATCAAAAACATAAGCGCCGCTTTTCTGTGATTTCACCATTTTGATAGCTTTTGTAAGCCTTTTGGTTCCTGTTTGTATCGATGCAACTGATTTCTTTGCCATAACTTATTTAATTTCTTTGTGAACAGTCATTTTCTTCATGATTGGATTGAACTTTTTAAGCTCTAATCTATCAGGAGTGTTTCGTTTGTTCTTAGTTGTAATATATCTTGAAGTTCCTGGAAGCCCAGATTCTTTATGCTCTGTGCACTCCATAATTACTTGAACTCTATTGCCTTTCTTTGCCATAATATAAATGCTTTATAATCTCTATTTTGTCAAGAATCCTTTTGCACGTGCTTCTTTCAAAACAGCATGAATTCCTTTTTTATTGATGGTTTTCAAAATAGACGTAGACACTTTTAGAGTAATCCATTTATCCTCTTCTGGGATATAGAATCTTTTTTTAACCAAGTTAACGCTAAATTTACGTCTAGTTCTATTCAATGCATGGGAAACATTATTTCCGGACATCGCTCTTTTTCCAGTAAGCTCACAAACTCTTGACATTATATATACTTTTATATGTTATTAAAAACAGGATGCAAATTAACGACATTTTTCCGAATTAGACAAAAGGATTTTAATAGATTTTTAATTTTTTAAAATCGCTGAATAAACTAGCTCTAAAGCTTTGTTTACAGCCTTTTGCGTGACACGTTCTCTGTGTTTTCCAAAATTAAATTCAAAAACTTTTGTCTTTTTAGGATCAGCGATAGCAATAAAGACTGTTCCTATTTCAGCATCGCTATCTCCTTTAGTTGGACCCGCATTACCTGTGGTTGCAATAGCAAAGTCAGCATGAAACATTTTCTGAACACGGTTTGCCATAGCCTCTGTAATTTCAGCACTGACAACAGAATATTTTTGAATAACCTCTTCTGGTATTTTCAGAACATCATTTTTCGCAGAGGTTGCATAACTAACTATTGAACCTTTAAAATAGGCTGAAGCACCTGGTATTTCTGTGAATTTTGACGCCAATCGACCTCCTGTGCAACTTTCTGCGGTAGCTAAACTGAAATTCTTATCAGTAAATAATTTTGCAATCCGCTCCTCTAAAGTCAATTCATCTTCGTAACCCTTAATAATGTCGCCGATAATTTCATTCAAAGTAGTAACAGCATCTTGCAGCGCATCCTTTAAAACCTGTTCATCTTCTCCCCTAGCACTGAGTCGCAATCTAACTCGACCTAAACTTGGCAAATATGCTAATTTGATAAATTTTGGTAAAGTGTTTTCCCAATCTTCAATACGTTCTGCAATGGCACTTTCGCCTAAACCATAAGTCAATACCGTTTTATGTATAATATAAGGAGTGTGAAACCTGTCTTGCAATCTTGGCAAAACCTGACCGGTCAAAATAGATTTCATTTCATAAGGCACGCCTGGCATAGATACATAAACGACATCTTGCACTTCAAACCACATTCCTGGAGCCGTTCCGTACTCATTGAACAATGTAATCGCTTTAGACGGTATGAATGCTTGAGATTTGTTAGCTTCCAAAATTGGAGTATCAACATATTTTTCAAAAATATCTTCAATATGGCTCAAAACTTTTTTGTCCAAAACCATTTCATCATTGAAGTATTCGCAAAATGTATGCTTAGTAATATCGTCTTTGGTAGGACCCAAACCGCCAGTTACAATAACAATATCTACGCGTTTTGAAGCAGCTTCTAAAGATTTAAGAATGTGATCTTTCTCATCTTGAATAGATGTAATTTGATAAACATCAATTCCGATTTTATTCAATTGCTTGGCTATAAATGCGGAATTGGTGTCGATAATTTGCCCGATAAGGATTTCATCACCAATTGTTATTATTTCTGCTTTCATCGGTTATTTTACGTTTACTGTAAATATTTGTTCATTTTCAATAAAACCATTCAAAACGTCATTAGGTTCAACTTTTCCAACTCCAGCAGGTGTTCCTGTAAAAATAATATCGCCTATTTTTAGAGTGAAGAATTGAGAAACATAAGCTATGATTTCATCTATTTTCCATAGCATTTCAGACGTATTTCCATTTTGAACAATCTCAGAATTTCGTTCTAGCCTAAAATTCAATTGATTTAAATTTTCGATTTCAGACTTATCAAGCCATTTACTTCCAAGCAAAGTTGCCCCGTCAAAACCCTTTGCTTTTTCCCAGGGTAATCCCGCTGCTTTGAGTTTAGATTGAAGATCTCTTGCAGTAAAATCGATTCCCAAACCAATTTCATCATAATATGTATTGGCAAATTTTTCTTGAATATGCTTACCTACTTTTTTAATTTTGACTAAAACCTCAACTTCATAGTTGATTTCATTTGAAAAAGCAGGCATTACAAAAGCTTGATTTTTTGGCAGTATCGACGAATCTGGTTTCAAAAAAACTACTGGCGATTCGGGTTTTTCATTTTGAAGTTCTGAAATATGACTGGCGTAGTTTCTACCAATACAGATGATTTTCATTTGGAAATTATTTTGTGGCTAATTTTCTTAATTTTATCGCAGTTAGAATTTTTTTGGTATAAAGTGGAAAATCAGCATTTTGAATCCACCCAAAATAACCAGGTTCTTTCTCTAATACTTCCTCAACTTTTTTACCTTTAAATTTTCCAAATGAAAAAACTTCTTCATCTTTTTTATTTAAAACAATAAAACCTGCTAAATCTGCAAATTTCTTGTGGGCACTAAAAGTAGACAACCATTTTGTGTCATTTTCTAAATCTTCGTACCTATCGAGTTGAGATTTCAAAACTTCATAGGTTGCATTGGTATCGGCTTCGGCACTGTGCGCGTTAGTCAAATCTTTATCGCAATAGAATTTATAGGCCGCTTCCAAAGTTCGTTTTTCCTTTTTATGAAAAATAGTTTGTACGTCTATGGCATTCACTTTTTTAAGATCGAAATCTATACCAGCACGTAGCATTTCTTCAGCCAACAAAGGGATATCGAAACGGTTACTATTATAACCGCCCAAATCGCAACCCTTTATCATTTGATTTATTTTTGGAGCTAAAATTTCAAATTTTGGTTCATTAACAACATCCTCATCACTTATACCATGAATTGCTGTGGTTTCTGGCGGAATTGGAATTCCTGGATTCACTTTCCAAGTGTAACTTTCTTTATTGTTATTTTCAAAAACCTTCAAAATTGAAATTTCAACTATTCGGTCTTTAGATATATTTGTGCCTGTTGTTTCTAAGTCGAAGAAACAAATTGGTCTTGTGAGATTCAATTCCATGAGAAAAATTTTAGTTGCAAAGTTATCATTTGAAAACTTGTAAAACGAATAAGTGAAAAAATTTGATTTGATTTTTGCCGAAATATGTATAATTCAGAAAAATACCTGATTCATTTAAAAATTCGAAAAAAATAATTAATTTTCCACATCACTTTATAACTAAAAAGAATGCAATTGAAATTTGTATCCTATATGAGCAGTCAAACACAAGTGATGACGAAGCAAAATATAGAAGATTTTTTATTTAAAATTAGAGAGAAAAATAAACGGATTGCCATCACTGGAATTTTATTATTGATTCAAGGCAAATTCGTTCAATACATCGAAGGTCCTGCGGAAGAAATTGATGGAATATATGATATTATAAAGAACGATAAACGCCATAATAATATGATTCTTCTTGACTCAGGAACTCTTGATGAGCGACAATTCAAAAACTGGTCGATGGCTTACAAAGAAGTTGGCGATGCGCAAATCAAGCAAATTGTCGGAAACCAGGATTTGAATCTTGAGGGTGCTTTTCTTGAAAATAAAAATTTAGAAAAACACCCTGTTTTGAAAGTGTTGTATGATTTTATAAAGACGCTATCAAGCTAAAAACCTCGATATTTTCAAGATATCGAGGTTTTTATTAAATTTCAATTATATAAATTTTAGACTTTCCTTAAAATTGCAGCTTCAGCTTTAGTAACAATATTTTCAGCATTCAATCCATATTTTTCCATGAGTTCTGCTGGTGTTCCACTTTCACCAAAAGTATCTTGTGTTGCCACAAATTCTTGAGGCGTTGGCTCACTTTGTGCTAAAGTTCTAGCTACACTTTCACCTAAACCACCAAGGAAATTATGCTCTTCTGCAGTTACTACGCATTTTGTTTTTCTAACGGATTTCAAAATTGCTTTTTCATCCAAAGGTTTAATCGTGTGAATATTTATAACCTCTGCTGAAATACCTTTTTCATCTAGAATTTTAGCCGCTTCCAAAGCTTCCCAAACCAAATGTCCAGTTGCTACAATTGTAACGTCATTACCCTCGGTAAGATTAACTGCTTTACCGATTTCAAATTTCTGATTTTCGGGTGTAAAATTTGCAACTTTCGGACGTCCAAATCTTAAATACACTGGACCATCGTGTTCGGCAATAGCTATTGTTGCAGCTTTGGTTTGATTATAATCACAGGTATTGATCACAGTCATTCCCGGCAACATTTTCATGAGACCTAAATCTTCTAAAATTTGATGAGTTGCTCCATCTTCTCCTAAAGTTAAACCAGCGTGAGAAGCACAGATTTTTACATTTTTACCAGAATAAGCTACAGATTGACGAATTTGATCATAAACACGTCCAGTTGAAAAGTTAGCAAAAGTTCCTGTGAATGGAATTTTTCCCCCAATCGTCATTCCAGCAGCGATACCAATCATATTTGCTTCCGCAATACCAATTTGAAAAAACCGATCGGGATGATTTTTCTTAAACTCATCCATTTTTAAAGATCCAGTTAAATCTGCACAAAGTGCCAAGACATCTGGGTTAGTTTTACCGAGTTCTGCTAAACCAGCACCAAAACCTGATCTTGTGTCGATATTCCCGGAGTTTGTATATGTTTTCATAAAATGTTTTGCTTTTGTCGTTTTTTTAGATGTTTTCTAGTAATCGCCTAGAGTTTCAGGATTTTGTGCCAATGCACTTTCCAATTGTTCATCGTTCGGCGCTTTACCATGCCAAGCATGTGTTCCCATCATATAATCTACACCATTACCCATTTCGGTTTCCATAATAATAACGATAGGTTGATTCTGACCTGTAAGATTTTTAGCTTCTTCTAATTTTGCTTTGATTGCTTCTAAATCATTCCCTTCTTTTAACTCTAAAACTTTCCAATCAAAAGCTTCAAATTTTGCTTTTAAATTTCCAAGTGGCAATACATCATCGGTTGCACCATCGATTTGTTTTTTGTTGTAATCTATGGTAGCGATAATGTTATCCAATCCGTTACTACCAGCGTATAAAATTGCCTCCCAGTTTTGACCTTCTTGCAGCTCACCATCACCGTGTAATGTATAGATCAAATGTTCATCATCATTTTGCTTTTTAGTTAAAGCTGCGCCAATAGCGACAGACAAACCTTGGCCTAAAGATCCTGAGGCTATTCTGATACCTGGCAAACCCTCGTGAGTAGTTGGGTGACCTTGTAATCTTGAATTGATTTTTCTGAATGTACGCAATTCTTCCACTGGAAAAAAACCAGATCTGGCTAAAACGCTATAAAAAACAGGAGAAATATGACCGTTGGACAAAAAGAAAATATCTTCATTTTTTCCGTCCATATCGAAATCTGTGGAGTAATCCATCACTTCTTGGTAAAGTACAGAGAAAAATTCTGCACATCCAAGCGATCCTCCCGGATGACCAGAATTGACTTGATGTACTTGACGCAAAATATCACGTCTGACTTGGGTTACAAAATCTTGGAGTTGTTGTGTTGTTGACATTATTTAAATTTAAGATTTAAAAGTTCGACAAAAGTAGCGATTTTATTGCAATTTTTTGAAGTCAAATTGGTGTCTTCGGCATCAAAAAAAAGAATTATTTTTAAATTTCATTTCAGAAAAATAAAATTCGACAAGAATTAGTAAAGGCTTTATTTAATTTCAGTTTAAGTATCTTTGCCGGCTATTGAAATTGATATGAAATTCGAATTACTAAAAACCGACCCAAACTCCAAGGCTAGAGTCGGAAAAATCACAACAGATCACGGCGTGATCGAAACACCAATTTTTATGCCTGTGGGAACTATTGCCACAGTAAAAGGTGTTCACCAACGTGAGTTGAAAGAAGAAATTAACCCAGATATTATTTTAGGAAATACCTATCATTTATATTTAAGACCTGGTACAGGTATTTTAAAAAAAGCTGGTGGTTTGCACAAATTCATGAATTGGGATCGGAATATTCTAACCGATTCTGGCGGGTATCAAGTCTATTCACTTTCTGCCAATAGAAAAATCAAAGAAGAAGGCGTTAAATTCAAATCTCATATCGATGGCTCAACGCATTTATTCACTCCAGAAAAAGCTGTTGACATCCAGCGTGAAATTGGCGCTGACATCATCATGGCTTTTGACGAATGCACACCATATCCATGCTATTATAAATATGCGCAACGCTCCATGCACATGACGCATCGTTGGTTGGAACGTTGTATGACGCACATGCAAAATACACAACCTTTATACGGCCACAGTCAAACTTTATTTCCGATTGTTCAGGGCAGTACTTATAAAGATTTGAGAGAACAATCTGCAGAATATATTGCTAATGTAGGTGCTGAAGGCAATGCAATTGGCGGCTTGTCTGTTGGTGAACCTGATGATGAAATGTACGCTATGACTGAAGTTGTCAATGCAATTTTACCAGAAGACAAACCACGTTATCTGATGGGAGTTGGCACTCCGATAAATTTACTTGAAAATATTGCACTTGGCGTTGACATGTTTGATTGTGTGATGCCAACTAGAAATGCAAGAAACGGAATGCTTTTTACCTCTGAAGGCACCATTAATATCAAAAACAAAAAATGGGAAGATGACTTTTCTGTGATAGATTCTGCTGCCAATACTTGGGTTGACACCGAATATACCAAAGCATACTTAAAGCATCTTTTTAGCGTTAAAGAATTATTAGGAAAACAAATTGCTACAATTCATAATTTAGGTTTTTATTTATGGTTAGTTAGAGAAGCCAGAAAGCAAATTCAAGAAGGAACGTTTAGACCTTGGAAGGATGAAATGGTAAGAAAAATGGCAACTCGACTTTAAATTTTAGGCATTTGAAAATTATAGATTGGTACATACTTAAAAGATATTTGGCAACATTCACCGCTTTGTTGTTAATGTTCATCCCGATTGGAATCATCGTTAATCTTTCAGAAAAAATAGATGATATCACTGAAAATAATGCTCCTTTGGGTGAAGTTTTAATTTTCTATGGTAATTTCACAATTTACTTCGCTAATCTTTTATTCCCTATTTTTCTATTTTTATCCATAATATGGTTTACTTCAAAACTCGCAAACAATACCGAAATCATCGCTATTTTGAGTTCTGGTGTGTCCTTTGGTCGATTTTTGCGACCTTACATTATTGGTGCCAGTCTAGTTTGTGGTATTGCACTTCTTTTTAGCATGTATTTGGTTCCTACAGCTAGTCAAGGTTTCAATGAGTTTAAATATAAATATTTTAAAAAGGGACGAGACGTACAGGAAACTGAAAATGTGTATCGTCAAATCAACGATAACGAATTTATTTTTGCGACCAATTTTCAACCTAATTCTAAAACAGCTAGAAATTTCACTTTAGAACATTTTAATGAAAATGACGAAATGGAATTCAAAATTTCTGCTTCCAGATTAAGGTTCAATCCAGAAGATTCAACTTATACATTGAATAATTACGTAAAAAGAATCATTAACGAGCGCGATGATATTTTGATCAAAAAGACAAAAATTGACACTATTTTGCCATTCGAATTCGACGAACTTACGCCAGTAGAATATATTGCAGAAACTTTAACCTACGGAGAACTCAAAGAATTTATAGCTACAGAAAAAAGACGTGGGTCTGGCAATATTAGCACCTACGAAATCGTAGCTTACAAACGTTGGAGTGTTCCAGTTTCAGCATTTATTCTTACTATTATTGCGGTATCAGTATCTGCGATGAAAAGACGTGGCGGTATGGGCGTGAATCTTGCAATTGGTATTGTCATCGCATTTGCCTTCATATTTTTGGACAAAGTTTTTGGTACAATCGCAGAAAAATCAACCTTTTCACCTATGCTAGCTGTTTGGTTTTCAAATATTGTCTTTGGTATTTTAGCCGTCTATTTATTACAGAAAGCAAAACGCTAATCGATATTGTAAGCAATAAACAAGATAACTTTCATATATTTGTCGACTGACTTTTAAAGAAACAACTCTAAATTATGGAATATTTAGAATTTGAATTACCGATAAAGGAACTTCAAGAACAATACGAAAAAGCCTGTAAAATCGGCGAAGATAGTGAGGTTGATGTGACTGAAACTTGTCAACAAATCAAACTCAAACTAGATAATAAAAAGAAAGAAATCTATGCCAATCTCACACCTTGGCAGAGGGTTCAACTTTCGAGACACCCAAACAGACCATATACTTTGGACTATATCAAAGCGATTTGTGGGGAAAGTTTCCTAGAACTTCATGGCGATAGAAATTTCGGAGATGACAAAGCTATGATTGGCGGTTTAGGTAAAATTCATGAACAATCTTTCATGTTTATCGGACAGCAGAAAGGCTTCAACACAAAGACTAGACAATACAGAAACTTTGGGATGGCAAATCCTGAAGGTTATCGAAAAGCCTTACGTTTAATGAAAAAGGCTGAAAAATTCAATCTCCCTATTGTCACTTTGATTGATACTCCAGGTGCATTTCCTGGACTGGAAGCCGAAGAACGTGGACAAGGTGAAGCTATTGCAAGGAATATTTTGGAAATGAGCCAGTTGAAAGTTCCCGTAATTGTCATAATAATTGGTGAAGGCGCCAGCGGTGGCGCACTTGGAATTGGCGTTGGAGATAAAGTTTTGATGCTTGAAAACACTTGGTATTCTGTGATTTCTCCAGAATCCTGCTCTTCAATATTGTGGAGAAGTTGGGAACATAAAGAAACTGCAGCAGAAGCCTTGAAGTTGACAGCAGCAGACATGAAAAAACTAAAAATTGTTGACAAAATTGTAAAAGAACCACTTGGTGGCGCTCACAGCAATCGAGAAAAAACCTTCGAAATCGTTGGCAAAGCTATTTTGAAAGAATTCGAAGAATTAAAAAAGTTATCCCCAGACAAATTGATAGAAATGAGAATGCAGAAATTTATTGATATTGGTGTTTATAACGAAAAGTAAGCACTAAGCCTATAAACATATCAAAATCCGAAATTTCGTATTTCGGATTTTTTTAGTTTTCCACAAAAAAATAAAGTTATCCACAATGCGTTGTTAATAAACAAGCAGTGTTAACGCGTCTAAATTTAACTCAACTTCATAACCTTTTTTTTACATTCGTGACATGGAAAAAGCCACACAAACATCTACTAAAACCAATTCTAACAATGACGTCATCAGCCTGCAAAAAGGAAAAATACCACCTCAAGCAGTTGATTTAGAGCAAGTTATTCTTGGCGCAATGATGATCGATAAAAAAGGTGTTGATGAAGTCATCGATATTTTGCATCCAGATGTTTTTTATAAAGATGCGCATAAGAACATTTATGAAGCCATAATTTCCCTGTTTGAGAAAGGAGACCCAATCGACTTATTAACGGTTTCCACAGAGCTTAAACAAAAGAAAAAACTACAAGCTTGTGGTGGCGAATATTACTTGATTCAATTGACGCAAAAAGTATCATCTTCAGCTCATATTGAATTTCACTCGAGAATAGTTTTACAGAAATATATTCAGCGGAGTTTAATTAAAATTTCTAATGAAATCATTGAGGAATCTTACGATGAAGGTACAGATGTTTTCGATCTACTAGATCACGCTGAATCCAAACTTTACGAAGTTACTCAAGGTAATATTAAAAGATCTTCAGAAACTGCACAAAGTTTGGTTATGCAAGCCAAAAAACGCATCGAAGAAATTTCTAATAAAGAAGGTTTGAGTGGCGTTCCATCTGGTTTCAACGATTTAGACAAGCTCACTTCTGGTTGGCAACCTAGTGATTTGGTTATTATTGCCGCTCGTCCTGGTATGGGAAAAACAGCATTAACGCTGACAATGGCAAGAAATATTGCGGTTGGACAAAATATTCCGGTAGCCTTTTTTTCATTGGAAATGTCTTCAGTACAATTGATTACCAGATTAATTTCTTCTGAAACTGGTTTAAATTCAGAAAAACTTAGAACTGGAAATTTAGAAAAACATGAATGGGAGCAGCTAAATGTGAAAGTAAAATCATTAGAACAAGCACCATTATTCATAGATGATACGCCGTCTTTATCAATTTTCGATTTGAGGGCAAAAGCCAGACGTTTATCATCACAACATGGTATAAAACTTATTGTTGTGGATTATTTGCAATTGATGACCGGTGGAGGAAGCCAAAAAGGCGGAAATCGAGAACAAGAAATTTCAACAATTTCACGAAATTTAAAAGCCCTAGCTAAAGAATTGAGTATTCCTGTTTTAGCTTTATCCCAATTATCGCGTGCTGTTGAAACACGTGGCGGTAGCAAACGCCCACTTTTAAGTGATTTGCGTGAATCTGGTGCGATTGAGCAAGATGCAGATATTGTATCATTTATTTATCGACCAGAATATTATGATATTGAAGAATGGGATGATGACGAAAGATCCCCTACGCAAGGACAGGCTGAATTTATTATCGCAAAACACAGAAATGGTGGTTTAGATAACATAAGACTGAAATTTATCGGTCAACTTGGTAAATTCGAAAACTTGGAAACTTTCAATTCGCCTTTTGAAATCGGTTCAAGTATGAATGAAAACGAAAAACCAGACACTAATAACTTCCCAAATGCGGAAGAAGTTTTCGGAAATTCACCAAGCTCGAATCCTACAAACGATCCTGAAGACGAGGTGCCGTTTTAAATTAAAACACATAATTATGAAATATACGTTAATCGTTTTCTTAATTTGTTTCGGATTGAAATGTCAAGCAAATTTCATTTTGATTCCTATGGATTATGAAACTCAAGAAAATCATCTGAAAGCATACGGTATCACATACTGGTTGTTGGATGATGGTGAAAAAGTTCAATGGTTGCTGAACTATCGTGGGGGCTCATTTTTAACGCCATATTCAGATAAATTAGAAAAAGAATGCACGATTAGAGGGGTTTCTTTTGAAATTATTTCTGATGCTGAATCCAGAGAAATCCTTAACCGCATAAATAGTCCTTCTCAGAACATGGAAGCCGTTATGCTCGAAAAAGCACCAAAAATAGCGGTTTACACACCTCAAGGAAACGCTCCATGGGACGACGCAGTTACTATGGTTCTAGAATTTGCTGAAATTCCATACGAAAAAGTATATGACAAAGAAGTTCTAAACGATGAACTTTTACTTTACGACTGGCTTCACTTGCATCATGAAGATTTTACTGGACAATATGGAAAATTTTATCGCGCTTACCGGTCAGCACCTTGGTATATCGAAGAAAAAAAAGAAGCTGAAAGGCTAGCTAAAAGTTTAGGTTTTGATAAAGTTTCTGAAGCTAAATTAGCAGTTTCAAAAAAAATAAAATCTTATGTTGTTGGCGGCGGATTCATGTTCGCTATGTGTAGTGCCACAGATTCTTTTGATATTGCTTTGTCTGCAGACGGCGTTGACATTTGTGAACCGATGTTTGATGGCGATGCCAGCGAATCAGGTTATCAAAACAAAATAGATTATAGCAAAACATTTGCATTTACTGATTTCATTTTAGAAAAAAGTCCAAATGTTTATGAATATTCTTCTATAGATTTAACCAGTCGTCGTAAAATTCCTAAAGAGAAAGATTATTTCACTTTAATGGATTTTTCAGCCAAATGGGATCCAATTCCAACGATGTTGTGTCAAAATCACACGGCTTTGGTCAAAGGATTTATGGGCCAAACTACAGCTTTCAATCCCGACCAAATCAAGTCTAATGTATTGATTATGGGAGAAAACAAAGTCAATGGCGAAGCCAGATATATTCACGGCATCAAAGGCAAGGGCTTTTTTACATTTTACGGTGGTCACGATCCTGAAGATTACCAACATCGTGTCGGCGATCCAAAAACAGAATTGGAATTGCATCCAAAATCGCCTGGCTATCGGTTGATTTTAAATAATATTTTATTTCCAGCTGCTGAAAAGAAAAAGCAGAAAACTTGATTTTGATTTTTTCTGAAGAATTTTACTTAAAAATTTTCTTTTTCCGAAGTTCAAAGTTTTGCCCAAGATAAACTTTTCGTACCATTTCATCTTCGGCTAACTCTTCAGGTTGACCGTGTTTCAAGATTCGCCCTTCAAACATTAAATACGTTCTATCGGTAATGGCTAAAGTTTCTTGGACATTATGGTCGGTGATGAGAATCCCAATATTTTTATCTTTCAATTGCGCCACAATTTTCTGAATATCTTCCACTGCAACAGGGTCTACACCCGCAAAAGGTTCGTCCAATAAAATAAATTTTGGATCTGTAGCTAGAGCTCTTGCAATTTCTGTTCGCCGTCTTTCTCCACCAGACAATAAATCTCCACGATTTGTACGAATGTGATTTAAACCAAACTCACTAATCAAAGCTTCCATTTTCTTCTCACGTTCTTCTTTGTTCAGGTTTGTCAATTGCAGAACACTCATAATGTTGTCTTCAATGCTCAATTTTCTAAAAATCGAAGCTTCCTGAGCCAAATATCCAATGCCATTTTGAGCACGTTTATACATTGGGAATTTTGTAATGTTGGTATCATCCAAATAAATTTTACCACCATTTGGTTTTATCAGACCAACAATCATGTAAAAAGATGTGGTTTTTCCAGCGCCGTTTGGCCCTAATAAACCAACAATTTCACCTTGGCTAACTTTCACTGAGACGCCTTTCACTACCTCTACACCTTTGTAAGATTTGATTAAATTTTCAGCTTTTAATGTGGCTTGGTGTTGACTCATTCTAATTTAGTTTTCTTTGTTTTGAAGTGTGAATTAAAATTTCAACCACACCAATAAAAATTATAGCATAAGCCAACAATTCGATGCTTTCTTCAGAAGCATCCTTGACTGGACGCATAAACTCTCTGATATCTACAACTTTTTCGCCGGCATCTTCTATAACGTATTTATTATGAGTTTCTTTCAGCAAATCAATCCAAATAATTTTACGTCCATATAATCTGGAAAATACGTGCAAAATAATTAATCCTGAAAAGAAAAATGAAAATCCATAAGTTTTAGATATTGATGCAGTTTCCAAAATAATTTTTTTCCAGTTTTTGATTAACATCACTACCACCAAAACTAATATGATTAAGGCCAGAACTTGCCACGCTTTATCAAATAGCTGAGTATTCAACCAAAAATCGAATTCTCTAACAAAATGAATTCCTAAGAACCCGGATAAAGCAAAACAAAAAACCTTATAATCTTTGTTTTTACTTCCAAAAATCAGCAGTAATAAGGCACTTAAACCCACAAGAATTTCCTGAGAAATTTCAGTTAAAGAATCCTCTTTGAGTTCGCCTTGACTAAAATCGTACTGGGTAACTAATGAAATTAAAAACATTATTCCGCAATAAGCAATAAGTCTAACAAATAGTGGCAGTATGGCTTTCATATCAATCTAAAATTAGGTCTTTTTACTCGGTTGTTTTTCCAAATTTATCCTCAAGGGCTTCCCAATATTCAAAGGCACGTCTAAGGTGTGGAATAACTATGGTTCCACCAACTAAAGTTCCAATACTAAGTGCTTCCACAACCTGTTCCCTATTCAAACCTTCTTTATAAGAAGATTCTAGATGATATTTTACACAATCATCACATCGTAAAACTAAAGATGAGACTAAACCTAGCAATTCTTTGGTTTTTACATCCAAAGCGCCTTTGGCAAAAGAATTAGTATCAAGATTAAAAATACGTTTAAGTACTTTATTATTCTCCTCTAAAATCTTTCCATTCATTTTTGCCCTGTAGGCTTCAAATTCGTCAACTAAATCAATCATGTTTGTCTTTGTTTTTCTTTTTTACGTTGTTTTCTTATTACAATTTTTGAGATGAAGATACTAATTTCATATAGAATGAGTACTGGAATGGCAACAATCACTTGGCTCGCAATATCGGGCGGAGTGATTAATGCTGAAATAATCAATATAAAAACCAGAGCATATTTTCTGTTTTTCTTTAAAAATTCGGGAGTAACTAAACCGATTTTAGTTAAAAAATACATAATCACTGGTAATTCGAAAATCAAGCCACTAGCCAATACAGATGCACGCACAAGTCCTATATAGCTACTTAAATCAAAGTCGTTAAAAACTTCTTCACTAACGCTATAACTTCCCAAAAAGTTAATTGACAATGGAGTGATGACATAATAACCAAAAAGCACACCTATAAAAAACAAAAAAGAAGTGATAAATATAAACCAGCGTGCATTATTACGTTCTGAGCTTTTTAGACCTGGTGCCACAAAAGCCCAAAATTGATACATTACATAAGGAAATGAAATAATAAAACCTGCTGTAATCGATGTCCAAATATGCGCACTAAATTGTCCCGAAACAGTTCTACTTTGAATTCTAAAAGGCAATTCGGTGAAACAAAAGCTATCCTCGAGTTTGAAAAACTTAGAGATGTTACAAAGCATTTCATAGGTCCAAAATTTAGCACTTTTAGGCCCAAAAATAATGTCGTTAAAAATAAAATCTTTCATAGCAAACGCAACACCTCCACCAACTAAAATGGCAAGTGTAGCGCGTAATAAATGCCATCTCAAATCCTCTAGATGATCCAGAAATGACATTTCATCTGGATTTTTCTTTGTTTTCTTTTTTACCATTAAATATTATATAATTCCTTCTTTCACTAAATCGTGTAAATGTACGATACCAGCATAATTTCCTTCTTCGTGAGCAATTAACTGGGTTATATCGTAAGTTTCAAGAACCTCCAATGCATCGATAGCCATGGAATCATTTGAAATGGTTTTAGGATTTTTTGACATAATATCTTTTGCTGTCAATTTTGTAAAATCATCAGTTTCTGTCAACATTCTTCGTAAATCTCCATCTGTGATAATACCTAATATTTTTTTGTTCTCTATGACTGTCGTAACCCCTAACATATTTTTGGTGATTTCAACAATAACATCTTTGATCGAGGCTTCAGGTTGAACTTGCGGCTTCATGTTTTGTGAAGTAATATCCTTTACCCGTAAATACAAAGTTTTGCCTAAAGCACCACCAGGATGGAATTTTGCAAAATCATCGCTAGAAAAACCTCTCAATTTCAGTAAACTTATAGCAAGTGCATCTCCAAGCACCATTTGTGCTGTAGTACTAGTTGTTGGTGCCAAATTATTCGGACAAGCTTCCTTTTCCACGAAAGAATTCAAGACAAAATCAGCTTGTTTTCCAAGAAAGGAATCTTTATTTCCTGTAAGTGCAATTAATTTATTCTTGAAATTCTTTATTAATGGCGCCAAGACTTTTATTTCTGGCGTATTACCGCTTTTTGAAATACAAATCACAACATCATCTTTAAGAATAGTTCCTAAATCTCCATGAATGGCATCTGCAGCATGCATGAATACTGCTGGAGTTCCTGTTGAATTAAGCGTAGCTACAATTTTGCTAGCAATAATGGCACTTTTGCCTACACCTGTAACAATTACACGCCCTTTAGATTCGTAAATTGTACGCACTGCTGCTGAAAATGATTCATCAATCAATGACTCTAAATGCTCTATAGCTTTAGCCTGCATTAAAATTGTTTCTTTTGCAACAGATTGTATGGCAATATCGTTCATAAAAATAGCGTTTTAGGACTTGCAAACTTATAAAGATTGCGTATATTTAATTTTGCAAAGGTAAAATAAAACAAAATATTAAGATTCAATTGGCACAAATCAATTTACATCAGGAATTAAAAAAATACTTTGGATTTGATGAATTCAAAGGATTACAAGAAAAAGTAATTGAAAGCATTATATCAAACCAACATACATTTGTAATTATGCCGACTGGCGGTGGCAAATCTTTGTGTTACCAGTTACCCGCTTTAATTAAAGAAGGAACAGCAATTGTCGTATCTCCGCTTATTGCTTTAATGAAAAATCAAGTTGATACCTTACGTGGTTTATCAGACAATCCTGGCATTGCTCATGTACTGAATTCTTCACTGAACAAAACACAAGTCAAGCAGGTTAAGGAAGATATTTCTAGCGGGGTAACTAAATTGCTTTACGTGGCACCAGAATCGCTTACTAAACAAGAATACATTGATTTTCTAAAACAAGAAAAAATTTCTTTCTTAGCAATAGATGAAGCACATTGTATTTCTGAATGGGGACACGACTTTAGACCAGAATATCGAAACCTTAAGAATATATTAGAAAGAATTGGCGATGATATTCCAATTATCGGTTTAACGGCAACTGCAACACCAAAAGTGCAGGAAGACATTCTGAAAAATCTCAGAATACCTAATGCCAATACTTTTAAAGCTTCATTCAACAGACCAAATCTGTATTATGAAATAAGACCCAAAACAAGCGAAATTGATTCGGATATCATCAAATTCGTCAAAAAGAATACTGGGAAAAGCGGAATTATTTATTGTCTTAGCAGAAAACGTGTAGAACAACTCGCTCAAACACTTCAGGTCAACGGCGTTAAAGCTGTTCCGTATCATGCTGGGCTTGATGCCAAAAGCAGAAGCAAACATCAAGATATGTTTTTGATGGAAGAAATAGACGTTGTTGTCGCAACAATTGCTTTTGGTATGGGAATTGACAAACCAGACGTCCGTTTTGTGATCCACAATGATATTCCAAAAAGTATAGAAAGTTACTACCAAGAAACTGGACGCGCAGGGAGAGATGGCGGTGAAGGCCATTGTATTGCGTATTACAGTTATAAAGATATTGAGAAACTAGAAAAATTTATGAGTGGCAAACCAGTTGCTGAACAAGAAATTGGTCATGCCCTACTCCAAGATGTCGTCGCTTTTGCTGAAAGTTCAATCTCAAGGCGAAAATTCATCCTGCATTATTTCGGTGAAGAATTTGACACCGCAACGGGTGAAGGTGGTGACATGGACGATAATGTTCGCTTTCCTAAGAAAAAGAAAGAAGCCAAAGATGATGTTGTTTTACTTTTAAAAACAGTAAAACAAACCGGTCAGCTTTTCAAATCTAAAGAGATAGTTCACACTATAACTGGAAAAAGCAATGTCCTGATTAAATCTAATAAAGCTGAAAAATTAGAAGTTTTTGGTGCTGGTAAAGACAAAGAACCGCCATATTGGACAGCTTTGCTGAGACAAGTTCTGATTGCAGGCTACTTAAAGAAAGAATTGGAATCTTACGGCGTTGTAAAAATGCAACCTAAAGGAGAAGAGTTTTTAGAAAACCCTGAAAGTTTCATGATGGCTGAAGATCATGATTATAGCAGCGATTCTGCAAGCTATACGCCAGTTACTAGAAACGCTGGCTCGGACCCGAAGCTTCTAAAAATGTTGAAAGACCTCAGAAAAAAAGTAGCTAAAAAGAAAGATATTCCACCATTTGTAGTATTTCAAGATCCATCTCTCGATGATATGGCGCTGAAGTATCCGATTTCACATGAAGAATTAATCAATATTCATGGCGTTGGTGAAGGAAAAGCTAAAAAATTCGGAAAAGAATTCATTCAACTGATCAACGATTATGTTGAAGAAAACGATATTGTTAGGCCAGATGATTTAGTTGTTAAAAGTACCGGAGCAAACAGTGCTAATAAACTTTATATCATTCAAAATATTGACAGAAAATTACCATTAACAGATATCGCTCATGGTAAAGGTTTTGATATGAATCAGTTTATTAAAGAGATGGAAGCTATTGTTTACAGTGGTACAAAATTAAACATTAATTACTGGCTGGATGATATGCTAGATGAAGATCAGCAGGAAGATATTCACGATTATTTTCTAGATGCAGAATCTGACAATATAAATGATGCCCTTAACGAGTTTGATGGTGATTATGATGAAGAAGAGCTACGACTTTATAGAATTAAATTTATAAGTGAAGAAGCAAATTAAATAGATATTTAATCAAAACAAATAATCCCCGATTTTAAATTTAAAATCGGGGATTATTTATTTTCAAAAGTTAAAGACTAAGCTTTAGGTAGAAAGATTTCTGCAAGCATACATCTTGCACTTCCGCCACCATGTGTTTCAATAGTTTGCAAATCAATGCTTAAAATCTTGCAGTATTTTTCAATTTTAGAAATTTGGTGTGTTCCCAAAGCATCATATGCCGCTTGGCTCATTACTAAATATTTATCATCTTTTCCTTGAACTTGCAGCATATTACCAGCAAATTTGTTCATTTGCGATTCAGAAATATCAATAAGCTCTTTGCCATCAGACTTCAAACTTTCGCTAACAAGTTTTTTCTCTTTTTTATCATCAATAGTGTCCAAGCAAATCACAGCAAAATCTTCTGCCACACACATCATTACATTGGTATGATAAATTGGTAAACGCTTATTTTCAAAACTTTGGTAAGCGTTGAAAATAATTGGTGTAAACTCAAAATCTTCACAGAATTCTATTACCAAATCTTCGTCTGCTCTAGGCGATAAGGCGCAATAAGCTTTTTGGTTTGGTCGATCCAAAATCAAACTTCCTGTACCTTCTAAAAAAATATTTTCAGTTTCAGCAGAAGTATAATCTACAATATTTTTTATTACAAAACCTTTGCTTTCAATAGTAGCAAGTATGTCTTCACGTCTTTCTTTTCTTCGATTTCTTGCAAACATTGGGTACAAACCTACATTTCCATTTTCGTGAAAAGACACCCAATTATTTGGAAAAATTGAATCTGGTGTATCCTGTACTTTCACATCTTCGACAGTAATCACCTGGACGCCGACATTTTCTAATTTTTCTACAAACCGATCAAACTCTTTTTGTGCCTTCACATTTACACTGGCATGCAGCTCTTCTGTAGATTTCTGAAAGTAATTATTGACCGCCGTTTCTTCATTCATTCTGAAATTAACTGGACGAATCATAAGTACAGTATCTGTGATTTGTTTCATATCAAGCTCTTATTAATGGTAAAGTGGAACATCGCAAAAGCCCTTCTTGCTTAGCAATTTCTCTATATTTAACGGTTTCAACAGTAATTCCTAAAGATTTTAACCAAGTGTTTAATCTTGTAAAATGTGCATCTGAAATTACAACATTCTCAGAAATAGAGAAAATATTGCTATTCATATCATACATTTCTTCAGCAGTAATTTCAAAAATATTTTCCTTTCCAAAGAAATCGACCAACCACTGGTATTCACTATCTTCCAAAAACCCGTTTTTATGAAGAATAGCATATTTAGAGCCAACTGGCTGAAAACAACAATCTAAATGCAGTGCATTCGCTTTGGCATCTGTGTTAGATTTTCTTAAGCTGAAAGATTTTATGGTTTTGTTCGGAAATAACTTTTCGATCTCCCCGACAGCTCTAGGATTTGTCCTTGCTGTAATGAAATTTGAATAGTCATCGTTACGATAAGTTCCAATAAAAATATAATCTCTATGAGGCATTACGTCTCCACCTTCAATATGACAATTATCTGGTAACTCTATGACTTTATCATCATCAATCTGATCTAAAATGTGCTGAATAGCATCAATTTCTAATTTGCGTTCCGGTAGGATATTAGCACAAATGAATTTATCTTCTATCACAAAACCAATATCTCTTGTAAAAATTTGGTTGTATTCATGAATGATTTTCGGTCTTAGAACTTTTACCTCATATTTCTTCAAAATCTCTTCAACAGCTTCAATTTCTTGAACCATATCTACTTCATCTGGATATGTGCCAGCCTTAATATGTTCCATGGATTTTGGATCATAGGCTTCCTCCAAAGTTGGTTTTGGACCAATATCATTTGCAGTTCCCAAAATCACGCTTTTCAATCTTGAAGTTTCGTTCGTTATATTAAGTTTCAATACTTTATTTTTTTTTGCAAAGTTACGCAAAAGCTTTGCCGTTTACAATTTCGTTTTGTTATTGATATTCAAAATTAAATTGGGGTTTGGACAATTGTATCTGTAATATCCTAAATCGAACAAAGTACTTACGCCTGGATAGTCGCCATAGTAGTTTTGCAAATCCACAATCAATTGAAAATGCAAATGTGGCGGGTAATTTCCATTCACTTCGTATTTGCCGAGCTTCGCTATTTCAGTGCCTTTATCAAAGTAGTCTCCCACTTTTAGCCCAGAAATAGAATCTTCTGACAAATGTCCGTAAAGACTATAAAAATCATCGCCCAAAACTTCATGCTTCATAATTATTGTCGGACCATAATCGCCTAGGTTCTTGTTATTAGCAAAACTATGAACCGCTCCTGCATAAGGTAAAAACACGGAAGTTTCAGCATTGGCCCAAAAATCTAAACCCAAATGAATATTCCGATTTTCAACTGCATTTTTTGAAAAATGATTGCTGCGTTGGTATAAATTCCTTTTTTCTAAATAACCCCCGTAAGGTATTTTGTTTTCATTCGATTTTGAAAATTCTGTAATGTAATTTGATAATTGATCTGAATCTGAAGGATCAATATTCAACTTTATCAATTGATTTTCAGACAAATCAATTTGGATGTAATTTTCTTCTGAAACAGATTTTCCAAATATAGATGAGAATTCATCAGAAAGATTGGTTAACATCTTTTCAATATTTTTCATTAATCTGCAATAATTAAGTTATAAAGCAAATAAAAAATATTTTTTTCAGAATAAAGTGAATTTTTCAATGTTTATTTTTCAAAAAATTGACTCTTACTAATAACAAATTTCAATAAAGTAAATTCATTTTCTTACTAACAGATAAAAGAAAAGTCTAAAACGTTAAATAAATTTAAAAACTTTGGAAACTTTTTTTGTATTTAAAGTTTCCGACTTAGTTTTGCATGTAATTATGAAAGAAAAAATTTTAAACAAAGCGGAAGAAATGTTTTTGGAGTATGGCTTCAAAAGCGTCACGATGGACGATCTCGCAAACGAATTAGGGGTTTCTAAAAAAACAATTTATGAATCTTTTGCAAACAAACTGGATTTAGTTCAAAATGTCTCTATTTTTATTAGAGATAAAATCCACCAAGAAATCGACGAAGTGATTTCAAAAAACTTTGATCCGATTCAGGAAATGTTCGAAATTAAGAAAGTGATTATGCGTCGTATGAAAAACCAAAAATCTTCGCCACAATATCAACTTCAGAAATATTATCCGAAAGTTTTTGCTAATCTGAAGCAGTCCCAAGTTTGTAAAATGGAAGACTGCATAACTCATAATATTGAACGTGGGTTAGCTGAAAAATATTATAGAAATGACATTAACAAAGTATTTGTCTGTAGAATTTATATTTCAGGAATGCTCAATCTGAAAGATGAAGAACTTTTCAAAGACAGTGAATTGACTCCCAAACAACTCTACGAAGAATTTATGAAATACCATTTAAGAAGTATCGTAGATACGAAAGGAAAATTAAGATTATCAGAACTAGAAAAACAAATAGAAGAATGAAAAAAGTATTTTTTAGCTTCACTTTTATATTGTGTTTTGGTCTAGCGACTCAAGCACAAGACGCAGACAAAACATACAGTTTTACGCTTCAGGAAGCAGTAAATTTTGCAATTGACAGCAGTTATGCAACGATTAATGCTCGTCGAGATGTCGCCATTGCGCTAAAGAAAAAATGGGAAACAACAGCTGACGGTTTGCCACAAATCGACGGTGCCGTAAGTTACGAATACAATGCCATAATCCGTCAAACTCCGCTTCCAGGTGAAATCACCGGCGGAGAACCAGGAACTTTTGTCCCTGTCCAATTCACTCCAAAACAAAATATGAATGCATCGGTAACACTGAATCAACTGATTTTTGACGGTTCATATATTGTGGCTTTACAGGCAGCAAAAACATTTTTAGAATATTCTGACAACGAAGAAACGCGCACCAAACTGGAAGTTCGAAAAGATGTCATCAGTGCCTACGGAAATGTGCTTCTTAGTAAAAATTCAATTGGAATTATTGAAAAAAATCTAGATGTCGCTACAGAAAATTTAAGAGAAACTCGAAAAACTTTTGAAAACGGCTTAGCTGAAGAAGAAGATGTAGAACAACTGCAAATCACAACACAGCAGTTGAAAAGCCAGTTGAATAACGCTAAACGAATGAGAGACATTTCGAAAGAAAGCTTAAATATGGTTCTGGGATTGCCTATAAATGCAAAAGTTGAATTGCTAGAAGATTTTGAAAAATTAGCCGACAGACAAGCTTTGGAAGCTGAACTTCTTACAGAAAACCTAAAAGTTGAAAACACCATCAATTACAAAATCGCAGATAATTTAGTAAAACAAAGAGAACTGGAGATGAAACTTGAAAAAAGTAAAGCATTGCCAAGTCTTTCAGCTTTTGCCAATTATGGTCAAACTAGTTTTGGCAACAATTTTGAATTTTTTAGTTCTAGAGCAGACTGGTTTGAATTTTCTACCATTGGTGTAAGCTTAAATATTCCAATTTTTAGTTCATTGCAACGTTCAGCCAAAACACAGCAAGCAAGAATTGAAATGGAAAAAGCTGAAACGCAAAAGACGGAAGCCATCAACCAAATCAAACTTCAACTGAATAGCGCCAAAAGCAATTTTGAATTCGCTATTGACAACTACGAACTGGCAAAAGACAATTTGAGACTTGCTGAGCGCATAGAGCACAAAAATCAAGTAAAATTTCAAGAAGGCGTAGGTTCAAGTTTTGAGCTAAGACAAGCGCAGCAACAACTTTATACTGCACAAAATGAATTGCTACAAGCCATGTTGGACATTATTAATTCAAAAGCAGAAATCGAAAAAATCATCAATACACCAATACAAAATGCAGAAAATTAAACCCATGAAATATTTAGCCTACCTCAGCACTTTTAGCATTTTATTGTTAATTTCTTGTGGAAAAGAAGAAGAAAAAACAGTTGAAGAAATCATCGCTTCAGGAAACGAAACCGAAATACAAGAAAAGCGTGAATCTTTGAGTAAAGAAATGCGAGAAATAAATAGCAATTTAAAAAAGCTAGATGAAAAATTAGAAAGTTTCGAAGACAACTCTGGCTTAGCTTTAGTTGAAGCTTTAAGACTAGACGCCAAAACTTTCAAACACTACATCAAAGTACAAGGCGATGTCCAAACCGATAAAAATATTTTAATTTATCCTGAGTTTTCAGGCGTTTTAGAAAAGATTTTTATAAAAGAGGGAGATGAAGTTAGAAAAGGACAAAAGCTAGCGAAAATTGATGAAGGCGGTTTGTCTAGCCAACTTGCAGAAATGAAAGCTCAACGTGAATTAGCAAAAACCAGATTCGATCGTCAGAAGCGATTATGGGAGGAGAATATCGGCTCAGAAATTCAATTTCTTGAAGCCAAAACTGCTTTTGAGCAACTTGACAACTCGGTAGAGCAAATGCAAAGTCAACTAAATAAAGCTACGATTTACGCACCTTTTGATGGCAAAATAGATGAAATTATTACTGATCAAGGACAAGTTGTAGCACCAAGCCAAACGCCAATTTTTAGAATTTTAAATCTTGGAGAAATGTACGTTAGTGCTAATGTTCCTGAAAATTTTGTAGGCAGCATAGATGTGGGCACAGAAGCAATTGTAGATATTAGAGCGATCAACAAAAGCTTTACTGCAAAAGTTTCACAAGTCTCTAGTAATATTTCAGAAAGCAACCGAAACTTTAGAGTTCGAGTTCCGATCCCAGACAGTATAGACTTTGTGAAACCAAATCTTATTGCCACCGTGAAATTAAACGATTATTCTTCAGAAAATGCTATAGCGATTCCTGAAAATATTCTTCAGGAAAATGCTAGTGGGGAATCGTTCACTTTTGCATTGGATATGGAAAGTGACAAAATTGGTACTGCCGCTCAAAAAACGCTAAAAGTCGGAAAAAGTTACGAAGGTGAAATTGAAATTCTAAAAGGATTGAAAGCCGATGATATTGTTGTTTCAGAAGGCGCACGCACCATTCAAAAAGACGAAAAAGTAAAAGTCGTAAATTTTGAAAAGAAATAAAAATGGCTAAGAAAAACACTTATAAAGAATTTGGCATTGCGTCTTGGGCGATAGACAATAAGATGACGGTTTTTGTGATTATCGCAATAATCCTTATTGGCGGAACAATGTCTTACTACAATATGCCAAGAGAAGCGTTTCCAGAAATTGTAGAAACTAAAATTTATGTGAGTTCCGTTGAACCTGGAACTTCTGTAGAAGATGTTGAAAAGTTCATTACAGAACCTCTGGAAGAAGAATTTAAGGATGTGAAAGGTGTTCGCGAAATTACTTCATCCACCATGCAAGATTACTCTATGGTGATTGTTGAATTTGAAGAAGACACCGAAGTTCAGGACGCTAAACAGCTTATCAAAGACAAAGTAGATTTAGTAAAGTCTGAAACCACTTGGCCGACTTTAGACAATGGTGCCAAAGTAGAACCCAATGTGTTCGACTTGAATATTTCTGAAGAATTTCCCATTTTGAATATCAGTCTTTCAGGTAATTATAAAATCCAAAAGCTGAAAGATTACGCTGAATATCTTCAGGATAAGATAGAACTTTTGCCACAAATCAAAGAAGCATCAATAAGAGGTGTAGACGACAAGGAAGTAGAAGTTGCTGTGGATATTTACAAAATGGCAGCGATGCAAATCAGTTTTACAGATGTCATCAACGCTATTCGAAGTGAAAACAAAACCATTTCTGGAGGAAATGTAATCACCAATGGTTTCCAAAAAAACATTAGAATCTTAGGTGAAATTGATAACCCACAAGAACTCAACGATATTGTCGTCAAAAATGAAGGTGGGGAAGTTTACCTTGGAGATATCGCAGAAATCAATTTTCAAACTAAAGATGCTACAACTTTTGCTAGAGAATATGGCGAACCTGTTGTTATGCTGGATATTAAGAAACGTGCCGGCAAAAATATGATAGAAGCCGTTGAGCAAATTAGAGATGTTGTAGCTCAAGAACAAGAGAATTATCTTCCAGAAGCCTTAAAAATTAGCTTTTCTAACGACCAATCTGTTAAGACTGAAAATCAAGTTAATGACTTGGTAAATAATATCATTTTTGGTGTATTATTAGTGATTGTTGTGCTGATGTTTTTTCTTGGTTTCAGAAATGCATTGTTCGTTGGTGTTGCCATCCCAATGTCCATGCTTTTATCGTTAATTATTCTATCAAGCCTTGGCTTCACTTTAAACACTATGGTGCTTTTCGGTTTAGTTATGGGACTAGGAATGTTGGTTGATAATGGAATTGTTGTGGTTGAAAATGTCTATTCTTTAATGGATCAAGGAATGTCTAGAACCGCCGCAGCTAAACAAGGTATTGGAGAAATTGCCTGGCCAATTATTGCCTCAACAGCAACAACTTTAGCTGCCTTTTTCCCACTTGGCTTGTGGCCAGGAACTATTGGAAAGTTTATGATTTACTTCCCTATCACTCTTTCTGTAGTTTTGGGCTCTTCATTGTTTGTAGCATTGATTATAAACTCTATGCTAACATCAAAATACATGAAAATTGAGGAGAAAAAACTGACTTCAAAGAAGATGATTCGTTGGAGCCTTATTTTAGCTGTTGTCGGTATAATTTTACTTGTAGCTGGTTTTATATTAGATATTGGATTACTTAGAGGGGTCGGAAATATTACTATATTAAGTGTTATTCTACTATGGGTTTATAAATTATTTTTATTAAAAGCAATTTATTATTTTCAATATAAATTTTTGAAATGGCTTGAAAATTATTACGAAAACACCCTAAAATTTGCGTTATACAAAAAGAAAGCATACGTCTTTTTCTTCGGTACCATAATTTTATTAATTATCTCATTTGTTTTGGTAGGAATAGTTCAACCAAAAGTATTGTTTTTCCCAGAAAATGAGCCAAACCAAATCATGGCTTATATTGAATATCCTGAAGGTACAGATATTGATAAAACCAACAAACTGACCAAAAAAGTTGAGGAGCGCATTTATGATGTTATCGAAAAATATGAAGATGAAGACGGTTATAACTTTATGGTAGAATCTGCTATTTCTCAAGTCGGAGTCGGCTCAGGAAATCCTAGAACTAGCGCTGGACAAGTTAATGAAATGCCTCACCGTGGAAAAGTAACATTATCTATGCGTGAATTCCGAAAACGAAGAGGCGTAGAAAGTAGTCAAGTTTTGGAAGAAGTTCGAGAAGCCGTTCAGGGTTTTCCAGGCGTTTCTATTATTGTTGAGAAGGACGAAGCCGGACCTCCACAAGGTTACCCTATCAATATTGAATTGAAAGGTGAAGATTATGACCTGATGCTTGCCGAAGCGGAGCGTATGCGAGAATATATTACTAAAGCTGGTATTGATGGTATAGAAGAGTTGAAAATTGACATCAATAAATCTAAACCAGAACTTGATATTATTGTCAATCGAGATAAAGCTGGAAAATTAGGCATCTCTACAGCACAAATTGGACAAACCATCCGACGTTCTATTTTTGGTGAAGAAGCTTCAACCTACAAAGATGAAGACGATGATTACCAGATAAATGTTCGTTTCAACGAAGAACTGAGATATGATGAAAATGCTATTTTCAATCAGCCATTAACCTTTAGAAACAATAAGGGAGAAATTATCCAAACCCCAATATCATCTCTAATAGAAACCAAACCATCCGCAACATTTTCTTCAATAAAAAGAAAAGACCTGAAGCGTGTCATCACACTTTATTCTAACGTTCTAGGCGGTTATAATGGTAATGAAATTGTTCAGGAAATCGAAAAGGAATTGGAATACTTTGATATTGATAAAAGTGTAAATTATAAATTTACTGGTGAGCAGGAAAAACAAGAAGAAAATTTGAATTTCTTAATCAAAGCCTTGCTAATTGCAGTTGGTGGTATTCTTTTAATTCTAGTTGCCCAATTCAATTCAATTTCAAAACCCGTTATCATTTTAACGGCGGTTATCTTAAGTTTGGCTGGCGTTTTCTTTGGATTAAGCATATTTCAGATGGATTTTGTCATTATCATGACAATGATGGGAATCATTTCCTTAGCTGGAATTGTAGTTAATAACGCAATTGTACTGGTCGACTACACACAAATTTTAATAGATCGCAGAAAAGAAAAACTCGAAATAGAAGATGATGAAATGCTTGAAAAAGATCAGTACTTTGAGGAAATTGTGGCTGGCGGAAAATCACGTTTGCGTCCAGTTTTATTAACTGCAATTACCACTGTTTTAGGTTTAATCCCTTTAGCTGTAGGATTGAATATTGACTTTTTTGGTTTATTTGTAGATTATGCGCCTAGTGTTTATATAGGTGGTGATAATGTTATTTTCTGGGGACCTTTAGCTTGGACGGTTATTTTTGGGTTAATCTTCGCAACGTTTTTAACTTTAATTGTAGTACCGGTCATGTTTTACCTAGTCATCAGAGCCAAGTTGAGATTTAATAAAAAACCTGTAACTGCTTAATTACTAAAAGTCAAGAAATATTTGGTGAATGAAAATTTTTAATTTAATTTTAATTAAAATTAAATTCCAATGACAAAGTTCGGAGATCTTATAGATATTGAACAACCAATTCTTCTGAATTTTTATACAGAATGGAGTGAGGACTGTGAGGAAATCCACGATTTATTAAAATCAGTTTCCGCCGCAGTCGGTGACAGAGCAAAAATCATTAAGATAGATGCTGAAAAAAATCAAGACTTGGTAGATGCTTTAAAAGTCAAAAAACTACCAACTTATATGCTTTATAAATCAGGAGATATGGTTTGGCGTGATAGTAAAAAATACAACGCAAATGAACTTATAAATCTCTTGGAAGATTTCAATTAAAAAAACAGGTTTAGAAAATTCTAAACCTGTTTTTTTTATAGATATTTTTAATGGATTGAAATGAAAAAACACACTTTATAGAAAACAAAAAAGCCCTTCCAAAAGGAAAGACTTCAGATGGTTTAACAACTCTAAACCAAAGAATATCAGTTAAGATATTCACAACACAACTTCTTAAAAAAGCGGTCTGGACGAGACTCGAACTCGCGACCCCCTGCGTGACAGGCAGGTATTCTAACCAACTGAACTACCAGACCGTTGCTTAATTGCGAGTGCAAATATAAACCCTATTTTTAATTCCACAAGCAAGTTTGAAGAAAAAATTTTACCTTTTTTTCACCTTACGCATTTAGCTTCTGTGTTTCAACTAAATAAGTCGATAAAACTTTTTCAAAATTTTTTCTTACATCTGTTTCAACGTATCTGATTTTATACTTTGCACATGTCATTTTTAATTCTTCGATAAAAGATGACATCTTTTGCTTGTATTCTTTCTCGATTTGATCCGCATATAAATCTATCTTACTTCCGGTTTCCAAATCAAAAAAGCGTTTTGGGGAACTGCCAAAATCAAAATTGACTTCAGTTTTATAATCTAAAGTATGAAACAAAACCACTTGATGTTTGTTGTATTTCAAATGTCGCAATGCCTCAAAAAGCTCTCCTTTTGAAACATCATATTGAAATAGGTCTGAAAATAAAAAAACCAATGAACGCCGTTTCAAATTCTCAGCTATTTCATGCAGAAATTTGTAAGTATTGGTGGTGTAGGATTCGTTTCTATTTTGAATCACTTCTTCTAATTTACTATAAATCATTCTAAAATGCCGATCACTCCCCTTTTCTCTAGCTTGGAAATTCAATTTCTGATCATAGATTGAAATTCCGGCAGCATCTCTTTGCTTTTTTAAAAGTTGCATAATACAAGCTATCGAAAGTGCGGAAAATGAAATTTTATCCAACTGCTCCGTATTTATTTGATCGTATTCTGGATAATACATTGAAGACGATTGGTCAAGAATGAAATGGCATCGCAAATTGGTTTCTTCTTCGTATTTCTTGGTGTATAATTTATCTGTTTTAGCAAAAAGCTTCCAATCGATATGCTTAGTACTTTCACCTTTATTATAAAGCTTGTGTTCGGCAAATTCAGCTGAATACCCATGAAACGGACTTTTGTGAATTCCAGATATGAAACCTTCAACCACTTGAGAAGCCAACAGCGGAAGGTTATTTATGAGCGAAGCTTGTTTGGAAGCGTTTTTAATATCCATAATCTGATTTTTACCGAATATAAAAAAAGGGTTTGGAAAAACACCAAACCCTTTACTAATTTTTTATGGTAATGAAGCTTATAACAAATTATCTATAGCTTCTTTATAAGTTTCTTTTTGTGCTACTCCAACCTGACGACTTACCATTTCACCATCTTTAAAAAATAAGACTGTAGGTATATTTCTGACACCATATTTGGCAGCAAATTCTTGATTTTGGTCTACATCTACTTTAGCGATTACAGCCTTGTCTGCATACTCACTGCTCAACTCATCTACAATTGGCGCTACCATTCGACATGGACCACACCAAGCAGCCCAAAAGTCGACCATAACGGGTTTATCACTTTCTAGTACTTTTTCTTGAAAATCTTTATCTGTTATTTCTAAAGCCATAGTTTTTAAGTTTAAATTTAAACAAAATTAGGAATTACAAATTAAAACTTTGCAGTTTTATACATTATTTAATCTTATTTCTGAATCAATTCTAACTATTGTTAATATTGTCGCCATTTGATATTGCATCCCATACTCGGTTTTTGAATTTTTGAGACTTCGCGATTATTTAGCAGAGCATCCAAAGCTTCTCTTATATTTCTGCCTGAAGTAGGAATCCCATTTTTAGGTCTAGAATCATCCATTTGTCCGCGATAAACTAACCTTGAAGCTTCATCGAATATATAAAAATCTGGAGTACACGCCGCCTTATAGGCTTTAGCGACCTCTTGTGTTTCATCGTATAAATATGGAAAAGGGTAGTTCAAAAATCTAGCAGTTTTGAACATTTCATCAGGATGGTCGGCAGGATAGCTTTTGATATCATTGCTGGAAATAGCTATAAAATTGAATCCTAATATCCTGTAATCATTAGCCAAACGAACTATTTCTTCATTTACATGCTTCACATACGGACAGTGATTGCAAATGAACATGATCACAGTTCCTTTTTCTCCTTTCAATTGGTCAAGTGAACAGTGTTCTCTAGAAATGGTATCGTAAAGCTGAAACCTTGGAGCCTTTGTGCCCAATTCCAACATGTTTGATGGCGTTAATGACATAAGTTATTTCTTTATTTTCCAGTTCAAATTTAAACAAAAAAAGCTGTCTTTTCAGACAGCTTTTAGTTTTTGAAGCAGATAATATTTATTTTTTATCTGAACTTTCTTCTTTTTTAGGTGCGTTGATTTTTTGTGTCAACTCATAAGATAATGATGACTTGTCAAAAGTCATTTTACCAGCACCTGTTTCAATAATTACCGCATCTAGTTTTTCACTCATATCAGCAATTTTACCATGTAATCCACTTTTGGTAACAACTTTATCTCCACGTTTGATAGCATTAATAAAGTTTTTTTCTTGCTTTTGTTTTTTCATTTGTGGCCTTATCATAAAAAAATATAAAACAACAAATAACAAGACTAAAGGCAGTAAACTTCCTAATTGATCCATAAATTATTTTGTCTGAACTTTCATAGGTGAACCTGCATTTTTAGCACCTCCATTTTTTGGATTTACAAAAGCTTTGATTCTGATTGTTTCTTTACCTGTTTCAGTATTAGCAGTAATTCTAACTTGCTTCATTTGTTGGTTTGGTTTCCCTCTAGTATTGAATTTCACTAGCATTTCACCAGTTTCGCCAGGAGCAACTGGATCTTTTGTCCATGTAGGTACTGTACAACCACAAGATGCTTTAGCATTCGAAACGATAAGTGGAGCTTCACCTGTGTTTGTAAACATAAACGTGTGCTCTACAACATCTCCTTCTTCTACTGTACCAAAGTCATGTTCTGTTTCTTCAAATTCCATTACTGGAAACTCTTCTTGTTTAGAGTCACGCTCTTCGGCCATTTCTTTTTTCTCTTCATCTACTTTTTTAGACGCGTCATTTTTGCATGACATCAAGCTAAACGTTGCTATAGCAACTGTGAATAACATTAATTTTTTCATTGTAACTAAAATTTTTAAAATTAAATTTATTTCAAAAGTATAATAATTTCTTCAATTACATCAATCCGCGACCAATTTTATTAATTTTACCATCACTTTGGTATTCTTTTGAAACTGTATCCAAAACACCATTGATGAAAGTGCTGCTTTTTGGCGTACTGTATTCCTTGGCCAACTCTAGGTATTCATTGATGGTTACACGTACTGGAATAGATGGGAATTTTAAAAACTCACACAATGCCATTTTTATCAAAATGCTATCTAATTCAGCAATTCGATCTTGATCCCAATTCGGTGTTTTGCCTTTAATGATTTCAGATAATTGGTCGTCTGCAAGAAGTGTTTTTCTAAATAATTCTTTTGCAAAACCTTCATCTTCAAAATTCTTATACAATCTTGGAATTTCTAAAATCCCGTCGGTTTTCTTTTGTTTCTGAAGAAATTTTAAAAAAGTAGTGTTCACAATAGGAAAATCATCAATCCACGTCAGATTTTGATCTTCATAATATTCGTAAAGATCATCGTTTGGTGCAATAATATTTTTGAAAATTTCAATCAAAAAATCCTTATCTTCTTTAAAATCTGAATTTTCAGTAAAAATATAATCAGAATATATCTCTGAATCCAAAATTTTGTCCCAAATCATCTTAGGAAATTCATCGTCCCTCTGCCAATTTTTCAATTTTCGGTCTTCAATCATTTGACTCAACTTTTCACTTTGTGAAATTCTATTGAGTAAAACATTGTTAATAAATTTTTTATTAGGGTTTTTTTCTTCCTCTGTAGCTAGAAATTTTTTCTTGACAATGTTATAGTATTCCTCAGCGTATTCTCGCAACTTTACCAAAAGTTCCAAATTCAGAAGAAAAAGGTTGTACATTTCGTCAGTACTTTTTTTCAAGAACTTCTCTTCAACCTTCATCGTTTCTTGATTTCCCTGTTGAAAAGCATAAATAGATTGCATTACTTTCGCGCGAATATGTCTTCTTGTGAGCATGTTTTGATTCTAAAATTCTTGGCAAAAATAATATTAAAATAAAGAGTTTTTGCTCTATTTTGAATTTTTTAGACCTATTAAACTTATGTTATCAAAATCACTGAAATTTTCTTTTGATTACATTTGCAATCTGAAAGGTAAAACCTGCATGAAAGCACTAAAAAGTCTCAACAAATATCTTTACAAATATAGAGGTCGCTTACTTTTGGGACTTATTATTACCATTGGCGCGCGCGTGTTTTCTGTTTTCACACCTCAATTAATCAGAGATTCTACAAATGCCATTGAAGATTATATCAATGGTGAAGTTACCAGCATTGATGAGGTTAAGTCTGAACTGATGCTTAATATAGGACTAATTATCGGTGCCGCTTTAGCTTCTGCAATTCTCACTTTTCTAATGCGTCAAACTTTTATAGTTGTCTCTAGATTTATTGAGTATGATCTGAAAAACGAAGTTTACCAGCAGTATCAAGATTTATCGCTGAATTTCTACAAAAGAAACCGAACGGGTGACTTAATGAACAGGATTTCTGAAGATGTTTCTAAAGTAAGAATGTACGTCGGACCTGCTCTTATGTATGGCGTTCAAACGCTCACGCTTTTTGTAGTTGTCATTTCTTATATGATTAAAGCCGCACCAATGTTGACTTTATACACTTTGGTTCCATTTCCAATTTTATCTTTTGCCATTTATAAATTGAGTGTAGCCATCAACAAACGAAGCACTGAAGTTCAGGAATTTTTGTCACATCTGAATACTTACACCCAAGAAAGTTTCAGCGGTATTGCCGTGATTAAATCTTATGGTATACAAGAAAAATTTAATGATGACTTTGTAGAATTATCTGACAAAAGTAAAGACAAAAACGTTGATTTAGCTAAAGTTCAAGCCTTCTTCTTCCCTCTCATGGTACTTTTAATTGGCTTTAGTAATTTATTTGTAATATACTTCGGTGGCCAACAATATATCGATGGAAAAATAGACAATGTAGGTGTTATTGTAGAATTTTTGCTTTATGTCAATATGTTGACATGGCCAGTAGCCTCAGTGGGTTGGATAACTTCCATGGTTCAAAGAGCTGAAGCTTCTCAAGTACGAATTAATGAGTTTTTGGATGAAGAGCCAAGCATAAAAAATTACGCTGAAGGCGGTTTAGAAAATATAAAAGGTGAAATAGAATTCAAAAATGTGAGTTTCACTTATGAGGATACAAATATTACTGCGCTAAATGGTGTCTCATTCAAAATAAAACCAGGAGAAACCTTAGCCATTATGGGTAAAACCGGCTCTGGAAAATCTACAATCCTAGAACTCATCGGCAGACTTTACGATGTGGATGAAGGTGAAATCACCATTGACGGCAAGCCTATTGAAAAAATTGACCTTAATATTCTGCGTCAAGATATTGGTTATGTACCTCAAGATGCATTTCTGTTCAGCACATCCATTCGCGACAATATTAAGTTTGGCAAAGCCAATGCTACTGAAGAAGATATCATCGATGCAGCAAAAAATGCTGCAGTACATGACAATATTATCAATTTCAATAAAGGTTACGATACCATTTTGGGCGAGCGTGGCATTACGCTTTCAGGTGGACAAAAACAACGTGTTTCTATAGCAAGAGCTATCATAAAAGATCCAAAAATTGTATTATTTGATGATTGTCTTTCTGCTGTCGACACCGAAACAGAAGAGGAAATCTTCAATAAGTTGAATAAAATTTCTGACAACAAAACATCTGTAGTTGTAAGTCATCGTGCGTCTTCAGCTAAAAATGCAGATCAGATTATTGTTTTAGAAGACGGTAAAATCATAGAACATGGTTCTCATAATGAACTTATGAATAAAGGCGGATATTATAAAGAATTATATCAAGAACAGCTTACTAAAAAAGAAAATTGATTTTTTATTGGGATTTTTAATTTTTTTTAAGATTTTTGAACCAACATTATACTAATCAAATTTAATCATAACAATTATGGACGATCAAGGATCGATGAAGAATGAAGACATTTTCTCAAAAGTAATTAGAGCTGGAAGAAGAACTTACTTTTTTGACGTAAGATCTACCAAAGCTGACGATTATTATCTCACTATTACAGAAAGTAAAAAGTTCACCAACGACGATGGTTCTTTTTTCTACAGAAAACACAAAATCTATTTGTATAAAGAAGATTTTGAAGATTTCAAACAAGCACTGCAAGACACCACAGATTTCATCATTGACCAAAAAGGTGAAGAAGTCATCAGTGAGCGGCACCAAAAAGACTTCACAAAACCTTCTGAAAGAGAAGATAACTTTAGTGCAGAAAGTGCTTCAACACACGGTACTGCAAAAGCTTTTACTAACGTCAGTTTTGACGATATTTAAAATTTAAAGTTATTCATTTAAAAAAGCCGATTTAAATGTGATTTAAATCGGCTTTCTTATGTAAAATCACGGAATTATTTTTTCACATACCAAGTTGAAATCATTACCGTAACAACTGAAGCGGCAAAGGCTAATGTCATTAGAATTCCAGAAATCATGATGACGTATTTCATCCATAATATTCCACTCCAAAGTAAATAAATTCCGCCAAAAGTGCCTAAAATAGAAACAAAAGGCTCAATCATTAGTATTTTTTTGAAACCTATTTTCAGATTTGTCATGGCGACTAAAACGCCAGTCAAGAGAAAAATCATTGCCATAGACAATATATGAGTATGAACAATGTTCAACATCTCTTGTTTTGATTTTTTAAATTTCATTTCTGTAGCATCTTCATCAGATTCATTGCCCAGATAATTTTCTTGAATACCAAATGGTGTCTGGGCTGTCGTGTGATCCACAAAACGAATTCCGGTAAAGTAGCCTATACTCAACACCAATAAAAATGCCGTCACCAAATATTTCAAATGAAGTGGCAAAGATTTTAAAGTTCCTGAAATTTGCATTAATCTGTAATTTTAGATTTCAAAATAGCCATCTGTTTTAAGGATTTTTTGATGGCATCGGTCATGGCAGTTGCCGTAATTGTAGCGCCAGAAACTGCGGCAATATCTTCGCCGTATTCCAAATTATTTTCACTCTTTTTTCCATTGAACTGCTTCAACCAACGTTGCGACCCGACTTGACGACCGTATTTTTCTCTATAAATCAAAATTTTAGATTTTTTGATGCTAAAATCTGTATCATACATCACAACGTAATCAAAAACATCTTTTTTAGAATTGGCTTCAGAAAGATAAGCGTAACCCACAACTTTGTCGACATCCAAAATTTTATAAATATGAAGCTGATCGTATTTCGGATCAGCTTCAAGTTCTAAATCTGATTTTGAAATTTCTTGAAGTTCAAAGCTTTCGACTTCATAAGTTGAACTTACAGCGGCATCTAATTTTGCTTTCAATCTTGCCGGAATCTCTTGTAATACTGAACTCCATAAAGATAAAGTTAAAATAAAAACTCCGAATACTTTCAAAATTTTCATACTTAGCTTTTTACAATGAATTTTTCAATCGTGGCTCTAATGTCCTTTTTATTCGGTGCATTTTCTGGCGTCAAATGCATAAAAAGCGGGCGACCTTCTACAGATTTTTTCAATTGTAATTCAGCATGTTCAGCATAAACTTCATCCCAAATTTTTCTAACTTTAGACCAGTATTTCTGATTTTCTTTCCACCAATCTTGCGCTATTTTACATTTTTCATCATCAACTTTTTCATAAGTATTGTAGCCTTTTTCCATCACCAACAATTCTTCCTCACCATTGTCATGCTTAATGATTTTTTTGTTGTCTTGTTCATGAATCCAACCATTTTGAGTAATTTCCTGACGATTGCCGCGTTTCATCAAATTGTAATCATCTCTTTTGGAATATTCACGCCTTGGTAAAGGTGAATTCGCTTCATCTTCCCAATAGTGTTTTCCATCGTAATGCACCCAAGTAGCTGTTCCTGAGTATCTCGGACTGTCATCTACTTGGTAGACTTTTTGTGTCCATTGCCCGTCATCATTATTGTTTTCATTATAGAACTTCCAAGTATTGTCAGTTTTATAACTGAAAAGCTTATCGTTTTCAAATAACCAATCTTGTCGCCAGTGTTTGATGACCGTTGAATCGTTGATCACTAATAGATGCTGAATAGAAATATCATCTTTGCCTTCTTCTACAACTTCTGCCCATTCCAAAGCATAAGCTGTATAATCTAGTTTTTTCTCATAGTCGATTTCGGGAGAAAAAGTTTCGGTGTACTTGAAACTCACTTCAAAACAACCACACATGGATTTGATGGCGTCTTTGTCCATTGCTTTTTTTGATTCTTGGGCTTGCATCGACAAGATTCCCATTAAAAATACTGCTGAAAGGCGTAAAATTTTGTTTACCATTTGATTAAAGTTTTATGTTAAAATTCTTCGACAAAAATATGTAATTTTATTTAGATTAGATAAAAATAAACATATATTTGCGCCATTATTTTTATTAAGACTTATTCTATATAATGAAAAGATTAAGACTCATACTAGCGTTTATAGGTGTTCTGAATATTTCAGCCCAAGAAAAAGATTCATTGGACTTCAAATTTGGTGAAATAAATGGTCTTGAAGAAGTCGTCGTCACTGGACAAATCAACCCACAAAGTGTTAACAAATCGGTTTTTGAAGTCAAAGTAATTAACAGAGAAACCATTGATCGATTGGCAGCAAATAACCTAGCAGATATTCTAAACCAGCAATTGAATATCAATATTATTCCAAACGCTTCAACAGGAAAATCTGGTGTCCAGTTATTTGGTTTGGATTCTCAATATTTCAAAATTTTAGTAGATAATATTCCTCTAATTAGTGATGAAGGTTTGGGAAATAATGCAGATTTAACGCAGATTAACCTCGATGATATTGAACGAATAGAAATTGTTGAAGGTTCTATGGGCGTTCAATATGGTGCGAATGCAGTGTCTGGAATCATCAATATAATCACCAAAAAAGATGCCCAATCCGAATGGCAAATCACACCCTATGTTCAAGAAGAAACTATCGGAGACGAATATAATTTTGAAGATGAAGGCAGACATATTCAATCTGTAAAAGTTGCTCACAATATCAATGACAATTGGTTTGCACAAATCAGTGCAACACGAAATGACTTCAAAGGAAGATTTGGTGAAAAACAAGGTCAAAATTACCAGCAAAACGACGGTCTTCGCGGTTACGAATGGTTGCCGAAATTGCAAAACAACTACAAAGCCTTGGTTCGTTTCAAAAGTAAAAATACCACAGCTTTTTATAAGTTAGAGTGGTTTGATGAAAGGGTAAAACGCTATTCTGAAAGTGTGCGACTCAATGAAAATTCGTCTACAGGAACTATAAATCCAACGGCAAGCGACGATATTTTCAAAAGTGGAAGAATGTTCCATCATTTCAACCTCAACACAAAACTTTTTGAAAAAACTAACTTGAATATTTCAACTTCTTTTCAGGAACAAAAACGCGATGTGGAAGAATTCACCTATAGAATAAAAACTGGTGAAAAGCTGAACATTAGAAAAAATGAATTCGAATCTCGACAAGCCATATTTTCAAGAGGAAATTTGAGTAATTTATTGAATTTTGAAAAATTTGACTTGCAAGTCGGCTATGAGTTGAATCTTATCGATGGATTTGCATCGCCAATGTCGAATCCTTTGCAATCTGATCCAGTAGATAGAAAACTGAATAATTACGATGTGTTTGCGACTTCAAAATATCAGTTCTCCGATAAGTTTTCTATCAGACCAGGAGTCAGAGCTTTATTTTCAAATCAATTTGACCCGTTAATGGCAGTTTCGCTGAGTAGCAAATATTTATTCAATGATGGCGTAGAAGCCAGAGCTGTTGTAGGAAGTTCACCTCGAACGCCAAGCTACGACGAGCTTTTCACCTATTTCGTAGATGTGAATCACGATGTGCGAGGCAATGAAAATTTAAAACCAGAACAAGGATTTTCGACTTTTATACATTTCAAAAAAACATTTTGGTCAGACGATTATAAATTGAAAATTAAACCAAAACTCAGTTTTTGGTATTTAAATGTCAGCGACAGAATAGAATTGACTATCGTGAATCCAAGCCCACTCGCCTATCAATTTTCAAATATTGACAAATTTCAATCGATTGGGACGTCAATGACCACAAGTTTAGAATACAAAAATATCTCGGGAAATATTGGACTATCACTGACTGGAGTTTCAAAAGTTTTGGACAGCCAAGACAATTTTAATGATGATTTCTTGTACGGTTTGCAAGCCAATTCCAATATCAGTTACAGAATTCCAAAATGGGGCTTGACAAGTTCTGTTTTTTTCAAATACAACGGGCCGCAATATCAATTTGTTCAGCAGCAAAATGAAGCTGATGAAACGGTTCTAACACGCGGCAAACAAGACGGTTTTGGATTGATGGACGCCAGTTTCAGAAAACGCTTAATTAAGAACAAACTTGACTTAACATTCGGCATCAGAAATGTACTCGATGTTGACCGGGTCAATACGACAGCGGTTGAAGGCGGTGCACACGATGCCGCGCCTTCCAGTTTACTCTTAGCTTACGGACGTTCTTATTTTATCAAACTTTTATATCAATTTAAATTTTAAAACAATGAAACACTTAAAAATTACCTTACAAATTCTACTTTTAGTCCTATTCATCAGCTGTGATAGCGATGATGACAATCCTGCGCAAAGCGAAATGGTGGTCGCTTTTGAAAACGCTTCAACAAGCTTTTCAGCAGAAGATGACCGAAAAACCATCAATTTGGTGTTTTCTTCACCAGCCACAGAAAATGGAAGTTTGATCGTTGACTGGAATTCAACAAATTCAGTTTACGGAGAAGATTTCACCGTAATTCCTGAAGCCACGAACAATAGTTTTACTTTGGAATTTAATGCTGGAGATGAAGGTGTAAGTTTCGACATTAATAAACTTCAAAACCCTATTGAAGGCACACAAAAATCGGTGAATTTTGATATTATAGAAGTCAATCATCGTAATGCAATTGTGGGTGGAAATACCAGTTTGAATGTGGATTTCACCGGAGCTGCAGCTGCGAGCGGAAATATTTCACCTGAAGTTGGCGGTCCAAATCAACCTAACCAAGTTTATGTAGATTTGAGTGGGCAAAATTCTACTGCAATCAATCGTGCAGCTTGGGATTTGGCATTTTATCAAGGCGAAGAATTTCGTGTAAAACTAAATGGCTCTTTATTTATGGCAACCGCAGAATTGGATGAAACTGACATTACAGCAATAACTTCTCAAGATGTCGCATCGCTTCAAGGTCAAGTTGCGGTTGGCACTTTCAACCCAAGTAATATGGCTTATGTCGATGCTCCAAGTGGCGAAATTAACGAAACTGCAATTGCTGAAATCGCTAACAATAATGAAGATAATAAAGTGTATTTGTTGAATCTTGGGAATTCTGTCGGCACTGAAACACCACAGCCAGGAAGTGTTGAATTATCTGGAGAACCAAGAGGTTGGAAGAAAATTAGAATTTTGAAAGACGGTATTAATTACATCTTACAACACGCAGATTTAGACGCAACTGAATTTGAAGAAATTTCGATTTCAAAATCTGGAAATAATGCTTTTGAATATGTGAATTTAGCTTCAAATTCTACTGTGGAAGTTGACCAAAATATCCAGTGGGATATAGAATTCACGACATTCACCAACGAAATTGAAGGTGCTGGTTCTTACGGATATTCAGATTTTGTTGTGAACAATAGATTGGCAAATGTGAGTGCTTATGCAGTTGAAAATTCAGAAATTGAATATGCGGATTATAATATTGAAGATGTTTCTGATGAAGAATTTTCTTTAGACCAAAGAGCAATCGGTAGTAATTGGAGAGTTGGCGGCGGTCCAAATTCTTCGCCAACATTGAAGCAAGAATTGTTTTTTGTGCTGAAAGACAGCGACGAAAATATATACAAAATTAGATTTACAGCCTTGACCGATGAAAATGGTGTGCGCGGTTTCCCAAAATTTGAATATGAAAAACTGAATTAGCCATCCGATTTTTGATTTTATAAAAACCCCGTAAATAATTAATTTTACGGGGTTTTTTATTTAATATTAATCAGAAATATTGAAGCTAATCGGTATGGCAAAAATCACACCTACGGCTTTCCCACGCTGTTTGCCAGGTTGCATTTTGGGTAATTTTTCAATCACACGCTGACTTTCTTCTTTTAGTTTGGGATGCGAAGCTCTGGCATTTAGGAATTCTACTTCACCTTTATGATTTATTTTGAAAGTGGTATAAATTCTATTTTTGCCCTCTAATCCTAAATCTGAAGCCAATCTGGTGTCAAATTCTTTGTTGATAAACTTTTGAATTTGCTTATTCATACAGGCTTTGCGTTCATCGTTATTGCTAAGGTTTTCGCAACCTGGAAAGATTGGTACATCTTCTATCAATTCAAAAGACATTTCTGTGATGGGTTCATCTTCAGTTTTTTCTAAATCTTTAAAATCGATGATACCAGTCGATTCGAGTGGCTCTGGTTCAGTGTCTTCTAGTTTTGAATCTGGGTCTGTTTCGATTTTGTCATCAACAATTTCAAAATCATCGATTTTTGGCTGTGGTTTAGAAATTGGCTTCACTTTTTTTTCAGGTAATTTCACAATTGGTATTTCTTCTGTTTTCAATATTTGATAATCCACTTGATCATGATCTGTCATCGTTCGGGCTTCAGTTTTCCATTCTACTGAAATTAATACAAGTGATAATACGGCAATGAGTCCAATTTGAAAGAAGAATACTTTCTTTTTGTTCAGGTTTTTGTGGTCATATTTTTTAGGTTTCATAACTAAAGTGTTTTAAAAATTTGAAATAAGAATTATTGAGCTACTCAGAGAAAAATCTGATAACTTTCAAGTTCACTAAAACGAATTCGTTATGAATAAATGGCCAATATTTGATATTATTAGTTTTCCAACAACAATGCCAAAACTGTTCAGAAATTATAAAATCAAAATTTGGTTAAAGGGCTTGTTGCTCTTTTCTTAAGTTGCTTCCCAAATAAATGACTGGATATCAAATATTTAAAATATATATTTTTAAATCAAACATTAAGCGTTAAAAAAAAATTATTTTCAATTTCAAAGTTTACAAAATAATTTTAGCCGATTCCTTTTTTTAAAATTCTATAGCAAGAGTAGCATACCAATTCCTTGGCGCTGAAGGAATTATTCCTGGACCTGGATAACCAGTTGCTCTTCTCGTGAAATAGTTTTCATCTAGAAGGTTATTAATTCCTGTTTCAAGTTTGAAACTTTTGTATCTATAAGCTAAAGAAAAATCTAAAATGTCGTATTGAGGAATCTCTCCTACAATACCATTATTGGGAATTGCTCGAGAATTGTTTGCATCAGTAAATTGTTCTGAAAGGTAGGTGTATTGAAGGCTGGAAGAAAGATTCTTATAAGCAAATCTTATTCCTGTTTTCAAATTAAGATCAGGTATAAATTCTACTATATTTCCTTCAACTCCCTGTTGATCAGATCTTGTGTATTCTGAATTTATTAGAGAAGTATTCACAAATAAGTTTAGACTATAAGCTGAATTTAATTTGAAAATTTTTTTAAAATTGAAATCAACTAAAGATTCCACACCATAAATAATAGCGTCACCAACATTCGTCCGAAGAAGAATTGGACGATTATCGTCACGAACATCTTGAACTATTCCTATTCTGTCACGATAAGACAAAGCAAAAAGACTGGCATCGTAAGAAATGTAATTATTAATTTTTCCTCGAAAACCAAAATCGGCAGTAAAGCCTTCCTCGTCTTTGATATCTTCATCTACTTCAAATGTTGGATTGGCGACATTAATATCTGAAAAAGTCACCGAGCGGTAATTTTCAGAAATATTTGCATAAAATTCAACAGCGTTAGTTGGCTTATAACTCATTCCTGCACCTAACAAAACGAAAGAACGGTCAAGGCTTAATTGTTCTTCAACTATCTGCTCGTTTATAATATTGCCCGCTGCGTCAAAATTTAGTTCTGTAAAAACTGCGTCGCTCGCAGTTTTAATGTATTCAAAACGAAAACCTGGTGTAAAAGACAATTTATCTGTGATGTAAAAAATATTTTCACCAAAAATTGCCAAGTTGGTATTCGGCAAATCAGATATATATTGATTTGGATAACCTGGAAATTCTTCGTTCCTAAAACTAAAATCAGCATCGGAACCATCAGATCCAGGACCTTGTTGTTCTTGATTATCTGATTTATAAAATTTAGAACCAATCAAAAATGTAGCGTCTCTATCTAAAATCTTAAATTCATTGAGCAGTCTTACTTCAAAGCCGAAATTACTAAAATCACTAACAATAAGATCTCGCTCCTCATTAGAGTCTAATTGGTCAACACGATTTGTTCTAAAACCAATAGCGCTACGTTTTGCCTGAAGCCCAAAAAAATTGAATGTAAAATTTGTCTGCTCAGAAAATTCATGCGAAAGTTTCAGGTTATACAAAAGCCAATCAACATCAAACCAATTCCGCTCTCGATTGCTCTGAAATGGGTCTTCAGCAAACATTTGGTCTGTTAATCCTCCTGCCTGTTGAGCTAAGTAATTCATATAAGTAACTTCAGCAGTTAGCTTAGTTTTTTCATTGAACTTATAGCCTAAATGTGAGAATATATTGATGGACTCATAGTCGGAGTTGGGTCTAAAACCATTTCCGCGTTTATAGTTCGTGTAGGCATAATAGCTCAACTTACCTGAAGTCCCGCTTAAGCTTGTGAAATTTGTATATAAACCAAAACTACCTCCCGTATTTCTTGTAATGACATCCAAAGGTTGATTTGGATTTGGTTCTTTCATAATGAAGTTTACCAGTCCGCCAAACTGAGTTCCATACTGCAAAGATGCGGCACCTCTTACTATTTGGATTTCTTTGAGACCTTCCGAAGCCGGCGTATAATAACTTTCTGGATATCCCAGTACATCCGCACTTATATCATAGCCATTCTGGCGTGTGTTGAAATTTGCTGTTCTATTCGGATTGAGACCTCTACCGCCTATATTTAGTTGTAAACCAGCGTCGTCATTTTGAAATATATTCAGCCCAGCGATCTGGCTATAGATTTGTCGAGCATTATTGGTTGCCAAATTGGCCATAGACTGATCGACCTGAATAACCTCTGTTTTTTTGCCTGCATAAATAGCTGTTCCTTCAACATCTTTTAGACGATTTAGCTCAAAAACCCTTTCTTTTTGAGCTATGATTTGAACTTCAGATAATTGTTCAGATAAAGCTTCAAGTGAAATATTTATATTTGATACTTCTTCTAGGTTAATTTGTTTTTCAAAGATTTGAAACTGAAATCCATAAAAGACTAAATCTATTTGTTTTTTTGAGGTTTTAAAGTTGAAATAACCCGAAGCATCAGTTTGTGCTAAAATACCATAGTGTTTTTCGTATATATTAACTTCTTCTAATGGTTTTTGAGTGTCTTTATCATAAACATAACCCTCCAGTTGATAAGTTTGAGACCAACCCACAAGAGAAAATAAACATAAAACTAATATTTTACTAAAGTCCTTTGATGTCATCTTTAAATGGTAAAATCCAAGTTTTTGACTTGAATGATTCGTATTGTTTTAATAAATCTACACCTGGATCGATGTAAGGTTGACTTCTTCTCCCGTTGAGTGCTACATAACTTTCTACATAAATTTCAATAGGTTGATGACCTTGAGATTTGAAGTGATCACCGAGATAATGAGCATATTCCAAAATAAAATCAGGCTGAGTACTCATTTGTTTTTCCTGAAAAGAAGAAAGGAAATCTGAATTATCTACATAGAAATAGGTTTCCTTTTCTGGGTTAACAACTTTAAAGTTTGCGTATCCACGCTTTTCCATTAACATGACACGCCAAGAAAAGCGATAACCTTCCTCCCTCCAAAATAACTCACTAGGATATAAAACATATCTAAAAGGCAAGATAATCTGAATAACAAAAAATATTACCAAAACCAAAATTACTGGTTTTTGCCTCGATTTTAAGTAAGCTTCGGTTTTTACACCTTTAGGTTCTATATTGAATAATTGAAGCATTTTTTTTATAAAATTGATAATTTTATGATGAACTTCAGCATCAAAAAATATCAAACTTCCAATAATCATAATATAGGGAAACATGCCTATAGGAAAGAGAACTCTTGTAAAAATGTGAAAAAACACCACTAAAATAAAGGCAAAAATTCGTGTTCTTTTATACAAGAGCAAAAAAGGAATCATTAAATCATACAACATTCCAGACCAGCTCATAACATAGTGAAACCATTCTTGATGCATTAAGTTCCCGCCAATGAGAGGTAAATCATATTTAGAAGGCAACCATATTTTCAAAGGCATTGCTTTGAATAACCAGTCACTGTTGAGTTTTGCCAAACCCGCATAAAAATAAACAATGGCAAGCATTAGTTTAATCGTATCTATGGTCCATTTTGGAATGAGGGCGTATTGCTTTTTTCTTATGATATTATCTATAGAATAAAAAGCATTGGCAGGTAGAAATATCATCAAAAAACTAACTAAACTGATAAAGTAGTAGTGATTGAGATAAGTGGTTTTATCCATGAATTCTATATAGGTAAAACTCAAAAAGAATAAGACAATTGATAATCTATACTTTAGCCCAAGTGCTACAAACAAAGCAGAAATCCCGCAAATGATAAATATAAGATAAGTCCAATCTCCAAGAGGTTTCACCCATTCAAAACCATAGTATGAAAAATGAAATTTTGGATTCAGATAGAGCTTTTCAATCCAACCATAGCTCCAAAACCGAATAATACTGATAAACATCATCAACCCAAAGCCTATTCTAAACACTGCCAGTGGTGCGGCTGAGACTTGTTTATGTAAGTAGGATTTAAAATGATTTAACATAAGAATAGAAAGGGATTTTCAAATTCTGAAAATCCCTTATTTTTAATAATAATTTTACTTAGAATATATTAATCTCCATCAGCATCAACATAATCTACACTTATATCCAAAGCCTGTAGCATATCAACTTTCAAAAAAACAACTCCAAGTTGGATAATGTCGAAAGTTTCGGTCATTGCCACACTGTTGTTTTCAACTTGTTCTGCAAAACTATCGTTCAGCGTATTAATCTTATTTTCTGCTGCAACAAATTGGTTATTGATCAGCGTGCTAAGATCTTCACCATCTTTAATGGTATTGAGAAAATCGAGATAGTCATCAAGACTTCTCCCTTCATTACCTCCAACATAAGCACGACCATTAAAAAAGTTTTTTATTGCATCAACAGCTTCAAGTGCTAATGTTTTGGAAAAATCACCGGCATAAAAAGCTTCTACTCGATCTGGTAAAGGATTTGGTGAAAAATTACCAGCTGGTATTCCAAACTTATTAGCTCTAAATCCCTTTTCATAGTAAAAGATAAAATCATTAACTACTAAATTGATTGATCCAGTTGCAGAATTGTCTGTATTATTTACAAAACTATCTCGGTAAGCATTTTTCCAATCGTCAAGTATAGCTTGGGTTAAGCTTTCCATCCTGTCTGTAAGATCAGATAAATAGGTTTTATAATTGTTAGAATCAGCTGAAGTTGAGTAGAATTCTAGAATTTCAACATCAGAATCTCCTAAGCCATAAAGCATATAATCTAAAGCTGGAAAACCGACAGCATCATTATTATTGACGCTCGCTAAATCATAATTTTGATTATCGATGTTTTGCTGAATATCTACAGTATTAGTTGGATACACATTCATCTGAAAGATATAATTTGTGTTTTCAGCTATCCCCACATTAAACATTTCTGCATGCTGCCAAACTTTGTAAGCTTCTTTCCAGGAAGTTCTCATATTTTCAAGATTAGAAGTATTTGGTTCTGCAATAAAAATATTTTTTTGAGCAACCATTGCTTCTAGCTTTGTATCTAAATCTTCATAAACTGGAATGATGATATTATTAGCCCAATTGCTTAACATAGCTGAGCGATCGAAACCATCATTGACTGAGTTCCCAGAATCATTATCATCTGAACTACAAGCGACTATCATCATAACAGAAGCTAAAGTAAAAAGACCTAAAATGATTTTCTTCATCATGTTCATTTTTTTTTGCAAATATAAAAAGTAAGAAAGCTTTTTGGTACTTAATTTAGTCTTAAACTAATTCTAAATTAGCTTCCAGCTTGTTCTAAAGTAAAATTAAATCTGGCAGCTATTTGGCTAGCAAGTTCTTCTAATGTTTCTTCAGAAACATCCCAGAATCCATTACCTTCAAGTAAAGTATCTAGCATAGCATCAACTTCAGCTTTAGAAAAATAAGGCGCTTCAGTATCGTTATTTCTGGTAAATTGTAGACTGTAAATAAAACCAATTCCTTCGGACAAATCGTGAAATGCTGCACCTTTATCATTAGCAATTACATTTTTTCCTTGTTCTAAATAATAAACAGCTCTGATGCCAATTATTTCAGAAACTCTCTCTTTTATAATTTCAGCTTGTTGATCTCTTAAACTATAATCTTTCGCAACTATTGCAGCACGACCTAATTTGAAAGCATTATAAATTTCATCTGCAATACCCTCAAAATCTGAATCATTTTCTACACGAGCTAAATACTTGTTCAAAAAGCTATCTTGACCAAGTTCTGGATTCAACTGATTATCTGTACCATATAAATAACCAAATGCCTCGTCCCATTTGTGTTCCATGGTAGTGTAATTTTTACCATCTTCTGTAATGTCATTATTATTGTTTTCAACATTATTAGCTTCATCTAATACAGAAACACTTAAATAATTATTGAGCATTTGATCTGTCATTACAGCGCCTATAAGAGACTTTAGCACCGCCTGATTATATTCAAGACCTTTAGCATTCACATATCGTACGCTTCCACCTCCTGCTTCTTGAATTTGACCAGCTTGACCAGGAGCAGCTGTCGTATTCCAATTTGGAAAAACTTCTATTACTTGCGCACTAATCCAATTATCAAATTGATTTTTGATTGCTTGTGCATCTGTAGTATTTGCAGAAAAATAATCTCTAGATGCTGCGGTTTTACTTCTTAAACTTTTATCAGATGCATTTAGGTCTGCATCAGAAAAATCATTATCACCTTCTTGGTGCGCATACATAGATAATAAGTCAGTTTCTGTTTTGCTTGTGTTTTTCAATGCATCATCGAGCTCATTTCCCATCATAATTCTGGTCGTCTGACCTGAATAACTTACGGTTGAATTACCATCACGCTCAAAGCTATAAGTTTGTGGTGCTTCAACTTCTGGGGTAATAATTGCATTATCATCATCGTCACTACAAGAAGTCAAAAGCAATGCTACAGTAAAAAATAAGCTTAAAAATAAATTTGATTTTTTCATTCTAATTCGTTTGTTTTAATTTAGACTTGTTATAAATACGATGCAAATATAAAACACTTCACAAATTCACCAAATTTTATTTGTATTAAGTTTAAATAACAATAGTTAAAATTCGAGGATGATCTTAGGATCAGAATCTTATTACCAAAAAAGTCTAGGAAATGATATTTAGTAGGCTAAAATCTATTTAAATATCAACGTTTAAGTGTGAAATTCCCTGTTAGAACACGGCCATCAGCAAGAATAATCCGATACCAATAATCGTTGGAAGGCATTTTTCTACCGTTGTAAGTACCGTCCCAACCTCGAGAAGTAGTTGTAAAGCTATAAAGCATTTTGCCATATCTGTCAAAAATATCAATATGGACATCTCTATTTTCATCTTTATAAACACCTTTTAAATGCCAAACGTCATTAATGCCATCACTATTGGGAGTGAAAAAATTCATTGCACCAATAATTCCTATGGTTTTATTAGTCATTCCACAGCCGTTTTTATCACGTACATAAACGGTGAACACACCGGACTCTAAATTTTCAAAAACATTTTCATCTTGAAAATAATTACCATTAAGCGAATATTCATATTCACCTAAACTGCTTTCTAAAACAAAGATTTCGATTGAATTATTTCCTCCCATTCCATCTTCAATCTCTAAATCGAAAATCGCTTGATTGGAATTGATCACTTCAATGTTTTTTTGAATAGCACATCCTGAATCTAAATTACTGACTTCTACTGAATAATTTCCAGGTTCATTAACCTGAATTGTTGGCGTGTTTTCAGAAGTTGACCAATAAAAATCATATTGATCTATGTTTTCATTATTTTTAAGAGCCGACAATGTTATTGGGTTTGGTAGATTTTCTAAACAATAAATTCTAATTTCATCTTCTAGATCGAGGTCTGGAAAATTTTCTACATTCAAATTCACTTTTGCAATAAATTTGCAACTTTCAAAAGACTTAATCAAGGTATAAATTTCAGTCAATCCTTCTGAATTGTCAAAATTTGAAATATTTGTAATTACGTTTTCTTCATTCTCAGCTTCCTCTTCAGAAATATAAAACGAAATATTTGCTTCATTTTGATTCAGATTAGCCTGATTTAAAAATTCTGAAGAAGCTTGATTTAGGTCATAACTAACAAATTGTTCACCTATATTTTTACATTCCAGCAAATCGACCTCTTGAAAAATAGGAGGTTCAATAAAATTTATTGTAGCCACACCAAGCAAAGGACAACTGCCATCATTCAAACTAACTTCTAAACTATAATTTTCTTGGTAGGGTAAACTCACGTCTGGAGGCAATTCCACTTCCAACGAAGAATCATTCTCATCAGAAATCTCTTCTCCATTTTTACTCCAAATATAAGTTGCACCATCAATATCTTCATAGCTTAAAGTAAAACTATACTCATCACAAAGAGTGACTTCAGTTCTTATTACTTGTTCCCCCGTATTCACAATACCAATTCTGGAACTAAATAAGGACTGTATAAATGGAGGTAAGCCAAATGTGTTGGTTCTTCCTGATAAGTTTATTGCGCCAAAAGCCACATTTTGACTATAATTGGCATCTGCACCTAAAGCATCTGGATTTTGAATAACAGCAAGCGTATTTGTTCCCAATACTGAATGATATATTCTGCCATTCGGAGCAAGTTGCAAAGCAGATGATGCTGAGATTTCAGTATCGAGAAGGTTAATAAAGCTATTGGATATATCATCACTTTCCAAATCCCATTGGTAAAGTTTAAATCCGTTATCGTCTACTGTTGCATATGCTTTTGTAGCTTCTTGTGAAAATTCTACACCATAAGCATTTACATTATCTATGAGAAGCAACGGATTACTCACTTCTCCCGTTGCATTATCAAAATCATAAATGTAAACGCTTCCATCTCCCTCATCTTCAATAGTAGATTGGTTAAAATTTGTCGTGTTATGGGCTACTATAATTTTTTGACCGCTAGGTGAAGCTTTCAAATATCCAATGGCTGCTCTTCGGTAATTATCTGTCGTTATGTTTGGTGCAACAACAGATTCTACTGGCGTTTCATTAATGCCATTTTCATCGATTAAAAAAGAATAGTATGTATTTTTAAAATGAGTAATTACCCATACAGAATTGCAATCTGCTCCGCGAACTGCGGTAATTTTTTCAGAAGATTTGTATTTTACATCTTCTGCATTATTTTCATCATAAGTGATTAGATGATTATTTCTTTCTCCACTCACAACATCACCCAAACCATTATTCAAGTTGATATCTACAATGGAATAATTAAATCCATTATTAAATCCATCGTCGTCTTGTGGCACAGAATGACCTGGTACATCAGGATATTCTGAAATAGGATTTCCGTTTTGATCTGCAGGACCTTGGTCTGGATACGCAAATGCATTACTATGGTGAGGTTCATCTACTGTGAAAACAAAATATAAATTTGGGCTTGTTGGATGAGGAACAATCAAACCACTTGAAGTACTTGAAGGATCACCGTGCAAGCCTGTAGCACCAAAATAATCAGCATTTTGCATAATTTGATGTTCCCGATTCCAAATTGTTCTGCCATCGGTATAAAACAATAAATCGCCATTGGAATTTGAAATAGAAGAACAGCCCTCGTTTGTATATAATTGCCCGTCTAGGATTGAGCTTGGTGGGTTTGTGTTGAAAGTTATTCCTGCACCATTACCAAAATACCAGTTATTAGCTTCGCCTTGAGCAAAACTTGAAAGCGTAACAAAAATAAAAGTAAGAATAGTAAGTTTTTGAATCAAATTTTTGATTTTCCTCAAATATAAAAGGAAATTACAAATCTCGACGTTTTAATAGGTTATAAGACCCATAAACAAATATTAAAGTCCAAACAACAACTATAAGCATTCCGAACCAGCTAACGTCATAGTCTTTTTCAAATCCAGGATTGATTTGAGAGGCTGCAGATTTGATTGTACTGAGTTTTGTTATCGGTTCCACAATTAAATTAGACATCGATTGCAATGGCAGAAAATCAACAATAAAATCCAATGATTTGGCTTGAAATCTAACTACTAATTGAATAATTCCTTCAAAAATCCACAATAAAAAAAGAAAACCCAAAGCGAATGCAGAACGTTTCAATAGAATTCCAAAAAACATGCATAAAGAAAAGAAGCCAGTCAGCTTGACAAAATAAGCTGGTAAATATTCCATTTCAGAAAAAATAATGTCAATTTCATCGTAATCGGAGAAAATTAAACCTAAAACCATGCTGACCAAAAACACCAAAATAGTTGAGGCTAATGCAAATACTAGAATGCTATAAAATTTCGATAAAATGAATTCTTCTTTGCTTAAACCATCGATCAAGTTTTGCTTCAAAGTACGATTGGTATATTCGCTAGACATCATGGAGACGATTACAATGGCCAAAAACAACTTCAAAAAAGCTAGAAAATAGGTGTTGAAATGCCATATGTAAGGAAAATTGAAAATACCCTGATCAGCAACCCTGAAATCTATAGAGCCAAAATTGAAGCGAATGGATGCAAACAAAGCGATAAAACAGAACAACACAAAATAGATAATACTTAGAATTTTGGAAGATTTGCTGTTCTTGAGTTTATGAAATTCTATAGATAATAGTCTAAACATAGTTTCTTATTTCTGGTTGGTAAGTTGTAAAAATTGTTCTTCAAGTGAATCTTTTCGCTGTACTAAATGCGAAAAAATAACGCCTTTAGCAAAGGCTTCTTCATTAAATTTTTGCGAATCGTAGGGTGAATCCAAAAAGGCTTTATATAAGTTATCTTCTAGTTCTGTAAATTTTTCAATCTTTGGGTGATTGCTTAAAAAGTCTTCAAGCTTGATTCGGTCATTACTTTTTACTTCAAAGAAACCATGTGTTGCATTCATTTGATCGACCAATCCAGAATATAGTTTCACACCATTACGAATTACAACCACGTGGGAACAGACCTTTTCAACTTCGTCCAACAGATGTGAAGCTAACAAAATAGTCATCCCATCAGCTGCGATATTCTTAATAATTTCTCTAATTTGGTGAATTCCTTGTGGATCTAAACCATTGGTAGGCTCATCTAGAATTAAAATTTCAGGATCATTCAAAAGTGCGGAGGCAATTGCTAAACGCTGTTTCATTCCTAAAGAATAGCTTTTAAAACTGTGCTTTTTACGATCTAGCAAATTGACAATTTCCAGTTTTTCATCAATTTTACTGTAATCAACACCTTTGATTTTGCAGACTAATTTCAGATTATCTTCAGCACTCATGCTTGGATAAAAGTTTGGGCTTTCTATGATGGCACCGACTTTTTTTAAAGCTTCGTGAGTTTGTTTATTTCCGTTAAACCAAGAAAAATTTCCTGAAGTTTTGTTGACGACATTTAACACCATGCCGAGTGTTGTAGATTTCCCACTTCCATTTGGCCCTAAAATACCGTAAACATTACCTTTTTCTATTTCAAAAGACAAGCGATCTACAGCAACAAGATTTCCAAATTTCTTCGTGAGTTCATCTATTTTAAGAATGGTTTCCAATGGTTTTGCTTTTAGTGATTCGACGGTTGAGTTAAAAATATGTTACAAAAAAGGCATTCAAATTTCATTATCTTTGAAAAAAAAGTTGATGGAACAAAAACTGATGTCCAAAAAGAAGCCGACTTTTCAAATAAATGTTCAGCTTCAAAAATATCTTCAAACTTACAACAGAAACACAAAAATACCTGTGTCTTACGACGACTTATTACGTTTTTCTGGTTCTATTGTGGTTTACGACAGGCACGATGAAGATACGCTTTGGGTGCGTTGTTATTATCCTGATTTTGAACGTGAGGAAATAGATAATAGCTTGAAACGTGTATATTTGATTCTGCATTCTGATGGTCGAAGTGAACATCTGGATTTTCTGAATGTGGACGCCATTGACTATTGTACATTTGGGAATTCAAAACCTTTCAGAATAAAAATCAGAAATGTTCTAAACGATAATTTCACCTATTTTTATGTCAAAAAAGCTGATGCATCTAGAATTTATGGTTTAGATTTTGAACATATTCTATCACCAAATAGAATCAATTTTTTAGTTTATAAGGACACTTTAATTGAAGAACACATTGCCGGAATTCCAGGAGATGTTTTCATCAAAGAAGAATTGCCAGAATGCGATTCACGTGCGCAAACAGAAATTGCCAAACAGTTTGTAAAGTTCAACGAACGCTGTACTTTACGACTTCTGGGCGATATGCGTTCGTATAATTATGTGGTAATTCCTACCCATGATTTTGACCATGTCGATTACAAAATTCGCGCAATCGATTTTGACCAACAAAATTATGAAGGCAATTTGAAAGTTTACCAGCCACATTTTTTTAAAGAAAACCGTCCAATGGTCAATTTGGTCAGCGAACGTCTGGCAGAATCTTCTATTGAACAATACAGAAAAGAAGAACGTTCGCAAGTTGCAAAACGATTAATTACTTCAGAAAAAAGATTCAGAATGTTGATTCGGTGCATGATAAAAGACACCGTTTCTAGTCAAGATAACGTGAACCAACTGCGCAGCGAATTGGTTACATATACCAAAGATATTCGCTTTAAACGCTGTAAAACCATGGGTCATATTCTAAAAACAGCTTTAGATTTCGTTAAAAGAAATTATCTGGACATTGAATAAAATCATTTGAAAACCTACAAATTGTAATAAACCAATTCAGTTTTTATATTTTAGTGCCGAATAAATTTAAATCGAAAAATAAAATGAAAATTATCTCTAAATTTTTATTGCTTTTAGGATGTAGCATCGTTTCCGCGGTAAGCTACGGCCAAATTGAAAATAACCAAGATGTATTCGATGAATTCATGAATCGAAATGGTAACCAATACCGAACAGCCTCTGGTAAACCTGGACCAGCTTACTTCCAAAATGAAGCTGATTATAAAATTAAGGTTAGACTAAATCCTGAAAATCACAGCCTCGAAGGTCAAATTATTATGACCTACATCAATAACAGTCCTCAGGACTTAGATTATATTTGGATGTTTTTGGAACAAAATAGATTTACTGAAAATTCTAGAGGTACGCTTACAACTCCGGCCGGAGGAAACCGTTATGTTGGCGATACTGGAAAAGGCGTCAAAATCACGAATTTGGAATCCAAAGTCAGACGCGCAACCTCAACAAAACACCTTATCAATGATACGCGAATGCAGGTCTTTTTTGACCAACCTTTGAAAGCTGAAGGTGGCAAAGCTGAAGTTTCTATGAATTTTGAATTCAAAATCCCTGTAGATGGCATGGATCGTATGGGAAGATTGTCCACCAAAAATGGTGAAATCTATGCGTTAGCACAATGGTTTCCACAAGTGGCAGTTTTCGATGACATTCAAGGTTGGAATATAGAACCTTATCTTGGTGCAGGTGAATTTTACTACGATTACGGCGATTTTGAAGTAGAAGTAACCGTCCCACATGATTATCTAGTCGTTGCTTCAGGTGAATTACTAAATCCTAAGGACGTAATGTCTGATAAACTTTATAACAGATATGAAAAAGCACAAAATAGCGAAGAAACGGTATATTTGATCAAACCAGAAGAAATTGGTGATGCCAGTCTTTTTGCTAAAAGCTCAGGAACACAAACTTGGGAATTTCAAATCGAGAATTCAAGGGATTTTGCATTTTCAGCATCTAAAGCATTTATTTGGGATGCGGCTAAAATCAATTTGCAAAGCGGTGAAGACTGTCTTGCTCAATCAGCGTACCCGATAGAAAGTGATGGTCAAGACGCTTGGTCAAGATCAACAGAATATAGCAAAGCTTCCGTAGAACATTATTCCGAAATGTGGTTCGAATATCCTTACCCAGCGGCGGTCAATGTAGCTGCAGATATCGGCGGCATGGAATACCCAGGATTGAATTTTTGTAGTTGGCAGAGTAAAGGCGCTAGTCTTTGGGGCGTCACTGACCACGAATTCGGACACAATTGGTTTCCGATGATTGTCGGCAGCAACGAAAGACGCTACGCTTGGATGGATGAAGGTTTCAACACCTTTATCAATTATTACAGCACATTGGCTTTCAACGATGGCGAATATCCAGCAAGATTGGGACAACCTAGAAATCTTACTGGTTGGTTTTTAAGCGACGAACGCGAAGGCATTGATACTTATCCAGATGTGGCAAATCTTAGAAATTTAGGTATGATTGCCTATTACAAGCCAGCTTTAGGCTTGATTATGTTAAGAGAATATATTTTAGGTGAAGAAAGATTTGACTTCGCTTTCCGTTCTTATATTGAAACTTGGGCTTACAAACATCCACAACCTAAAGATTTTTTCAATCACATGGAAAATGCAGCCGGAGAAAACCTGAACTGGTTTTTTGGAAATTGGTTTTATGGCACTGGCAATATCGATTTAGCCATCGACTCGCTGCGTGAACGAAATGGCGAATATTTCTTAACTGTATCCAATAATGGCGAAGTGCCAATGCCAGTCAAAATGAAAATTACTTACCAAGACGGAACCACTTCTATGAAAACTTTACCAGTTGAAATTTGGCAACGCGGCAATACTTGGACGCACAAATTTACGTCAGACAAAACAATCCAAAGCATAGAAATTGATCCGGATAAAATCTTACCAGATGTGAATTATTCCAACGACAAATGGCCTGTAAATCTTTATAAAGACTAGGAAAAAGAAACAAAATCTTAATATTTAAGCCATCCAAATTCAGTTTTGGATGGCTTTTTTTTGACTAAAAAATAAAATCTCGGAATTCTATGAGTTTGTAAATATACATTCCTGTAAATACCAAAGCGGTGATAAATTTCATAAACGTTGACGCTAAAAAGCCTAAAAATGAACCCCAAGCCGATCGAAAAGCCATTTTGGAATTGGATTTATTGAAAATCATTTCGCCTAAAAAAGCACCGACAAAAGGCCCAATTATAATTCCAAATGGTGGAAAAAACAAACCGACCACCAGCCCAATACTTGTGCCGTAAACCCCAAATTTACTACCGCCATAGCGTTTTGTTCCTAAAACAGGAACGATATAATCCAAAATAAAAATCAGTGTTGCTACGCCAAAAGTTACCAACAAAAATGTAATGCTCAAATCGATTTCAGGCGTGAAGTACATAATCAAAAATCCTAACCAAGAAATGGGTGGTCCAGGCAAAACCGGTAAAAAACTACCGATAATCCCAGCAATACAAAATAGAAATCCAAGGCTTAATAAAAATATCGTCATCTTTAGAATGTTGAAATTAAATTCAACCTAAAAGTACAGAAAAGCCGGAATTTAAAAATTATTTTTGCTGAAATTCTTGTTATGTCGTCCATTTATATTCACATTCCATTTTGCAAACAAGCTTGTCACTACTGCGATTTTCACTTTTCTACCTCATTGAAACATAAGTCTGAACTCGTCGACGCTATTTGCAAAGAATTGGAAATGCGCAAAAATCATCTGCCGGACGAGATTCAAAATATTTATTTTGGTGGCGGCACGCCAAGCTTGTTGAGTTTCGAAGAATTGGAGCAGATTTTTGAAACCATTGACAAGCATTATCAAGTTTCAGAAAAACCAGAAATCACTTTGGAAGCCAATCCAGATGATTTATCTGAGGACTATTTAAAAAAATTATCCAAAACCCGAATCAATCGTTTAAGCATTGGCGTACAATCTTTTTTTCAGGAAGATTTAAAATTGATGAATCGTGCTCATAATGCAGAAGAAGCTGAGCAGAGTATTCTGATGGCGCAGCGATATTTCGACAATATTTCTATCGATTTGATTTATGGCATTCCTAAAATGAGTGAAATGCGATGGACACAAAACATCGAAAAAACCATAGCTTTGGGCGTGCCACATATTTCCAGTTACGCCCTAACTGTTGAACCGAATACAGCACTGAAATATTTTATAGACAAAGCGGTGATTCCGCCAATAGATGATGATTTAGCAAAATTGCATTACGATATTTTACTTCAAAAAACCGCTGAAGCTGGTTTTGATAATTATGAATTTTCAAACTTTGGAAAAAGCGGTTATTTTTCTCAAAACAATACCGCGTATTGGACGGGGAAATTTTATTTAGGCATCGGGCCATCGGCGCATGGTTTTATTGAAAATACCAGAAGTTGGAACGTCAATCACAACATCAAATACATTAAAGCCATCAATACTGGTGAATTGCCTCAGAACACCGAAGTTTTATCGAAAACGGACGCTTACAATGAATATGTAATGACGCGTCTGCGCACAAAATGGGGAGCAAATTTGTTAGAAATTGAAGACAAATTCGGTTTAAATTTCAAAACCTATTTGCTTCAACAAGCTGAACCGCATTTCCAAAATGGATTATTGGAGGTGAATGAAAATTCAGTAAAAGTGACCAAAACTGGGAAGTTTCTTACCGATGGCATTGCTGCAGATTTATTCAAATTGAATTTAAAATAATTAATCTTAAGCGTCTCGTTTGTTCTTCGGCTTGATCATTCGTTTAATTTCGTTCAATTTCATTAGCGCTTCAACTGGCGTAAGCGTATCAATATCCAAATCTAAAATTTCTTCTTTAATATTTTCTAACAAAGGATCATCCAGATTGAAAAAACTAAGTTGCGGTTCAATTTGAGCCGCCTGTGCGACTTGATTGGCATCGTCATTTTCACGGTAAGATTCCAATTTTTTCAATATTTTATTGGCACGTTGAATCACATATTGTGGCATGCCTGCCATTTTAGCAACATGAATCCCAAAACTGTGTTCACTACCGCCAGGCACAAGTTTTCGAAGAAATAGAACTTTGTCTTTCAACTCTTTGACAGATACATTGTAGTTTTTAATACGGTCAAACTCTTTGGACATTTCATTCAGTTCGTGGTAATGCGTCGCAAAAAGTGTGAGTGCTTTTGAAGGATGTTCGTGAATATATTCCGTGATTGCCCAAGCGATAGAAATCCCGTCGTATGTACTGGTACCACGCCCAATTTCATCAAGCAAAATCAGACTGCGTTCAGAAATATTATTTAAAATACTGGCAGTTTCATTCATTTCTACCATAAATGTAGATTCTCCCATAGAAATGTTATCGCTCGCCCCTACTCTGGTGAAAATTTTATCAACCAAACCGATTTCAGCTTCATCTGCTGGAACAAAACATCCGATTTGACTTAACAAAACAATCAATGCGGTTTGTCTTAAAATAGCAGATTTACCACTCATATTTGGCCCAGTAATCATGATAATTTGATTGGTTTCTTTGTCGAGATGCACGTCATTACTGATATAAACATCTTCAGCTTTCAGTTGAGTTTCGATCACTGGGTGACGACCAGCTTTGATACTCAGATCGAAATGATCTGAAATTTGTGGGCGGTGATAATTGTTGGACAAGGCTAAAGCTGCAAAACCACACAAACAATCTATTTTTGCAATTTGTGTCGCATTTTGCTGAATGACCCGAATATAATCTTGCGACCAATGCACCAAATCATTGAAAAGTTTTTGTTCTAGAACTGAAATTTTCTCTTCAGCATTCAGTATTTTTTCTTCCAGAATTTTTAAATCTTCCGTAATGTAACGCTCGGCGTTGACCAAAGTTTGTTTTCTTGTCCACGAGTCAGGCACTTTGTCTTTATGCGTATTTCTGACTTCAATATAATAGCCGTAAACATTGTTGCTCCCAATTTTCAAACTTGGAATTTTGGTTTCTTCAGAAGCTTTTTGAAGCAATTCATCTAAGTAATCGTGTCCAGAAAACGCCATTTTTCGATAAGAATCCAATTCGTCAGAAAAACCGTCTCGGATGGCGTTGCCTTTGGCAATATTGACAGGCGCGTCTTCATGCAAAGCTTTTTTGATTTTGTCACGAAAAAGCACGCATGGATTGATGTGGTCTGCAATGGTTTGCAAAGTTTCGTGTTTGGATTTCTGAAGTAAATCGATTATTACATCCAGCGCATCCAATGAATTTTTGAGCGTCACCAATTCTCTAGGCGTAATTTTCAGGGTGGCGATTTTCGAAATCAGGCGTTCGATATCTGAAATTTGTTTCAACTGTTGAACGATTCCTTGTTGAATTTCATAATTCGATTTCAAAAAAGCCACGCTATCAAGACGCTGATTGATTTTGAAAATATTCTTCAAAGGCAAAGCCAACCAACGTTTCAGCATTCGGCTGCCCATCGCCGAAGATGTCTTGTCAATTACGTCTATCAAAGTGACGGCATTGGCTGAATTGGATTGGTAAAGTTCTAAATTACGAATAGTGAATTTATCCATCCACACAAAATCCTCTTTGACGATCCGAGAAATTTTATTGATATGCTGTAGTTGGTTGTGATTGGTTTCCGACAAATAATGAAGAATAGCTCCAGAAGCGATAATTCCTTCGTTGAATTCTTCAATACCAAAACCTTTCATAGAGGTGGTTTTGAAATGAGAATTGAGCGCATCAATTCCAAAATCGAATGTATAAACCCAATCTTCAAGATAAAATAAGTTGTAGTTTTCAGTAAAGCTAGCACTGAATTCGGTTTTATGTTTTTTGGAAATTAAAACTTCACTAGGGTTAAAATTCTGCAGAAGTTTATCTATATCTTCTAAAGTGCCTTCCGAAGTCAGAAATTCTCCAGTCGAAACATCGAGAAATGCGATGCCAAGTCTTTTCTTTTTTCCGATAAAAATGGACGCTAAAAAGTTATTTGATTTGCTATTAAGCACTTCATCATTCAGAGCGACTCCTGGCGTAACCAATTCTGTGACGCCACGTTTCACTATATTCTTTGTCGCTTTTGGATCTTCTAGTTGGTCGCAAATTGCAACGCGTTCTCCGGCTTTAACGAGTTTTGGCAAATAAGTATTGAGAGAATGGTGTGGAAATCCTGCCAATTCTGTTCGCTCACTTCCATTGTTTCTATTGGTCAAAACAATATTGAGTATTCTAGAAGCTTTGACGGCATCTTCACCAAATGTTTCATAAAAATCACCAACTCTGAACAATAACATGGCATCAGGATGTTTCTCCTTGATAGCGTTGTATTGCTTCATTAGCGGTGTGACTTTATCACTTTTATTTTTAGCCAAAATAAATTATTTTAAGGGGCAAAAATAGCAAAAGGAAAATTCTTAGGATATTATTTATTCAAAACAAAAATCCATCTCAAATTATACTTTGAGATGGATTTTAAATATTTAAAATATAATTAAATATGGAAAATTAGATGAAGTCTTCAACTGTTTTTACCATATCTAATGCTGATTGAACACTATCACGTTGTTTCTCAAGCACTTTTTTGGTTGAAGGCGTGAGGTCTGCATTTTGAATAATTTTATTGTAATCTTCAAGCGCCGCTTTCTCACCTCTTATGGCTTCTTGTAGGATTGCATCATCACTGTTGCTTGAAAAAGTAGATTTTAGATTCATCCAAGCGCGGTGAGCTTCTCCTTTCCAACTTGTTCCTTTATCAGGCTCTTCACCATAAGATTTTATTTCGTCTTTGAGTTCATGACCAAAATCATATCTATCGGTTGCTCTTTCCTTGAAAAAATTTTTAAGATTTGAATTTTTGACATTTTCTTTGGCTGCTATATAACCAGCTTCAGCATCGTAATTTTTCTCAAGTAATTCGTTTAACTTATTTGAAATTTCTTTTGTATACTTCATATCTTATTTTTTATTTCAAATTAAGAACGAACATTACATTTACAATAACTAAATAGTAGTTTAACACATTTATTAATAATATATTAGCACTACATTAACTAATTCAGGAATAATTTAATATTCTAAAAAGATCAGCGTAAAAAATAAAAGCGTTTTTGTGATTGTTGAAGTTTTTCTATTCCAAATATGAAATAATTTAAATGAAAATTCACCCTTGAAGAAAATTACAGTTATGCTTATTTTTCAAAGGGTTTATTGAAGTATGAAGCCAAGATAGTCTCAATATTATATTCCTATTTTCAACATTCAGATATAATTCATTCTCCAACTATGCTGAATAATATTGAAAACCTGTAACTCATAAAATTGTAACTAAAACATTTTTATATATCTAAAACAGGTACGTTGACGTGCTAAAGGAAAAAGTTGACTTTTGGATAAATCTGGATAAATGCTAGTAAAGTAAAAATGATTAAAAAAAGCCCAGTACGTGTGTACTAGGCTTTTTTTGCTCCCCCTCAAGGACTCGAACCTTGGACCCTCTGATTAACAGTCAGATGCTCTAACCAACTGAGCTAAGGAGGAATATTTTCGTAAAACTTATTCCGTTTTGCGGATGCAAATATAAAACCAATTTTTAGTTACACAAAACATTTTACATGAAAAATAAAATATTTTTTATCCACCAGTCAGCCAACGATACACATCATTACCATTAGCAAACAAAACCAAGGCTATAAGTATAAAGAAACCAATCATTTGGGCGTATTCCATTACTTTTTCATTTGGTTTTCTTCCAGAAATCATTTCGTATAACAAGAACATGACGTGGCCACCATCTAAAGCAGGAATCGGTAAAATATTCATAAATGCTAAAATAATAGAGATAAATGCTGTCGTTGACCAAAACGCTTGCCAATCCCACGCATCTGGAAATAAACTTCCAATAGCGCCAAAACCTCCTACTTGTGTCGCGCCTTTTTCGGTGAACACATATTTAAATTGAGCTACATAATCGTGCAAAGTCCAATACGCATAATCGAAACCAGCAGAGATACTTTCTCCTAAGGTATAGGTTTTTGTTTTAATATCTGAAGATGTTAAAGACTTCACATAAACACCAACCATTCCCTCATCTGTTGTAGTTACGCTAACTTCTTGCATACCTTCTGTATTGAGCTCTCTATTTAAAGCTTTATTTTCTGACACAGAATTCACATAACCAATACGAATATTTTCACCTTTATTCGCCTCGACCATTTCTGTAAATTCATGCCAATATTCAACTTTATTTCCGTTGACAGAAGTGATTAAATCTCCCTTTTTTAAACCAGCTTTCATGGCTGGTGTATCTGGTTTCACACTATCGATTAAAGGTTTTCTTACTGGTGAAAAGGATTGCATCTCACCCGCTTGAAAAAGCTTTTGACCGATATCTTCTGGCAATTCAATCACCTCAACACTACCATCAGGATGCTTCACTTCAACAGTTTCTACACTTCTTAATAGTAAAAACTTATTAATATCAATCTGGCTATCTAAAGGTTTCTGATTCACATTTAGAATCTTATCTCCATTCTGAAACCCATAATCTTGCATTATTTCATTTGTAGCGAGTCCGTCATCAAAAACTGAAGGATCTATATAATCTTCACCCCAAACAAAAAGCACCATCATATAAATGAAAAAACCAAGTACAATATTGACTGTCACGCCACCAATCATAATAATCAATCGTTGCCATGTCGGTTTACTCCTAAATTCCCATGGTTCTGCGGGTTTTGCCATTTGCTCTTTATCCATACTTTCATCGATCATTCCAGATATTTTCACATAACCGCCGAGTGGTAACCAACCTATTCCATAGACAGTATCGCCTATTTTCTTTTTGAAAAGTGAAAATTTCACATCAAAAAATAAGTAGAATTTTTCAACACGAGTTTTGAATAATTTCGCAGGGATAAAATGTCCTAATTCGTGAAGGACAATCAATATAGACAAACTCAAAATGAGCTGAATGGCTTTAATAAGAAATGGATCCATTAATTTAAAATTTTTTCAAGGTGCAAAAGTAAACTTTTAATATGGTATAGAAAATTTTTCATCGGCATTCCATTTGGCTCTTAACATATTATTGTAACAGTCGTTAGGCTTATTTCAGCAAAATCGGTTTAATTTTGTAAAAAAGTTTTTTACATGCTGAAGTTTTTCGCCAAATACAAGTTTTTTGCAGTGGTCATGCTCATTCTATCTGCGATTATCATCACCTTGATTTATCAACAACTGAAACCAACACCTAAACTTCCGGTATATCAACCTAGCATGGTTACAGCAGATTTGGTGGACACCACCATTCAATACGTTAGGAAATATCATAAAATTGGTGATTTCAAATTGATAAACCAAAATGGTGACACAATTACTCAAGCAGATTTTAAAGATAAAATTTACGTTGCTGACTTCTTTTTCACCACTTGTCAAAGCATTTGCATAGACATGGCGAAAAGCATGCAAACTTTGCAAAAAGAGTTCAAAAATGATGATGAAATCAAACTCCTATCCCACTCTGTTACACCAAAAATAGATAATGTGAAACAGCTCAAAAAATACGCTGAAGAAAAAGGTGTAATCGATGAAAAGTGGCAATTGGCAACTGGCGATAAAAAGCAAATTTATAGACTTGCCAGAAAAGAATACTTAGCCTCCAAAACCGAGGGCGATGGTGGGCCGTATGATTTGGTACACACGGAAAATTTTGTTTTAGTGGACAAAGAAAGACGCATCCGTGGGTTCTACGATGGCACCAATCCTGAAGAGATCGAACAACTTATCGATGATATTGCTATCTTGAAACTTGAATATGAAAAGCCTTGATTCTAAAATTTTTAATCATCATATTTGAAGATTGGTTATATATTTTTTTTATAAATTTGAAATGATTTAACTACAATTCAGCATTATGAAAACTTTACTATTTATAATCACTTTCCTAATATTTTCCAATCCAAATAGTTTTATTGAAGAAGCTAATCAAATTAAACTTAAATCAATTGAAATTGCAACAAAAAATAAGGATGGCAGTTATGAAATGAATGAAAACATTCAAAATTTGATAGAAAGCGCTGAAAAATTTTTAAATTTTGAAATTGATAATATTGAAATCATTCAAGATCAAGTTGAAGATTCAAAAGAAAATTACATTTTTTTATTGCTTACAAGCGAAGATAATGGCTGGAAATTAGCCACCCGAATTTTCGAAAAGAATCAAAAAGTTTATCCAGGAACTGAACAATTTCCGATTCAAAATTTGGAAAATATGTGGTTAGCACCAAACGCTGTTGTTTGCCACGGCTGTATAAATGGTTGTAATCCGAAATTGTATAAGTTTGAAAGTCAGTTGAGCTGGTTTTGTACTAATTCTGAAACTAAAAATGAGTGCTTAAAATCTGAGGCTGCAAAGCTTCAAGCGGATTGAAAATTTGATATTCGATTTATTTAAAATAATTTCTTAATTAAGACATCAATATCAATTAAAACAATACTAAAAACACCTAATAGAATAATGAATTTCAACAAATTGTGAAGTAACAAATAGTGTAGCTTTTGCGCTGAACGCCACAATTGCCAAAGGAAGACAATAAGTAAAACGACACAAAGTAAAAAATAATAATCCATATAACCAGAATCGAATTTTGTCACCAATACCAAAGCCGGAACAATGGTAGATATGACCAAAATCGAAATTAATTTTTTTGTAAATTTCACGTTGTATTTAACAGGTATAGTCTGATAATTTTGAGTAAAATCACCTTTAAGATTCTCCAAATCTTTCACCAATTCACGGATAAGAACCACCAAAAACAAAAATAAAGCGTGAACAAAAATCACCAATTCGAAATTTCTGTAATACACAAAAATTACAAAGAATGGCATAATAGCAAGCAAGCCTGCAGACAAGGTGCCCAAAAAAGCATATTTTTTTAATTTATGTGAATAAAACCAAAGTGAAAAAATATAAAAAGAAAAAAACAAAACCGCCTTAAAACCGACATAGCTTGCGATAATCACAGACAAGAAATTCAACAGGAAATAAACGCCAAGTTTAGTCTGTTGACTTACATAATTATCAAGCAAAGTTTTGCGTGGCCGATTTATTAAATCTTTTTCAGAATCGTAAAAATTATTAATCAGGTATCCAGAGGCAATAGCTAATGAAGTTGAAATGACAATCAAAAACAAATTAACATCCAAAACCACATCAGAAATAGGCAAATGATGAGCCATTATGAAAATCGACGTAAGGTATTGAGCTATTACAATAACCAATATATTGTACCCGCGAATAACCGAGAACAAACTCAAAAACTTGAGCCACAGATATCTGTTCTCTCTAGACATGTAATGAAATTTAGAAGGTGTAAACGACTTCTAGTTTGTAATCTTTTAAAGCTTTTTTGGCCTGTTCTAAATTTTCAGTAAACCCAAGAATATAACCTCCTCCACCTGAGCCACAAAGCTTTAAATAATAATCATTGGTTTCAATTCCTTTTTTCCAAAGTTTATGAAATTGTTTTGGTATCATAGGTTTGAAATGATCCAAAACCACGTTGGACAAATGTTTGATATTACCAAAAAGTGTTTTGAAATCTCCTTCCAAAAAGTTCTCTACACAAGCATCTGTATGTTTTACAAACTTATCTTTAATAATATTTCTAAAACCTTCCTGCTTCATATTATCCATAAAAATTTTTACCATTGGTGCAGTTTCGCCAATGATGCCACTATCTAGTAAAAAAACAGCACCTTTACCATGTTTACTTTGCGAAGGAATACCAGCTGGCTCAATATTGTCTTTAGAATTGATAAGAATTGGCAAACTCAAATAGCTGTTTAATGGATCAAGACCAGATGAACTGCCATGAAAGAAAGATTCCATTTCGGAGAAAATCGTTTTAAGTTTCAATAATTTTTCTCGCTGTAAATTTTCTAAAACTGTAATTTTATTGAAGGCATATTTATCATAAATCGCTGCTACCAAAGCTCCGCTACTTCCAACTCCGTAACCTTGCGGAATGCTGCTATCGAAATACATGCCATTTTCTAAATCGGCTTTTAAGCTTTTCAAATCGAAACTGACTAAATCTTGATGTTTAGACTGAAAACTGCCTAAATAATCAGCAAATCTTTTCAACTCACGGTTGGATTGGATGGCTTTTTCATCGGGAGTTTCATCAACTTTTAAAGCGCCGTTGTAAAAATTATAAGGAATAGATAAGCCTTTAGAATCTTTGATGATACCATATTCACCAAACAAAAGAATTTTTGAGTAAAACAGAGGTCCTTTCATAGATATAACTTAAAGCAGATTAGCATTTTTCAATATGCAAAGATTAATCATTTTGGAATGATATTCATTCATTTAAATGAATATTTTTTTCTAGTTAAATTAAAATTTACCAGTCCATTATATTACAAATTTACAAAATATTGTTTATTTAATTAAACAAAAACATTTAACAAAATCATATTTTCACATAATCTTTTATAAAACTTTGATTTTGACAAAAATATTTAAGTTTTTGTTCAATTAAATCCAAAACTTTTGATTCAGAAGATTTTGGATATAGCAAGTGAACATTCGCACCTGCATCTAGAGTAAAACCGACTGGTGTCTGAGTTTCTTTTCTAAACGCCCAAATTGCATTGATGATTTCCAACGTATTCGGTTGCATCAAAAGAAAATACGGCTGACTTGTCATCATCATAGCATGAAGTGAAAGCGCTTCGAATTCTATCAAATTGATAAAAGACATTAAATCCCCAGATTCAAAAATAGCTTTGATTTTTTCAATATTATCATCCGCTTGTTTGAATCTTTGTGATGCGAAAGGATGATTATGCATCAAATTATGCCCCACGCTACTACTCACTTCTTTTTTTCCTTGATCTACTAGCAAAATTGTATCGCAAAATGATTTAAAATTATCATGAACTTCGTATGGATAGTCTATTCCATAAAAATTTGAACTATTTTCTATTGATGAATGTTCACCCCAAACCACCAAGCCACCATTTGTGCTTCGGCTTGCACTACCTGAGCCTAATCTCGCTAAAAATGATGCTTTTTGAACTAAAAAATCTTCTTGCAAATCAACAAATATGTTTTGTTCCATCTGTAAAATACATTTAGCCAATGCTGCCATTCCACTTGCAGAAGAAGCGATACCGCTACTATGAGGAAATGTATTTTGTGTTCTGATTTCAAATTTGAAAGATTTCAAAAAAGGTGCATATATTTCAATTCGCTTCAGAAAAGTCTTGATTTTAGGTTTAAAATCTGGTTTGAGGTAGTTATTGAAATAAACTTCAAAATGAAATTGGTCGTCTGCTTCAATTTTCTCCAACAAATGAACCTCAGTTTTAGTTTTGCATTCATTCAAAGTAAAACTAATAGAAGTGTTGGTTGGTAACTGTTCACCGTGTTTTCCCCAATATTTCACCAAGGCAATATTACTTGGTGCTTCTGCTTTATAACAGCCTAATTTTGGCAAAAGTGAAGTGTTTTTGAAAATGAAGTTTGATGATTGCATACTAAAGTTTTGAACAAATATAATGAAAGACTGAATTTTTGACCCATATTGCTTTAATCAAAAAATATTAATATTTTGCTGAAAATCATAACTCATGAAATCAAGACTTGCTATAAGAATTATCATATGTATTTTGATTTGTCTAGGCGTGGGCTTTTTGGGTTCTATTGCTACACAAACCAGTATAAATACTTGGTATGTAGAACTGAACAAACCAAGTTTCAATCCCCCGAATTGGATTTTCGCCCCAGTTTGGACATCGCTTTATATCTTGATGGGGATTTCCGCTGGAATCGTTTGGAGTCGGGGTTTACACCACCTTTGGGTTAAAACTGCTTTGTATCATTTTGCATTTCAACTTATTTTGAATGCGATGTGGTCAATAGTATTTTTTGGATATCAATCTCCATTACTTGCATTTCTAGTCATTTTAGCCTTATTGATTTTGATAATAATCACCATCAAATGGTTTAAGGTTGTTAACAACTTAGCTGCATACCTGCTAATTCCTTATCTTATTTGGGTTATTTTTGCAGCTATTTTGAATTTTGAAATTTGGCGATTAAACTGATTTTAAATCGTTCCCAAAGCATACAATTGATCTAGATTTGGCGTCTTGCTTCCACCTTCTGGTTCCAAAGTAATTCCAAAACCTTCGGTGTCTGGAATATCCTGGAGTTTGAAGATTTTATTTTCAGAACTAGGAGATTCTGCTAAAAGACCTACACTTGTAGGAGTAAGCGGTTCCATTTTTAGAGACCACACTTGGTAAACCATGCCTTTAGGTGGTTCTGGTAATTCTGTGACATCCAAAATCAATTCGTTATTTTCATCAGAATAAAAAGCTACAGCCCTGGTATTTGGTGCATTTATTTCATTTCCTGGAAGAGTTACTTTACGGAATTCAGGTGATTTTATGTTTTCTAAAATATCTTGTAAGTAATTCAGATTTTGTTCTGTAGAAACTACTTCAACTTTTTTATCATTCAATTCAGATTCCACAACCTGTATTTCAGTTTGCAAATCTTGGTTGAGTTTCAGTAACCATAGCACGCCTCCAAGTAAAAGAATAGCGGCTGCCCAACCAAAATAACTGTAATTTGAGGTTACAATTTTGACTTTCTTATTGGATTTTTTATCTATATTTTGCAGCACTTTTTGTTTTAAACCCTGATTTAAACCAGGTGAAACTAAACCTGACAATTCCATTAAAACAGTTTCTATAGCAACAACTTCACTTTGTAAATCCGGATTTCTATTGACAACTTTAGCAACTGCCAAATGCTCGTCCTCAGGCAAAACGCCGTAAACGTACAATTCTAACAATCCAGAGTCTAAATAATCTTCAGCTTTCATTATTCTATTGATTTTCTAAGTGAGTTTAAGCAATTTCTGTTTCTTGACTTGACTGTACCAATTGGCACATCCAAGGTTTCTGAAGCTTCTTTTTGTGTGTAGCCTTTAAAAAATAAAAGGTCAATAATCTTCACACACATCGGCTTGAGTTTTTGAACAAATTTTTCTAGTCCAAAACCTTCACTCTTCCGATCCAAATCTTCACTATCTTTAATGAAAAATGAAAAATCATCAAAATCGGAATTTTTCATTTTATTTTTATAAGCTTTCGATCTTACTTTATCGATTGCTGCATTCCTTGAAATATTCAACAACCAAGTAAAAAAACGTCCTCTATCTTCAGAGTAAGATTCTGATTTTTCCCAAACTTTTATAAATATATCTTGTACTACTTCTTCAGCAATTTCCACATCATTTACAATATTGTAAACAATACCATGGATATTTTCAGAATACATGTCATATATTTGAGAAAAAGCGACTTGATTTTTCTGCTTCATTTGAGAAATTAGACCGTCTGGTTGCATAAGGAAATTTTCTCTAAATCTACTTAAATAATTTAAAACGGCAAATTATAGATTCAATTCAGGTCAAAAAGATTTCTCATTTTTTATTTTCGAAAATTGAACATTAAAGATTATTAAAAAAGGAGACTGAAACTCATGAAGCTAACAGCCTCCTTACTATCAACAAAAAACAACCAAAACACAAATCGTTTCAATCACTTTATTCAATATTATTTACGAAAAAAATATAATTAAGGTTCATTTTTTTGAAATGGAATTGATTTTACTTCGACTAAACATGGAAAACTGTACTTTTGTGCGCTATGAATCGTATTCGTGTTATTATTCCTGCTTTCAACGAAGCCGATGCCATCGTTTTGGTAATCCGAGACATTCCTGATTTTGTAGAAGAAATTATTGTGGTGGACAATAACTCCTCAGACAAAACCGCTGAAAACGCGAAAAACGCAGGTGCAACTGTTCTTCATGAACAAAACAAAGGCTATGGTTTTGCTTGCTTAAAAGGTATCGATTACATTAGGAACCATTCAAAAAAGACTGATATTATTGTATTTTTGGATGGAGATTATAGTGATTTTCCTGAAGAGATGAAAAAAATTGTTGCTCCTATTATAGATGAAAATTTTGATTTTGTGATAGGCGCTAGAGTAAATTCCAAAAGAGAATCTGGCGCAATGACTTTCCCTCAAATTTTTGGTAACTGGCTCGCTACAAATTTAATGCGTTTATTTTTCAATGCTAAATTTACAGATTTAGGACCATTTAGAGCAATAAAATTCGAGAAACTTTTAGCTTTGAATATGCAAGACAAAACCTATGGATGGACGGTAGAAATGCAATTGAAAGCCTTAAAACAAAATTTATCTTACACTGAAGTTGAAGTGAAATATAGAAACAGAATTGGCACATCCAAAGTATCGGGCACTCTAAAAGGTGCTGTTATGGCTGGAATAAAAATTCTATTTTGGATTTTCAAATATACATTTAAATGATTTTAGATTACGTTGTTTTATCAATCTATGCTTTGGCATTGTTAGCTATTTTTATTTACAGTTTGGCACAACTAGAACTGATATTAAATTTCAAAAAAGCAAGTAAAAACAAAAGAATTGAAACTTTCGAAACGCTGGAAACTTGGCCAAAGGTTACAGTTCAGTTGCCACTCTACAATGAAAAATATGTTGTAGAACGACTTTTAAAGCATATTTCTGAGTTGGATTATCCCAAATCTAAACTAGAAATTCAAGTTTTGGATGATTCTACAGACGAATCTAAATTGCTTACCGAAAGTCTGACTCAAAAACTGAAGGATCAAGGTTTCAATGCCAAATATATTCACAGAATCAATCGTGAAAATTTTAAAGCAGGCGCTTTAAAAGCTGGTTTAGAAATTTCAGAAGGTGAATTTATTGCCATTTTCGATGCTGACTTTATGCCAAATCCAGATTGGCTGAAACAATGCCTTCCTCATTTTGAAAATCAAAATATAGGCGTGGTCCAAACACGCTGGGGCCACGTCAATAGAAATTATAATTTACTAACAAAAATTCAAGCCTTCGCATTGGACTTTCACTTTTTAGTGGAACAAGTTGGACGACAATTCGGTGGTCATTTTATCAATTTTAATGGTACGGCCGGCATTTGGCGGAAAACTTGCATTATAGATGCAAACAACTGGGAAGGCGATACACTTACCGAAGATTTGGATTTAAGCTACCGTGCCCAACTGAAAGGCTGGACTTTCAAATATTTGAAAGACGTGGTTACACCTGCAGAATTACCAATTGTACTGAGTGCAGCCAGATCTCAGCAATTCCGCTGGAATAAAGGGGCAGCGGAAAATTTCAAGAAAAACTTCAGAAAAGTATTCAAACACAAAAAATTATCTTTTTCAAATAAAATTCAAAGTTTTTTTCATTTGCTGAATTCTAGTATGTTCTTGGTAATTTTAGTCGTGGCTGTATTAAGTATTCCTGTGTTGTACATAAAATTTCAGCAACAAAATCTAGATGTTGTCTTTTTTATAATGGCTGCATTGGGAAGCAGTACATTAATTTTTATTTGGGGATATTGGACAAGCTACAAGGCTATTTATGGCAGTGGAATTTTGAATTTCATGAAGTTTTTAGGACTTTTTGTTTTATTTTTTTCAGTAGCAATGGGTTTATCTTTGCATAATACTTTGGCGATTTTGGAAGGACATTTCAATAAAAAATCAGATTTTATAAGAACGCCAAAATTCAATATTGAAAACAAAAAAGATACTTGGCGAGGTAAAATAGTGACCAGCAGAAAACTGTCTTTAATAAATTTCATGGAAGTTTTACTGATGCTATATTTTATTTTTGGACTGTATAGCGCATTCGTTATTGAAGATTTTGGGCTGATAATTTTCCATTTAATGTTGACTTTCGGTTTTGGCTTCATTGCTTTCAAAACCTTATTCTTCAAAGTATGAAAGCCTTTTTGAATCATAAAAGTATTCAAGTCTCAGCTATTTTGCTTCTGGCTTGTGCTTACGTCATAATAGGATATTTTACTGAAAGACATAATTTTATTCAGCTTTTCGGTCTTTACACTTTGGCTTTTATATGTTCGGTTTACTTATTCAAAAGTAAATTATCTCTAAGGTTTTTAATCGGTGTCGCTTTTGGTCTAAAACTAATTGTTTTGTTTACCATACCAAATCTGTCGCAAGATTTTTACCGCTTCATTTGGGATGGCATGTTGACCGCCAATGCACATAATCCATATTTGCATAAACCAGTAAATATTATTGATGAAACTTTTGTTGAAAAATTTGAAATCAGCAAAATTCTATTTGAAAATATGGGTGATCTCAGCGCCAATAATTATTCGAATTATCCACCATTTGCCCAATTAATTTACGCCTTGTCTTGGCAAATAGCGGGAGAGAATATACTACTGAATGCCATCACCTTAAGACTTTTCAACATTTTTGCTGAAGTTATAATCTTAATTTATGGCTTAAAAATTCTAAAAACAATCAATCTACCAAAAAGACACATTTTGATTTTTATTTTGAATCCTTTGGTGATTATAGAGTCGACAATCAATCTTCACTTTGAAGTGGTAATGATTGCTTTTCTGATGGTTGCGATTTATAAACTCTCCCAAACTAAATTGACATCAGCAGCCACATTTTGGGCTTTTTCGGTGGTTTCCAAATTGATGACCTTAATGTTTTTGCCTTTGCTGTGGAGTTTTTTTAGACACCTAAAATCAAAGATAAAACCTACATTCAAAACTGACCTTAGTTTTTATATTTTACTCAGCATTTTTATCATTGCGAGTTATATGCTGTTTTTTGACGAGGAATTTTTGGATCATTATCAAAATAGTTTAGGACTGTATTTCAATAATTTTGAATTCAATGCAAGTATTTATTATGTTTTGAGATGGATTGGGTTTCAAATTGTAGGCTACAACCTGATTGCTGTTTTTGGAAAAGTTTTAGCAATTTTGACGTTGATTTTTGTGCTTTGGTTGAGTTTTAGAAAACGAAAAATCAATTTAAAAACACTTCTGAAACACATGCTTTTTGCATCTACCGCTTATTATTTGCTTTCTACAACAGTTCATCCTTGGTATTTGCTGTTACCATTATCAATGAGCATTTTTACCAAATATAAATATATGTTGCTTTGGTCTTATTTGGTAATTTTAAGTTATGCAGCCTACGAAATAGATACTGTAAACGAAAAAAGCCTACTAATCACAATTCAATATATAATTGCGATCGTAAGCTTATGTTTAGAAATTTTTTCTAAATCGCTTAAGCGATATTATTATCGTGCTTTTTCATCAACAAATAACCGCCAATAGCTACTCCACCGATAAGGCCTAGCCATATTTGACTATCAATTGGTGCTTCAGGGACATCAGTTGTATTATCATCTGCATCACCTGGTGTACCAGGAAGTCCGCCTGGCTGAGCATAAAAAGAAAAGCTCATAGCTATAAAACTAAGCGATAAAATTATTTTTTTCATATTATGGTATATTCTTAAATAATATTACAAATGTAATGAAATTTCATTTCTAATCTTTACATAATAATTGCTAAATATTCATTTTAATTGTTTCCAAACGTTAAATTATATTCAAAACACTGGAATTCAGCCCTGAAGAGTGCTAAAAATTGAAATTATAACTAATATTTTCTTTACTTTTGAAGTTACTTACTAACTAATCCTACTCAAATTATGAGACTATTAATTTTATTTCTAGTGTCAATTCAGTGTGTTTTTGGACAAGTCAAAAACGATTTGGACAATAATATTTCTGTGGAAGTTTCCTCAGAAAATGAATTTTTAATCAACGGCAAATCTGTCGATTTTGACAACATTAGCCAATTTATTTCAAATTACATTTCACAACATTCTGATGACAAAAATTTCGATCCTTATGTTACACTTATAGCTAATGAAAACACAAGCGGCGAAACGATAGATCATCTTAAAAATGCCATCAAAAAAACCAGTATTAAAGTTCTGAATCTTCAACGCCAGGTAATCGATCGCTATAATGATGGGCAAGAAGTCAATGATGAAACCCTGAAACAATATAATACTTTGGTGAAAGATTGGGAAAATCTTTCTGAAGAAGCTCGATATTACAGACCTTCTGAATTGAAATTTGTAGCCTCAGTCAGCAAAAGAATGACCTTTGATCAGCGAATTAGAAATGAAAAACTTCCGAGTTACTTACCTATAGTTAAGGCTGAACCAATTAAAAATGATTTGAGTTCTGAGAAAATGAAGAGTTGGAAAACAGATGAAAATATTTTGGTTTTCCATAAAGGCCAACAACTTTCTAATGAAACTCTAAGTTCATTAAAAGTAGATGACTTTTTCGGATATAGACTAAAGAAAAGAATTATAGATGAAAAGCGCAAAATTATTATTGAGTTGATTAATCATAAAGAAAATTCAGATTCAATTTCCTTTTAACCGCATCCAGAGTTCTTTCAATAATTTCTTGCCATCTTCAGGAGTTTTAGGTTCTTCCTGTATTTCTATACCTTGTTCAGTTGCTACGAGTTTATAGGAAAATGCAAATTTCGTTTGTGTTGTATCCATACTTATTAAGCCAAATCGCAAATCGTTCAAATATAAATTTTCATTTTTCTTTGTAATTGTATACCAGCCCTTAGTAACATCTTTCAAACGCTCCAAGTTTTCAAATTGGGACAAATGAGAAATCTTCTCATGATTTTTAGGAAATCGTCTAAAAGAAATTGGTTTGCTATCAAAGAATGAATATTCACCAATCAAAAACGCTGATTTTGTCTTCACATTAGCTGACCAAAGCAATGTATTGAAAGCACTTGGTCTTGTATCCATTTCGATATAATTGATGTTTTGGTTTTCTAAAGCGGATTCAAACTTTTGATAACCAATAAATTTTAGGAATAAAGAAATCAACAAATAAAAAGTACTCACATACAATCCCAATCGATTTATTTTTCTTCGCTTTGGATGGCTTTTTTTGAAACGCATGGCGAGAACAAGACAAGTCAAAAATGGTAAAGTGTAAAGCGGATCTATGACAAATATTGACTTGAAAGCCAGACGATATTCAAATGGCCAAAACAATTGTGTTCCCCAAGTCGTAAACATGTCTAACAAAGGATGTGTGAACAAGCACCAAAACATCATCCAAGTCCAATTTTTGAAATTAGCATCGGAATGAATCTTAGACAAAACGTAACCCAAGATTGGAGATAATAATATAGCAAAACCTATAGAATGCGAGAAACCACGATGAATTTCTAAAGCTGTGACCGTATCAAAAAAGTTTCCGACAATAATATCCAAATCAGGTATCGTACCAGCAATAGCGCCATAAACAATTGCTTTGTTGCCGACTTTCCTTCCTAAAGCTGCTTCACCAACCGCTGCTCCCAGCACTATTTGAGTTAAAGAATCCACTAAGTTGCGACGAGTTGAATGGTTTCTTTATGCATTTGTCTTAAAAGTATCGTTTTATCCTTCTCTATTCTTGCAATAGCTTCATCATCATAATGGCGAATAGTGAATAATGACACTCCTTTTTGGTAGGTGACTTTAAATTTCGCTTTTAAAATTTCAATGAGTTTGTCAACGTTTTTAAATTTATTATCAACGCACACAGAAAAACTAATGGCAGAATTTTGAATCAAGTCAACTTTTACTTGATGTTTATGAAATAAAGCAAAAACTTCACTAATATTTTCTTCAACGAAAAATGAAAAATCTAAAGTTGAAAGCGACATAAATACCAAGTTTCTTTTAACGATAAAACAAGGTAAAAGTGGATTTAGTAATTTACCTTTTCCAACTTTAGTTCCTGGATTTTCGGGATTGTAAAAAGATTTCACGAACAATGGAATTTCTTTTTGCTGCAAAGGCTGAAGCGTTTTTGGATGAATAACTGATGCGCCGTAAAACGCTAATTCTATAGCTTCTTCATATGAAATCTGTTCAAGCAAAGTTGTGTTTTCAAAAACATTAGGATCGCCATTTAGCACGCCTTGAACATCTTTCCATATCGTAACATTTTCAGCATTCAAACAATATGCGAAAATTCCGGCAGTGTAATCAGAGCCTTCCCGACCCAGTGTTGTCGAAAAATTATTTTGATCTGAACCTATAAATCCTTGTGTTAAGCTTAATTCGTCTGGATTGATATGTTTCAGGATTTTTTGCTGAGTATTATCCCAATTCACTTCGGCATCGCGATAAGTATCATCCGTATATATCAAATTTCTGCAATCATGCCAAGAATTTTCTAAACCTACAGATTTCAAATAATAGCTAATAATACTAGTGCTGATTAGCTCACCAAAACCAACGACTTGATCATAGACAAAATCATAATTTGGTGATTTATTTCGGTCGAAAAAAATGCTTAGTTCGTCGAAAAAATAATTAACCTTAGTATACGCAGGATTATTTTTATCCTCAAAAAGTTCATCTAAAATATCGTAATGGGCTTTTTTGAGTTCAGCAATCGCAGCGGAAAAATCTTTGTTTTTTTCAAAATATAAATCAATAATGTATTCTAAAGCGTTGGTGGTTTTGCCCATAGCTGAAATCACAACAACCTTTTGTTTAGGACCAGTAGTTTTTAAAACTTTTGCAACATTCCTAACACCTTTTGCATCTTTGACCGATGCCCCACCAAATTTGAAAATCTGCATATTCTTAGTTTAGTTTTTTAATTGAAATTTTTAATTTGATCTTCATCCAATTGGACTGTTCGCCAATCTTTGAATACTTTTGCGCCGTACTTTTCATAAAAACCAATAGCGTCGATGTTCCAATCCAAAACCACCCATTCTACCCGTTTTATCTTCTGAGTTTTAGCATAAATTACAACAGCTTCAAAAAGTGTTTTTCCAATGGATTTGCCACGCATAGATTTGGTGACGATCAAATCTTCTAAATGAACCGTTTTACCTTTCCAAGTTGAAAATCGTGAATAAAACAAAGCCATTCCAACAACTTTCTGATCGACTTCAGCTACAAAGCATTTGAATAAAGGCGAATCACCAAAACCATAGGTTTTCAAATCTTTTACAGAAATTTTGACAGCGTCTGATTCTTTTTCAAAAGCAGCCAACTCCTTGATTAAATCTAGGATTTGAGGTAAATCTTCAGGAGTAGCAAAACGAATTTTAAAATCCATAACCTTTATTTTTGGGGTAAAAATAATCAAGATGAAATTAAAAAGCCTCAGTTTATGAAATCGATAATGTTTTTTTCTATTTTTGCCGAAACTACAACGTTTTCGTTATGAAAAAAACCAACCAAACTCTAGGCGAGTTTATTATTGAAAATCAAAAAGCTTTTAAATATACTTCTGGTGAACTCTCACGACTTATTAATTCTATAAGATTAGCGGCTAAAGTGGTCAACCACGAAGTCAACAAAGCTGGTTTAGTCGATATTCTGGGAGATCATGGTGAACAAAACGTTCAAGGTGAAGATCAAAAAAAGTTGGACGTGTATGCCAACGAAAAATTTATCCAGACCTTAATCAATAGAGAAATTGTCTGTGGAATTGCTTCAGAAGAGAATGACAATTTTATCACCATTCAGGGAAATAACAAAGATCATAAAAATAAATATGTTGTCTTGATGGATCCACTTGACGGCAGTTCCAATATAGATGTGAATGTGTCTGTGGGAACAATTTTTTCAATTTACCGTCGCGTGACCCCAGTTGGACAACCGGTAGAAATTGAAGACTTTCTGCAACCAGGAAATCAACAAGTTGCTGCAGGTTATATAATTTATGGGACATCTACAATGCTAGTATACACAACTGGTCACGGTGTCAATGGTTTCACACTGAATCCCGCTATTGGGACATATTATTTGTCTCATCCTGACATTAAAATCCCAGAAGATGGCAAAATTTACTCCATCAACGAAGGAAATTATATTCATTTTCCACAAGGTGTAAAAGATTACATCAAATTCTGCCAAGCACAACGCGACATCGACCCTTATACTTCAAGATATATTGGCTCTTTGGTTTCGGATTTTCATAGAAATATGATCAAAGGTGGTATTTATATGTATCCAAAAAGTTCGAGTGCAGAAAAGGGAAAATTACGTTTGCTTTATGAATGCAACCCTATGGCATTTATCGCAGAACAGGCTGGCGGAATTGCTTCAGACGGTTATCAAAGAATTTTGGACATCAAACCAACCGAGCTTCATGAACGCGTGCCATTTTTTTGCGGTAGTAAAAACATGGTAAAAAAAGCTGAGGAATGTATGAAAAAAGCTGATGAAGTTCAGTCTTGTTGAATTGAGTGTTAAGATTGATTTCTAAGCTGAAAACGGCTAAATGTAGTTTGTCACATTTAGCCGTTTTTGATTTATATAGCTAGATTAATCAGAAATTAATCATCTGAATCGATAAAATTCTTGTAAGTTTCAAATGAAAATTTTCCTGAGAATAATATTACCGATTTTCTTATAATTTCACTGGCATCTTGTTCAGTAAATCCAAGTCCAACTGCGTAGCGGTTCAATAAAAAAGACTCCACTTCATCCATTTGTCCATCGATGAAAATAATTTTCAACAAATCGAAAAGATATTCTAAGCGCTGTTCTTTGGAGCCAATAGAGTGTACCGGATAAGCACCTGGATTTTCTAGAATTTGTTCATAATCTGAATCTGAAATATCAAATTTCTTGGAAAATCTTTTAAGCAAAGTTTCTTCAACAGGTGTTATTTTACCATCAGAAGCGGCTAAATTTACAATGTTTGCAAAATGGTTGATTCGTGTGGATTTTCTAGTATTTTCGTAAATATCTTCAGCTGACATAAAATAAAGTTTTTTAGGGTGTAAAGATAATATTATTTTGCGATGCCTATTTAAAAGAATATTGATTTTTGTAATTTGCAAAATATGAAAAAGAAAACAATTGGAAGATTAGATCGTGTGGAGTTTCCGGACCTTAACTTAAAAGAAATTTCGGTGAAAATTGACACGGGCGCCTACACTTCCTCCATTCACTGTGAAAATATTGAAGAAATTGATGGTGTTTTGCATTGTATTTTCCTTGATAATGAACATCCCGAATACAATCATAAAGCCTTTAGTTTCAATGAATACAATAAAATAAGAGTTAAAAGTAGTAACGGAATCGCACAAAGTAGGTATGAAATAAAATCCCGAATTAAAATTTTTGGAAAAATCTATAAAATTTCACTTTCTTTGAGCAATCGAAAAGAAATGAAGCATCCTGTACTTTTGGGACGTAAATTTCTAAACAAAAAATTTATAGTTGACCCAGAATTGAAAGATTTATCATATAACGCCACTCAAAATGAACATTAAAATTCTCTCCAGAAATCCAAACCTTTATTCAACAAAAAGATTGGTGGAGGCTGCCAAAAAAAGAAAACATGACGTCCAAGTCATCGATCCGTTAAAATGCGATTTGGTGATTGAAAAACGCAACCCAAATATCTATTATAAAGGTAATTATATTCTAGACACAGACGCCATTATTCCCAGAATTGGTGCCTCTGTAACCTTTTATGGAACGGCAGTTGTAAGACAATTTGAAATGATGGGCGCTTTCAGTACTATTGATTCTGAAGCTTTGGTAAGAAGTCGAGATAAGCTGAGAAGTCTACAAGTTTTGTCCAGAGCTAAAATCGGTCTTCCAAAAACTGTTTTTACCAATTATTCCAGAGATGTCAACGGCGTTATTGAGCAAGTTGGTGGCACACCACTAGTTATTAAACTTTTGGAAGGCACGCAAGGTTTAGGAGTTGTTTTAGCCGAAACCAAAAACGCAGCGAAATCAGTAATAGAAGCTTTCAACGGTCTTCAAGCTAGAGTAATCGTTCAAGAATTTATCAAAGAAGCTAAAGGAGCAGATATCCGTGTTTTTGTGGTAGATGGTCACGTTGTTGGCGCAATGAAACGCCAAGGCAAAGAAGGTGAATTCAGATCCAACTTGCACCAAGGCGGTTCTGCTGAAGTGATTGAACTTTCTGACGAAGAAGAAATTGCGGCTATCAAAGCTGCAAAAGCTATGCGCTTGGGAGTTGCTGGTGTAGATTTATTACAGAGTTCACGTGGTCCTCTTATTTTGGAAGTCAATTCTTCTCCTGGATTGGAAGGCATCGAAAAGGCTACTGGTAAAGATATTGCTAAAAACATTATTCAGTACATCGAAAAAAATGTTTAAATGCCGGAAATTGATTCTAAAAATGTACTCCATATATTAGACAGAAAAGTTTATCCTGGTGAAAAAGCGCGCATTAATTTCAACACAGCAAAACTTTACACGACAACCTCTGTAGAAGTTCCTGTTATTATTGAGCGTGCTAAAAAATCTGGACCTGTTATTTTGATTACAGCCGGTATTCATGGCGACGAAATAAATGGTGTTGAGACCGTAAGGCAAATTATTTCAAAAGGCATCAACAAACCAAAGCGAGGCACTATAATTTGTGTTCCTGTTTTGAATGTGTTTGGGTTTTTGAATATGAAACGAGAATTTCCTGACGGTAGAGATTTAAACAGAATGTTTCCAGGAACGAAAAAAGGATCATTAGCAAGTCGATTTGCTTACCAATTTTCTACAGAAATATTACCGGTTGTGGATATTTGTTTAGACTTTCATACTGGCGGCGCGAGTCGATTCAATGCAGCGCAAATTAGAATCGACAAAAATGATCCTAACGCAGAAGATCTTGCCAAAATTTTCTGTGCACCATTTACAGTTTATTCCTCTACAATAAAAAACTCTTACCGAATGACTTGTGTTAAGCAAGGAAAGTCAGTTTTATTATTTGAAGGCGGAAAATCCCAAGACAATAATAAAGAAATTTCAAAATTTGGTGTAGACGGTATAAAACGCATTTTACATCATTTTGAAATGCTGAAACCAAACTTCGACATTGAAACGCCTGAAAGTGAAACTAAATTCATTTCTAGTACTTATTGGATTCGAGCAAAATATAGTGGTCTTTTGCATGTCAAAATTCCCATAGGAAAATTTGTGATAAAAGGCGAATTTATTGCAACAATTACAGACCCTTATGGTACATTTCGACATAAAGTAAAAGCGAGTAACGATGGCTATATTATCAATGCCAACCAATCGCCCATTGTTTACCAAGGTGATGCTATTTTTCATATTTCTAAATCATAATAGTTATGACAAAATCTGAATTGAGACAGAAATATAAAAGATTACGCGCTGAAATGACTGAAACTGAAATTGACAATGAAAGCTTAAAAATTGCCAATAAATGTTTAGAGTTAGATATTTGGAATTTTGAATATTATCATCTTTTCTTATCGATAAAGCGTCAAAAAGAAATAAATACAGAATACATTCTTCAAATTATTTACGGCAAAGATGGTAATGTCGTGGTTCCAAAGATGGATATTTCAGAACGAAGCCTTTCACATTTTCTTCTCACAGATTCAACTTCATTGAAACTTAACGATTGGAATATTCCAGAGCCACAAAATGGAATTCAAGTTTTTCCTTCACAAATCGATGTGGTTTTTATCCCACTCATGGCTTTTGACAAAATCGGTAATCGTATAGGTTATGGAAAAGGTTTTTATGATGGGTTTCTGAAAGACTGCAAAGCAGATGTTATAAAAATAGGTTTGTCCTTTTTTTCTTCAGAAGACAATATTATTCCTACAGAACTACATGATATTCCTTTAGATTTTTGTGTAACGCCAGATAAAATTTACAAATTTAACAGCAAAGTATAATTATTTTGTACATCCACAATCTGAAATTCCACAAGCTGATTTAGATTTTTTTTGAGGCCAAAAATATTTTTTAACCAAAAATGTAAGTGCTAAAATAAATGTCAATAAGACTAAAATTTCCTGAATCATATTTCTTTTATTTTAAAATTTGAAATGCTAAAAATGCAACAACATATGCAAATCCCGACATTCCGAAAAGTTGTATTAACGGCCATTTCCAAGTGCCAGTTTCTATTTTTACAATTGCCAAAGTACTCATACATTGCATAGCAAAAGCATAAAATAATAATAAGCTGATTCCGCTGGCAAATGTAAATAATGGACCACCTAAAACAGGATTGGTTTCTGCGGCCATTCGCTTTTTAATAGTTTGTTCATCTTCGCTTCCAACGCTATAGATAGTTGCTAAAGTTCCTACAAAAACCTCTCTAGCTGCAAAAGAACTAATAATGGCAATGCCAATTTTCCAATCGTAACCGAGTGGCGTTACCACTGGTTCGATAGCACGACCTGCATGTCCAATATAAGAATTCTTTAATTTATAAGACGCTATTTTAGTATCGATTTCTTCCTGTGTTAAGTTTTCAGTTTCAATATTGTTGGTAACGATTTCTTCAGCATTATCAAAATCGTCCGTTGGACCGTAACTCGCCAATACCCACAAAATAATAGAAATGGCAAGTATTATTTTCCCTGCACCAACCACAAAAGATTTGGTTTTTTCAAAGACAGTAAATGCAATATTTTTTAAAATCGGCATTTTGTAATCTGGCATTTCTACTACAAAATAAGATTTGAATTTTATTTTTAGAACTTTACTCGCCAACCAACCTGAAAGCACTGCTGTGGCAAAGCCAAGTAAATACAGCAACATTAATGTAATTCCTTGGTAATTGAATAATCCAAGCCAACGCTCATCTGGAATAACTAAAGCAATTATAATGAGATAGACTGGCAATCTTGCTGAACATGTAGTAAACGGAACAACAAGAATTGTGACTAAACGTTCTTTCCAGCTTTCAATATTTCTGGCTGCCATTACGGCTGGAATGGCACAAGCCGTTCCAGAAATTAGCGGAACAACACTTTTACCACTCATTCCAAATTTCCGCATGATTCTGTCCATTAAGAAAACAACACGACTCATATAGCCAGTTTCTTCCAAAATCGAAATAAATAGAAAAAGAAAGGCAATTTGAGGTACAAAAATTACAATTCCGCCTATGCCAGGTATAATGCCTTCTGAAATTAGATCTGTAAACATTCCAGGAGGAAGCGTGCTTGTAACAAATTCACTAAGTTTCAGAAAACTTTCATCAATTAAATCCATTGGATAAGCTGACCATTCATAAATAGTCTGAAAAATTAAAAATAAAATAGCAACGAAAATTACATAACCCCAAACTTTGTGAATTAATATTCTATCTAAAGTTGCTCTTAAGCCTTTCGCCAATGCTAAATCTTTAGTCAAAGTGGCTTTCAAAGTTTCATTTATAAATTGGTAACGCTTGATGGTTTCTTTCTGCTGAAGACGTTTCAAATCAGAGGTTGACTTAGGAGTGAAACCATTTTGTGTTTGAATTTCATTTCGCTTTGTCGTCCCGAAATTGACGTCTTGGGTAATTACCAACCATAATTTGTACAAATCTTGATTTGGATAAGCTTTTCTAAGTGCGCCAAAATATTCAGTGTCTATTTCTGAAGCTTGCAAACAAGGTTTTGTAGAAAGATTTTGGTAATTGGCAATTTGTTGTTTCAAGCCGTCAAAACCTGTCCCTTTTCTAGCACTTATCAAACTAATTTTAGTGTTTAGACGTTTTTCCAAACCTTCAACATCCAGTTCAATACCTTTGCGCTCCATACGATCCGCCATATTAATGGCTAGAATTGTTGGTAAGCCAAGATCTTTGATTTGTGTGAAAAGCAACAAATTCCTTTTCAGATTTTCAATATCACTAACCACAACCACAACATCTGGATAATCTTTATCCTTCTTATTCATCAATAATTCGATGACAACGTTTTCGTCCAAAGATGTGGCATTCAAACTATAAGTTCCTGGAAGATCTAGAATATGAGCTTTCAGGTTTCTACTTAGTTTTATAGAGCCTTCCTTCTTATCAACCGTAATTCCAGGATAATTTCCTACTTTTTGATTGAGGCCTGTAAGATTATTAAAGACTGAGGTTTTGCCTGTATTGGGATTACCAACTAAAGCAACATTGATTTGTTTACTCATCCACTTTTAATTCAATATTAATCAATCTAGCAGTTTCCCTTCGTATTGACAGGTAAGTATCATTTATATTAAGATATAATGGATCTTTGAAAGGTGCTATTTGAACCAATTCGACTTCATTTCCAGGCAAGCAACCCATTTCAAGAAGTTTCAATGGAATATCATCAGAATTCATTTCACCGATAATAGCTTTCTGTCCTTTTTTGAGATCAATGATTGTCAGCATGCTATTTAGAATAATTTTAAACAAAAGTAATAAAGTTTTATTTAATTTATCTCTGTGAGCACAACTTTTCTGATGAATTTCTGTAAAACTTAAGTAAGTATTAGCAGAATTAAAATAAAAAATCCGGCAAATAAGATGAATTTGCCGGATTAAATTTAGTTAGGTAAAGTGGACTTCCACAATAGATTACCTAAGCAATATGAGACTTTACAATATTAAATAAATAAATAGCTGTCCGCAATACCTAGTATTAGGTATTTTTTGTTGATTTTGCCTTAAAGTATTTTGTGAAATCCTTTTGTAAAGGCTTGAAGAAAAAATTATCTTTGTCATTCTCAAAAAAAGTCAAGAATGATCACAAAAAAGGTATCAGAATTACTGCAAAGTGACCAAATTTTGCAAGAATATAAAGTTAGCGGTTGGGTTAGAGCCTTTAGAAGCAATCGGTTTATTGCGCTAAATGATGGCTCAACACTTCATAACATTCAATGTGTTGTTGATTTTGAAAACACCGATGAAGAGGTTTTAAAACAAATAAATATTGGTGCAGCCGTTGCTATTGAAGGAACTTTGAAAGAAAGTGAAGGCAAAGGCCAACGTGTAGAAATAGAAGTAAAAAGCATTGAAATTCTTGGTGAAGCTCAACCAGAAGACATAAAAAAAACTATTCTCCAGCCAAAGCGTCACAGTTTAGAAAAACTGAGAGAACAAGCACATCTACGTGTTAGAACCAACACCTTTGGAGCCGTAATGCGTGTACGTTCAAAACTTGCTTTTGCTGTCCACGAATATTTCAACAACAAAGGATTTTATTACGTCAACACACCTGTAATTACTGGAAGTGATGCTGAAGGTGCTGGTGAAATGTTCAAGGTCACCAATATGGATTTAAAAAATCCACCAAAAGACGAGAAAGGCAATATAGATTTTTCAAAAGATTTTTTTGGTAAAGAAACCAACCTCACTGTTAGTGGGCAATTAGAAGCAGAAACTTTCGCCTTAGGCTTAGGACAAGTTTATACTTTCGGACCTACTTTCAGGGCAGAAAACTCTAATACTTCTCGTCATTTAGCAGAATTTTGGATGATTGAACCAGAAGTTGCATTTTGTGATTTGGAAGGCAATATAGATTTGGCTGAAGATTTCATTCAGTATGTATTAAAATACATCACCGAACATTGTAAAGATGATCTTGAATTTTTGGAAAATCGCTTGCTTCAGGAAGAAAAATCAAAACCTGAAAAAGACCGTTCACCTATGCCACTGAGAGAAAAAATTGATTTTGTTTTGAAAAACAATTTCAAAAGAGTCTCTTACACTGAAGCTATTGATATTTTAAAAAATTCCAAACCCAATAAAAAGAAAAAATTCAATTATATAATTGAAGAATGGGGCGCAGATTTACAAAGTGAACACGAGCGTTATTTGGTTGAAAAACACTTTAAATGTCCTGTTGTTTTGTTCGATTATCCTGCAGATATCAAAGCATTCTACATGCGACTGAATGATGATGGCAAAACCGTTCGTGCGATGGATATTCTTTTCCCTGGAATAGGTGAAATTGTTGGCGGTTCTCAAAGAGAGGAACGCTACGACGTTTTGCTTTCCAAGATGAAAGAGTTGGGTGTCGATGAAAAAGAATTATGGTGGTATCTGGAAACTAGAAAATTTGGAACTTGTAAGCATTCTGGATTTGGTTTAGGTTTTGAAAGATTGGTGCTTTTTGCCACAGGAATGACCAATATCCGAGACGTCATTCCTTACCCAAGAACACCACAAAACGCAGAATTTTAAGTTTTGAAAATTACAGAACAACACCGTGTTCAAGCAATTTCTGAAAAGATAAGATTGCAGGAATACGGTGTTGGTATTTTTGATGCGCTACAAACAAAAAGTGCTTTAAAAAAAGCCATCAAACGCAAATCTATTTTAATTGATGGTGAAGTTGCCGAAACTTCTACGTGGATTCAGGAAGGTCAACTTATAGAATTGAAAGCAGGACAAATTGATACCGAGAGAAAAGTTTTCAATTTAAAACTGAATGTTGTTTATGAAGATGAAGATTTGGCTGTTATAGAAAAACCCGTTGGATTTCCAACGAATGGCAATTATTTTAAAACCATTGAAAATGCATTGCCTTTTAATTTAAAAACTAGTACAAAAAAAGATTTTTTGCCCTACCCACAGCCTGTTCATCGATTAGACAATCCAACTTCTGGGTTACTTTTGGTCGCCAAAACAAATTCAGCGAAAACCTTATTATCAGTTTCATTTGAAAACAATTCAATTCATAAAACTTACATAGCAATTGCTCATGGCAGTTTTGAAGAAACGGCAGGTGTTTTCGATAGCAAAATTGATAATAAAGACAGTAAAACTAGATTTCAGGTTTTAGAGAAAAATAATATAGGAGTAGCAAATTATTCGTTTTTGAAATTATTTCCATCGACAGGCAGAACACATCAAATTAGAATTCATCTTTCAAATTCAGGGCATCCAATTTTAGGAGATTCAATTTATGGATTAACAGATGACAAACAGAAAAAGTTATTTCTTCATGCAGTGGGCATACAATTTCTTCATCCAAAAAAAGAAGTTGAAATGAGTTTTGAGACCGATATTCCAAAAAGATTTCTTAAATTTATAGAAGATAGAAATTGATATTTTCAGGGTTCGCATTTATCAATTTTATATTCATTATTTAATATTAGCAATTAACAACATTTCTGATTTATGCTTAAACAGCGGCTAAATTTAAAATTATCTCAAAAATTATCACCTCAGCAAATTCAGCTGATGAAGCTGATACAATTGCCAACACAAGCTTTTGAACAACGTGTAAAACAAGAATTTGAAGAAAATCCAGCATTAGATTCTGGCAAAGATGAAGAGGATTATCAAGATGAATTCAGCAATGAAGATCAGCAAGAAGAACACGATATTATTGAAACTGAATTCGATGTAGACGATTATTTGAGTGATGACGAGATTCCAAGTTATAAATTAAAAGCTAACAATTACAGTGCAGACGATGAAGACAAGCAGGTGCCATATGCATCTGGAACATCGTTTTCACAATTTCTAAAAGATCAGCTACAAACCTTCAATTTTAAAGACAATCAGGAAGATATTGCATTTTTTTTGGTCGGCAGTGTAGATGATAGTGGCTACATTCGAAGAAATATGATGGATATCGTAGACGATTTAGCGTTTACACAAAACATTATTACAGATGAAACTACTGTAGAGAAAGTACTTAAACTTGTTCAAACTTTAGATCCACCGGGAGTTGGGGCTAGAGATTTGAGAGAGTGCTTATTAATTCAACTTGAGCGCAAAAACAAAAACGAGTCTGTGGATTTGGCTTATAGAATTATAGACGAAGCTTTTGATAAATTTAGCAAAAAACATTACGAGAAATTACTGCAAAAATTTAGTATTTCAGAAGACAAACTGAAAGATGCTATCGAAGAAATTGAACATCTAAATCCGAAACCAGGCGCTTCATTTTCTGGCAATAGTAGAATTGTAGAACATGTAATACCAGATTTTGCAATAAAAATAAAAAACGGTGAATTAGAATTGACACTGAATGGTCGAAACGCTCCAGAAATGCATATCTCGCGTGATTATGCCAATATGCTAAAAGGCTACAAAGAGTCTAAAAATAGATCTAGAGAGCAAAAAGAAGCTGCATTTTTTATCAAGCAAAAATTGGATTCTGCGAAATGGTTTATAGATGCAATTAAGCAAAGGCAACAAACCTTATTTTCTACAATGAGCGCTATTATGAATCACCAAAAAGAATATTTTCTAACTGGAGATGAGCGTAGCTTGAAACCTATGATTCTAAAAGATATCGCTGAAAAAATTGACATGGACATCAGTACAGTTTCCAGAGTTGCAAACAGCAAATATGTTGAAACACCTTATGGTACATTTCTAATAAAAAGTTTTTTCTCTGAATCTATGAAGAATGATGAAGGTGAAGATGTTTCAACCCGTGAAATCAAAAAAATTCTTGAAATTACTGTTGAAAAGGAAAACAAGAAAAAACCGCATACAGATGCAAAATTAGCTGAAATTTTGAAAGAAAAAGGATATCCAATAGCGAGAAGGACGGTTGCTAAGTATCGTGAGCAGTTAGACATTCCTGTTGCCAGACTTAGAAAAGAAATTTGATGAACAGGTCAGTTGCAAAAGTACTATCTATTGTTTTTCATCCAATTTGGATGCCTATTATAGGGTGTTTATTTTATTTTTTTGCACTACCTAATTATATAGATTTAGAACTTGCATATGCAAAACTTTTGGCAGTAAGTATTTTAAGTATTTTTATTCCAATTGTGTTTTTATTTATTTCCAAAAACTTAAATTTCATATCAGATTACCAGTTGACTAACGCCAAAGAACGCCGCTTTTTTCTCATGTTTTTTGCTGTAGTAACGCTCGTCATTTTAAATAAAATTATTGACGTTTACAATTATCGAACTTTATTTTATTTCTTTTCAGGAATATTGTTTTCTGTAATTATAGCACTTCTATTTAGCTTATTTAAAATTAGAATAAGCCTTCACACATTAGGCGTTAGCAGTCTTTTGGTTTTTGTAATAGGGTTAAGTTTATCGTTTCAAATCAATCTTCAAAACTTTATTTTTATCTTAATTTTTTCAATAGGCTTAGTCTCTACTGCTAGATTGAAACTAGGTGCTCATGCAGCGAGTGAAGTTTTATTTGGCTTTCTGGCAGGTATAATTCCGCAGATTTATTTTTTTCAGTATTGGTTATAAGATATAAAATGTCAATCCAGCCTTTATTGGATTGATTCCGAGACTTTGATTTGAATTTAAAATGTTTGCATCGAACACTGGATTCAAACTGTAATCCACAAAAAAATTAATCACACCATATCCAAATGTGAGCTTTAAACTTGTCCTAAAACGCTCTAATTCGTCGGGTTTAGTTAATTCAATACTTTCATCTGGCGCTTCAAAAGTAGATTTAAACCTAAAAGTATAACCTAAATTCATTCCCAAATATACACGCCAAAAAGCGTTTTTTTCTAAAGTTGAAGTTCGCCATCTAAATTCAATCGGAACCTCAACTATATTCATATTAAATCTATTGATTGTATATTCGGATTCATCAGTAAGCGGTTGATATTGATAGTTTCCATCAACCTCACTAATTTTTAGATTCTGACCGTATGTATTAAGATTTAAACCTAAACCAACACCTATAGCAATGTTACGCTGCTCGTTCAAAGGAATATCTCGAATAAAACCAAAATTAAGACCTCCAGAAAATCCAGATTGATTCACATCTTCGGGCAAATCTGACAAGAAATTAAAGCTGATTCCAATATAAAACTGGTCTTCACGATATAGAGAATCAGGTTCATTATTTTTCAACCATTCAGATTCATCTCTTTCTTCTTGTGCAAGAAGATTGGCTCCAAAAAAGAGAAATAAAAAATAAAAGTAAATTGACTTCATAACAAAAAGATTTCAGGTCATCAAATATAATTTATCAGATGCATTCTAATAAAAAAACATCTTCAAATTAATGAAGATGTTTTTAAAATAATTAAAAAAATGTATACTATTCTAGATTTAGCATAGCATCACCTTCTTTCGTTGTGTAATTGATTTTTAAAGCCTCAGCTTTTCTCAACTCTTGTTTGATATCTGAAACCAATCCCATGTTGGTTTCTTTATCTACTTTTAAAGCGGTTGTCAACATATCTCTCAACTCTTCACGCTTAGATTGTTTTTCTTCGCGAATGAATTGCTGAATATCATTGATATTTGCGTATTTATCATTTAATTGTACGCGAGCTTCCGTACCGTATTTTTGCTGATATCTTGGAGACGGTTTACCTGCGTAAATATACATCACCAAATTCTTCTTGTCTAATTTTTCAACTTGATCTGCAAATGGCAGAACGTTTTGGACTTTCAAAGAAGTATCTCTCATCACAGTTACGACCATGAAAAAGAATAAAAGCATAAATACAATATCTGGAAGTGAAGCCGTAGAAATCGCTGGCGTTCCGCCGTCACTTTTCTTTTTAAATTTTGACATAATTTCTAGATTTTTGTATTTATCGTTTTGGTTCTGCTTCAGAAAGTTTTTGAGGATACATTTCCTTTATTCTTCCGATGCGCTCCTTCAACAATTCTTTATCTTTCGGTTCAGTATCAGGATCATTGTAGGCTGCTTCCATTTCAGTAAAATCCATTTGGTACAACCTGTTAGACTCTCTATTTCTTAACTGATTATACGCTGCAACCAATTCATTTTGGACGGCAATATATTTACCATATTGGGTTGCTCTGTCATTCTGCAAAGAAATCACTGCTTTGATAGGATTGTCAGAAGATGCTGGATCTGCAGCACCTTTACAATAGCTACAAGCCTCATCTCCTTCTCCTCCTCCATTATCTAAAAATTCTACCGCAGCCTGTCTCAATTCGCCGAGTTCCATTTCTTCGTCTTCAACAAGTAACTCACCGTTAGCATTGATTAAAACGATAAAAATATTTCGTTCCTTCAATGGTGGTGGTTTTTGATCCGTATCATCTATTGGAGGCAATTTCCTTGTAATTCCGCTATCTGTTTCTATAGTTGTGGTGACCAAGAAAAAGATAAGCAAAAGAAAGGCAATATCCGCCATAGATCCTGCATTTACTTCTGGTGCTGCTCTTCTTGCCATAATATTATCGTGTTAAAATTTTTCTTACACTAGACAACAACATTGCAATTATTGCAAGTGCCGCTAAAATATAAAACATCGTTAAGCCTGCACTCACCCATCTTGATCCACTTTCTGATAGCACTTCTCCGTCTCTCATTGGTGTTTCCACACCACTAGAAACTGCGTAAGAAATAACAATTATAAGAACAAAACTTCCAAGAGAAAGTAATGTTTTCTTTACATTTCCCGTAAAGATTTCTTTTATTGAAAAGAAAAGCACTATAAGAATTGTGACTGCCAAGATAATGTAAGAGACCCACATGAATGGATTCAGAACACTTGATTGCATTGCTGCATCAGCTTCTATCGCATCATCTCCAGCATTGAGGATTCTCACAAAGAGAATAGCACCTAAAACACCAAAAATGATTTTGAGTATATTAACTATTTTATTCATAATTTTTATTTGTTTTTATGTGCAACTAGCATATCGATTAGAGTAATTGAAGCATCTTCCATATCGTTTACAATGCTATCAATTTTAGCAACGATATAATTATAAAAAATCTGAAGAATAATTGCTACTATCAAACCGAATACTGTAGTCAATAAGGCAACTTTAATACCTCCAGCTACTAATGATGGCTGCATATCTCCTGCTGCTTCAATTTTATCGAAAGCTTTAATCATACCGATAACCGTACCCATAAACCCAAGCATCGGTGCTAAAGCGATGAATAAAGATACCCAAGATACGTTTTTCTCTAACTGTCCCATTTGCACACCACCGTAAGCAACGACAGCTTTTTCTGAAGCTTCAACACCTTCATGCATTCTGTCAAGTCCCTGATAGTAAATAGATGCCACAGGTCCGCTAGTATTTCTACAAACTTCTTTAGCAGCTTCAACTCCACCACTATTTAAAGCATCTTCTACATTTTGAGATAACTTTTTAGTATTTGTAGTCGCTAGATTTAAATAAATAATTCTTTCGAAAGCAATAGCTAAACCTAAAATAAGACACAAAAGAACAATCCCCATAAAACTAGGACCGCCTTCTATAAATCTTTTCTTAAGTTCTTGATGAAAACCCTGAGAATCATCAGCTTGAACATCTGCTCCAGCTTCATCATCTTGTACAAAGTTCACGCTTGTTTCTGTAAACATGTCGGTTGAATTGGCAGCGTTCAAAGTTGAATTACCAACAACCATAATGGCTAAAATGGCTAAAATTGAAAATAATCTTTTCATTGTTGTTTGTCTTAGAATTAATAATTAGTGTTAAATTGAGTTTTAATAGTTTGTCTTTGTCTTCAGCAGAGAGGAAGGGATTCGAACCCTCGGTTCCGATACAATCGGAACACACGCTTTCCAGGCGTGCACCTTCGACCGCTCGGTCACCTCTCTAAATTATGTCCATGAACGTAATAGTTAGCAAATAAATAAAAAAAAATAATTCTACAAGAAAAAAACTACGTAAATTTTTAATTCATTTCTCCTCGCAGTGATGTTTCAAAAATAGTTTTAAATACATTAGGACCTAAATTCTTGGCTAGCAAATACATCATTTTGCCTACTGCAGCCTCTGTGGTGATGTCCTTACCGCTAATTACACCAATTTCTTTCAGCTTTTCACTTGTGGCATATTTTCCCATCTCAACCGACCCACCGATGCATTGTGTAACATTGATAATATGCACGCCTCTATTTATGGTTTCTTTAAGTAAATCAATAAACCAATCGTCAGTTTTGGTGTTTCCACTACCAAAAGTTTCTAAAATAATTCCTCTCAGATTTTTAATCCCCAACAATTGTTCCAAAGTACTTCGGTTGATTCCTGGAAATATTTTTACGATTAGGATATCATCCGACAATTCTTTATGAACAATAACCTTTTTACGGCGATTGGATTTTAATAAATTAGTCTCATTTATTTTTAAATTCACACCTGATTCTGCTAGTGGCGGGAAGTTTAGTGATTCAAAGGCTTCAAAATGCTCAGAATTAATTTTGGTAGTTCTGTTGGCTCGATACAATTTGTATTCAAAATACAAGCCGACTTCCTGAATTAATGGATGGTGATTTCTTTTGAAACCTGCCAATTGAATGCTTGTAATTAAATTTTCTTTGGCGTCGGTTCTTAAATCGCCAATTGGCAATTGTGAACCGGTAAAAATAATTGGCTTTGTCAAGTTTTCAAACATAAAAGAAATCACAGAGGCGGTGTAAGACATGGTGTCGCTGCCATGTAAAACTACAAATCCATCATATTCTTCATAATTATTTTCTATGATTTCTACCAAATTAATGTAATGTTGGATATTCATATCCGAAGAATCTATCGGTTCTTCAAAACTTGTTGTACTAATATTATGGTCAAGAAGCTTCAATTCTGGTATATTCGAAAGCAATTCATTAAAGTTGAACGCCTTTAGAGTTCCACTTTCAGGGTCTTTAATCATCCCGATTGTGCCTCCAGTATAAATCAACAAAATATTTGAAATTTCTTTTTTCATACTAAATCCCGAAAATTTCTTTAGAATTTTTTGTAGTTATCTCAGCGATTTCTATTACACTTTTATTGTAAATTTCAGCTAATTTTTCAGCAACTTTAAGCACATAAGCACTTTCATTACGCTTTCCTCGAAAAGGTTTTGGTGCAAGATACGGCGCATCGGTTTCTAAAACTATATGTGATGGATTTATTTCATTTAGAAATTGATCAATTTTACCATTTTTGAAAGTAACCACACCACCTATACCAAGTTTCATATTTAAATCTATAGCCTGCTCTGCCTGAGCTTTTGTTCCCGTAAAACAATGAAAAATCCCGAATAAATCTGGGCTTCGTTCACTTTCTAAAACTTCAAAAACCTCATCAAAAGCTTTTCTACAGTGAATAACAATCGGAAGTTTATATTTTTTAGCAAGTTGAATTTGAAATTTAAATGCTTCTTTTTGCGCTTCTAAAAATTGATCATCCCAGTGCAAATCGATTCCGATTTCGCCAATCGCATAAAACTTTCGTGTTTTAAGAGCCTGCTCTACATGAGCCAACTCGGATTTGTAATTCTCGTTGACAGAGGTCGGATGAAGTCCCATCATCAAAAACATATGTTCTGGATAATTTTGCTCTAACTGATACATGGCTTCGGTAGTTTCAGAATCTATGGCTGGAATGAAGAAGCGCAAAACTCCAGATTCTATAGCATTTTGAATAACTTCATCTCTATCTTCATCAAAAGCTTCAGAGTATAAATGCGTGTGTGTGTCTGTTAAAATCATGCTGCGAATTTATTTAAATTGAAACTTTATATTTGTCAAAAAAACATTAAATGTCAAGTTTGAAAAAGTTTTTAAAAAGCAAAGATTATATTAACCTGAAAATGAATACAATTTCAACCAATCATTTTGAATGCAAGGCAAAAATAAACGGTATAGAAGGTAGTTTTATTGTAGATACTGGCGCTTCAAGTTCTTGTATTGATTTTTCGTTTACAGAACATTTTAAATTATTTTCTGAAGATAGCAAAATCAAAGCAGCTGGAGCTGGTGCAACAAATATGCTAACTAAAAATTCAACCAATAATATCGTTCAAATTGGTAGTTGGAAAAAGAAGAAAATAGATCTTATTTTATTCGATTTGTCTCATGTAAATCAAGCTTTGAGCGATCATGATGCTGAACAAGTTCATGGCATAATCGGTTCTGACTTATTGAAAAAAGGAAAAGCAATCATTGACTACAAAACAAGTCGACTCTTTCTAAAATAATTTTTTTCAATAAAAAACCCATTTTTCTATATAGAAAAATGGGTTTTTTATTCAATCTGAATTGCTAACTACAATTCTAAGGCTTTTTCAACATTGCCGTCCATTAATAGTTTTTTTGGATCTTCTAGTGCTTCTTTTATTGCAACTAAGAATCCAACAGATTCGCGACCATCAATAATTCTATGGTCATAAGATAATGCGACGTACATCATCGGTAAAATTTCAACTTTTCCATCAACCGCCATTGGACGCTCAACAATGTTGTGCATTCCTAAAATTCCACTTTGCGGCGGGTTGATAATTGGAGTAGACATCATAGACCCAAATACACCACCATTGGAAATGGTAAATGTTCCACCAGTCATTTCATCAACTGTTATTTTACCGTCTCTTGCTTTGGTTGCCAATCGTTTTACTTCCTGCTCTACAGCCCTGAAACTCATATTTTCTACATTTCTCATTACAGGAACCATCAAGCCTTTTGGGCCAGATACTGCAATACTAATATCTTTATAATCGTAAGTAATCATTTCCTTGCCGTCAATCATACTGTTGACTGCTGGGAACTCATCCAAAGCACGAACTACCGCAAGTGTAAAGAATGACATGAAGCCTAAACTTACCCCATGAGTTTCTTTAAACTTCTCTTTATATTGAGATCTTAAATCAAAAATCGGCTTCATATTAACTTCGTTGAAAGTAGTCAACATTGCCGTTTCATTTTTAACACTAACTAGTCTTTCTGCAACTTTTCTGCGCAGCATAGACATTTTCTTTTTGCTTTCGCTTCGTTTTCCAGAACCTGGAGATCCCATTGAAGGTTTTCCTTCAGCTTTCTTAGCATCTTCTTTAGTAATTCTACCATCTCTACCGGTTCCCTTTACATCTTTAGGATCGATATTTTTTTCATCTAAAGTTTTTTTAGCTGCTGGAGATGGCGTTCCTGAAGCGTAAGTTTCCTTTTTATCCTCCGATAATTTTTCTTCTTTATCTTTCTCTTCAGATTCAGAGGTGTCTTTACTTTCCCCTTCAGACTTAGAAGATTTATCGTCTTTAGATTCTTTTGAATCCTTGTCTTTGCCTTCTTTAGACTTCTCGTCGTCTTCAGAAGGTTTTTCAGCATCAGTGTCTATTAAACAAACCACTTCTCCAACTTCTACGACGTCCCCTACTTCTGCCTTTAGGGTAATAACTCCTGCTGCTTCTGCTGGCAATTCGAGCGTCGCTTTATCACTGTCGACTTCTGCAACTGGTTGATCTTTTTCAACGTAGTCGCCATCTTGGACTAACCATTCTGCGATTTCCACTTCGCTAATTGACTCGCCCGGTGAAGGGACTTTCATTTCTAAAGCCATAATATATTGTATTTCAGAACTTAATTTTTAATTATTTATAATCTTGTTTACAATTATCTTTTGAATCATCAAAAACATAATCGATTACTTCATTGTGTCTTTTTTTGAATCTTGCTGCGCTTCCTGCCGCTGGTGATCCGTAAAATCTTCTACTACAAACCCTAAAATCCTTAGCTTTGCCATAATGCAGCATTAAGTGTGTGTAAGCACCCATATTTCTCGGTTCTTCTTGTGCCCAAACTACGTCTTTGGCATTTTTATATTTTTTAATGGTTTTATCCAATGCTTCTTTTGGTAGTGGAAAGAGTTGTTCCAACCGGACTAAAGCCACATCATTTCTGTCTTCTTCTTCTCTTCTCTTTTTCAAGTCATAGTAAAATTTACCTGAACAAAACACCAAGGTTTTAACATCTTTCACCTTTGCTGAATCGTCATCGATAAGCGTTTGAAAACTACCTTCTGCCAAGTCCTCTTTGGTAGAAATCACTTCAGAATGCCTTAATAAACTTTTGGGGGTGAACACAATCAGTGGTTTTCTAAATTTCACCTTCAATTGTCTTCTCAATAAATGAAAAAAGTTAGCTGGAGTTGTACAGTTGGCAACATACATATTATCTTTCGCACAGAGCTGTAGGTAACGTTCCATTCTAGCTGAAGAATGCTCGGAGCCTTGACCTTCATAACCATGAGGCAATAGCATTATAAAACCGCTTTGGGTTTTCCATTTATCTTCAGCAGAAGAAATGTATTGGTCGATCATAATTTGTGCACCATTGCTGAAGTCACCAAACTGTGCTTCCCAAATTGACAAAGTACTTGGACTTGCCATTGCATAACCGTAATCGAAACCTACGACTGCGTATTCTGAAAGTAGAGAATTATATATATAAAATTTTCCCTGATCTCCACCTAGATTGTTGTGCGGCACAACTTCTTCTTCACTCTTTTCAGTTTTGATGACTGCGTGCCTGTGTGAAAAAGTTCCCCGTTCACTATCTTGTCCCGAAATACGTACATCGTGACCTTCTTTAAGTAAAGTTGCGTAAGCTAACAACTCACCCATCGCCCAGTCTAATTTATTCTTCTCGAAGAACATTTTGTGACGCGTCTTCATGAGTTTACTCACTTTACGCATATAATTTTTGTCATCAGGCAAAGTGGTGATTGCTTCCGCAAGTTCGCCGAGTTTTTCTAAATCGAATGTCGTATCGACTTCGGCCAACATGTCATTTTTATCGCCGTAAACATAACCTTGCCATTCCTCTTGTAAAATTGGAGTAACAACAGTTTTTTCTTCTTTTTTAGCATCAGCAAAATCTTCTTCAAGTTTTGCTTTGACATTTTTTTCTAATTTATCAAGAAAATCGTCATCTATAGTGCCTTCTTCCTTAAGCTGTTTTGCATAAATATCTCTTGGATTGTCATGCTCAGCAATAGCTTTATAAAGTTTAGGTTGAGTAAATCTTGGCTCATCACCTTCGTTATGACCATATTTCCTGTAGCCTAAAAGATCTATAAACACATCTCTACCAAATTTCATTCTGTACTCCAAAGCAAAAGTCATAGCATGAACCACAGCTTCAGCATCGTCTGCATTGACATGCAGAACTGGTGAAAGGGTGACTTTGGCGATATCGGTACAATAAGTCGATGATCTTCCGTCTGTATAATTTGTTGTAAAACCAATTTGATTATTGACCACAATATGAATGGTTCCATTGGTTTTATATCCGTCTAATTGAGACATTTGAACGGTTTCGTAGACAATACCTTGTCCTGAAATTGCGGCGTCTCCATGAAGAACGATTGGCAATACATTTTGCTCTTCGCCAAGATGGTGATCGTCTTGTTTTGCTCTTGCGATACCTTGAACAACCGGACCTACTGTTTCCAGGTGAGATGGATTCGGTGCCATGTTCAAATTGATTTCTTTACCGGTGTCGGTAGTTCTTTTAGAAGTCCAACCCAAGTGATATTTCACATCACCATCAAAGCCTTCTATATCATAATCTTTACCTTCAAATTCATTGAAAATATCTTTAGCACTTTTGCCAAAAATATTTACCAATGTGTTCAAGCGTCCACGATGTGCCATCCCCAGAACAAATTCTTTAACACCGAGATTAGCAGCGTTTTCTATTAAAGCATCCAAAGCTGGAATTAAAGATTCGTTTCCTTCTAAAGAAAAACGCTTCTGGCCAACGTAACTTTTATGAAGAAAAGACTCAAAAGTCACGGCTTCATTCAATCGTCTTAAAATATTTCTTTTTTCGTCTTTAGAAAAATCAGGTTGATTTTTGTTATGATAAATTTTTTCCTGAATCCATTTAACTTCTTCAGGCTTTCTGATATAAGCATACTCCACTCCTATTGAATCGCAAAATACTTGCTCAAGAAAATCAATAATATTACGAAGTGTAGTTTTACCAATTCCAATAATTTCACCGGCTTCAAATTCCGAATCCAAATCAGATTCTGACAAACCGAAGTTTTCGATATCAAGTTTTGGGGAATATTTTCTGCGCTCTCTAACAGGATTTGTTTTGGTAAAAAGGTGTCCACGATGTCTGTAACCATCAATCAAGTTGATAACTTGAAATTCTTTTTGGACATTTTCTGGAACTTCAACTTGTTGCTTTTCCTTTGTTTCAGCATCTTTTATCGTGACGGTTTTACTGTCTTCACCAAAATCACCATTTTCTAAAGCAAAGTCGAAGCCTTGAAAAAAGGCACGCCAACTTGGCTCTAAGGCATCTGGATTTTGAAGATATCGGTCATAAAGATTAGCTAAATACGAAGGGTGTATTGCGTTTAAAAATGAATATTTGTCCATATTGAAATTACATCTTGTAATGTGTTAGACAAAATTACAATTTCTATCCAAATAAGTCTTCATTTGGAATAATTTTATCATTTCATTTGTATAAAAACCATACAGATTAGAAAATTAATATAAATGAAGTATTGATTAAGTTTACATTAAAATTGTTCGCACACATGGCTTTTGGCTAGAAAACTTAGCGATTTTTTTAATTTTAAATTTTCAATTTAGCAACTCCACAATGCGAAATAGGTAGTATTTCTGCTGTTATTTTATTCCGATTAATACTTTTTCTTTTTCTAATTCACTAAAATAAAAGTGTTCAATATCAAATTCAGAACTTATAGGGAAAATCCCATTCATTTTTGATGAAGATTTAGAATAAAAGTCAGTTAGTTATTTTTATACCAAAACCTGAATATTGCTAATTGTATCGAATTTCGATTAGGAATTCATAGGCAATAAATTATAGTTTTTTGAACAAAAGTATTTACATTTTATATAAGTGATAGGATTTTGTTTTGGTATTGTAGTAGCCAAAATGAAGTTCTCCGTTATGAAAGAAGTAATCGTCTGCAGTGTTGTACCTTATTTCATTTTTAAAGTCTTCAATTATGTCAAATATATTTGATTCTTCTTCCTTTTTGATGTAATTAAAATCTTGATCTAAAGTTGTATTGAAATAAGTAGATTTTGTGGAAGAGTAAACATTGAAAGAAGTTAATATAGGGTTATAAGTAGGGATAAAAACTGTTCCTGCAGAAGTAGTTATTGGTGTAGAACCAGCAAAATTTCCAGGCATCATCATCATTCCACCGCCTGCATTGCTAACATTTTTAAATCCACCAATTGTAAAAGAATAATTATCATCTTTTCGATATGCCGTAACACCAAGATTTCCTGAGGAAACTTTGCGTAAAAACTTGGAAGTCTTTTCCATTTCTCGCCTGTTTTGAAAAGGTAACATCGTTCTTCCTTCTTGAATAATAGGAGAATTTTTGATAGCAATTGGGACACCTTTCTCTAAATAAAACTCTTTTATAATAGTGTTATCAAAATTTTTGACAACTAATTTCATTTCCTCTGGACTACTTCCCATTTGTAATAATTTGTCTTCTAAAATGAAAGAATTATAAGCTTTAAAGTCATCTATATTTCCTTTAGGATAAGGATAAATCTTAGTCGACAAAGTGAGTGATTCTAAATCAATGATGTGAAGAGTAGTAACTAATTCATCTTCATTTTCTATAGTAAGATAAATTTTATTATCTGATTGGTATAGTTTATTGGCTTTTGCGGTTTGCTCAATAGCATTCGGCACTCTATTGTCTACTTTAGTTACATTTGAAGTTGCGCCACCGAAAAGACCCATAGTAAAAAAACCACTTTTCAATAATTTTTGGTCACGTTCTTCAGCAACAATGTCAAACCTTTTTAATTCTTTAAAATTAAAATCATCAGACAGCTTTCTTAACACAAATTGATTTTCTTTAGTGGCTGTAATTACCAATAAGTCATTCTTATAATGTAAAACTTCAATGAATTCTTCTTTTCCAAGATCGATTTTCATTTTTTTAATTGCTGTTTTACCTGTACCAAAGTCAAGCACTTGAACAACAAATTTATTCAATGAATTGTTGGCTGCCAAAAGCTCGTATTTGTTTTCATTAATGCGATATCCCAAAAGATTTTTATATTTTCTTTTTAAAGCTTTGCCATTTATACTTGCTATTTTTTTGAAGTTACTATCAAACAAATTTGCAAATACGTTTTTTCTATCCATAAAAACTATTGCTAAATCTCCGTTGCTAGTATTGGAAAACGAATATCCATCTTTACTCCTTTTGGAGCTAGTATCGTCATCTTCTGTAAAACTTAAGACTTCTTCTTGAGCAGTTGTTGAAATTGAAAAAAGTATTAAAATTAAAATCAATATTTTCCTAGTCATTATCATATGGTTTTAATTAAGATGCAACACCAGTGTTTCGCATGTAGTTGGCAAACTTAGTAAATATTACGCTTTGGGCTTAACTATATTTTTATAAAAAAACTATCATTTTCAACTAGATATTAGTCATTAAATAGACGCTTTGTTATGCTTAGTTTTTCTCAAGTCCTTTTTTTTATTTCTTAGAATTTTATTTAAAATTGAACTTGCAATAGCAATCATAATCAATTCGTAAAAATCATCTTTAAGTGAAGTATATTGATGCTTTGATTTCGTCATTTCTAGTTTGAATTCTATTGACTTAATTTTATTCAACCCCACTTCTTTAACTTTTTGAGCATACAACGAGTCTGATAACGATAAATTATTTTCTAATTCATTTTTGATAGATCTTAATTCTTCAAAATACTCAATATGCTGGGTAAGCAATTCATCTTTTTCAAATGATTTACTTATAAAATCACTTACGAAGAGAAATGGAATTGCAATCGAAATAATTATTCCAATAGTAATCAAATCAATGTTTCGATTTATTTTTTTTACTTTTGGATGACTCATTTATTATTCTTGTTAGATTAGGTTATTGCCTGCGTGATTTTTATTATTTGTAATTGATTTATAACTTAACACTGAAGGCAAATATGGAGTTGAAAATCAGCAATAATTTTCAGTAGTAATCGAGAAAAAGAAATTATTAATAGTCATTGCTGTAACTAGTTTTTATTATATCATCTATTTTTTCAGTTAGGATTTCGATTAATTCATCATCCATATATTCAAATCTATCTTCAATTTCTAATACTTCGGTTTTCGGAATATAAATCTCTCTATATAATTCCAAAAGTCTTTTTGAATGTTCATATTCCATTAAAAGTATCAAATCAGCCCAATTAATTAACTTTTCAGAAATTTTCACAGGACTTTTACTGCTAAATCCAGCTGATTTCACATAAACTCTTTGGTCATTGGAGAATATTTTTTCAGCCGTTCTGCTTCTTCTTTTATTTCGACTACAAACAAAAAGGATATTCATTAGAACTGTTTTATAAATTTAAAGCTTTCTTCAGCCAAATATAGTTTGAAGTTGGCATTAATTTAATTGTTTTTTGTTTCAATATTTCGATTCCTTCTTTAGTCAAATTTATTTCCAGAATTAAATATTCTGAATTGTCAAAACACAGCTTAGAAATGACTTTTTATTGTTTGAAAATTTTTTCTCTTCTCGAACTTTACAAACCGCTTTTTATATAAAATCAATTACAATTTTTAAGCACCTGATTTAGAAAATACAATTAATTTTAAGGTGATGTAGCCAGTTTTATTTCAAAACCTTAACGACGTTATCTAAATAATCTACTGTTAGTTTAAATTCAATAATGTTATTAGGAAAAAAATCATCCATTTGACTTCTCAACTCAACAAAGGGTTGAAGGGCATTTTTATCATTTGCAATTCCCTCAATAACAGATATTGAAATCTCATATTTATCTTCATTTTTATCAGCATAAACATATTTCGCTACCGATGAGTCAAAAAATCCAGTTTCTCTAAAACCTTCAGCAATCTTATCAATCTCTTGTTCAGATATATTTTTTTCATTAAAAGCAATTTCGTGTTTCAAATCCAATCCATAAGTTTTAGTTGATATACTTGCTTGTTCAATCGTATCTGAAGCATAAACGATAGCAAAAACAGGTACTATTGTAATCATAAGTCCGATTATTGCAATTGCAATCACTCTCCACCAACTATGAATCAATCCTCCAGAGTTTATGTATTCATTTGATTTTTCTTCTTGATATTTTTTAAACAACCCATAAGCAATTATAGAATAAGCAATGGGTATAATTTGATTAGGTAAATTTATGTTTTCTGGTATTAAAAAAATTCCACTAAAGATTACAATTGTCGCAATAATCGTAATTATCCATGTAGGTTTTACTTTTTCAGGTTGGCCTAGTGTTTTAAAGTTTTCTGAAAGTAAATATCCAGCAACTAAAGGACCTCCTAAAAATGTTCCAACCCAAAATGTTTTGTCCTTAAATATTTTCCTCCTAGGAATTCTGTTTTCCATAGTTCATTAGTTTTTCAAATTGGTTAAGCGTTCCTGCACATCGATTAGAGGCTTGAAAATTAGTGATTTTCTCTTTAATTTAATATCTTAAATTCCAGAAATTCCGCGAAGAGAATTATGAAGTCTTATACCATGTTTGTACTTTATTTATAAGGTAGTTTTGGCAATGTTATTTCATATTCTCCTTTAGATTCTTTAACTCTTCTTACCTTAAATCTTGCTTTTCCATTTTCTTTTAATCCCCAGTTTTCATTTAAATCAGTCCAAACTCTGATAAAAACAAAATTTGAATTATTATTCAAAGAATTGTAGATATAATTCCAGTCATCTATAATTTCATCTTTTGCGATATCAGTATTCATAAAGACTATAACTTTATGATCATAAGCATCAAATTTTAAATCATTGCTTATATTGGTCTTACTCAAGATATCGTCAAAACTGCCTAAATAACTATCAATGTCGGTATCAACATTATTTTCACTACAAATTTGATAATTTTCATTTATTGTTGAATCTTTTATATCATTCAATTGATCAATAGTACAAAATGTTTCACCATTATAACATAAAAGTAAGTCGTCAGAATTATATATATAAGATCTGTATGGTATTGACATGTATATGAAGTTTTTTATTTCACTTGACTCTAAATCTTTATCTAATTGTGCATCGAAAACATTTTCTTCCTTAGGAAGTAAGGAAATATTACGGTTTATTTCTTCTTGAGAATACACCTTTAAATTTGGAAGACCTACAAGTAATTTCACAGCAGTTCCACAAGAAAAAAGGAAGATTGTTAAACTGAATAGAAAAATCCAATCTAACTTTAGTTTATGTTTTTTCATTGTTCAAAGTTAATCATTTTTCAAAGTCACTTGAGCTAGAATGTTTTCCATTTTTGAGCTGTGGTATTTGAACAGTTTCTTGAGTGTTGGTTGCTTTTGATCATCTCCAAACAAGCTTG
>NZ_RQVT01000018.1 GCF_004010055.1 Psychroflexus aestuariivivens
TGTGAAAGTGAAGAGTGAATTAGCCACTGAAACTTTTAAGATAATTAAACAATAAAACCAAAATCAATGAAAACAACTTTACTTACTTTATGTTTAAGCCTAATGTCTTTCCATTTTGGCTATTCACAAACCACAAACATCCCCGACGAGAATTTTGAGCAAGCCCTCATCGACCTAGGGATTGACAGTGACGGCACCGTCAACGGGCAAGTTCTCACAGCTGATATTGAGAATGTCACAGAATTAGATCTTTCAAACGAAGAATATGAAGACTTAGGATATAATGATTTAGATATCACAGGAATTTCCGACTTTACTGCCCTTGAAATTATTGATTTGCAGGGACAACCCATTTATTGGTTCTCTGGAGAAAATGAAGACATTTTCAATTCAAATTTAAATCTGAAAGAGATTCACCTCAACAATTTCGGAACAGATTACGATTCAAGTATTTACATAGAAAAATTAGATTTAAGCAATCTGAATAATTTAGAATATTTAAATTTTAATAATCTCGACATCAAATATATAAAGTTAGATAATTCAAATTATGACTATGAAAATATAATCATAGATTTGCTTCATGAAGGCTATCCGAGACCTGCTGGACCGATTACAAATAGTGATGATCCTGAGTGGCCAGATTATTGGACTAACGAAGTTTGTATTCAGGTTAACGACCCTGAGGCGGCAAGCAATAATAATCCGCCATATGATACTTGGACAATTCTTATTGATAATATTGGGATCGTTACTTACAATTTTTCTGCAAACTGTAATCTAAGTACCGAAAATTTTGAAGATTTAAACACAATCTCCGTTTATCCCAATCCAGTGCAAAATAAGTTGAATTTTGAGAATCCGAAACAAATCAATTTAGATGAAGTTCAAATTTTCAATATAAAAGGTCAGTTGGTAAAAAGGTTTACAAACATCAAAAACAGCATCAATTTAGATAATTTGAATAAAGGCGTGTATTTTGTAAAAGTGAAGAGTGAAGAAAATATACAGACATTTAAAGTCTTGAAAAAATAAATAGAACTCAAATTTAAATTCAGAGTTCGATATAAAGTTGTCAAAACTTTATATCGAACTTTTTTATAATTCAGAAACTTTAGCTTTGGCTGTCTTAAATTCAGAAATAATATTATCAACGATTTTTGCAGCAGGTAAAATGTCGTTTACCAATCCAGAAATTTGTCCGATTTCCAATTCACCTTCTTCCAAATCACCTTCAAACATGCCTTTTTTAGCTCTAGCGCGACCTAAAAGTTGCTGCAACTCTTCTTTGCTTGGTGTTTTTCGGTATAGGTTTTCAATATCCTGATAGAATTTGTTTTTCAACAAACGCACTGGCGCTAATTCTTTTAAAGTCAGTTTGGTGTCGCCTTCCTGAGCTTTCACAACTTCATTTTTAAAATTGATATGCGACGAGGCTTCTTCGCTGGCAACAAACCTAGTCCCAACTTGCACGGCATCTGCGCCCAAAATCATTGCTGCCAACATTGCTGAGCCAGTTGCAATTCCGCCAGCGGCAATCAATGGAACAGTCAGTTTTTGTCTTACCATTGGGATGAGCGTAAATGTGGTTGTTTCTTCACGACCATTGTGACCGCCAGCTTCAAATCCTTCAGCAACAACAGCATCAACGCCAGCTTCTTCAGATTTCAAGGCAAATTTTACGCTGCTCACCACATGCACAACTTTGATGCCTTTGGCTTGTAAAGTTTTGGTCCAGGTTTTTGGATTTCCAGCAGAAGTAAAAACAATTTCAACGTGTTCTTCCATAATAATATCCATGATTTTTTCAATATCTGGATAAAGCATCGGCACATTCACTCCGAAAGGTTTGTCGGTGGCTTTTTTACATTTTTGAATATGTTCACGCAAAACCTCAGGATACATAGAGCCTGCACCAATGATGCCAAGTCCACCGGCATTGCTTACTGCACTGGCCAATTTCCAACCGCTTGCCCAAATCATTCCGGCTTGGATGAGTGGATATTCTATCTTGAATAATTCTGTAATTCTATTAGTTGTCATACTTTGTTTTTTTATGCTATGACGCCAGAACCAATCAGTTCGTCGTCCAAATACCAAGCGACAAACTGACCTTCCGAAATGGCGGTTTGTGCTTGGTCGAAAATAACATACAATTCGTTTTTCATTTGATATAAAGTCGCATTTTCCAAAGGTTGTCTATATCGAATTCTAGCTTTTACACGCATCTGTTCGCCCTCTTCTAAAGCTAAATCTGGTCGCACCCAATGAATTTCATCTTGGTTTACCCAAAGTCCTTTTTTATGTAAACCCGGATGATTTTTGCCTTGACCGGTATAAATCACATTTTGTTCCACATCGGTGTCGATGACAAAAAGTGGTTCTTTAGTCCCGCCAACGGCTAAACCTTTACGCTGTCCTTTTGTGAAAAAGTGCGCGCCTTCATGTCGGCCTAAGCGTTTGCCGAATTCTGGTTTGTATTTGTATTTCTTAGACTGGGTTTGCAGCTGTGCTAATAAATCACTTTCGATTTCAACATCGTTGTCGTTGAATATTTCGTGTTTTGCATCTATTTCAACAATATCTCCGGTTTTAGGTTGAAGCTTTTGCTGAAGGAATTCTGGCAGTTTCACTTTGCCAATAAAACATAAACCTTGAGAATCTTTTTTGTCAGCAGTAATTAAGCCTTGCTCTGCAGCGATTTGTCTGACTTCAGATTTTTGAAGTTCGCCCACAGGAAAAAGTGTCTTGGCAAGTTGCGCTTGAGAAACCTGACACAAAAAATACGACTGGTCTTTATTATTGTCTAAACCGCTCATCAATTTGTAGATGGTTTCCCTCTCTTTGGTGAATTCCGCTTTGCGGCAATAGTGTCCTGTTGCCACATAATCTGCGCCTAAAGATTCTGCGATTTTTAAAAATACATCGAATTTGATTTCCCGATTGCATAATACGTCTGGATTGGGTGTGCGTCCTTTTTCATATTCAGCAAACATGTAGTCGACGATTTTTTCTTTGTATTCTTTACTCAAATCTACAGTTTGGAAAGGAATACCAAGTTTTTCAGCAACCAACATAGCATCATTGCTGTCTTCCAACCATGGACATTCGTCGCTGATGGTCACAGAATCGTCGTGCCAGTTTTTCATAAACAGGCCGATTACCTCATAACCTTGCTGTTGACATAAATAAGCGGCAACACTAGAATCTACGCCACCACTCAGTCCAACTACAACTCTTTTCATTTTTTAATTTTATGTTGCAAAAATACAAAAGATAAGTTTAAAGGCTTTATTTTAAGAATTTAGAACAAGATTCTTAGTAATCATTTATGAATTCGAAAAAAATTCAGACTTATGAAATGTTTAATTATTATTAACTTTAATTAAACAAAATAGAGAAACCTTTGTGTTTATCTTTATTAAAAAATTAAATAACTATGAAAAAAACAACAACTTTCACAAAACTATTGATGTTTACCTTAGTATTTTTCGGTTTAACATCATGTAGCGACGATGATGATGCAGCACAAGTCATCGACAATGAACCCACAACTTTTGAAATTATTGCCGACAGTCCAGACCATACTGTTTTGGAACAGGCTTTAATTGAAAATGGTTTAAACCAAGCCCTGAATGATGGGACTTACACCGTATTTGCACCAACAGATGAAGCTTTTGGAAATGTTGATATTTCTGCTTTGTCTGCAGAACAATTAAATAATATTTTATTGAATCATGTTGTAGAAGGCGCAGCAGAATCTGCTGATTTATCTAACGATTATTTAGAAACGCTAGCCACAGAATCTATTTCTGGCAATGACAACAATTTGAGTTTATATGTGAATGTAGATTCTGGAGTAGTGCTGAATGGCGTCTCTAGCGTTACAACTGCAGATATTTCAGCATCTAATGGCGTTGTACATATTGTAGATGCGGTAATACCAATTCCTGATATTACAACTTTTGCAGTTGCCGATCCAAATTTTGAAAACTTGGAAGTAGCGCTAACTCGTGACGATCAACCAGATTTTGTTGGTACATTAAGTGCGATGAGTTCTCCAGCGCCTTTTACAGTATTTGCACCTACAAATAATGCATTTGCTCAACTTCTGGAAACTACAGAATTTGAATCTTTAGCAGATGTTCCTACAGATTTGCTGACAGAAATTTTAAATTACCACGTTATTGCTGAAGATTTTGTATCGTCTTCAGATTTAACTTCTGGTGAAGTGACTACACTGGCTGGAACCATAACAATTGACGCTGAAAATGCAATCATTACAGATGCTAACGGCAGAACAATTAATATTGAAGTTACTGATGTGAATACCTCTAACGGTGTAATTCATGCTATCAATATGGTAATTTTACCTGAAATAGAAGCGACACCAACAACATTCGAAGTTATAGCAGACAGTCCAGACCATACAATATTAGAACAATTATTGGTAGAAACTGGTTTAGATGTAGCCTTGAATGACGGAACCTACACTGTTTTTGCACCAACAGATGATGCTTTTGCAGGAATTGATGCTTCAACACTTTCAGAAGATGAATTGACCAATATTTTATTGAATCATGTTGTAAATGAAACCGTTTTATCTACAGAATTAATGACGGATTATTATTCGACATTGGCAACTGAGAATTTTTCAGGAAATAATAATACATTAAGCTTATATGTAAATACAAGTAATGGTGTAAATTTAAATGGGATGTCATCAGTATCTGTTCCAGATAATGAAGCTTCAAATGGAGTTGTTCATGTTGTTGATGGCGTATTAACCATTCCAGATATCACAACTTTTGCTATAGCGGATCCTAATTTTTCAACTTTATTAGAAGCTTTAACTCGCGGTGATCAACCAGAATATACTACCACATTGAGTGATTTTAATCCGCCTGCACCTTTTACCGTATTTGCACCAACAAATGCTGCTTTTACGGAGTTGATAGATGAATTAGACGGTGTGAATTCTTTAGATGATATTGGTGCAGAACTATTGACATCAACTCTAAATTCTCATGTTATCGCAGATATGAATGTTACTTCAGGTAATTTACCAACTGGAAATGTAGGTACTTTGGAGGGAGATATTTTTATCGATGCTGCTTCAGCGACAATTACCGACGCAAATGGCAGAACTATTCAAATAATCTTAGAGATGACAGATATTCAAACTGGTAATGGCGTTATTCATGCTGTTGATACAGTTATTCTTCCAGATTTAGGTCTGGATGTAAATGTTGTAGAAATGACGATTGACAATTCTGGAGCTTCAGCTTATTTTGTAAGTTCAATTTCTGGGAATGAAAATGTAACTCCTTTGAATGAAAATAACAGCAGCTGGACTTTAACAGAAGGGTCTCGTTATGTGTTGACAGTTACTAATTCAAATTCTCATCCGTTTTCTTTAAGAAATTCAAATGACGATGAGTTAATAAGTCAAAGTTCGGAAGGAACCTTTGAAAACGATCCCGATGTGAACTTTCAATCGGATGGTAATCAAATCAGTTTTACTTTAACGCCGCAACTTGCAGCAGAATTAAACAATTACAGTTGTACTATTCATAGTGGAATGACTGGTACGATTAGTGTTCAATAGTGTTCAGTTATTTTATAATTGAAAAAAGCGAGATGAAAATAAATTCATCTCGCTTTTTATTTTTAGGTAAACTTTTTACTTTAGAAAGTTTTCAATGCTTTTTCTAAATCTTGATTGCCTGTAAGCAGTTCAAAAGATTTGTTTTTAGCAGTTTCTAAATTCAAACTCAAGACCAAAGCGTAAGCTACATCTTCTCTAGAAATTTTTCCGCTTTTATTGAGTTTTTGAGCAATTTCTACTTTGTCAGCACCTTTATCGTCTGTTAATGCGCCCGGCTGAACAATAGTATAAGGCATTTGACTTTCTCTTAGAAAATCGTCTGCAGCTTTTTTAGCTCTTAAATATAATTCTAAACCCTTCATTTGAGATGGATCGTCAGTTCCCATTGAGCTTAACATCACAAATTTCTGTAATTTGTGAGCTTTAGCTAATTCAATAGCACGAATAGCGCCTTTTTGATCTACGGCAATGGTTTTTTCATCTCCTGTAGAACCACCAGAACCTGCGGCAAAAATTACTTTATCCATACCTTTGAAGGCATCGGAAAAATCTTTCTCTAAATCGCCAATTCGTGTTTTAATTCCTTGATTTTCGAAATAATTTTGTTGCACCTCATTTCTGATCATTGCATAAGTGGTGTATTTATTACTGTCTCTAAGAATCTTGGATACAATTCTTCCAGTTTTTCCATTTGCGCCAATGACTAGTATATTTTCCATTTTAATTTATTTATGAATTCGAAATGAATATAATTGATTTGGAACAGCTTTAATATAAATCGAATTTAAAACTTTTGTAATTTAAGTTAAAAATTGACAAGTAAGTAATGTTTTTGAGCTGCTACTTGAATTTTTTGCTTTTAGTATTCCAAAGCGTTTTGGCATATTCTTGCATATTATCAACGGTATCTTTTTCATCAATAATTTCAAAACCAAGTAAATTTTCTAAAATATCTTCCATGGTGATAATTCCCGATAGACCGCCGTATTCATCAACAATTAATGAAATATGTTCTTCGGCTTCCAACATTTTTTTCCAAATGCTAAATACGGGCGTGTTTTCTTGAAACACCAAAATATCACGTTTTAAATTTTTCAATTTTAAAGTATTTTGTCCTTCTTCAACAAGATTTTCTAAAATATGCTGTCTTAATACATAACCAGTAATATTTTCATCATGACCTTCAAAAATGGGAATTCTAGAATGTTTATAATCTTCTTTGTGTTCAAAAAAGTCATCGATAAGCAAGTTTTCATCAGCAACTGTCACTACAATTCTTGGTGTCATAACATGTTTTGCTTTGAGTTGTCTTAATTTGATGGAGTTTTGAATAATCAATTTTTCTTCTTCAGAGAAAACTCCTTCTTTTTCAGCAATATTTGCCAATGCTGAAATTTCTTCTCGACTTGTTGTTTTTTCTTTGTTTTCTGAAGCGATTAAGTTTGTGATTAAAGAGGAAAGCCAAACCAAAGGATACATTATAATTACCGTGAAATTGATAATTTTTCCTGTAAATAAGGCAATGTTTCGCCAATATTTTGCACCAATTGTTTTTGGTATGATTTCGCTAACGATAAGTATTAGTAGAGTGAGTACAGCAGAAATTAATCCAAAATAGGCTTCGCCAAAAACGATTGCAGCTTGAGCACCTACGCCAGCTGCACCAACTGTATGAGCAATAGTGTTCAAAGATAATATAGCAGATAATGGTCGGTCAATATCTGCTTTAAGCAAACTGAATTGTTTGGCAGAAGCATTGCCCTTTTCCATTTTTACTTGTAAAAAAGAGATAGGGGTAGAAAGCAATACCGCTTCCATAATTGAGCATAAAAAAGATACGCCTAAAGCTAAAGTTAAATATAAAATTAATAAAGTCATATATTAAGACATTGGTACTTCTATGAGTAAAACTTTGGAGCCACGTTGAACTTTTATATCAATAAAATCCGTGTCCCAAACACCTATTGCATCTCGCTTTTGTAATTCATTTTTGTCAACTTCAATATTGCCTTCTAATACAAAAATATACAAACCATTATTTTTATGTTTAAATTGATAAGTCTCAGTTTTGTCTTGAGTAAATTCACCTAAATGCATCCAGGCGTCTTGATGAACCCAAACGCCTTCATCATCTGAATTTGGTGACAAAATTTGATAAAAACAATTTTCAGTTTTCTCAGAATCTATACTAATTTGGTCATATCTCGGTGTCACATTTTTCTGGTTTGGGATGATCCAGATTTGTAGGAAATGAACCTCTTGATCAGCATTATTGTTCATTTCACTATGAGCAATACCAGAGCCAGCGCTCATCACCTGAATGTCTCCAGATTTGATAACTGCTTCTGTGCCGGTATTATCGCGATGTTTCAAATCACCTTTCAAAGGGATGGAAACAATTTCCATATTTTCGTGTGGATGTGTTCCAAAACCCATTTTAGGAGCAACAACATCATCGTTTAGCACACGTAACATGCCAAAATTCATACGCTTTGGATTGAAATAGTTGGCAAAGCTAAAGCTATGATGCGAATTTAGCCAGCCGTGATTGGCATGACCACGAGTATCTGACTTATGAACTAAAGTTTTCATCGATTCATTTTTTACGAATTTAACCGAGATATTTCTATATTTTTAAAAATTTGACTTAAAATTTGTAACGCTATAAATTTACATCCGTATTTAAGGTGAAGCAATTTTAATTTAACAACACAGCCGGCGTGTTTAAAACAAAAATCATTCAGCAATGTTTAAAAGGGAACCGAAAGGCTCAATTGCAATTGTATAATAAATATTGCGATGCAATGCTCAAACTTGCTTATCGGTATTTGCAACAACAAGATTTGGCTGAAGATGCAATGCAAGAAGCATTTATCAAGGCTTTTAAAAATCTTCATAAATACGATGGAAGTTCAACATTTGGGGCATGGCTAAAACGAATCGTCATTCACCAAGCAATTGATGATTTGCGCAAAAACATCAGGTTTTTGGAACTGGATGAAAATTCAGAAATAAGCACCACAGATGAACACAATTGGGAAGTTGAAGATCATTGTGCTGTTGAGGATGTAAAACATGCCTTAGAACAACTGCCAGAAAAATATAAACTCGTGCTCAAATTATTTTTAATGGAAGGTTATGACCACGAAGAGATTTCCGAGATTTTAGGAATTTCTATCAATGCATCCAGAACCCAACTACATCGCGGAAAAATACTTTTGAAAGCAGAACTTAAACACAGGAATTATGAAAGATTTGCGTAAAGATTTCAATTATGAAGATTCAAAAATCGAGCTGTCTGATAGGCATTTAAATAAATTTGAATCCAAATTGAATCGAAATTTCAAGAATAAAAAAGATTTTTCGACATATTATAAAGTCGCATCAGTAGTCGTTATTTTACTTTTAAGTAGTATTATTTTACATTATTATACGACTTCAAGTGAAGTCATTACTGAAGAGACACCGATGAAACTTGGAGATATTTCTCCCGAATTACAACAGCTGGAGAACTTTTATCTTACTTCCATTAATTATGAATTGGCAACTTTGGAAACTGACCATAATTTTGATGAAGTTGTGGACGATTATTTAGAAGAATTGAAAATTATAGATTCTGAATATCAGGATTTACAAGACGAATTGAATGAAAATGGTGTGAACGAAAACCTGATTGACGCCATGTTGAAAAATTTACAACTTAGGTTAGAATTGCTTCAAAACTTAAAATCACAATTGAACGATTTAAAAACATTAAACAATGAAAACAACTCATATTACCAGATTTAGTCTGTTCGTTTTAGTCGCTTTTTTATCTCAAGTTATTTTGGCGCAAAGTACAAAGACTTACAAGGAAAGTTTTGATGTGAATGATGATGCTATTGTAAAACTAGCAGTTTCCAATTCTAAAATCAAAATTGAAACATGGAATAAAAATAGAGTAGAGGTTAAAACTATTTTGAAAACCAAAAACGATTCTGAACAAGATCTTGACGCACTTTTCGGAGCCTGGAAAATTTCTGCTTTAGGCAACAGCGAACGTGTTGAAATCAAAGATCACCGCAGTGGTGATAACGTCATGGTATTTTCAAATGTGCAACGTCCGCATTTACCACCACGACCACCAAGACCGCCGAGGCCGACCAAAGCAAATCAACCGCTAAATCCGCCGGAAATAGATTTCGATTTCGATTATGAAGCTTTTAAAGAAGACGGAAAGGCTTACATAGAAAAATTCAAAAAGCAATTGGATTCTAGTGATTTTAGAAATAAAATTCAAATTTGGAGCGAAGCATATAGAGATTCGCTTGGTATGCACCGAGATTCTCTGCAGAAATATAGACTTGAATTGCGAGAACACCGAGAAACTATCCGTGGTTATGCTAAGCAAATGAAAGAAGAAATGGCGCCTTTAATTGAAAAACTGGAGGAAAGGATAAAAACTGAAGTGCTGCAACATCCAAACTTCAATAATGTGGAACGCATTATTGAAATAAAAATCCCCAAATCTGCTAAGCTAGAAGTTGACATCAAACACAGCGAAATGGATATTTCCTCGGTTTATGAAATAGATGCAAACCTGAATTATTCAGGTTTGCAAATCTCAAGTTTATCGGGAAATCATAATATGATTAATGCGCGATACTCAAAGATCGATATTGAAAATGCTGAATCTTTAAATTTAAGCTTAGCGTACTCTAAAAATGCAAAATTAGGAAAAGTGAAGCGTCTAGTTTTGAATTCAAAAACTTCAAATTTAAATATTCTTGAAATCGAAGACCAAGCTATTATTGATGGTTCTTTTGGTAATTTAACGATTGATAAAGTTAATCCTGATTTCAATCTAATTGATATTAACCTTAAAAATTCAAATGCCAAATTGAAACTACCAGAAGTAAATTATAATTTCTATATGAATTCAAAATCCTCAAAATTAAATTTGAAAAGTGAATTAGATTTCAAAATAAGGAAAGGATACGATACAACGATTTATCAAAATTCGGAACTATCAAATTCTAAAAAAGCTTTAAATATTAATGCAGATTTTAGCGTTATTACGCTTAATTAGTCCTTATTTCTTTTTGACAAATAAACCAACGATTAAAGTGGTCATGACTCCAAAAATTGGAGCAGTCAATAAACTCGTCAAGAGGTAATTATTATAACTGAAATAATCATTTGCGTCGTTTCGAGACATTTCTTCATTCTCAACTGCAAAATTGATGGCATTTTTGAAATATTCTGGCGTTATATAATTGACTGAAATGTATAAAGATAAAGGTGTTAAAGCTGTCACAATCAAGCTGATGATTAATCCAGATTTAAAACACTGTGCATAGCTGATTTTGCCATTGAAAAAATTTTCTCGCTTATCTTTCAAAGCAAAAAAATAGATTATAAATGAAGGTATCGCAATCAAGTTTGTGTATACATAATGTTGATCGATATGCGCATCGTGTAAGCCAAAAACTAATTCCATGGCCATCCAAACTAGACTCATAACCACATAAATTAGCGCCCATTTCAATTCGATTTTATAAGATTTCATTCTGAAAAAGATTTGGTTTCTAATTGTTGACCTAATTTATTGACCAGTGGCAAAGCTCCACTGCCATACCATTTTTTATATTCTACAGAAAATAAGCCTGCTTGAATTGCAGGGTCAGATTCAGTGTAGGTTTTTGCAGAATCGATTGAGGCTGTGTTAAATATAAAAAGCCCGCGAAAGTTCGAATCGTTTAAGAAAGGACCTGCTAAAACCATCTTTCCATCGTCTGCAAGTTGTCTGATATTTTTAAGATGGGCTTGTTGTAATTTAGATATTTCAGTAGAATCCAAAGAATCATTTTGGCCGCTTTTCAGAAAAGCAATTACATAAGTTTTCATGCCATAATCATCAGCATTAAGTTCACTTTTGGTCAAGCTATCAATTACAAGTTGTCGTTTGTTTTCTAACTGATTTTTTTCAACTTGGTCATTTTTTTGACAGCTAATATTGAAAATCAAAATAATAAAAGGAAATATAATTTTAGATTTCATTTGAATATAAAATACGCTTTACTCTTCAGGAACTGGTTGTTCTTTCATTTTGGCTTTTTTCATTTCAGCTTTATGATAATCTACAGGACTACCAAAAGCCATTCTGAATGCATCTTTTAGAGATCTTGCCCTTAACATATCTTTGAAAAGTGCAGCCCATTCGTGAAATACCAAATAAAATGGATTGAAAGAGTTGACAGGTTTGGTAATACCGTATTGTGGTCGCTCTTCTTCGGCTTGAAACGTACCAAAAATTCTATCCCAGATAATTAATGTGGAACCGTAATTCTTATCTAAATATTTTTCATTTCTAGAATGATGAACCCTGTGGTGTGAAGGCGTAGTAAAAATATATTCAATCGGTTTTGGTAATTTTTTAATATATTCTGTATGAATCCAAAATTGATATAAAACTTCAATCTGATGAACTACTAAAAACACAAATGGATGGAAACCCATTAAAATTACTGGTAAAAAGAAAATAATTTTTAGATTTTGTGTCCAAGACAATCTAAAGGAAGTCGATAAATTATAGTATTCTGAATTGTGATGAACCACGTGCGTTGACCACCAAAAGCGCTGCTCATGAGCAATTCTATGTGACCAATATCTTACAAAATCCAACGCAATAAAACATAGTAAATATGACCACCAAGTGTGTGGAATCTCAAACGGAGTTAAATTGTAAAAAAACAAAAACACGGCAAAAACTCCGATTTTCATTACGCCATTCAGTAAAATATTCACAACGCCAATGAAAGTTGAAGCTAGAAAATCTTTGCCTTCATATAATTTTTTATTCTGTCTGTAGCTGAAATAAGATTCTAAAGCAACGAGTGTGAACATAATCGGCGCTGCAATCCAGATTATTGTTGTGAAATCTAAATTGGCAACATCCTCCAAACTCATAGGTTTATTACTCATAAAAACTATTTTTTTACAAACATAAGTTTTCAAAAAATGAAACTGCCTTTTTTTGACTAAATCTTTGCAATTATTTTATGAGGTTAGGCGTCTTTGCTTAGCTAAATACATCAAAATAAATAGCGCCGCTCCAAAAACCAAAGCATACCAAAAGTCCTTTTGCATGGCTTGAGTATAAACGCTTATTTTTTCTGAATAGGTAATTAGCATTGCATTTTTTCGCTGTGGCTGGCTGATGTCGTCATCTACATAAGTTATCTCTGTGCCAAAAGGAGAATTGTATGAAATTTTTACAGTTTTGGTGTTTTCAACTTTACCCTCGAACTTATAAACGAACGTGCCGAAATTTTCAAAAATGAACAACAACAAAACTCCTAAAATAAAGGATAATAAGCCAAATTGAATAATTTTTGATGAGGTCATAAAATTGAGTTTTACAGCAAAGTTAAAAGTTTTTTGATATTTAATTGAAGTTCTTCGATGAGTTTGTTTTGTTCTTCCAAGTTTTCAGGATTAGATTTTTCAACTTTCAAAGCTATTTGTGACAACTTTTTTGCGCCAAGATTCAAGGCTGTTCCTTTCACTTTATGTGCAAATTTATTCAGCTTATCAGTATTTTCTTTATCCTTTAGTGCTTCAAAATTTAGCAAACTTTCATTAAGACTCTCATGAGCAATTTTGATCAAACTTTCGTAAAATTCTTCATTTTGATCAATCATATTCATCAAATATGATTTGCTGAAATATTCATTATTTTCAGTAGATTCTGCTACATAGTTTTCTTCCGAATAATTTTCTATGGATTCGTTTTCTTCGGGAAGGCGGTGTTTCAAAATAATTTTCTTTACAGACTCCTGAAGAATCGGTTTGCTGATGTAATCATTCATTCCCATTTCAAGACATTTTTCTTTGGTGCCTTTTACTGTACCAGCAGTGATTGCCACTATTGGGACCATTTTTCCTGAATCCAATTTACGAATGGATTGTGTCAATTCATAACCATTCATAATCGGCATTTGAATGTCTGTAAATACGAAATCTGGGGAATGAGTTTTAAACTTTTCTAAAGCTTGTTGTCCGTCTTCGGCTTCATAAATTGTAGCATCAGTGTACAAATTTTTGATGTATGATTTAATCAACTCCATATTGATTAAATTGTCTTCAGCCAACAAAAATTTTATTTGGTCAGGTTTACTTTCTTTTGGTTTTTCATAATCCAAAACCTGATGCTCATCTGATGTTAAACCATTGAGTAAATCGAATAAGTCTTTTCTTTTAATTGGCTTTAACAAAGATTGTATAGAACCATAATACTGATGATTTTCGTCTATAAGTTTCTTTGAGTTAGAAGTTTCTAGAAGAACAAAACGTTTTTGTTTTGTAATTTCATTTTTTTTCAATCTTGAAATCGCTTCAAATCCAGAGAATTCTTTAAGATAGTGATTCACGAAAATCGCTTCATAATCATTAGCTTTTGTAGCCTTGACGCAGTCGTCGATATTGTCTGTGAAATCAACTTCGACATCTTCGTGTTGCAAGTAGTTCTGAATTACTTTTCGATTAACTTCGTTGACATCTAATACCAAAATACGTTCAATATCAGTCTCTAATTTAAGCTCACGATTCTTTCTGAATTCTACCTCCAAGTCTAAATCGAAAAAGAATTTACTGCCTTTATGAACTTCACTATCTAGATTTAACTTACTTCCCATCAGACCTAAAATTTGATCTGAAATTGCAAGCCCAAGTCCAGTGCCACCATATTTTTTGGTAACAGAAGTGTCCTCTTGAATAAATGCATTAAAAATTTTCTTCTGATTTTCTTTGGCAATTCCAATTCCGGTATCGGTTACAGAAAATCTTATTTTGGCTTTGTCCTTTGATTTTGAAAGATTTTCAATTTTTAATTCAATACTGCCGTCTTCAGTAAATTTTATGGCATTATTGATCAAATTCATTAGGACTTGTTTGATTCTAATTCCATCAATCCAAATAAATTCTGGCACGTCCGACTTCAACATTAAGATAATTTCTAATCCTTTTTTGTGCGCCTGATATTTGGTTAAATCTGTAACTTCTTCAGATAATTTTGTCAAACTTATTTTTTCGGATTCTAATTGAAGTTTTCCAGATTCGATTTTAGAGAAATCCAGAATGTTATTTATTAAATCTAGAAGTGTGTTTGCCGATTGAAAAACAGTATTCATATATTGGTGCTGCATTTCGTTCAGCGGTGTTTTCATCAGTAAGTCCGTAAACCCGATAACTCCGTTCAAAGGTGTTCGAATTTCATGACTCATATTGGCAACAAATTCAGATTTAGCCTGACTAGCTTTTATAGCTTCTTCTTTAGATTTGCGTAATTTGTCTTCAAATATTTTCTGTTCTGTAATATCCTGAATTGTTGAGATTGCAATTTTTTCTCCTTCTTTATCTGTGTGCACCAGGCTATTGATCGAAACCACAAGAATTTCTCCATTTTTGGTTATGAGTTTTTTCTCGATTCCTTTAATTGTATTAGATTCTTTTAGTTCTTCTATAGCTTCAAAGTCATTTTTGTTTAGACTTTTTTCATAAGTGATTTTCCAAATTTCTTTTCCTAAAATTTCTTTTTCTTTATAACCACACATTTTTTGCATGGCTTGATTGACGTCCAAAAATTTGGCACTTCTAAAATCTGTAATTACAATACCAACGGGAGACAATTCGAAGACATTTTTGAATTGGGTGACGTTCTGCTTGAGTTCAAATTCTAATTTCTTTTTCTCGGTAACTTCCTGGTGAGTACCGAACATCCATTCTGGTTTGCCGTCTTTAGTCCACGAAATAACTTTGCCACGATCCAATACCCAAATCCAATGGCCTTTTTTGTGTTTTAACCTAACTTCAGCTTGATAAAAATCAGTTTCTAGTCTAAAGTGTTCATTCAGTGCATATTCACTTTTCTCAAGATCGTCAGGATGTGTAAAACTGTTCCATTTTTTGACAGAAATTGGAGAAATGTCTTCCAAATTGTAGCCAATCATTTCAGCCCAACGCTCATTAAACATGGTTTCACCAGTATCAACATTCCATTCCCAAGTTCCTAGATTGGTGCCATTGATAATGTTATTTAGTCGTTCTCTTTCGTGTTTGAGTTTATTTTTATTTTGTTTGGTTTCTGTAATATCTTGAAAAGATCCATAAACACCAATGCATTTGCCTTTATAAATCTCGGGTTTTATTACAATTGAAGCCCAAATGTATTTTTTTGTTTTGGTAATTATTTCAAAATCACCTTTGTATTCTATTTTATTTTTGATGCAATCGAGTACTTTCTGCTCCAGCCTTTCAAGATTTCTGCCTGGTTTAAAAAAGGATTTTGAACTTTCTAAATCGGGTTCGAAACATTCATCCACTTCAGCAATTTCTTTCAAAATTGGCGTCCAGTGCAATTTGTTACTAATGATATTTAATTCCCAACCCCCAACTTTAGCAAGTCTGCCAGATTCTTCCAACATATTGTTGGTCAGCTTTAAACGTTTTTCGGTTTCTTTTTGTTTGGTGACATCTCTGATGACACAGAGGGTTTCGTGAGAGTCAGATTTTTTGATGACGGACACATTCATATTAAACCACTTTTCTTTGTTATTGTGGTTTAATTGATATTCTAGAGACACACTTTTGTTGAGGTTTTTGCTTTTACTTATGGCTTGTTTTATTTTGCTTAGCAGATTTTTTTCAAAATTTAAATCATTGAGGTTTTTGCCTACAAATTCAGATCTATCTTTAACCAAAAAATCCTCTTTTCCGTAAAAGTCTACAAAATCATTTTCCTTATTCAGGAGAAAAACCATGTCTCCTGTATTATTCAGTAAGGTTTGGAAACGTTGTTTAGCGTCAGATATGTTTGTATTTAAGTCTTTTAGTTCAATGTGTTTTTTGTGAGCCTCTATCTTCTCCATAACTTCTTCTGAAAGATTGGAAAAAATACTTTTTTGTCTTTCGTTAAGTGACTTCGGTTTGTAATCTATGATACAGAGTGTTCCCAAAACAAAACCTGACTTGTTTACGATTTTCTGGGCTCCGTAATACCTTATTTTTGGAGAGTTGACGACGTATTCGTAATTTTCAAACCTCTCGTCTTTTGAGGCATCCTGAACTTCAAAAAAATTGTTGGAAGAATTTAAACAGTGTTTTGTAAATATCGACTTGCTTCTGGAAAATTCCTTTTTCGTATGATTTTTTTCTGATTTTAACCAAATCCTATCTCTACCGACAAAACTTATAGACGCAATTGGACAGTCGAAAATGTCTGATGCGAGCTCTACGATTCTATCAAAACTTGCATCAATTTCTGTGTCTAGAATCATATAATCTTTCAGCGCTTTCAGACGGTTTTCTTCCATAGATTTTTTTTTAAAGAGCGCCTAAATATAAATCAATATTATTCAACCTAAATAAGTTTTCAAATGAAATATTCAGCAATTTTAGTGAAGTTTAAGCTTTAAAGATTTTAAAGGGAATTAACTAGATTTTACTCAAATTTTCACTTAATGTAGCGATGAATTTTTTGATAGGATTCTTAATCATCATAGCCATCATACTGTTGAAATCGCCTTCAAACACTAATTGTACTTCACTAGAATTTTCATCTATTGCCTCGATATTTCCAGTAAGTGTAAATGGAAGTTTGTCGCTTGCTGCAGCAAGGATGACTTGGTTCGGAGAAGTGATTTCTTTGAGTCTAAGTTTGATGACCGGCATGCCTTTCAATTGAAATAAAAAACTTTGTTGGTCTAACATCTCAAATTTTTCAATACTCTCAGGCATTATTTTTTCAAAATTCTCAATATTTTTCAGGAAGTTAAAAACTTCTTGCTGAGATTTTTCAACTTTAACTTTTGGGCTTTCTAAATTCATAATTTTATTTGTTCCATTCAGCAGGATTGGCCTGCCATTTTGTTAGTAATTCAACTTCTTCTTTATTGAGATAACTGCTTTTGTAAGCCTGATTTATCAACGTGTTGTAGTTGCTTAAAGTATAAAGATCGACATTTTCTGACTTGAAATTTTCTTCTGCAATATCGAAACCATAGGTGAAAATTGCCATCATTCCTTTGACTTTGGCTTGGGCTTCTTCTTTAAGTGCTTTTACAGCATTCAAGCTACTTTTGCCAGTGCTAATAAGATCTTCAATAACCACAACATTCTGATGCGTATCTAATTTACCTTCAATTTGGTTTTTGCGACCGTGTTTTTTTGGTTCTGGACGAACATATACAAAGGGTAAACCCAGATAATCTGCTACAATTGCTCCAATACCAATAGCGCCAGTTGCTACGCCAGCAATAGCATCAGGTTTGCCAAATAATCCCTCAATTGGTTTTGCCATTTGTTCAACTATATAATTCCGAATTGGAGGGTAGGAGAGTATAATTCTGTTGTCGCAATAAATTGGAGAATGCCAACCACTTGCCCAAGTAAAAGGACTTTGTGGTTCTAATTTTATTGCGTTAATTTGCAGGAGTAATTCTGCAGTTTTTTTTGCGGTATTTTCATTTAAAATCATAAATGCAAATGTATAAAGTTTTCGTTAATGATGTGCCGATTATATTATCTACACAAGAAAATATTGGATCGCAATATACATCTATCTCCATCAAAAAAGCAAAGATAAAACGGCTCATTAAGCAAATAGAACAAGGAGAATTGCACTATCTCAACCTTTACCATAAGAAAGAAGACAAACTACTAAAACATCTTAAAAAAAAGTTGAAAGTGGTAATTGCCGCCGGGGGGTTGGTGTACAATAAGAATAATGAAATTTTATTCATTTATCGAAATAAGAAGTGGGACTTGCCCAAAGGTAAAGCTGAAAACGGCGAACCTATTGAAACTACTGCTATTCGTGAAGTCGAAGAGGAAACAGCCGTCCAAAATCTCGAAATTACACGATTTTTACAAACGACCTATCATATTTTGAAACGCAACGGAAAATACAAATTGAAAGAAACCCATTGGTATGAAATGCGAACTGATTTTGATGGCGAACTCGCTCCACAAATCAACGAAGGTATCAAGAAAGCCAAATGGAAAAATTTTGAAAAATCCCAAAAAGCACTCAATAAATCCTATGCCAATATCAAATTACTTTTTCCAAAAGAATATTTAGTTGTGCACCCTAAAGATCGGATATAAACGGTGTGTAGATTCATAATATTTAGACCGCTTGTGGATCCAATCTAATTGTGCATACCAGTTTTTTGCAAATTTTGGATCTGAATTTTGTTTTTCTTCAAATTCAGCTTTTAGTTCAGGATTTTTAGCTAGAATTTCTATGGCTAAATCTTCAAAAACGTAGGGTGAAAAACCTTCTTTTTGCTGCAAAATACTATCGAAAAAATTCCAATTGAAAAATGAATCTACAGCTTCGGGTTCCAAAGTTTCTAATAAATAACGAATGCCTTTTTGATTTGTATTTACAATGATATCACCACTTCTAAACTGTCGTTGCATAATTTCCGAAGAAACTTTTGTTTCACTATGTAGATAATGACCTTCATAGGGAGAATTTCTGGTTTTGAAATCTTCTATCCTATATGCCTCGACTTCCATTAAAGTGTCATTAAACAATCTTGTATAAGAAATGTCATTCCATTTCAATAACTCAATCACCGATGTCCATTGCTGTGGAATGACATAGGATTTGGGGATTTTTACCGAATCAGTAGGCTTAAAACTGTTGTAATATTTAATTTCTTTGTTATAAGGTTTCTCCCGGTTGAATTTAATTCGATCTAACCCAGTGACTTCGCTTTTCAATTTTTCAACTTCATAACCTAGAAAATTTAATGTGGTATTTTGAGTTGAATCTACTTTAAAATTAATTGGGTAATACTCAGCTTCAACAAGTTTTTCAAAGCGATCTTGTCGTAAATTTTGAATTTCTTTTTGGTGCTTGTCAGAAATTTCTATGATGCTTTTCAACATACTAAGCGTGCCTTCAACTCTTTTGTTATAAGGCTTCAACATGTGAGTCTCAATCATCAAACCTATAGAATTCCATAAACTTGTGTAACCTGTAGAATATCTTGGGGAATCGTTGAATTGCGTGAATCCATATTCAGGAGATTTATTGAAAACATTTACATAAGGTGTGATTTTCCAAGATTTTTCTTCTAAATCGCGTTCTATATCAGGTCTGTAAGTTTGATTTAGAAATTCACCTAAATCTCCACCCAATTTATTGTGTTGTGTAAATAAGTGCGTCAGCGTGTATTGATAATCTGCGCCATTGCTAACATGAGTATCAACAAAAATATCTGGCGAAATTTCATGATAAACTTCAAAAAAAGCCTTGCTGTTTTTGGAATCGGACTTAATGAAATCACGATTCAAGTCTAAATTCTTAGCATTGCCGCGAAATCCGTATTCCGCTGGACCTTTTTGATTGGTTCTTGAATATGAATTTCGATTTAATGCACCACCAACATTATAAATCGGAATGGCGTAAATTTCTATATTTTCTGGAATCTTGTAATCTCCTTTTGCCAAAGCTCGAAACAAAAGCATCGACGCATCAACACCATCGGGTTCACCGGGATGAATCCCATTATTAATTAGAATTTTTAATGGCGAATCACTGCCGTTTTCTTTAGAAAACTTTACCAATTTTAGTGGTTTTCCTATGTCTGTTTCATAATGTTCTTGAATGGAAACCGAGCTAAATTCTTCGGCTAGCTTTTCATAAAAGTGAATCACTTCTTCATAAGTTGAAGTCGAATACCCTTTAGAATCTTCAAAGGTAGTAGTGATGTTGAATTCTTCCTCGTTTGTTTCATTTCCATCATTTTCTTTAGTCTCATTTTTACAGCTGAACAGACTTAAAATAATGATGAATAATAGACTATATTTCCACATTTATATTTTTATTAGATTTATATAAAATCATATTTTTTAATTTGCGCTACTAAATTATAATTTTGAAACATCTCTACCTGTTTTTTTTCTTTTTTTCTGCAATTCTTTTTAGTCAAAGTCAAAACGATACCACAGATTTAAAAGAAGTTGTCATCAAAGCTGACTCAGAAATTCAATCAGATTTTCAGTCCGATGCCAATGTGTCTCTACTAAATCGACAAGATATTTTGCGCGGTGACCAAAGTATAATTACGCCAATTCTGAATCAAATTCCTGGCGTTTATATGCAGCAAGGCGGTCTGAATACTAATAAAATCAACATTCGTGGCATTGGTGCACGCGCCCAATACGAAACCAATCGACTAAAATTGTATTACGATAATATTCCACTAACCACCGCCAATGGAACATCAACTTTAGATGATATTGATCTGACTAATATTTCTAATATAAAGGTTATCAAAGGACCTCAAGCAACTGAATTTGGTGCTGGTTTGGGTGGCGTTATCCAGTTAAAATCCAACTTACCAAAAAAGGAAACCATAAATTCTGGATTAATTTTTGGAAGTTTCGATTATCTGAAACAAAACTACAGTTTAAGTCAGGCCACAGAAGATAAACAGATTTATCTGTCTTACAATAATCTGAGTTCAGGCGGTTTCAGAGAAAATAGTGAATACCAGCGCGAATCTTATTTTCTGAATTCAAAATGGAAACTTTCTGAAAATTCAGACTTGCAATTTTTAGGGCAGTTCACTTCCATGAAAGGTTTTATTCCAAGTTCACTTAGCAGAACTGATTTTGAAAACAATCCTGAATCTGCGGCATTTACATGGGCGCAAGCCAAAGGCTACGAATCTTATGATAGTGGAACTTTTGGTTTGAATTGGTCTCAACATTACGACGAATTTTACACCCAAAACACTTCAGTATTTATGAATTTTAGAGATGCCTACGAGCCGCGACCATTTGATATTTTAGAAGATCAAAACATTGGCTTTGGAATTCGCCATGTTGGTGGTGTCCAATTTTCTCTATTTGAAAAAGCAGCAGAAATAAAACTTGGAGGCGAATTTATGAAAGACGATTATGACGTTTCTACTTTTGAAAATTTATATGAACAAAACAATAATCAAGGCAGTTTGCAAGGCGAAAAAATTTCAGATTTGAAACAAAACAGACAATACTTGGAATTGTTTTCCACTCTAAAAATTGAGTTGAATTCAAGGTGGAATTTTAAATTTGGCTTAGCAACCAACAAAACTAAATATGAAATTTCTGACCGTTTCTCGACTGGTGAAAATGCCCAAAACGGAAATTATGACTACGATCGTGTGTGGTTGCCAAATTTTGTGAGTCAGTATCAATTTAGCGACAATCATAAAATATCAGCCTCCATAAGTCGCGGTTTCTCTGTGCCAACACTAGAGCAAAGTTTGACCGAGGAAGGTGTTTTCAATACAAATTTAAAACCCGAAAAGGCTTGGAACTATGAAGTTGGTTATCAATCCAAATGGTTTGGTAGTCAGCTTTTGGCAGAGGTCAATGCGTATTATATGAATGTTGAAAATCTATTGGTTGCTCGTCGTGTAGACGAAGATCGTTTTGTTGGCATAAATGCGGGTTCAACAATTCATCCTGGAATTGAATTTTCTTTCAAATCGAATTTAGATTTAGATGAATCATTACAAATTCAGCCTTATTTCTCAGGGAATTTCAATTTTTATGAATTTGATACTTTTGTCGATGGCGATGATAATTTCAGCGGTAATGATTTGACAGGTGTGCCAGACAGACAACTAAATTTTGGCTTAGATGCGGTAATTTTTAATCGTTTGTATTTATTTTTTCAAACCAATGCGGTTTCAGAAATTCCATTGAAAGATGCAAATACGGAATTTACTGAATCTTATGCGTTTTCAAATTTGAAATTAGATTATAGATTTATAATTTTCAAGGAAATTCAAGTGTCATTAAGCGCTGGTGTTAATAATATGTTCAATGAAAAATATGCAGCAAGCATCGTAACTAACGCCGTTGGTTTTGGTGGAAGTGAGCCTAGATATTTTTATCCAGGACAGGGTAGAAATTACTTTGGCGGTTTCAGATTGAGCTATAATTTTTAAACTTTTCTATCTTTTTTCGCTCGAACTGCATTCGGTACTAAACTAGTGTAATCACCATTATTCCTGATAACATCTCGTACAATAGAGGAGGAGATATAGCTTTTTCCGCTTGAGGTTAATAAAAACACGGTTTCTATTTTTTCTAATTTTCGATTGGTGTGGGCAATGGCTTTTTCGAATTCAAAATCAGCTGGATTGCGCAAACCACGCAAAATGAAATTCGCTTTTTGAGTTTTACAATAATCGACAGTGAGGCCTTGGTAAGTATCTACTTTTATTTTTGGTTGTTTTTCAAAAGTTTTCTCCAAAAACTGCCTGCGCTCCTCTAGGGAGAACATATATTTTTTGTCTGCATTGATACCGATGGCAAGAATAATTTCATCAAAAAGCGTCAGACCTCGCATAATTATATCATAATGTCCAATAGTTACAGGGTCGAAAGAACCAGGAAAAACAGCACGTTTCATAAAAATAATTTTCTGTAAGTTAATTAAAGTGAATCTGGTTTCAAAATTAATTGTTTTGCTTTAGGATTTGGCTTCTATAAGTTTAAATCAGTTTGCTTGTCTAAAGCAACTTCTACCGCATTTCCAAAAAGTTCTTCCAGAGATATGCCACCGACTTTTGCTTGTTGTGGTAAAATACTTGCTTCGGTTAAACCTGGACAAGCATTACATTCTACAAAATGCGGTTCACCATTATGGAAAATAAATTCAGAACGCGTTAAACCTTTTAGTTTGAGTAGTTTGAAAATATTTTCAGCAATATTTTGAACTTTCTGCTGTTGCTTTTCAGAAATTCTTGCAGGTGTAATTTCTTGAGATTTACCTAAATATTTGGCTTCAAAATCAAAAAATTCATTTTCAGAGACTATTTCTGTTACCGGCAAGGCTTTGATTTCTCCATCAATATTAATGACACCAACACTAACTTCCGTCCCATCTAGAAAAGATTCTATAATGACTTCGTGGTCTTCTTTGAAGGAATGTTCCAAAGCCGATAAAATATCTTCTTCGTGTTTTACTTTTGAAATTCCATAGCTACTGCCAGCGCGATTAGCTTTGACAAAGCACGGTAAACCAACGGTTTCAACAACTTTTTTGGGGTCGACTTTGTCACCTTTATTAACGAAATAATTTTTAGCAGTTTTTATACCGTAAGCTTTCAAAACTGAAATACAATCACGTTTATTGAAAGTCAAAGCCGCCTGGTAATAATTGCTTGCTGTTTGGGGAATTCCCATAGTTTCTAAATAGGCCTGGAACAAGCCATCTTCACCAGGTGTGCCGTGAATAGTGTTGAAAACACAGTCGAAATGAATCAATTCATTATTGATTTCAACAGAAAAATCAGACTTATTTATAGGATAAGTTTTGCCATCATCGGTGGTGACAAACCAATGCGTTTTCATAATACTGGCACGAAATACACGATAATTTGTTTTTGATAAATGTTGGTAAACCACTTCACCGCTTTTCAAGGAGATTTCAGCTTCACTGGAATAACCGCCCATGGCGACAGCAATATTTTTTTTCATGTCAAAATTTTGTTCAAATATAATTGAAGATTTTAAGGTGCGTATTTTTCAGGCTAGAAAAACTTCCTGTTGTTGCTAATTTTTAAGACAACTTTGCCACAAATTTTCCTTGGGTAAATCAGCTTCAAAAGTAATTGACTCTTTGCGAACAGGATGAATCAATCGTAAAGTTTTAGCATGCAAATGAATGCTGGCATCTTTGTTACTGCGGTCGAAACCATATTTTAAATCGCCTTTAATCGGACAACCAATGGCAGAAAGTTGGCTCCGGATTTGGTGATGTCGTCCGGTTTCCAATTTAATTTCCAACAAGAAATAATTGTCTAAGTTTTTTATGATATTATAATTCAGAATGGCTTTTTTTGAATTTTCAACAGGCTTAATATGTGCGTAGGATTTATTTTGTTTTGGATTTCTCTTCAAGTAATGAATAAGTTTAGCTGAAGGATTTTCAGGTTTATTTTTGACTAAAGCCCAATATATTTTGTCAGTATCATGCGCTGCAAAAGCCTTATTGAGTCGAGATAAAGCTTTGGAAGTTTTGGCAAATAAAATCACGCCGCTGGTTGGTCGATCCAAGCGATGTACCACGCCAAGATAAACATTTCCGGGTTTATTGTGTTTTGTTTTCAGATAAGATTTTACGATTTCACTCAAAGGTTTGTCACCAGTTTTGTCTCCTTGTACAATATCGCCAGGTCGCTTGTTTACAGCGATTAAATGATTGTCTTCGTAAAGTACTTGTAAATTTTCAGAAGTAGAACTCATTATTTTGAAATATTTGCGTGTGCAATGTAATAGAATTCATTTTTATAAGCAACGCAAGGGATTCTTGTTTATAATTAAATATTTAACATTTTTAAACTAAAGAATTCGTTGGTAATTAAGTTTTTTAATTCTAGATTTGAAATTCAATCAAATTCTACATTATGAATATTTTAAAATCTTTGACGCTGTTATTCATTACAGCTCCTTTGATGCTTTCTGCACAACAGGTAAATTATGATGATCCGATTCCGATGGATCCTGATGTGAAAAAAGGTAAACTTGAAAATGGTTTGACCTATTACATCAAAAAAAATGATAAACCCGAAGATAAAGTCGACTTGAGGTTAGTCATAAATGCCGGTTCGATTTTAGAAACCGATAAACAACGCGGATTAGCGCATTTTATGGAACATATGTGTTTCAATGGAACTGAGCGTTTTCCAAAAAATGAACTTGTAGATTATCTGCAAAGTATTGGCGTAAAATTCGGTCAACACCTTAATGCTTATACAAGTTTCGATGAAACCGTATATTTCTTGCCAATTCCTTCTGATGATAAGGAAAAGCTGAAAAAAGGTTTCGAAATCCTTGAAGATTGGGCGTTTAATGCGACCTTAACTCCAGAAGAAATCGATAAAGAACGCGGCGTTGTTTTGGAAGAATATAGGCTTGGTTTGGGTGCAAACAAGCGTATGTTGGCTAATTACATCGATAAATTGATGCATGGATCGAGATATGCAGATCGTTTACCGATTGGTAAAAAGGAAGTTTTAGAAAATTTTGACCACGAAGAGTTAATTCAATTTTATGAAGACTGGTATAGACCAGATTTAATGAGTGTCATTGCAGTTGGTGATATTGATGTGAATGAAATTGAAATTATGATTAAAAGACATTTTTCAAAACACACGAATCCTAAGAATCCGAAGCCAAGAAAAACTTACGGCGTTCCAAATCACAACGAAACTTTTGTAGCTGTAGAATCTGACAAAGAAGCTGCTTTTTCTCAGGTTGAAGTTTACTACAAAGATTATGATGAATCTGAACCGAATACCACAATCGGTGATTACAAATCTCAGTTAGAAATTTCTTTGTTTTCAACTATGATCAACAATCGATTAGATGAAATAAGAAATAGCAATAATCCGCCATTCAACTATGGTTTTTCTTATTATGGCGGCACTTGGTCACGAGATAAGAAAGCATACCAATCTTCTGCAATGGTTGGCGAAGGCAAGCAATTAGATGCTTTGAAAGTTTTAGTTGAAGAAAACTTACGTGTAAAAGCACATGGATTTACAGAAGCTGAACTTGAACGTGCTAAAACAGAAATGCTAACTAGAGTTGAAAGACAATATAAGGAAAGAGACAAAACAGAATCTTCTCGATATGTACAGCAACTTCAAAATCAATTTTTACGAGGAAGTGTGATGACTAACATAGAGTGGGATTTTAAAATGATGGAAAAACTTTTGCCTAAAATTGTGGTTAAAGACATCAATGGACAAATTGACAATTACATTAAAAAGGACAATAGAGTTGTAATTTTGACTGGTCCAGAAAAAGATGGTTTAAAACAGCCTACTAGAGAAGAAGTCTTAAAAGTTATCGACATTGAATCAAAAAATTTAGAGCCTTATGAAGATGAAGCTATTGCTGAAAGTCTAATTAGAAGAAAATTACCTGAAGGAAAAATTGTCGACACTGAAACTAACGAAAATGTAAATTCCAAAACCTTGACTTTGTCGAATGGTGCAATGGTCACCTATAAGAAGACAGACTTCAAGAACAATGAAATTTTATTTGAAGCTATTAGTTTTGGTGGATCGAACTTGATCGATGACGAAACATATAAAGAAGTTCAATGGGCGATGGGCGGTCTTACAGAAGCTGGCTTTTCAGGAATGGATAAAAACGATATCAGCAAGTTTATGAGCGGCAAAGTAGCACGTGTAAATCCTTATGTAGGCGGAACAACAGAAGGGATGAGTGGAAGTGCTTCACCAAAAGATTTGGAATATTTAATGCAAATGATTCAAGCTTATTTTACAGATTTGAATTATGACGAAGAAGCATTTGAGAGTTATAAAACTAAACAAAACGCATTCATGTCGAATTTAACATCTATGCCAAATGTTTATTTTCAAGAACAATTCTACACGTTTTTAAGTCAAAACAATCCTAGATTTAATGGTATTTTCCCTGATGAAGAAGCCTGGGAACGCACCAGTTACAAAAAGGCGTATCAGATTTATAGAAAACGTTTTGAAAATGCTGGAGATTTCCATTTTTATTTTGTTGGTAATATTGACGAAGATGAATTCAAGTCTTATGTAGAAAAATATATCGCTGCCTTACCTGCAACAGAATCTTCAGAGAAACCTAAAGATTTGGGCTATAGAATGTTGGAAGGTGAACATAAAAAAGTAGTAAAGAAAGGACAAGATCCTAAAAGTCAGGTTACCATTATGTTTTATGGAGAAGCAGATTATAAACCAAAAGAAGCGATGGCTTTAGATGCTGCAGGAGAAGTGTTGACCATAAAACTAATCGAAGAATTGAGAGAAGGAGAAAGTGGTGTGTATGGTGCAGGGGCAAATGGAAGAATGAGCAAAGTGCCTTATGGAAGCTATAATTTCAGCATTAGCTTTCCTTGTGGTCCTGAAAATGCAGAAAAATTAACAGAATCTGCATTAATGGAATTGAATAAAATTATTCAAAATGGTCCTACGGAAGAAGATTTAAAGAAATTTAAGGAATCTGCAAAACTGGAATACAAGGAAAAATTAAAAGAAAATAAATTCTGGTTAGATCAATTCACAAAAGCTTACACTTACAATACTTCTTTGGATGATGTTATGAATTACGAAGACAGAATTGAAAGTTTGAAAGCAGATGATATTCAAATGGTTGCTAAAAAGTATTTGTCTGAAGACAAAATCATCGGAATGTTGATGCCTGAAGATAAAGAATAAATCTCAGTATCAGTTTTAAATAAAAAGCCTGCAAAATTTGAATTTGCAGGCTTTTTTGATTTTAGAAAAGTGGTAAATTTAAGTTTGAATCACACCAAGATTGAAATCTTTTTCAATTGGGGCGTGATTAGCAACTTCAATGCCGGTAGAAATCCACTTTCGCGTTTCTAGAGGTTCGATAACCGCATCTGTCCACAATCGCGCAGCCGCATAATACGGACTGGTTTGTTCGTCGTAATTGTTTTTGATTTTATCGTAAAGTTCTTTTTCTTTCTCTTCGGTGATTTTTTCGCCTTTAGCTTTAAGTCGAGATGTTTCAATAGAAAGTAAAACTTTAGCGGCAGAGTTTCCACTCATCACGGCTAATTCTGCACTTGGCCAAGCAAAAATCAATCTTGGATCATAAGCTTTTCCACACATTGCATAATTTCCAGCACCATAAGAATTCCCTATAATAACTGTAAATTTCGGCACCACAGAATTACTTACTGCATTAACCATTTTAGCTCCATCTTTAATGATACCGCCATGTTCACTTTTGCTGCCCACCATAAAACCAGTCACATCTTGAACAAATACAAGTGGTATTTTCTTCTGATTACAATTTGCTATAAAACGTGTGGCTTTGTCTGCGGAATCACTGTAAATGACGCCACCAAACTGCATTTCACCTTTTTTGGTTTTTACAATTTTACGCTGGTTGGCAACAATTCCAACGGCCCAACCATCAATTCTGGCATAGCCCGTAATTATGGTTTGACCAAAGCCTTTTTTATATTCTTCAAATTCAGAATTATCCACCAAACGTTCTATGATTGGCATCATGTCATACTGGTCGCTTCGTTTGGCAGGAAGCAAACCATAGATTTCCTTAGGATCTAATTTAGGTTGTTTGGATTTTTTTCTATTGAAGCCAGCTTTATCAAAATCTCCGATTTTATCCACAATATTTTGGATTTTCGATAAAGCATCTTTATCATCTTTTGCTTTATAATCGGTAACACCGCTAATTTCGCAATGTGTTGTGGCGCCGCCTAAGGTTTCGTTATCAATGCTTTCGCCAATAGCAGCTTTCACTAAATAACTGCCGGCGAGAAAAATACTACCGGTTTTGTCTACAATCATGGCTTCATCACTCATAATTGGTAAATACGCACCGCCAGCTACACAACTGCCCATTACAGCAGCGATTTGAGTGATCCCCATGCTACTCATCACAGCATTATTTCTAAAAATTCGACCGAAATGTTCTTTGTCTGGAAAAATTTCGTCTTGCATAGGCAAATACACACCAGCACTGTCGACAAGGTAAATAATTGGCAAACGATTTTCGATTGAAATCTCTTGCGCTCTCAGGTTTTTCTTGCCCGTGATTGGAAACCAAGCGCCAGCCTTTACCGTTGCATCGTTAGCAACAACAATTACTTTTTTGCCAGATACGCTTCCAATTTTCACAACCACGCCGCCGCCAGGACAACCGCCGTGTTCTTCGTACATGCCTTCTCCTGCAAATGCACCAATTTCTATCGCTTCATCGGCATTATCAAGCAAAAAATCAACACGTTCTCTGGCAGTCATTTTTCCTTTGCCGTGGTGTTTTTCTATTTTCTTCTCGCCACCACCGAGACTCACTTTTGCAAATTTTTCTCTTAAATCTGAAACCAAAAGCTTATTGTGGTCTTCGTTTTTATTAAATTTTATATCCATAATTTTTCATATCTGTGGTTGAAGTGCTAAAATACAAAACCAAATTTAATTATTCCGAAAAGGTTTTCGTGAGAATCTTAAAATTTAAAAATATTAAGGTTTCTAAAATTAACATATTCATAAAGGGAATTAAATTGAAAAGTACTCCTAAGAGCTTTTTGAATTCATTAACTTGCCTTTTTTAAAATTTTAAGCTTTATGAAAAAACTTTATTTCACAATTATTTTCGCTTTTATCGGATTAACCATGCAAGCCCAAGACGATGCTTTTATTACGACTTGGGAAGTGACAACGGATGATCTCGAAATAATTATACCAACTATTGGAACTACGGTTGGATTTAATTACAATTTTACAGTTGATTACGGTGATGGGACTGTTGAGACAAATTTGACAAATGATCGTGCCCACACATATAATTCTCCTGGAATTTATACAGTTACTATTACAGGTGATTTTCCAAGGTTTTTTTTTACTGAATTATCTGAGGACAAAGCTGCAATGCTAAAAACCATTGAACAGTGGGGTGATTTTGAACTGGTTACAATGAAATATGCATTTAGAGGTTGTATAAATTTAGAAGTTAATGCAACAGATGCACCTGATTTAAGCCAAGTAGATGATATGAGTTTTATGTTTGAAGATTGCACTTCTTTAAATCAAGACATTAACCATTGGGATGTGTCCAATGTTACCAATATGAGTTATCTTTTTCGAGAAGCATCGAATTTTAACCAGCCCTTAAATAATTGGGATGTATCCAATGTCACTAATATGAGTGGTATGTTTTCAAATGCAGATAACTTCAACCAATCTTTGAATGACTGGGATGTGTCTAATGTCACAAATATGATTAGTATGTTTTCAAACGCTAGTAACTTCAACCAGTCTTTGAATGATTGGGACGTATCTAGTGTATCTAACATGAGAAGAATGTTTCGTTCAGCAGAATCATTCAATCAGTCATTAGATAATTGGGATGTGTCAAATACTTTAGATATGGGCGGAATGTTTGCGTATGCATCATCATTCAATAAAACTTTAAATGATTGGGATGTGTCCAATGTCACCAATATGAGTGGTATGTTTTCAAATGCAGATAGCTTTAACCAATCTTTAAATGACTGGGATGTCTCCAATGTCACCGATATGAATAGCATGTTTTTAGGTGCAGAAGATTACAACAAACCTGTTAACAACTGGGAGGTTGCTATTGTTCAAGATATGGAACAAATGTTTATGAATACTGAGAGTTTCAACCAGCCATTAAATAATTGGAATGTTTCTAATGTCGAAACTATGAGAGGTATGTTTCAAAATACCATAAATTTCAATCAACCACTAAGTGACTGGGATGTTTCTAATGTTCAAGATATGGATGAAATGTTTGAAAATTCAGAGAGTTTTAATCAGCCTATTAATAATTGGAATGTTTCCAACGTTGAAACTATGACATATATGTTTAAAGATACCAAAAGTTTCGATCAACCTTTAAATAATTGGGATATTTCAAATGTTGATTCTATTGCATGGATGTTTAAAAATACAAATATGTTTAATCAACCATTAGATAATTGGGACGTTTCTAGTGTTATATATATGAATGGAACATTTAGTGATGCTGAAGCATTTGATCAGGATTTGTCAAATTGGACTTTTAGCAACAATGTTGTTTTAAATGGTTTTTTAAGTTATTCTGTATTGTCAACTCAAAATTATGACTTGCTTTTAAATGCATTGGATGATTCAGGTCTTGAAAATATAAGTATAGGGGTTAGGGAATTGTTTTATTGCAATAAGCTTGCGCATCAAAGCTTAGAGTCTAAAGGCTGGTATTTTTCTGGAGACTTTCATTTGGTAAATTGCAATTTTACAATTTCCGAAGATGCCTTTGCAACTATCTGGTATGTTGAAACCGATGATTTAAACATAACAATACCAACTCAAGGTTCTGGTTATAGTTACGATATTGATTTTGGTGACGGCAATACTTTGACAAATGTTTCTGGAAATATTTCTCATACTTATAATCAATCTGGGGCTTATGTTGTATCTATCTCTGGAGATTTTCCAAGCATAAATTTTGGACAATTCTCTGAGAATTCTAATGAACCAGAAAAATTACGGCGAATAATTCAATGGGGAAATAATGAGTGGTCTTCTATGCAAAATGCATTTAACGGGTGTGAAAATCTTATTATGACTGCGAATGATGTTCCGAATCTTTCACAAGTCAGTGACTTTAGTCATATGTTTGAAGGTTGTGCATTGTTAGATGAAAACTTCAACGACTGGGACGTGTCCAATGCAACTGATATGCAGTCGATGTTTAAAAATGCCGAAAAATTTAACCAAGCTTTAAACGATTGGGATGTTTCAAATGTAATTAACATGTCTTCAATGTTTGAAAATGCTGAGGACTTTAACCAACCATTGGATAATTGGGATGTTTCTAGTGCTATGGATGTGAGTTTGATGTTTAGAGAAGCTGAAAATTTTAATCAACCACTAAATAATTGGGATGTTTCTAGTGTTACAGATATGAGTTTTATGTTTATGGAGACTGAAAATTTCAATCAACCCTTAACTAATTGGGATGTTTCTGGTGTTATTGACATGAGTGAAATGTTTAATCAAGCTATTAGTTTTAATCAAGATATATCGACTTGGGAGTTTAATGACACTGTGCTTTTAGGTTTTTCTTCCCTTGATAATGGATTTCTGTCCTTTTCAGGATTGGACGTTGACAATTATAATGCGTTATTAAATCAATTTGTACTTTTAAATTTAGAGAATAAAAACCTTGGTGCTTATGAATTAAAATATTGTAACGTTATAGCTAGAGATTATCTTATTGATCAAAAAGGTTGGACTATTGAAGGTGATGAACTTTCAGAAGTTTGTGATTTTAATCAAATCGTTGGTAATGTTTATCATGATGAAAACAATGATGATTGCAGTTCGTCTATTATATCTCAAGGCGATTTTTTCATTAATGCAACTTCTAGTTCTGTTGATATTATAACGACTTCCATAGGCAGCGAAGCCTATGTTTTAAATCTCCCAGAAGGAGATTATGAGGTTGGACTTATCAATTTGCCGGATTATTTAGAGGCGACGCCAGAAATAACTAGCATATCATTGTCAGATGCTGGTAATGAAGTTCAACTCGATTTCTGTATATCTGGCAACCAAACTATTGAAGATTTAAATGTAGTTTTAGTTCCTATTGGAGAAGCACGACCTGGTTTTGAAGCGGATTATCAACTCGTGATTGAAAATGTGGGTACACAATCGGTAGATGATGTCACATTAACTTTAGATTTTGACGACAGCATGCAAACCTTTGTATCGGCGAACCCTAATCCAGATGTCGTTGGAAACAATCAATTGACATTTCAGATTCCAAGTTTACAGATTTTTGAAACCATGACTTTCGACCTTACGATGCAGATATTTCAACCACCGATAGTTAATGGCGGTGATTTTATAAATTTAACAGCGAATATTACGCCGGACACTAATGATTTTACGCTTACTGACAATCAGTATGATTTAAGACAAACCGTTGTAAATTCTTTCGACCCTAACGATAAACAAGTTTTGGAAGGCGAGCAAGTCTTGATTGAAAATAGCGACAAATTTTTGCATTATTTGATTCGTTTTCAAAATACTGGAACTGCCAGCGCAATAAATGTCCGTATTGAAGATATTTTGCATGACAAACTGGATTGGAATACAATTAGACCAGTAAGTTCTAGCCATAATTACCGGATAGAAATCACTGATGGCAATCAAGTTGAATTTATTTTCGAGGAAATTTTCCTTCCTCATGAAGACGCAGATGAAGCTGGAAGTAACGGATTTGTAGCTTATAAAATCAAACCCAAATCTGATGTTGAAATTGGAGATATGGTTTCGGGTAATGCCGCAATTTACTTCGATTATAATCCGCCGATTATCACCAACACAGTATCCACAACTTTTGTAGAAGAGTTGAGCATTGTAGATTATGCGATGAATCAAATTCAAGTGTATCCAAATCCAACAAGTCGCCAATTGAATATCAATTCAACATACAATCTTCAAGTTGAAAACATGACATTGTTTGATATCAAAGGCAAAACCATCAAACAAATAGAAGGTGGTCAAAGACAAATCAATATGCAGAATTTAGAAGCCGGCATATATTTCCTAAAAATTCAAACTGAACACGGCGAATCAACTCAAAAAATTATCAAGCGATGATTTTGTGATTCGATACCAATTAAAAAAAAGCCCAATCATTTCTAAACGATTGGGCTTTTTTATATTTTCAAAAGAAATTACTTTAATGGAATTTGCTTCAGCACTTCTAAAGTCAATTTCCAAAACTTTTGTGTACTCGAAATGCTAGCACGTTCGTCAGGAGAATGCGCCCCACGAATGGTTGGTCCAAAAGAAATCATATCCATATTTGGATAATGACTGCCCAAAATCCCACATTCTAATCCAGCGTGACAAGCTGCAACATGTGCTTGTTCATTGTTTTGTGTTTTGTAAATCTGATCGACAACCTTCAGAATATCAGAATCAGGATTTGGTGCCCAACCTGGATAATCGCCAGAAAGTTCAACTTGAAATCCAGCCAAATCAAATGCGCTTCGCAAACTGTTGGCTAAATCGTCTTTGGTAGATTCTACCGAAGAACGCGTAAGACAAAGCACTTCTATTTTTCCATTATCAACTGAAATTTTAGCAATATTGTTAGAGGTTTCTACCAAACCATCTATGTCTGGACTCATTCGGTAAACGCCATTATGCGCCGCATAAATAGATTTAAGAAACGCATCTTGAACATCACTACTCATCACTTTTTTTGGTGTTTCGCACTCAGAAATACTAATATTCAAATTTGGTTCAAGAGAAGCATATTCAGTTTTTATGGCTTCAGAAATCTTTTCAATCGTTGAGAAAAGCTCATTTTTGTGTTTGTTTTCAACGATAAGGACAGCAACGCTTTCTCTTGGAATGGCGTTTCTTAAACCACCACCTTGAATACTAGCTACACGAGAATGCACTTGTTCGTAAGCTGAAAATAATAATCTATTCATCAGTTTGTTGGCATTGCCCAAACCTTTGATGATGTCCATGCCGGAATGTCCGCCATTCAAACCATTTACAATGATTTTGTAGGCTGAAGAATTTTCAGGAACGGACTCTTCAATATAGAATCTTGTAGCAGAAATATCGACGCCACCTGCGCAACCAATGCCAATTTCATCGTCTTCTTCAGTATCTAGATTCAGAAGAATTTCCCCATCAAGAATGCTGTCATCTAGTTCTTTTGCGCCAGTCATCCCAGTTTCTTCGTCAATGGTAAACAAGGCTTCTAATGGCGGATGCGGAATATCATTGCTTTCTAAAATCGCCATAATCGTTGCTACGCCTAAACCGTTGTCTGCGCCGAGTGTTGTGCCATCAGCTTTGACCCAATCACCATCGACGTACATATTGATGCCTTGCGTTTCAAAATCGAATTCTGTATCGTTGTTTTTTTGATGAACCATGTCCAAATGCGACTGGAGTACCGTTGTTTTTCGGTTTTCCATGCCTTGGGTTGCTGGTTTTTTGATGATGACGTTTCCAGCTTTATCTTTAAGCGTTTCTAAACCTAAATTTTGTCCAAAATCCATCATGAATTGTATGACTTCATCTTCTTTTTTGGACGCTCTTGGAACGGCATTCAATTTGGCAAAATTCGACCAGATTACTTGTGGTTCCAAGTTTTTTATATCAGTATTCATCTGTATTGTTTTTTGATTTTCGCAAAGATATGCATTGTTAATTTATCGGTCGTACCAACATTTGTAAATTTGAATTAAAAAAAAACAGCCAACTTAAAATGAAGTTAGCTGTTTCAAATAAAAAATTCTTTCCAAATTTATTTCTTATACCATTCCAGCAATTCTACTTCTATCTCAGGATTAGCTTTGTTAATTGTTTTTTTGAAATGATCTATATCGCTAAAATATGATTCACCCTCTTTTTTTCCTCTGTAATGGTAAGGAATTACTTTTTTTGGTTCAAATTGCATTACACTTTCTATAGCTTGATCTACAGACATTGTATATGGTAAATTCATACAAATTAAAGCCAAATCAATGTTTTCTAAATTTGCCATTTCTGAAATATTTTCTGTATCGCCACTGATGTACATCCTGTAGCCATCTAAATCGAGTAAATAACCGTTACCTCGACCTTTAGGATGATATTCCATACGTTCTTTGGTGATATTATACATCGGTATGGCGGTAATTTCTATATCATTTGAACTAAAAGTTTCACTGTTAGAAATCACTTTAGTCAACTTTCGAAGTGATTCTGACATTTCTTTATACACGGCTTCTGGAGCTAAAATTGTAAAATCATTCCCTAATTCTTCCAAGGTTTCTAAGCTTAAGTGATCGCCGTGAATGTCTGTAATCAAAATATAATCGGGTGTTCCCATTTTTTTATATGTTTTAGCATCGCCAACAGGATCTACAAAGAAGAGCTTGTCTTTCCAGGTCATACCAAAACTGGCGTGAGATACAGGCATAAGTTCTACCTGATCAGTTTTATGCGATTCAGTTTCTTTACTTTCTTTAGAATCTTTTTTACACCCAACTAAAATAAAGGCGAAAACAATCAGTACATAAATTTTTTTCATGATTTTCTTTTTGAATTTTAGTCTAAAATAGTTTTATTTTTTGATGTTTCAATTTGAAATGAATCTTTTTTTTAATAACATCTATTTCAATATTAAGTAGTAAATAAATCGCTTTTCAACAAAATACTTAAACTTTTGTCTCCTGCTAAAATTAATTTTAGTATTCAAAAATACATTACTTTTGGCACGTAAATTTTTGATTATGCTTGTTTCAATTTTGCTGATTTGTTTAGGCTTTGTTCTTCTTATCAAAGGTGCCGATTGGATGGTGCGTGGCGCATCTACTTTAGCCAAACAGTACAATATATCTGACCTAAGTATAGGTTTAACGATTGTAGCTTTTGGAACTTCCGCACCAGAATTGGTTGTCAATTTGGTCGCAGCTTCCCAAGACCAGCCAGATATTGTGTTTGGTAATATTATCGGTAGTAATAATTTCAACTTATTTGTAATTCTAGGAATTGTAGCTATCATAGCTCCAATTGGAGTTAAATCGAGTACAGTTTGGAAAGAAATTCCTATTTCAGCTATTGCAGTTCTTGTCTTATTTTTATTGGCAAATTCATTTTTGTTTTCTAGTTCATCTGAAGTTTCGCGTTTGGATGCTTTGGTGCTTTTGGTCGTTTTTGCAGGATTTTTGTTTTATGTTTTTCAACAGATGAAGAATGACAAAAGCAATCTTGAAGTGCCGACAGAGCAAATGAGTCGATGGAAAATTACTGCTTATATTGTCGCTGGTTTAGCAGGCTTGATTTTTGGCGGACAACTGGTTGTCAATAATGCTACAGAAATTGCTACACATCTCGGCGTGAGTCAAAAAATCATAGGATTAACTATTGTCGCTGTAGGAACATCTCTACCCGAATTGGTGACTTCTGTAGTTGCTGCTTTAAAGAAAAATAGCGACATCGCTATTGGTAACGTGGTCGGTTCTAATATTTTCAACTTCTTATTGGTTATTCCGTTAAGCGCATTGTTAAATCCATTGGCGTTCAACACCGAATTCAATACAGATCTATATTTGCTTTTTGGTGGAACTTTATTTTTATTCGTAGCCATGTTTACCGGTGGAAAGAAAAAATTAGATCGGTGGGAAGCTTTGGTATTATTAGGAAGTTTCATTGCATATACTTCATACTTAGTTTATCAAGCAATTTAGAATAAGTTATTTTACTTTCATTGAATCTGTGAATTCAACAAGTTAATAATATTTTTCCCTAAATTTGTTTAAACACTTTATACGAATGAAAAAGTTATTTATAATTACAATACTGATCGGAATTGTAAGTCAATTTACTTATGCTCAAAACTTTGACAAAACTAAATTGGACAATTATTTCGATGTACTTGAAACTAATAATAAATTTATGGGAAGCGTTGCCGTTTCCGAAAACGGTGAAATAATCTATACAAAGTCTGTTGGTTTTGCTGATTTTGAAAACAAAACTGAAGCCGATGAAAATACAAAGTATAGAATAGGCTCAATTTCCAAAACTTTTACAGCTGTCTTGGTTTTGAAAGCTGTAGAACAAGACAAGTTAGATTTGAGTCAGACTTTAGATGAATTTTATCCTAGTATTGAAAATTCAGATGAAATAACAATTAAATACTTGCTCAACCACCGTAGTGGAATTCATAATTTTACGGCAGATCAAGACTATTTGTCTTGGCACACTCGACCAAAAACAGAATCGGAAATGCTGAGCTTAATTGCTGAAGGCGGCAGTGATTTTGAACCAAACAGTCGTGCACAATACAGCAATTCCAATTACATTTTATTGTCATTTATTCTGCAGAAGTTATTTAAAACTTCATATGGTGAATTGCTAAATAATCAAATTACTGAACCTATCGGATTGGACAATACTTATCTGGGAGAAAAGATTAATACTGCAGATAAGGAAAGCAAATCCTACACCTATATGAACACTTGGACGGTAGAAAACGAAACTGACATGTCTATTCCTTTAGGTGCTGGCGGAATTGTATCTACACCGATTGATTTGGTGAAATTTAGCGATGCATTATTTACTGGAAAACTTATTAGCGACAATAGTTTGGAGTTAATGAAAACAGTAGAAAATCAATTTGGACTTGGACTGGTTCAAATACCATTTTATGATAAAACTGGTTATGGACACACTGGCGGTATCGATGGATTTAGCAGTGTATTTTCTTATTTTTCAGATGGAAATATATCTTATGCTTTGACTTCAAATGGAACAAATTACAATAACAATAATATTTCTATAGCTGTATTGAGTGCTGTGTTTGATAAGCCTTACGAAATTCCTGAATTTACTACTTATGAAGTTGGCTTAGAAGATTTAGAGCGTTATTTAGGCGTGTATTCTTCCGTCGAATTTCCTTTGAATATTACAATATCAATGAATAATGAAACCTTAGTTGCACAAGCCACTGGCCAGTCTGCATTTCCCCTTGAAGCTACCGCAGAGCATAAATTTGAATTCAAACAAGCCGATGTAGTTTTAGAGTTCAAACCCGAAACTCAAAGTATGATTCTCAAACAAGGCGGTGGAGAGTTTACTTTTACAAAAGATTAATTTTTTTATTTTAAAATTGAATGTCACATTTATCGAAACATCAACAAGATTTGAAATTTTCGACCTATTGGGAAAAATATCATAAGCGTCCGAAACTGTACTATTTTAAAGAAAGCATTTTATATTGGGCATTGCCATTTACATTGTTTAAACTATTTTTTGAATTTAAAGATCATCAGTTTCATTTGTTCTCGGGTTGGGAAAACCAAGTTGTTTAGGTGTTTGGTATCAATGTTTTTCTTGGAATTCTGAAAGCTTTTTTTCAATTTCGTGTTAATGATAAACGCTACAGAAATATAGAATCAAATCTGCAGAATTAAAAATGAATGAACTCTCCACCTAAAAATCACCCGTTTTACCAAAAATCAAAATCCCAAAAACTTAAGTTTTATGGCAAACTGATTGGCATTATTTTGCTGTTCAATTTGCCTTTTGCTGTTTTGGCTTATATATTGAATTTATTTGCTATTGTTGCATTTAGTTTCTTTGTAAGCCTTACAATTTTAGCACCGTTTATCGATGTGCCAGGCATGGTCAAGAAAGGTAAACTGCATTATTTTTCTGAAATGTTGCTGGCAGAACAACCAAAAAACAATATCGTTAATATTCATGGCAGTAGCTTGTTTGTTTATTATTTTATGCTGAATCGTAAACAGAGTGGTAAGCAGCGAACGCAATTTATTTTGAAATCATTTTTAGAAGGTTTGATAAATATCATAGATGAGTATGAAAATGATGAGCAATTGAAAATCTGTGGTACCAGTCACATTCTGAATGCAAGAACAGCTGAAAAATTGGGTTTTGAATTGAAACCAAGACAAATCACCCAAAGTGTGATTTTGGTATTCAACTTTTTCAATATTTTGGCGTGCAATTACTTGTCGAAAGGCAAATTGGTTGCTCCAAAATTCAGCAATATCAAAAGTTTTGAAGCTAAAATTTCAGATTTGAAAGCCAATCGTAAACGCCTTATTCAGTATAAAAACCACCTTAAAACTTAACCAAATTATATTTTTCATTCCATCATTGGTGGAATGATGGCGACTTTGTTTTCAGATTGTTTGTTTTGAATTTTATCTATTTTATTTTTCTGATCATCGGTCAAATTGTCTTGGGTCTCGTAGTTTGATAGCTCTAAGGCGAATTTTGAATTATTGTTTACTAATTTCACAATTCCACCATTAAATAAGTCTTGAGTAATTACACAGGGTTGCACCTGCCAAGGCAAATCTTTTGTACTATATACTGTAATACTGCCATCCTTTGATACATATTTACTTGTCTTATAGCCACGAATTATAGTTTTTGACGTGTCTATTTTTTTAAAATGAAGATCCTTTAATACATAAGATGTATCAACATCTAAAAATTTATAAAATGCACTTTTTTCATAATCTAAACAAACATCTTCTTTTTTCCCAGTTGGGTTGAAGTTTAATTTAAGTTTTTCGGGAGGTGTTATTATAAATTCGACTAAGTAAGCAACACTCTGATTCGAAAAAAAATGGTAATTTATATTATCATATAAAACACTTTCCATTAGATTTAACCCATCCAAGCTCTTACTTTCATAGGTGAAAATGTTGTTATTGTTTGTCTGAGCATGAACAAAATTAATGCTCAATACGATTATCAATATTGATAAATAATTGGATTTTAGCATAACTTTTTTAAATTAATTGAGTTAAAATTAAGGAAGAATGCAAAAAAGCATTCTTCCTATTAGTATATAGGTTAAAAATTTTTGTTTAAAAAATTCTTTGTCTGTTAAGGTCATTCCTTAAGCCTTCAGCAAATTGATTTGAGGCCACAAATTCATTTCTAGAAAAAGTGTTTAGATAAGTTATTTGACCATTTGAATTTACTTCCGCATTAGCTTCAAATTCTACAGAAATTTCTGTTCCTTCTCCTATGCAGCCTTCTCCTAAAGTTGCTGTACCTGAGATAGCAGTAATTTCAGGAGGCATAGTTGCCGTTAAAGTAACATCAGCTTCATATGATATATTACAATCACCAATGTTAAAATTGCCATCTATACGAATTGTTATACCCGTATTAACAGGTTCTGCAATGTCTACGTTCTTTAATGAATCAGCTCCAAAAGCAACTGTTGAACTCATTACTAAGGCTAAAATAAAAATACATCTTTTCATATTTAAAAAATTTAATTAAAAAAAGTTAAACTGAACACTTTGTTCAGAAGATCTAATAGTGAAAGAGATCTTTTTCAAGTCATAATAGTTTCTGCAGATATTATGTGTTATCAAAACTATTTATTAAATCCTTGGTTTTTCTTAAAATAAAGTTAAATATATATTAAAGTATATATTTTTAATAGGTTACTCTTATTCAACCTATAAATGCAACTTAACCTTTAAAGAGTGGTTTATCAGGTATAAATATAGGATTTTTATATTTTTAAAGTATTCGATTTAATCTCCCTCAATTCTCTATTTAGATTTTGAAATTGCTATTTTAGTCGAGTGCTATTAAAATTTTCAAAATGAAATATGTAATTTTCTCCCTTGTCATTGTCTTATTTGCCTGTCAAGATCCTAAAAATTCAACTTCAGAAAATACCGAAGAAACGTCCGAACCTCCAAAAAATATAGACTTTCCTGAATTTACCCAATCCGATGCGCAAGCTTTATTGAGTTTGCCGTTAGATTGCGTAACACAGGAATTCCCTAACAAACTTGGTCAAGTTTTGGGCAGTGAAGCCGATTTGGCAAGACCCAAAGATTTGCGACCTGCATTTTACGGCTGTTTCGATTGGCATTCTTCAGTTCATGGGCATTGGGCTTTGGTGAAATTGCTTCAGAAATATCCGAATTTGCCAGAAGCTAAAGATGCCAAAACTATACTGAAACAACATTTGTCTGAAGGAAATATTCAGCGTGAAATCGCTTTTTTCAAAACCGAACACAATACTACTTTTGAGCGCACCTATGGCTGGGCGTGGTTGTTTCAGTTAAGCACTGCACTCAAAAATTGGGAAGACGAAGCCGCGCCACAACTTTTAGAAAACCTAATGCCGTTGACTGAACTTTTGGAGGAAAAAATGAAAACATTCCTGCCAAAACTCGTTTATCCAATTCGAGTGGGCGAACATCCTAATACGGCATTCGCATTGAATCTAACTTACGATTATGCTTTGGCTTTCAATAAAACAGAACTTCTAAATAGTATAAAACAGCGCGCTAAAGATTTCTATTTGAAAGATGAAAATTGTCCGTTGAAATGGGAGCCAAGCGGCTATGATTTTCTGTCGCCTTGTTTGGAAGAAGCAAGGTTGATGTCAAAAATTTTACCAAAACAAGAATTTGAAACATGGTTGAACCAATTTTTACCTGGAATCTACAATTCTGATTTCAATATGGAATTGGCAGAAGTGGGTGACCGCGAAGATGGAAAACTGGTACATCTGGATGGTTTAAATTTTAGTCGTGCTTGGAATTTGTACCAACTTTCTGAAACATCTCCTAAACTGAAGCATTTGAAAAATCTCGGCGATGCGCATTTTGTTAAAGCTTACCCTAACTTGATTGGCGATTCTTACGAAGGCGCGCATTGGTTAGGAACTTTCGCTTTGTATGCTTTGGATCAAAGAACAGAAATGTGAAATCGATTTTCAAAAACATAGGCCCAGGAACTTTGGTAGCCGCTGCTTTTATTGGACCGGGAACCATAACAATTTGCACTTTAGCAGGATTGAAATTTGGCTATAATTTACTCTGGGCGTTGCTATTTTCCATTTTGGCAACCATACTTTTGCAGGAAATGTCTGCTAGATTAGGCTTGGTTTTACGTCAGAATTTAGCCACGGCAATGCGCAATTATTTTCAAAATCCAGTCTTAAAATTTTCACTCATCACACTTGTCATTTTGGCTATTGTTTTGGGAAATTCTGCTTACGAAGCTGGAAATATAAGCGGCGCAGTTATGGGAATTTCTGTAATTACTGGCGAAACCCGACTCAGTTTTAACGATTTCAGTTTCAACTATATGCCAGTCATTCTGGGTACAATTTGTTTTTTTATTTTGAATTTGAACACCTACAAATACATTGAAAAAATTCTGATCAGTTTGGTGATTTTAATGAGCCTTTCCTTTGTAGGAACAGCTTTGATAACCAAACCAGATTTAGTCAATATAGTAAAAGGTTTGACTATTCCAGATTTCCCTAGAGAGTCACTGTGGACTATTTTAGCCATTATTGGAACGACCATTGTGCCGTACAATTTATTTCTACATTCCTCCATTGTTCAAGAAAAATGGAAAGATGCTGAAAGTTTGAAATTCGCACGTTGGGATACGATTATTGGCGTTGGTTTGGGCGGACTGGTGTCTGTGTGTGTGGTTATTACAGCTGCCACCATAGAACAAAATGAATTGAATTCTATTTTGGATTTGGCAAAAACCTTAGCGCCCATTTACGGCACTTATGCTAAATATTTATTGGGATTTGGTTTTTTTGCTGCTGGAATCACCTCTACAATTACCGCTGCTTTGGCTGCTGCTTATGTTTTGAAAGCCTGTTTAGGCTGGACTTCAGACAAAAGCAAACTTTATTTTCCTTGGGTCTGGCGTTTAATTTTGCTTTTAGGGGTAATTTTTGCCTCCTTCAATCTGAATCCGATTCGCTTGATTGAATTGGCGCAAATCAGCAATGCAATTTTATTGCCATTCGTTGCCTTGTTTCTGTTTTTGATTTTGAGTAATACCAAAATTATGGGGCGATTCAGGAATTCTAAACTTCAGAATATTTTCGCTGTGATTATCATCGCTTTCTGTTTCTTTCTGGGATTGAAAAGTTTGTTTTTGGTCTTTCAGTAATTAATACTTAATTCTAAATAAATACATAATTTCTATTCAAATTAAGATATCATTGATGAATACGTTTTGTTTTTGATTAAGTGTAGACAAAAAACAGTGCTTTAAGTTTAATTTCTTATAAAAATATAAAATTTAGGAATCTTGAATATTTCTAACATCCAAAGTTTCGGAGCGGAATTTATTTTTCCCAAAATCCAAAGTTCTAATTGGAAATGGTATGTTAATATCATGCTCATTATAAGCAGATTTTATTGCTAAAACAGCTTTATGTTGCGCCATATAAACATCGGCTTGATTAGCAACATCTGACCAAAATCTAACAAGGTAATTTATAGAACTATTCCCGAATTCTGTGTAAAAAAACTGAATGCCTTCTCCGTTTCTCTGTGGAAAGGCGTCTTTGATTGCTTTTTCTGTGATTTTTTGGACAGATTCCAAATCACTTTCATAACCAACACCGCATTCCAGAAAAACGCGACCTCTTGGAGTTCTACTGAAATTTTTAAATGGAGCATCAACTATTTTTGAGTTTGGGATAACTACCAAATTTTGATCAGCAGTTTGTATAATCACGCTTCTTAAATTGATGTCAATTACAAAACCACTGAAGTCGTTTGTCTCTATCCAATCCCCAATTTGTAATTTTGGTATGAAACTAATAATAACACCTGCAAAAGTATTATGCAGTGTGCCCTGAAGTGCAAAACCTACGGCTAATCCAACAACCCCAGCTGCACCTAAAATAGAAGTAAGAACAGTATTGAGATTCAAAATTCCTAAGGATAAAAACATCCCTAATAATATGATAACTGCTTTATAGACTTTTACAGAGATCGTTCTTATAGAGTCTTGAGCGCTGCTTTTTTGAAATAGTTTATTAACTATTCTGCTTGAATATTTAGCAATAATCAAAAACAATATAAAAACCAACACCGCAATTATAAAATTGGGTAAATTCATAATTAATGAATCTACCCAATCGTACAATTTGTCAGTTAAATTTGTCCAAGCATTTTTAGCTTGATCAACCATGTGTTCATCTTTTATGGTTAAAAAACTAAGCATGTTGCTTGTCTTCTAGTTTCATAATCCAAGCATCTAACATCCAACTTGTTTTTTCTAATTCTCTAATATAAGCACCAATCATATCGATAGTACCTTCATCTTCATTTTTATCTGCGGAGTCAACTACTTTACGCATTTGTTTTATAATTTCACCATGGTCACTCAAAAGGTTACTGACCATCTCACGATCTGAGACATCAGAACTTGACTCTTTTAAATTGGATTTATTTAAATAATCAGTAAAATTACTTTCTGGTTGGAATCTTAAAGTTAGTATGCGTTCAGCAATTTCATCAATCTTTACCTTAGCATCGTCATACATTTCTTCAAACTGAATATGTAAATCAAAGAAATTTTGTCCAATAATATTCCAATGGTAGTTTCTAAGTTTTTGATAATATAAATGGTAGTCAGCAAGCAAAACATTTAGCTCTTTGACTGTTGATTTTGTTTTGTCATTATCTAGATTTAAATAACTCATTTTACTATTAATTTTAATAATTAAACAATATTTAATTCAAATTTATGCGTTTCTTTTATCACCAATTTTCATAATCCAAGCATCTAGCATCCAGCTTGTTTTTTCAAGTTCTCTGATGTATGCGCCAATCAAATCTATGGTTCCTTCATCATTATTTTCATCTGCAACTTCAACAACCTTACGCATTTGTTTTATAATTGTTCCGTGGTCGTCCAACAGATTTGAAACCATGTCACGGTCAGATACATCAGAACTAGATTCTTTCAGATTTGTGATTTTTAAATATTCGGAAAGATTGCTTTCTGGCTGGAATCTTAAAGTTAAAATACGTTCAGCAATTTCGTCAATTTTCAACTTTGCATCGTCATACATTTCTTCAAACTGTTCATGCAAATCAAAGAAATTCTGACCAACTATATTCCAGTGATAGTTTCTTAATTTTTGATAGTATAATTGATAATCTGCCAATAAAACATTCATTTCTTTGACAGTGTTTTTAGTTTTATTTTGATCTAAATTTAAATAATTCATATGTGTATTTTTAATTTTTATTTTAAGTTAAGTTTGTTCATCATTTCTTTCGAAACTTGACCACTAGTGATGCCGTAACCATCTACAAGCATACCTTTACTACCATCTTTAGTAGAAATAGCAAACAAAATAGAATTGTCTGCAGGATTGGACATCCCTTCAAATCTATAAACTTCATCTACTTCAAAATCTTCAATTTTGTATTTGGTACTTTTAGATTTATGTTCTATTTGATCATCCACAAGATTGAAGTCTTCGGTATAACCTTTGTCTCTTAGACTATTCATTCTTTGAGAGAGTGTTTGATTTTGCGCCATTGTTAATGTTTTTGTTTAAATTTAAACTTTTTAGAAGAACAGAGCAAAGTAATTAAAACGTTTAATTATTATTTAACTATTCGTTTTTTTTATTGTTATCTTTCGTGTAATAAAATATTCCTAAGGGAAATGTGAAAAGCAAAAATAAAAATTGCCTTGTCACAATACCATATACTGTAATTAGTCCAGCAATAACGTATATCCAAGTAGTTTTTGTTATTTTCATATATTATGGTGTAAACTTATTTGAAGTTGACCTTTATTCAAACTATTAGAAATCTGCCTCATATAGCCAAATTGAACTTTCAATTTTTCTGAAATTATATAACCCAAAGCTGCATAAGCACGATTTCTGTCAAAGAAATCATTTTGATTGTTAGCTGAATTCTTACTGCCATTGATGAAAATTTCATTATAAAGCGCCAAATAGGTAGATTTTGGTGAAAAATCCGAACTGAAAACAGGAATATTTACAAATAGATTATACCGAAATCTTGTGTTGAAATCATTGCCTTCTACAAATCGCTGTTCGTAACGAAAGCGATGTGTAAGTTGTACTTTTTCGAAAATACTTTGCGGAATTAAAGCTTCTTGGTAAATTCGATTTTCTTTAGAATAACTTGTAGGCTCTGAATAACTTTCGGTAGGAATATAAGCGTAACCTAAAGTAAAAATAATATTTGATTTTTCTGGTGAATAAGTCAAACCACTTCGAAGCATAAGTTGTTCAAAATCACCCAGAAGATTATAATTTCTAGACTGAACATCACCTTGAATTCCAAAATTTGAATCATTAGGCTGGTATAAATAATTGTACATATACCAATTTCCAGTTTTGCTACTTACCGTTTGACAATAAAAATTATGAGTCAAAAAAATACAAATTGTAACTATAATAAGTTTTCTCATAGAGCTAAAAAATGAAAGCCTCCAGTATAGAAAGGAGGCTTTATGAAATATAAAATATTTGAATTAATCTTTATTCACCGCATCGCGAATTTGAATATGTAATTCATCTTTATCTTTGTCGTAATCCATAAATAGACGATCACCTTCAGAAACAGAAGAATTGATAATTTTTTCTGCTAAAGCATCTTCAATATACTTTTGAATAGCTCTATTCAAAGGTCTTGCGCCGTATTGTTTGTCAAAACCTTTTTCTGCAATGAAATCTTTAGCAGCGTCGCTTAAACTAAAGTCATATCCAACTTCTTCAATTCTTTGATAAAGTTTTTCAAGTTCAATGTTAATTATTTTTTTAATATCCTCTTTTTCTAAAGCATTAAAAATCACAACATCATCTATACGATTTAAGAACTCTGGAGCAAAAGCTTTTTTCAAAGCACCTTCTATAACTTTACGCGTATTTTCATCTTCTTGTTGTTTTTGCGATTGCGTTCCAAAACCTACACCTGTACCAAAATCTTTTAGCTTTCTAGCACCGACATTAGAGGTCATAATAATTATAGTGTTTCTGAAATCTACTTTTCTTCCCAAACTATCTGTCAAATGTCCGTCGTCCAAAACTTGAAGCAGCATGTTGAAGACATCAGGATGCGCTTTTTCAACTTCATCCAAAAGAATTACAGCGTAAGGTTTACGTCTTACTTTTTCCGTCAATTGTCCTCCTTCTTCGTAACCAATATATCCTGGAGGCGCACCAATTAATCTAGATACAGCAAATTTCTCCATGTACTCACTCATATCTAATCGAATAAGCGCATCATCATTATCGAACAATTCTCTAGCTAAAACTTTTGCTAATTGAGTTTTTCCAACACCAGTTTGTCCTAAGAAAATAAATGAACCAATTGGTCTATTCGGATCTTTCAAACCAGCTCTGTTTCTTTGGATTGCTTTCACAACCTTTGCAACAGCCTCATTTTGACCTATGACTTTACTTTTTATAACGTTTGGCAATTCTGCTAACTTATTACTTTCGGTTTTAGCGATTCTTTGAACTGGTATTCCAGTCATCATAGAAACGACATCTGCAATGTGCTCTTCGGTAACTGTTTCTTTATTTTCTTTAGAATCTTTTTCCCATTCTTCTTGAGCTATTTGAAGATTTTGCTCAACACGTTTTTCATCGTCTCTTAACTTGGCAGCTTCTTCATATTTCTGTTTTTTGACGACAGAATTTTTTTCTTCTCGAATTTTTTCAAGTTCATTTTCAAGATCCAGAATTTTTTTAGGAACTTTTATATTTGTAATATGAACACGACTTCCAGCTTCATCTAAAGCATCAATTGCTTTATCTGGTAAAAATCGGTCTGTCATATACCGATTGGTTAAAGAGACACAAGATTTTATGGCTGCTTCTGTATACAAAACATTATGATGATCTTCGTACTTTGGTTTGATGTTGTTTAGAATTTCAACAGTTTCTTCAATTGAAGTCGGCTCAACGATAATTTTTTGAAATCTACGTTCTAAAGCACCATCTTTTTCAATATGTTGTCTGTATTCATCCAAAGTTGTGGCACCAATACATTGAATTTCTCCACGAGCCAAAGCAGGTTTGAACATATTGCTGGCATCTAAACTTCCTGTAGCACCACCAGCACCAACAATCGTGTGAATTTCGTCGATGAATAAAATAATGTCATCGTTTTTTTCAAGTTCATTCATAACAGCTTTCATACGTTCTTCAAACTGTCCACGATATTTTGTGCCAGCAACTAAACTAGCCAAATCTAAAGTCACTAATCTTTTATCGTATAAAATTCTTGAAACTTTTCGTTTCACAATTCTCAAAGCTAGACCTTCAGCAATGGCACTTTTACCAACACCTGGTTCACCTATCAATAAGGGATTATTTTTCTTTCTTCGGCTCAAAATTTGAGAAACCCTTTCTATTTCTTTTTCTCTTCCTACGACAGGATCTAATTTACCATCTTCAGCCATTTCTGTTAGGTCACGACCAAAATTGTCTAAAACTGGAGTTTTGGATTTTTTTGAAGATTTATTTTGTGAACCGCTATTACTACCTAAGGATTCTCTTTCAGAACCACCGCTAGGAGGTGTGTCGTCTTGATAAGAATCTGTAGGAATATCTAAATAATCACCATCTTGGGCTATCATTGCTTTGAATTCTTCTTTCACGTTATCGTAGTCGACTTTAAGTTTGTTCAGTAACTTAGTTGTAGGATCGTTTTCATTTCTAAGAATACACAGCAATAAATGCGCAGTATTTATTGATGAACTTTGAAATAATTTTGCTTCAAGAAAAGTCGTTTTCAAAGCTCTTTCAGCTTGTCTTGTTAGGTGTAAATTTTTCTTATCTTGAGAAATATTTGTATTTGTATGGTCAGAAGGGTTTAGAATTTCAACTTTTCGACGTAGTAATTCCAAATCGACGTCCATGGCATCAAGAATATTAATTGCTTTTCCGCTTCCATCGCGCAACAATCCAAGCATCAAATGCTCGGTTCCAATAAAATCGTGTCCCAATCTTAGGGCTTCTTCTTTACTAAACGCAATTACTTCTTTTACCTTCGGTGAAAAATTATCATCCATAGTCTTTATTATTTATTTAGACATCATTTCAAAAATAATACCTAATTATCGATATATGCCATTTCAATAGTGAAAATCTTATTAAATCTCTGAAAAAAATAAAAGTAAATCGAGTTTTTAAAGCTTTAAGGATTTAATAGGTTTTGTATATTTGCTCCAATTCGATTCCAAATATCGTATTTTAGCGAAGATATTAATTTAAAAATAATTCAATGGCGAACGGTGAACAGCTTATACCTATAAATATTGAAGATGAAATGAAAACAGCCTACATCGATTATTCGATGTCTGTGATTGTTTCCAGAGCGCTTCCAGATGTTCGAGACGGTCTGAAACCTGTCCATAGACGGGTTTTGTTCGGGATGCAGGAACTCGGTGTTTTTTCAAATAAAGCTCATAAAAAATCAGCAAGAATTGTTGGTGAAGTATTGGGTAAATATCATCCTCATGGTGATACCTCAGTATACGATGCAATGGTGAGAATGGCTCAAGAGTGGAGCATGCGTTACCAACTCGTTGATGGTCAAGGTAACTTTGGTTCTGTAGATGGCGATAGTCCAGCTGCAATGCGTTATACTGAAGCAAGAATGAAGAAAATCAGTGAGGAATTACTCTCTGATATTGATAAGGAAACCGTAGATTTTAGCTTAAACTTCGACGATACTTTAGAGGAGCCTACTGTCTTACCAACTCGTGTTCCTAACTTATTAGTCAATGGTGGTAGCGGTATAGCCGTAGGTATGGCAACGAACATGCCACCACATAATTTAACCGAAGTCGTTGATGGCGTTTCCGCATACATAGATAATCGAGATATTGAAATCGATGAGTTGATGGAACACATCAAAGCACCAGATTTCCCTACAGGAGGCATTATTTATGGTCACGAAGGCGTAAAAGAAGCTTTCAAAACTGGTCGTGGTAGAGTAGTTATGCGTGCAAAATCGCATATTGAAGAAGTCAATGGAAAAGAGTGCATTGTAGTTACAGAAATACCATATCAAGTCAACAAAGCTGATATGATTAAGAAAACTGCAGATTTAGTCAATGATAAAAAAATCGAAGGGATTTCACTTATACGCGACGAATCTGACAGAAGCGGAATGCGCATTGTTTACTTTCTGAAAAAAGATGCTTTACCAAATGTAGTTTTGAATACTTTATTCAAACATTCTGCGCTTCAATCTACTTTTAGTGTCAATAATATTGCATTAGTTAAGGGGCGTCCGCAGATGCTTAATCTAAAAGATTTGATTTCAAATTTTGTTGAGCATAGGCATGATGTTGTTATAAGGCGAACCAAATATTTGTTGAGAAAAGCTGAAGAACGTGCTCATATTTTAGAAGGATTAATTATCGCTTCTGATAATATTGATGAAGTTATAGCACTAATTAGAGCTTCTGAGAATGCCGATGAAGCTAGAAGTAAATTGATAGAAAGATTCGATTTATCTGAAATTCAGGCAAAAGCCATTGTTGAAATGCGACTGCGTCAATTAACAGGACTTGAACAGGATAAATTACGCTCTGAGTACGACGAATTGATGAAAACCATAGAAGATTTAAAAGACATTTTGTCAGATGAAGATCGTAGAATGCAAATCATCAAAGACGAATTGTTAGAAATCAAAGAAAAATATGGTGATGAACGCCGTTCTGAAATAAATTATGCCGGAGGCGATTTCAGTATGGAAGATATGATTCCAAATGAAAGCGTTGTGCTAACAATTTCTCATGCAGGTTACATCAAAAGAACGCCGTTAAAAGAATACAAAACTCAAAATAGAGGAGGAGTTGGTCAGAAAGCATCTAACACAAGAGATGAAGATTTCTTAGAATATATTTTCTCAGGAACAAATCATCAATATATCTTATTCTTTACTCAAAAAGGTAAATGCTTCTGGAAACGGGTATTTGAAATTCCAGAAGGAAGTAAAACTTCTAAAGGACGCGCCATTCAAAACTTGATGAATCTTGAACCGGATGACAGAATCAACGCTTTTATTTTAGTGGAGAACTTATCTGATGAAGATTATATCAATAACCATTATGTACTGATGGCGACCAAAAAAGGACAAGTAAAGAAAACGGTTTTAGAACAATATTCTCGTCCAAGAGTCAATGGAATAAATGCCATTTCTATTAAAGAAGATGACGAACTACTTTCTGCAGTTCTTACCGATGGCGAAAGTCAGGTTATGCTTGGACTAAGAAGTGGAAAAGCCTTAAGATTCGAAGAAAAACACATTCGCCCTATGGGTCGTGGCGCAGCTGGAGTGCGAGGCATCCGATTGGCTAATGACCAAGATGAAGTAATTGGTATGATTTGTGTGAAAAATCCACAAGACGAAACTGTTTTGGTGGTTTCTGAAAAAGGTTATGGCAAACGCACTTTTATTGATGATGAAGATGGCGAAGCTGTTTATAGAATTACAAATCGTGGTGGTAAAGGTGTCAAAACCATCATGATTTCAGAGAAAACTGGTCAGCTTGTTGCTATGAAAACCGTCCGAGATGAAGACGATTTGATGATTATCAAAAAATCTGGCGTCGCTATTAGAATGTCAGTTTCAGATATTCGCACCATGGGAAGATCTACGCAAGGTGTGAGATTGATTTCATTAAAAGGCGGAGAAGAAATTGCTGCTGTGGCCAAAATTCTTAATGAGGACGAAGATGAACAAGATTCAGAATTGAATGATGAGAATCCAGAGATTTCTGGAGAAGAAACAGAAATCGAAAACGAAGATTAATTTTTAATTATTATATTTAACAAACAACAAAAAAAGAAATAAGAGATATCATGAGAAAGTCAATTTTAGTAATAGCATTATTAGGTCTGTCTAGCATAGCCTTTTCTCAAAAAGGCGAAGTAAGAAAAGCTGACCGCGCTTTAGAGGATAATGATTTTTCTGAAGCAATTAGTTTATTGAATGAAGCCAAAGCCGCTGGAATTTTAGAAGAAAATGAGAAATGGCAAGAAAAATATTATTTGGCAAAAGGGAAAGCTTTTGGTCTTAAAGCCAAAGCATCACCTACGGATTTTATGGAAGATGTGAATACTTCTATAAATGCATTTAATAAAGTTTTAGATACCGATCCTGATAATGAAGAAGCTAATCAAGGTCTTACAGAAATTAGACGTGGGATGATAGAAGTTGCTATCAGTAAGCAAGAAGAAGAAGAGTTTACTACTGCTGAAGAATTGTTGTATAAAGCATATGAAATGAATAAAAAAGATACAATGATGCTTTACTACGCAGCTTCCGCAGCTGTAAATGGTCAAATTTACGATAAAGCTTTAAAACACTATAAAAAATTATTGGAGTTAAATTTCGATGGTTCATCAGTGCAATATACTGCAGTTGATAAAGCAACTGGCAAAGAAGAAATCTTTCAAAGTAAGGAAATGAGAGATATTGCGTTAAAATCTGATGATTACATAAAACCTGACAATAAAAAAACACCTGCATTAACTGGTGAAATCGCAAAGAATATCACTTTAATTTACATTCAACAAGATGAACCTGAAAAAGCGCTTCAGGCTATTGAGAAAGCTAAAGAAGAAAATCCAGAGGATATTGATTTGATGCAGGCAGAAGCAGATTTATACTACCGTTTAGGTAAAATTGACAAATACGATGAACTGATGAAAAAAATAGTAGAGTTGGCTCCAGATAATCCTTCTTTGTACTATAATTTAGGAGTATCATCAGAACAATTAGGAGATATTGAAAGCGCAAAAAAATATTATAAAAAAGCAATAGAACTTGATCCTAAAATGACGGACGCTTATGTCAATATGGCTAGTATTATACTTGCTAAGGAAAGAGAAATTGTTGAAGAAATGAATAAACTTGGTACATCACCAGCTGACAATAAAAAATATCAAAAACTGAGTGAGGAAAAGAAAAAATATTATGTTGAAGCCTTACCTTTTCTAGAAAAAGCTTCAGAACTAGATCCAGATAATATGGGAGCTTTACAAACTATGCTAAGTATTTATTATCAATTAGGTAAAGACGATAAAGCAAAAGCGACTAAAGCAAAAATTGATAAGTTGAAAAACGAATAATGTTTGTTTTTATTGAATCAAAAAAGCCTGTTGAAAATTTTCAACAGGCTTTTTTGATTGAAAAATAAATGATTCTAACGCGGTGTCATCTTCTCTTTTTTCTTTTGAAGTTGTCTTGTCACATCGTCTACAGTATTGCTAATAGCCACTTCAAAACCTTTTTCATTCGAAGAAGCAAAAATGTTTTGTCCTGGTGCGCTTAATTTTACTTCGCAAATCATACCAGTTTCAGGACTCGAAGTGTTCTCTTTCTTGAAGAAAACTTCGGCTCTTACAATCCAGTCATATCGATTTTGTAGTTTTTCTAATTTTTTGGTAGCTAATTCTTCTAATCTTTCACTCGCACTTACGTGTACGTAATTAAAATTGATGTCCATAGGTATTAATTTTAAAGTTAAATTCTAGTATAAAATTAAATATTCAAAGCCTTATATAGTATGATAATAATCAACTTTTGAATACTTCAATTCATAAATTTAGTAAATTAAATTAACTTGCAGAATTTTTAAATCAACTTTAAACTTTTAAATTAAAATTTAACTTTATGATAATTTCTTAGCCAAAAAAATATTTCATAAGCCTAATAAATTTATGTAAATTTAGCTGAATCTAAAAATCAGTGTTATGAAAAAAATATTGTTGATTACAGGAGATTTTGCTGAGGATTACGAAACCATGGTCCCGTTCCAAATGCTTCAAATGATTGGACATGAAGTCCATGCAGTTTGTCCAGATAAAAAATCAGGAGAAAAAGTGAAAACTGCTATTCACGATTTTGAAGGCGATCAAACTTATACAGAAAAACCTGGACATTTATTCGAACTCAATTTCGATTTTAATGATGTCAACCTTAATGATTACGATGGATTATTTTTAGTTGGAGGAAGAGCACCAGAATATTTAAGATTGAATTCAAAAGTTATTGAATATACCAAACATTTTTTTGAAAATGATAAGCCTGTCGCAGCTGTTTGCCATGGTATCCAAATATTAACGGCAGCCAATGTTGTGAAGGGAAGAAAATTGACGGCTTATCCAGCGGTAAAACCAGAAGTTGAACTTGCTGGAGGTGAATTTCAAGACGTTGAGCCAACAGAAACCGTGGTTGACGGCAATTTAGCGACTTCACCAGCGTGGCCAGGACATGCGTCTTTAGTCAAAGCTTTTTTGAAATTACTGGGAACTGAAATTAAACTGTAGTTTATTAAATTCATTTTTGTAAACCAAAGGATTTGAATATAAATTCCTTTGGTTTGTTATTTTAAATAAATTTTAATCCTTACTTTCAAACTTGAATTTTAGTTAATATAAATGTCAGATTATAACTTTTCAATTCTAAAAAAAAAACTAGACGGTCGAGTTCTCGAAGGTGAGTTATACCAGTCTATTTACGCTACCGATGCTTCTGTTTACAGAGAAATTCCCGCCGCAGTTTGCATTCCAAAACACGATGATGATTTAAAATATATCATAGAATTTGCTGTTCAAAATTCACTATCAATTACACCGAGAGCGGCTGGAACTTCATTAGCTGGACAATGTGTTACCGATGGCTTGATAGTCGATTTGAGCGAGAATTTCAAAGCTGAACTTGATTTTGATTTTAATTCAAAAACGATTAGAATTCAGCCTAGTATTGTAAGAGATGAACTCAACCAAAGATTGGCTTCAGAAAACTTATTTTTTGGACCCAATACCTCAACATCCAATCGATGCAATATCGGTGGTATGTTTGGGAATAATTCTTCAGGAACAACTTCAATAAAATACGGTGTAACCAGAGATAAAATATTAGAAGCCAAAGGATTTTTGTCAGATGGAAGTTACGTTGAATTTAAAGCTTTAAATAAAAATGAATTCAACGAAAAGCTGGAACTTCAAACTCTAGAAGGTGAAATTTATAGATATTTCAATAAAGTTTTACAACAAGAAAATATTTCTACTTTAATTGAAAATGCTTTTCCAAAAGTTGATATTCATCGAAGAAATACTGGATACGCTCTAGATGAATTATACAGAAATTCATTTTTTGGAAATTCTGAAATCGAAACTTTAAATTTGTGTACTTTACTTTGTGGCAGCGAAGGCACCTTATTCATTGCTACTGAGCTTAAAATTCAACTGGACGATTTACCTCCAAAAAAATCGGTGATGATTGCAGCGCATTTCAACACAATTTCAGATTGTCTTGAAGCTGTAGTTGTTGCTATGAAGCATGATTTGTATACCTGCGAAATGATGGACAAAACCATTTTGGATTGTACAAAAGACAGTCTAAAATATAAAAACAATCGGTTTTTTATAGATGGTGATCCAGAAGCTATTCTGATGTTAGAATTAAAATCTTCTGACACTCAAGATTTGATTCAACAAACAGAAAAACTTCAAACAGATTTAAATCAGAAGACTGCAGCTTATGCAGCGCCTAAGCTGGAAAATGAAGAAATCGATTTGGCGGTGGAATTAAGGAAAGCTGGTTTGGGACTTCTAGGCAATTTGAAAGGCGATGCTAAAGCTGTAGCATGTATCGAAGATACGTCTGTTTCTATTTTGGATTTGCCACATTATATTTCAGATTTTACTAAAATCATGAAAAAGTATGACCAGCGCGCAGTTTACTATGCGCATGCCGGTGCTGGTGAGTTGCATTTGCGCCCAATTCTGAATTTAAAAACTTCTGAAGGTGTTGATCAATTTAAAAATATTTCTTCAGATGTAGCCAACTTGGTTAAAAATTATAATGGTGCCTTAAGCGGTGAACATGGCGATGGTCGAGTGCGTTCGCCATTTATTAAAGACCTTGTGGGCGAGGAGTGTTACAATATTTTCTTAGAAATTAAATCTGTTTTCGACCCTCATAATTTACTAAATCCTGGGAAAATAGTAAATCCAAAACCAATAGAAACTAATTTAAGATACGAAACTGATCGCATTGAACCGAAAATCTCAACAAAAATAGATTTTTCTGCAAACTCAGGTATTTTGAGAGCTGCTGAACAATGCAACGGCAGCGGCGATTGTAGAAAAAGTCATCACTTTGAAGGTGCAATGTGTCCGAGTTTTCAGGCAACTAGAGATGAAAAAGACTCTACTAGAGCTAGGGCTAATATGCTTAGAGAAGTGTTGACTAAAAATCCAGACGCAGAAAATCCGTTTGATGATCAAAACCTCAAAGAGGTATTTGACTTATGTTTGAGTTGCAAAGCTTGTAAGAATGAATGTCCTAGCAATGTAGATGTGGGTGCTTTCAAAACAGAATTTCAGTACCAATATCAAAAAACAAATGGGGTCAGCTTTAGAACAAAATTATTTGCTGAAAACAATTCAATTAATCGTAAGGCAAGTTTTCTTCCTAGTGTTTACAATGCGTTGAATTCCAATAAAATTACATCCAGTATTATTAAAAAAATTGCTGGAATAGCAGAGCAAAGAGAATTACCAAAATTGAAAAAAACATCATTACGGAAATTGATCAAAAATGAAAAAATATCACTTTTGCCTAAAGTAAAACCAATTCAATCTGTGTATTTATTTGTTGATGAATTCACTAATTATTTAGATGTAGAAATCGGAAAGGATGCAATTGAACTTTTGACCAAATTAGGTTTTGAAGTGAAAATTGTTCAGCATTTTGAAAGCGGAAGGAGCTACTTTTCTAAAGGACTCCTAGATGAAGCACAAAAATTTGTTGATGGAAATGTTGAAGTTTTTCAAGACTTAGTTAATTCCGAAACACCCTTAATTGGTATAGAACCTTCTTCAATTTTAAGTTTTAAGGATGAATATTTACGATTGGCAAAAGACAAAGTTGCCGCAAGCGAAATTGCAAAACATACTTTTTTAATTGAAGAATTTTTACACCAACAAGTTAAAAACGGCAGAATTACTTCAGAACAATTTTCAAAAAAACACGAAACCGTAAAAATTCACAACCATTGCTATCAAAAAGCCTTGTCTTCTCAAATTTATACTTTTGATCTTTTGAATTTGCCTAAAAATTTCAAGGTGAGTATTATTCCTTCAGGTTGCTGTGGAATGGCTGGCAGTTTCGGGTATGAAAAAGAACACTACAAAGTGAGCCAACAAATTGGTGATTTGGTTTTGTTTCCGGCAGTTAGAAACTCCGATGCCATTATTGCCGCAAACGGTACAAGTTGTCGTCACCAAATTAAAGATGGAACACAAAAAAATGCATTCCATCCAGTCAGTATCTTAAATAAGTTTGTTTTATAAATCCAATTCCACTTGATAATCTATTATATTTTGTGTTGAGGTAGAAGAGATGTCTTCTAATTCGAAACCGACTTGATCAGGGATATCTTCAAAAATTAACTCTGTACTGACCATACTTTTTATCAAGCCAATATCTTTAGCAAAATAGTTGGTAACTGTAGTTACATTTTGATCTGCTAAAATTGTAAATTCACTAAAAACCAAAAACACAGAAATAGACATATTTACTTCCAATTCAGATATGTATATGTTATTGTAGGTTTCTCCTTCTATATTCATACTTGGCACAAATCCGCCATTTATAGATGCTATTTCATAATTGATTGTAACTGGAAAACCATTTACATTTTGCTCTATTTCTCCAGTTTCAGTAAAAAACTGATCACCTTCATTCGTATTTGCATTATAAACTGTTACATTTTCAATAGGCAAACTTAGATCAATCATGTCAGTATTGAATTCAAGATTACTATCTAAAACTATATTTTGACCGTTTTCTTTATAAATTTCTCCTGCGGAAATTACAGAAGTAGTTGTTCCAGGAAGTTCAATATTACTTTGCTGAAAACTAAATCGCTCTGGTTCAGTTCCTGTACTTCCGCTAATCATTAATGTTTCGCCACCATTTTGTGTGTTTCCATTGACAGTTATGCTATTTTGGTAATCCCAAGAATTACCAATAACCAAAGGGAAGTAATTGGTGTTATCGATTTCATTACTGTCATCATCAGCGCATGAGATCAAACTGTTTACAATCAGTAAAAGCAAAAGAGATTTTAAAGTGAGTTTCATAAATTTGAATTTCTTGCAATTTATGAAATTTTTAGAAATATTTAAGTTTTTGATCGATTACTCATCACCGTAATAGCGGTTAGGAAATTCACAGATTTGTAACTTATATTCTCAAACTTAAACTGCAAATCTGAATATTTTTTCAAACTCCAGCGTTTCTTGTGATATTCCAAAGCGGTTAAATTTTCTACCCAATCGCCAGAATTCAAATATAAACAAGTACCGTTTTTACTAACTTTTCTGCTAATTTGTGGTTGATGAATGTGACCGCAAATTACGTAATGGTAGCCTTGTTCTATCGCTAAATCTGACGCTGTTTTTTCAAAATCTGAAATATGTTTGATGGCTTTTTTTACTGAATTTTTGATTTTCTTTGATAAAGAGAATTTTTCTTTTTTGAATCTAACCAACCAAAAGTTTAAAAAACGATTAATTAAAATCAGTAAATCATAACCCCATCCGCCAAGTTTTGCTAACCATTTAGCATTTTGAATCGATGCATCAAAAATATCGCCATGGAAAAACCAGGCTTTTTTGCCGTCTAAATCCAAAACTAGTTTATCAACAATTTTTAAATTTCCAACTTCAGCATAACTCAGTTTTCTGAGCATTTCGTCATGATTTCCGGTGATGTAAATTACCTCAGTGCCATTCATAGACATTTCAATAATAGTTTTGACAACTTCCAAATGCGCTTTTGGAAAATATTTTTTTCTGAATTGCCAAATATCAATGATATCACCATTCAGAATTATTTTTTTTGGTTTCACGGTAGACAAATAATTGAGTAATTCTTTGGCATGACAACCAAAAGTTCCCAAATGCAGGTCGGATAAGACAATCAAATCAACATTTCGTTTCAAAATCAATGGTTTTACACAAATTTCGCTAAAACTAACAGCTTCATATTTAAGCCATTGTTATCCTATTTTGAGTTGAAAGTTAAGTTTTGATCGGTTGATTTACATTTAGCTTACTTGTTGTAATTCAGTGTTTGAGTTTCATAGATAAATTTTGGTCTAGTATTTGTCAATTCATATTAAAATTGAAAATAAACTTAAATTTTTTGTTATGAGAAATCTTCTTATTTACTACGTTTTAATTGTCTTAATTATGATGTCGGGTTGCCAAAAGGATCAACCTGAAACACTACCAGAAAACTTATTTGAAAATATTGATACAGTCAATACTCAAATTTTCAATCTGGATACTGTTAGACAAAAAGTAATAACAGGAAACAAGGGAACTAAAATTTATTTTTCTAGAGATGATTTCGAAGTTAATGCAACTGATAATATTACACTTGAGATAAGAGAGTATTACAAACTTTCAGAATTGATATCTGAAAATATCCAAACCTTAACGAATTCAAACCAGCTTTTAGAATCTAGCGGTGTAGTTCATCTAGATTTTAAAGTTGATGATAAAAAAATTGAATTAAAAAAGGATAAGCGATTGAGATTAGGATTTCCAATTGATTCAAATGTTGATAACCGAGTTTTTAATGGTGAGTTTAACCAAAACAATGAAATGTTTTGGAGGCTGGATGAGGAAGCTATGACTACTTTTTATGATTTGGACACTTCTTATTTAAAGAAATATGGTGTAGATAAATATGTTCAAAAAATGATTCCTCTAGATTCTTTAGAATACTATGAGAATAGAAATAGGTCAAAAAAAGATAATGTAAGTTTTAGAGATGAACTGCAAGTTCAAGTGGATTCTACCCAAGTTCAGCTGAACTCTCCCCAGGTTATTTATACTGAGTTTTTTGTAAATGATACTCAATGGATTAATATTGATAGAGTATTAAATCCTGAAGCAAGAATTTCATTTGAATTAAAATTAGAAAATGAAGAAAAATTTGATTTCATCAATGCAATTATTTTATACGAAGGTTTGAACTCATTTACTTCGTTTCATAGGAATGTTGATGATATGTCTTTCCAGAAAATTCCGATTTTAAATAACTCTTCTATTTTGATAGTCAGCAAGAAAAATAACACATTTTTTGCTAACAAAACGCTATTATCAAATGGATCAGGTAAGATGATTGGAGTCAATCTTCAAAAGGTAGATTCTACAGAATTGAAACGATTCACTCAGAAAAAATAAATAATTTTTCAGAAATACATGTTTGTTCAAAACACACAAAATTTTAAATGCCTAAACATTTTAGGAGCGAAGTGGGTTTCTTATCTTTGCGGATTACTATTTAGATAAATTATGAAAATTTCTTACAATTGGTTAAAACAATTTGTCAATACCAAATGGACAGCAGAAGAAACAGAGGTTTTACTTACAGATTTAGGTCTGGAAGTGGAAGGTATCAAAACTTTTGAATCTATAAAAGGCGGACTGAAAGGCATTGTCGTTGGTAAAGTAGAAGCTTGTGAACCGCATCCAAACGCTGACCGTTTGAAAATTACCGAAGTAAATATTGGTGAGGAAAAAACGCTTTCCATCGTCTGTGGAGCGCCAAATGTCGACAAGGGACAATTGGTGCCTGTCGCAACAATAGGTACTATTTTGTATAATGAAGACGGAGAGCCTTGGCCAATAAAAAAAGGTAAAATTCGTGGAGAAGTAAGTGAAGGAATGATTTGCGCAGAAGATGAAATCGGTTTGGGCAAGAGTCACGATGGCATCATGGTTTTGGATGAAAAATTGAAACCCGGAACACCTTTGAATCAAGTTTTTCCAGTAGAAATTGATCAAGTTTTTGAGATTGGTTTAACGCCAAATCGCGCAGATGCAATGAGTCATTGGGGTGTAGCTAGAGATTTACGTGCAGGATTGATTCAGCAAGAAATCAGTACGCCAATTGATACGCCTTCAGTAAGTAATTTCCATGTAGAAGATCGAAGTAAACGTGTTAGTATTCGTGTTAAAAACAGTGAGTTAGCACCAAGGTATTGTGGTGTTTCTATTTCGGATATTGAAGTAAAAGCTTCGCCAGAATGGTTGCAAAATCGATTGAAAGCCATTGGAATCAATCCAAAAAATAACATTGTTGATGCAACAAATTATGTCATGCATGAACTCGGTCAGCCTTTGCATGTCTTTGATATTGAAAAGATCAAAAGCAATAAAATAGTGGTTACCACTTTACCAAAAGGAACCAAATTTACAACATTGGATGAAGTAGAAAGAGAACTTCATGAAGAAGATTTAATGATTTGCGATGCTGAAAAACCACTTTGTATGGCAGGTGTTTTTGGTGGGATTTCTTCTGGCGTGAAAGAAAATACAACGAGTATATTTCTAGAGAGTGCCTATTTCAACCCTGTTAGTGTTCGTAAAACTGCAAAAAGACACGGTTTGAATACAGATGCCTCATTTAGATTCGAAAGAGGTGTTGATCCAAATATTACAGAATATGCATTGAAACGCGCTGTTGTTTTAATTCAAGAAATAGCTGGTGGAAAAGTCAGTAGCGATATCGATGATTTTTATCCAAAAAAGATTGAAGATTTTCAGGTGTTTTTGACTTTCGATAAAATCAACAATCTTATCGGTCAGGAAATTGATACAGGAGTTATTAAAACAATTTTGACTTCTCTAGACATCAAAGTAAATAATGTTTCTGAAAGTGGTCTAGGTTTGACGATTCCTGCTTATCGGGTCGATGTTCAGCGCGAAGTCGATGTGATCGAAGAGATTTTGAGAGTTTATGGTTACAATAACATCGAAACCGATAGTAAATTCAATATTTCTATTGCAAACTCTTCTAAGTATGCCGATTATAAAATTCAAAATAAAATTGCAGATCAATTGGTAGGTCAAGGATTTTATGAAACCATGGCAAATTCACTTACTACTTCTAAATACACAGAATTATCCCAAGAAATAAATCCTGAACATAATGTTGAAATATTAAATGCGTTGAGCCAAGATTTGGGCGTGATGCGTCAATCGATGTTATTTTCTGGTTTGGAATCCATAGCTTACAATATCAATCGAAACCAACAAAACTTGAGGTTTTTTGAATTCGGAAAAACTTATCATAAATATGATGAAAAGTACGTGGAGCAAAAACATTTGTCTTTATTTTTAAGTGGATTTAGACACAAAGAATCATGGACAATGCCTCATCAAACTACAGACTTTTTTCAGATGAAAGGTGTTTTGGAGCGTATTTTTGAACGTTTAGGTTTATCTGAAATTAAATATAAATCCTCAGAAGCTTCTTATTTTTCAGAAGGTTTAATTGGTAGTTTCAAAAAACAACAAATTTTTGAATTCGGTCGAGTTAAAAATAATATTCTGAAACATTTTGGCATCAGTCAAGAAGTGCTTTATGCAGAAATCAACTGGGATTCTGTTTTAGAATTAATTCAGAAGTCAAGTTTCATAATTAAACCAATTTCTAAGTTTCCTTCGACTCGACGAGATTTTGCTTTATTATTGGATAAAGGTGTTAAGTTTGATGATTTGAAACAAATCGCATTCAAAACAGATAAAAAAATACTTAAAGAGGTCGATTTATTTGATGTCTACGAAGGCGATAAACTTCCAGAGGACAAGAAAAGTTATGCCATGCGTTTTGTGTTTGTAGACGAGAAGAAAACGTTGACAGACAAGCAAGTGGATAAAGTAATGCAAAAACTCCAAAAAGAATTTGAAAAAGAATTTGGTGCGAGTTTAAGATAAATTCATATCAAGATAACGATTCAAAATAAATCCTTTGTTATAATATGACAAAGGATTTACTATTTTAGCTAAATTCAAATTCAGCAATATGGAATTACATGACCCATTTGTCAAAAAAATGATTGAAGAAATGGTGCCAATCCATAAATTTTTGGGATTGCAGCTTCTTGAAATCAAAAAAGATTACGCCAAAGTTAGGGTGCCTTTTCGCCCTGAAGTCGTTGGTGATATTCGAACCAATCGTTGGCATGGAGGAATTATTACTACAATAATGGATTCTGTTGGAGGCATAGTTGGAGGAACACATCTTAGTTCTATCAAAGATAAAATGGCAACTATTGATATTCGTGTAGATTTTCTTTCACCGGCGCATGGTGAAGCTATAATTGTAGAAGGCACAACAATCCGTTTAGGAAGTCGAATTATGGTAGCTAGTATGAAATGTTGGTTAGAAAATGATAAAACTGAGACTGTACTTGCTGAAGGCAGAGGTGTTTATAGCTTTATCAGGTTGAATAAAGATTGAATTAATACTTAATACGTGTTAAATTTTCAATCTCGAATTGTACAAATATTACTTTGTTCATACATTTATATCGAATGTTGTAAATGATATATGATGCTTCCAAGAACAAACCTAAAAGAGAAATTGCTCAAAGAGAAATCTAAAAATTTTTCTGATGAACAGATTTTGAAATCAGTAGAATCTATTTTCCAAAACGTAGATCAAAATAATGAGCAAATACTTCAGAAACTGAATGCTGATCAGGATGAAATAACACACAATAATTTCAATACTGACTTTTTGGAAGCTGAACATATTTTTCATATAGATCAAATTGAAAAAATTTGTGTGAATTATAGATTGAGGTTTTTAGATTCTAAACTTTTTAAGGGAAAATTGCCTTACGAAGCGATATCAAAAATTAAAGATTTGGAACGCAAACATGATACGAGTTTGAAAGGCTTTAAAATTATGGCACCTTCAAAATTATTCAAATTAGAAAATGCAGACGATCCTCTTCTTTTCGCACCAATTGGTAATGATTATTATTACTTGATTCATAAATGGGGAAACGACCTCAGCCCATTTCGGAGGTTGATGATGTGGCCTTTTAAAACATTCGAAAATTTTATATTTACGATTTTAGTTACAGCTTTGTTATGCACTTCACTCGTGCCAAATGGTTTTTTCATGGATGAAGATAATATAGGTACAGAATTTTTCTTGCTCTTTATTTTTATGATCAAATGGATTGGTGGCATAGCTTTATATTATGGTTTTGCCAAGGGAAAAAATTTTAACACTTCTATTTGGCGTAGTAAATATTATAATGCTTAAAATTGCATTGTGATTATTTTCAATTTTACATATCATAAAAAATCACCCGCTACTTTTCGTGGGTTTCTTTTTTTGGCTTCTATTTTGAAGTCAAAATCTATTCTATTTTTCAGTTCCAAACCCAAATACATAAAGGTTTCTAAACACTACAAGAAGCCTGAAGTAATAGTGTAATTACAATTTTTATCACTTTTATTTTAGCCTCGTTTAAATCAAAATTTAATCGCAAAACTTTATATATAAATAATTCTCAAACAATGAAACAAGCAGATCTTTTAAAAATGACTCAAGAATTTGGAAGTCCAATTTATGTTTACGACAGTGAAAAAATTACAAATCAATATAAACGTTTAACAGAAGCTTTCAAAAAAGTAAAACATCTGCGTTTGCATTATGCGGTTAAAGCCCTGTCTAATGTGAATATTCTGAAACTTTTTAATCAACTCGGAAGTGGTTTGGATACGGTTTCAATTCAAGAAGTTCAGTTGGGACTCGCTGCTGGAGTAAATCCTGAAAAAATCATTTTTACGCCAAACGGTGTTTCAATGGAAGAATTGGAAAAAGCTGTAAAATTAGGCGTCCAAATCAATATTGACAACCTACTAATTTTGGAACAATTTGGCGCCAAACATCCTGAAGTTCCTGTTTGTATTAGGATCAATCCACATGTTATGGCGGGTGGAAATACCAATATTTCAGTTGGCCACATCGATTCCAAATTTGGGATTTCTATTCACCAAATGCCACACGTTTTGCGAATTGTGGAAAATACAGGCATGCGCATCAACGGAATTCACATGCATACGGGAAGCGATATTTTAGATATTGGTGTGTTTTTACACGCTGCTGAAATTTTGTTTGATGTGGCAAAGCAATTTGAAAATTTAGAATTTTTAGATTTTGGCAGTGGTTTCAAAGTGCCGTATCACGACAATGATATTGAAACTAATGTAGAAGAATTAGGACAGAAACTCAGTAAACGTTTCAACGAATTTTGTAAAGATTACGGTAAAGATTTGACTTTAGCTTTCGAACCTGGTAAATTTCTAGTGAGCGAAGCAGGTTTGTTTTTGGCAAAAGTGAATGTTGTAAAACAAACAACTTCGACGGTTTTTGCACAAATAGATTCTGGTTTTAATCATTTAATTCGACCTATGTTTTATGGTTCAAATCACGATATTATCAATATTTCACATCCAAAACGTAATAAAAGATTTTATTCTGTGGTCGGCTATATTTGTGAAACTGACACGTTTGCCAACAATAAAATGATTTCAGAAATCAGTGAAGGCGATATCTTAGCATTCAAAAATGCTGGTGCGTATTGTTTTTCAATGGCAAGCAATTATAATTCTAGATTTCGGCCAGCAGAAGTGCTTTGGCATAAAGGAAAAGCCCAGTTAATTCGTCAACGTGAAACCTTTGAAGATTTGATGCGCAATCAGGTTGAAGTTGAATTGTAAAATTTTGTATTATTTATTTTATTAACATCACTAAAAACTCCTGTCTTGTCAGGAGTTTTTTTTGAAATAAATTGAAATTTTAAAATAAACCGACACCAAATACGCTTACAAAGTGAAATCATAAATTAAAATTGTAATTTCGATTTTTGAATAGAGTATCATCAGTTAAAATGCGTCATAAACAGACTTTAGAAATATTGATTTCTACGATGAATCGTAAAGATTTATCGTTTTTGAAACCCATGTTTCCTAATCATGATTTAGCTGATTTGAAAATTTTAATCGTCAATCAAACCAAGAGTTCTAATTGGTTAGAATCTGATTATGAAAATATTAGAGTGATCAATTCAAATGAATTCGGATTGAGTAAAAGTCGAAACTTAGCATTACAAAACGCCAGTGCAGATATCGTTTTGTTTGCAGACGACGATGTAGTTTATCTTGAAAATTTTGAAAACATAATTCTTGCTGCTTATCAGAAATATACATCTGCTGCATTGATTTCGTTTCAATTTCTAAATGATTCTGGTCAATTGAAAAAAGAATATCCTGCGGAAGAAGGTTTTATAACCTCGACTAAGCGGCCTTTGTCTTCAGTAGAAATCAGTGTAAATTTGAATTCATTTAGAAAACAGAAAATTTATTTCAATGAAAATTTTGGTTTAGGAACAGAATTTCCCGCTACAGAAGAACAAATTTTTAGACGACAAATTTTGAAAAAAGGTATGAAAGTGGCTTTTGTTTCTAAACCAATTTTGATTCATTCTGATGAAACTTCAGCATCAAATCAAGGCTCAGAATCTTTTATCAAAGCCATGTCTGCGCAGAAGTTTTTAGCATATGGCAATTTTGCCTATCTGTGGTTGCTAAAATTCGTATTTTTCTTATTTCGACATAAATTTATCACTGCAAAAGACATTTTGAAATCTTATCAAATTGGAAGTAAGGCCATTCAAAACATTAAAAAAAGTGAAGCATGAGTCTTAATTTCAAACAACTTTCTTTTTGGTTTTTACCTATCGTTTTATGTTTTTGTTTTGAATTTGCTCTGGCAGAATTTAGAATCTATAATGTAAGAAATTTTCTTGAAAACATTGGATTTGCCATAAGTCTTTTAGTTTTAATCAGTGTGTTTCAAGCTTTCAGTTGGAAATCCAAATTGGCTAAAGTTATCTACATTTTATTTCTGTTTTCGTTGTTTATAGAAAGCAGTTTTTATTATTTATTTTCCACATATTTTTCAGCGTCATCAATTTTTATTCTTCTGGAAACCAACCCTGCTGAAGCGATTGAATTTACAAAAATGTATTTCGATATTCATTTAGTTTGGTTTTTTCTATTGCATTTAGGTTTCATAATTTTATATCTGAAATCCAAATATCAACCAATTTTAACTTTCAAATTACGCATCAAGCCAAGCTATAAGCTTTTGTTTTTCATTAGTTTACTTGCTATGATAAAGCTTTCAGGTTTAATTGTCGCTAATTTTCCTTATCATTTATTGAAAGGTGTTTCAGGTTATATTTATGAAATTGAAAAATATGAAGATTTAGAAATAGATACTAAAACTGGGAATTTTCAAAATGTTGATTTTCTTGGTGAAAATTCTGCTCACACCTTTGTGATGATTATCGGTGAATCTACAACGCGAAGACAAATGGGGATTTACGATTTTTATCGCGAAACCACACCATTATTAAGTCAGCGCAAATCAGATTTGTTAATTTATGACGATGTGTTGAGTTCCGAAGCGCATACAATTCCATCCTTACAAGCGGCTTTAAGTTTGAACAATTTTGAAAATAAAACCGAATCTACAATTATTCAATTGATGAATCAGGCTGGTTTTAAAACCTTTTGGTTGTCTAATCAACGGCCTATAGGAATGTATGAGACTTTACTCACCAAACTTTCCAAAGCCGCTGATGTTTACAAATATACCAACACTGCGCAATGGGGTTCTGTTACACCGTACGATGAAGTATTATTACCGTATTTAGACGAAGCATTGCAAGACAAATCAAAAAATAAATTTATTGTCATCAATTTGCTAGCAACACATGGACAGTATCATTTGCGCTATTCAGATCGTTTCAAGACGTTTACCGAAATCCCAAAAACAAAATTTCATTCTGAAAAAAGTTATAAATCCATCAATGATTATCATAACGCCATTACTTACGTTGATTTTATGGTGGATGAAATTATAGATAGGGTAGAAGCACAAAATCAGAAAAGTTATGTGTTGTATTTTTCTGATCATGGTGAAGAAGTATTTTTCGATCGCGATTTTTTTGGTCATAATGATTCGGATGTGCCAACACGCTCTATGTTTGAAATTCCATTTTTTGTTTGGTTATCACCAGAGTATAAATCGACTTATGAATTGAATTTTAAACCTAAACGGCCATATGTGATCAATGATTTGCTGCATTCCATGTCAGATTTGTCTCGAATTCATTTTGAAGAACACAAACCAAATCGTAGTATATTTTCTGATGATTTTAAACCAAAACCAAGAATCATAGGTAGTGGTATTGATTACGATGAATATTTTGAAGATTATCTAAAAGCCGATTAATTAATGATTTTTTGTAACTAATTGATAGCAGAGTTTCAAGATATCTATTTTATAAAGCTATTATTCAATGTGAAAATTAATACATATATTAGGGCAAATTTTACTTATTTTCTAACATAAAATATCAAATATGGAAGTCCAAAATACAACACAGGAACAAAAAAGTGATAAAGATTTTGTCGCAATGTTATTACTCTGTTTCTTTCTAGGAAGTTTAGGCGTACACAGGTTTTACGTTGGTAAAATTGGTACAGGAGTTTTGATGTTACTCACTTTCGGAGGTTTTGGTATATGGACAATTATAGACTTTATAATTATTGCTACGGGTAATTTTAAAGATAATGAAGGTCGTAAAATTAAAAGTTAAGAATCACTTCCCTTTTAGGAATTTATGAATGAATTTTCATTATTTAAAACATAAGATTTACATCATGATTTTGTTGTCAATAGCAATTTTGTTTATTGGCTATTCATGTTTGCAGATTGAAACCACTTTTGGATTTATAGTAGGTATTTTAAACCTGGCTTTGGGTGCCATTACTTTTAGTGCTGCTGCACGATTCATTATATTGAAATCTCCCATTTTATCTATTAATGCGGAAGGCATTTATGATTCTCGTGTTATGACATCAGTAATACCTTGGGCAGACATCAAAGATTTTGAATTGCTGAAAATAAAACGAACGCATTTTTTGAAGCTAGATGTATCAAAATCTTACAGTGATTTTAAATGGCTTTACCGCAAATTGTCTCAGAAAAATTTGAATAAAAACCCGCAAGTTGTCCTCATCAATTTAAAGAATCTTAATGTAGATTTTGAAAATTTAAAAAGCGCCTTAGAGACTCAAAAAAGTGAATTAGTAGATGGTTAAATCATACTAAGGTCGGTTTTAGTCATCGATTTTCCCTAAAACTTTTAGTCCGACCATGCCCATATATTTGGTTTCTCTTTGAAGTTCAAAAGCTCTTGTTTTGTCAACAGGTTTTTCAATTCTTTTACTAAAAACATGATAATTGACATTTGTTTCATTAGATTTATTCACACCATATCGCATGAATATTTCTTTTTCTGGCGTTAGCGCTTCAAAGCAAACCAACACACCACTTTTTGGCAATGGTATTTTTTGTTCTAACTCAAATGTTTTTAGTCCGTTGCCAGAATCTACCGTGAAAATCGAATTTTGTTGCAATAAAGATTGTTTAAGTTTCTTCGTGTTTGTATCAAATTCATAAAGGTGAATTCTGATTTTTGCCTTTTCACCATTATGCTTGGTCTTTATTTTTGCAATAACCGATTTTATAAAGATATTATTTTTATCACTTGCATTTTCGATATACACTGAAACAAATGTATTTTGATTGATTCTGAAGCGATAAGTTGGCAAAAATGATTTTCGTAAGTTGTGATAACCGATTTCGTTTTCTTCTAGTTTGGCATTGACAACCACTTCTTCCAACTGATTTTCGATAGGATTTAGAAATATCGTATCCGTTTTTGTACTGAGTCGAATTTCCTTTAAGTGGAATCCTGGACAACCAATCGCAATAATGGGATCAGCTTTTTGATTGAATTTAAATTTCCCTTCCTGATCGCTTAATTTGCTCTTTTCTCCATTTTTAAAGACCACTTTGGCGTAAGGAATCGGTGTCTTGTTTTCAGCATTGGCTATAACAATTGTCTTCTGTCCAAAAATGTTGGAAGTTTGAAAACACAGTAAAACGACGATTATATAATAAAAATAATTATTCATATACTTTGCTTTTAAATATTGCAATATAGTTAGCTTGTATTGATTTAATATCTTAATTAAACTATATAATCTAAAAGTTATACTAAAGCATAAAAAAATTAAACATCCAAAAACTTACTTTTTTCTTCTGGTGTAGGGAAGGGGCAGGTTTCACTTTTTCCAAACCATTTGTAGCGGTTTTCTGCTACAAAATCATAAACTGTATTTCTAAATCCCTCGGGTAAATACAAAAATATACCCAACATCGGGTACAAACCGGACAAGCCTTTTGCTATTTCTAGAGCTGCTGTAGATTTGATGTAGTAAGCGTTGCCTGGATCTATCAAAATAATAGAATCAATTTCATCTGTATTGATACCGCGTTCTTTGGTCAATTTTTCGCCCAAATCGCTTTGTAAAGACGCAAATCTGAATTGATCTTTTTTGTCTCTTTTTAGAATAAATCTAACAGAAGCGTTGCAAAAATTACAAACGCCATCAAACAGTACAATTTTTTTTCCTTCAGGTATATCTTTCATTTGGCTCGTTTTACAAGTTCTAATTGACTTTCAGATACTGAGGTTGTAAACATACCATAATTGACGACAGCTTTGTCTTTTTCGAATTTATCTATCGTGCCTACAGCTCGACCATCTTGGATTCGTACAGAATCGCCGACTTTCAATTTTGGTCTTTCGCTTTTCACATCAGCTTTAGCCTCACTTTTTTCTTTTTCTTTTTTCTTTTTTTCTCTTATTTTTTCAACTTTTTGTTGAGCTTCAGCTTTGACGGCTTGTTCTTTTTGTCGCTGAATTTTTTCTTCTTTACGGGTTTGTTGTATGCGTTTTGAATTTTCCTTTTCAATGATTTTCAGAATATTGGAAAATAAAAGTTTCTTGTTTTTATTGTTGAAATACTGCTGACCAATCTTATCGATTTTCTCTCCAAGACTAATCATTCTTTGGTGACTGTCATAGAGTTCTTGATAACTTTCCAGTTTCTGCTGAACTTTCGAATTGATTTCATCCAACTTCTCTTGTTCTTTGCGTTTTTGATCAGTCGTAGAACGCAATTCAGTGTTGGTTTTAGCTAGCTTGGAACGCTCCATTTGAAGTTTAGCAATACTTTTATCGAATCTGATTTTTCCACGTTCAACTTTTTTCTTGGAACGGTTAATCAAACTATATGGTATGCCATTTTTCTGAGCCACTTCAAAAGTAAATGAACTTCCAGCTTCACCGAGTTTCAGCTCAAAAAGTGGCTCCATAGTAAGGCTGTCAAAACTCATATTGGCATTGACAATTTCCGGGTTTTCATTCGCCATCATTTTCAGATTGGCGTAATGTGTGGTTATAATTCCAAATGATTTCTTTTCATGAAAAACTTCCAGAAAAGTTTCTGCTAAAGCGCCACCGAGTTCAGGGTCAGTTCCCGTACCGAATTCATCGATAAGGAATAAAGTTTTATCATCGCATTTTTTGAGAAATCGGCGCATATTTTTTAGCCGATAACTATAAGTACTCAAGTGATTTTCAATACTTTGGTTGTCGCCAATATCAGTTAAAATTTTGTCGAAAAAGCACATTCTGGAATATTCATGAACTGGCACCAACATTCCGCTTTGCAACATGATTTGTACCAATCCGAAGGTTTTAAGAGTAATACTTTTTCCTCCTGCATTAGGCCCTGAGATCACAATGATTTGTTGTTGATTATTGAGCGAAATATCTTGTGGATAGGTTTTTTTACCTATTTTATTGTGGTTTATTAATAAAAGTGGATGAAAAGCATCCTTTAGAAAAACCTCTTTTTCGTCTGTGATTTTAGGCAGTAATCCGTCATAAAGTTCTGCATATTTGACTTTTGAAGCGATCAAATCAATTTCACTCAAGTAATTTTGATATTGTTTAAGTAATTCAACAAAAGGGCGTAAAAAATTTGTCAAAGCCTTCAAAATGCGATTTATTTCTTCGCGCTCTTCAAATTCAGCTTCATCGAGTTCGCGCTCAGAATCTTGGGTTTCTTCTGGCTGAATATAGACGATATTTCCAGATTTAGAACTTCCCAACATACTGCCTTTAACCTTGCGCTTATGCATTGATGTTACTGCCAAAACCCGAACATTATCTACAACAGATTCACGGATTTCATCCAAATATCCAAAACTACTGTATTTTGAAAGTGCTTTGGCAAAGCTTGAATTGATTTTGCCTTTTGCAATATTGATGGTTTTTCTTATCTTAAACAATTCTGGCGTGGCATCATTTTTTATGTCACCAAATTTGTCAATCTTACTTTTTATTTCGTCAACAATAGCTGTAGTATATTCTATTGGTTGTGTGGTACGAAATAAATTTGGATAAAGATGTTTGAATTTTTCAAAATATTTCAAATGAATATTTGTTGTTTCAGATAAATTCAGAATTTTTCTAAAACTCTGCAATTCCAATACAGCATCTTCAATATTCAAAATCTTAATGGCTTCATCGACACTTTCAAATCCATGATTCGGAATAGCTTGCTCTTCTAAAGCCGAAGATTTGTATTCTTGGGTTTGATTGAGGTGAAAATATATTGATTTATAATTCTGATATGGTTGCAGTGCTAAAGCTTTCGTTCTGCCTAATTCGGTGATGCAAAACTCACTCATTTGTCGGCAAATTTCAGGAAATTCTAAATCTATTAATGTCTTATCGCTTATTTTTATCATACTAAAATTCTACATTCGTAGTTTTACAAAAATACGCATAAATTATGGAGGTTAATATTGAAGCAAGTTGGAAAAATATCTTAAAAGATGAGTTCGAAAAACCTTATTTTAAAGCTTTAGCAGAATTTGTTAAATCTGAATATAAAAAATACCAGTGTTTTCCTCCAGCTAAATCCATTTTTAAAGCTTTCGATTTATGTCCTTTCGATCAACTCAAAGTCGTTATCATTGGTCAAGATCCGTATCATGGCCCAAATCAGGCACATGGACTATGCTTTTCTGTACCTGAAGATGTCGCCATGCCGCCATCTTTAATCAATATTTTTAAAGAATTAAAATCAGATTTGAATAAACCACTTCCTGAACATGGTAATTTGGAATCTTGGGCTAAACAAGGCGTATTATTACTTAATGCTACATTGACGGTTAGAGCTAGAGAAGCTGGAAGTCACCAGAATCAAGGTTGGGAGATTTTTACAGATGAGGTAATTTCACAAATTTCTAAACAGAAAGAAGATGTCGTATTTTTGCTTTGGGGAGGATTTGCAAAGCGAAAATCAAAACTGATTGATAAAAGTAAACATCATATTTTAACTTCTGGTCATCCTTCGCCCTTGAGTGCAAATCGAGGATATTGGTTTGGTAATAAGCATTTTAGTGAAACAAATCAATTGCTAGAATCTAAAGGGAAAGCAAGTATAAAATGGTGATTTTGAGATAATAAAAAATCTGTAGCTTTTAATTATGAAATTGTAAACGCTTTATTTATCAGCCATGACGGCTTTGGACTCAGAAGATCTTTGAGACCAAATTTTTGGAGTGTTAGGCTTAAGCTTAGATTTAGTTTTTCTACTATGTCCATTTTGATCTGGACAATCACAACTGAATATCAACAACATAATGTTGATTAGTATCAAGCTTAATAAAATTATTCCAATGGTTAGTAACAAACTTATTGTTTTTTAGTAGATGTGAAATAATCAAATGGGTTGCGTAATATATTTATTATTTTTTAAAAATCGTTTTAAGCAATATAATCTGAATAATTCAACCCCTTATTAATCAGTTTGAGTTCCATGAGTTTATCCTGAGCATTCATCAAATCTTCTTCATTGATTTGTGTTTGACTCCATTCTGTTTTACTTAACCATTTTGAAACATCAGTATATTTCAACTGATATTTTTCAGCAATTTTTTGTGTGATTCCATCAATAGATTTAAACTCATTTGTTTTTCGATTGATAATTTCAAGAAGTTTATTAATACGCTCAGAATTTGCCTCAATAAAATGATTTGTTGACACTAAAACAAAACACGGCCAAGGTGTAGGCTGGTTTCCAAGCCAACGAAAAATTCCTCGGTCAACCAAAGGTTTTGTTGTGAAATGTTCCCACATGAAGTAATCAGCTTCCCCGTTACTTAAAGCTTCAACAGCACCGTATAAATTCTGTGTGGTTTCAAACTTCAATTCTTTAGTTTCCCAGTTATTTTGATCAGCATTGACGTATGTCATTAAGTGTGAACCTGAACCAAAGCGACTAATAGCCGCAGTTTTGCCTTCTAGAGATTCTAATTTTTCAAACTTAGATTTAGCATCAACATGGATTCCCCACATCAATGGACTTTGCACATAAGTTTGAAGAATTTTGAATGGACTACCATCAGCGATTTCTTTCACAGAACCTTCAGTAAGCATAATTGCCAAATCAATTTCTCCTTCTTTCAATGCTTGGCTCATTTCTCCTGTTCCGCCATGAAAATCTGTCCATTGCAATTCGATATTTGCATTAGAAAAAGCACTTTCTTCTAAGCATAAGTGCCATGGATAGTTAAAATGTTCTGGAACTCCTCCAATTTTTATTTGCGTCATTCTATATAATTCTGGAATCTATTTTTCAAATTAAAGTTTAGTTAACTTCTCTAAAGTGAATTGAATTAAATTTTTCACCGCTGCCTTTGGATCTTTGCTGAATTTTCCTGTAGCACGATTGGCAATGATTGCATTCATAGATAAAGCACCGTGACCAAGCATTTTGGCCATGCTATAAATCGCACTAGTTTCCATTTCTAAATTAGTGATTTTTTGATTCTGAAATCTAAAATCGACCAATTGGTCTATGAAATCCGCATCTTCTAGTTTTAATCTTAAAACCCGACCTTGTGGACCGTAAAAACCAAGATTAGTTCCAGTGTAACCAACCACAACTTGAGGATCATTTTCAAATAAATCAGCAAGTGTAGAATCGCAATCGACAATATAGGGTTCTGGTTTTTTCTTAGAAATATTAAGGTGTTCATTCAATGCATCTGTGGCAGGTTGGTTGATGATGTCGTTTTTATAATAATGTAATAAACCATCAAAACCAACGCCAGCTTTTCCCATGACAAATTTATCCAATTCAGTCTCAGGTTGAATGCCACCTGAAGTTCCAATTCTAACAAAATTCAATTTGTGGTGAGTTTCTTTAACTTGACGGGTTTCTAAATCGATATTTACCAACGCGTCCAACTCGTTAATCACAATGTCGATATTGTCTATACCAATGCCTGTAGAAATTACAGTCATTTTTTTACCTTTATAAAAACCTGTTTGAGTTTTGAATTCTCTTTTTTGAGTTTCAAAAATGATTTCATCAAAAAAAGCAGTCACTTTTTCAACTCGATCTTGATCACCAACAGTAATAATTGTATCTGCGATATTTTCGGGTTTCAGATTTAAATGGTAAATACTGCCATCTGGGTTGAGTATCAATTCAGAAGATTGAATTTGCATAACTATGTCTTTTTTACAAATTGAGTTTTAAGGACAAGACCTTTTATTTTTTTATTTCGGCATTCAATTTCATCTGGAGAATTGGTCAGTTGAATATTTTTGAAAGTAGTACCTCGTTTAAGATTTGTCGACGTTCCTTTAACTTTTAAATCTTTAATCAAAGTTACGGCATCGCCGTCATTCAGCAAGTTGCCGTTTGCATCTTTTGTATCCATAAAATTTTTATCCGCCTACGCGTTTTACTTTGAAACCAATATCTGTCAAAATAGTCATTATTCTATCTCGATAATCACCTTGAATTATGATAACCTCGTCTTTAAAACTTCCACCAACACCGAGTTCTTTTTTTAATAATTTTGTAAGGTTTTGGAAGTCTTTTTTAGCGCCAAAATACTCTTTAATAACAGTATTAATTTTGCCGTTTCTTTTACTGAATTCACAAATTAGTGGATCATCTTGAAGCCAAATGTCTAAATCGTCATTCGGCTGACTGGGTTCATCTTCTTCTTGTGGTTCGTGATCTGGGAAAATGTTTTGCAGTTGATCTTTTAAGTCCATATTTATTTTTTGATTAATCCAATTTCTACTAATCTTTGGTGAAGAAATTCACCTGCGGTAATATCTTCGTAATGTTTTGGATTATCTTCAGTTATACATTCTTCTAAGCAATCTAGTCTCATTTCACTTCTTGGATGTAAGAAAAACGGGATAGAATATCTAGGTTGTCCCCATTCATCTTTTGGTGGATTGGTAACACGGTGAATTGTTGAGCGTAATTTATTGTTGGTATGTCTTTCCAACATATCTCCAACATTTATAACAAGTTCATCGTCTTTTGGAACAGCGTCAATCCATTCGCCATCTTTACGTTTCACTTGCAAACCTCCTGCGGAAGCACCCATTAGCAAAGTTATCAAATTGATATCGCCGTGAGCACCTGCTCTAACCGCTCCTTTTGGTTCAGATTTAATAGGTGGGTAGTGAATCGGTCTTAAAATTGAGTTACCATTTCTGGCCCAATGGTCAAAATAATATTCATTTAAACCAATGTATAATGCTAAAGCGCGTAACACATATATTCCGGTTTTCTCCAGCATTCGATAGGCTTCCATCCCAACTTCATTGAATTCTGGTAATTCCTTGACTTCCACATTTTCAGGATATTCTTCAGTCAATTCTGCATCTTCATCTGGTTCTTGACCAAAATGCCAAAACTCTTTTAAATCTCCTTCTTTTTTGCCTTTGGCGTGTTCTTTTCCGAATGAAACATAGCCGCGCTGACCGCCGAGTTCTTCTCGTTCGTATTTTTTCTTAACATCTTCTGGTAAGTTGAAAAATGCTTTGACTTGTTTGTAAAGTTCCTCAACTAATTTATCATCTAAAAAATGATGATTTAAAGCAACAAAGCCTATTTCTTCATAAGCGGAACCTATTTCATCTACAAATTTTTGCTTGCGTTTTGGATCGTCAGATAGAAAGTCTGACAAGTTTACGCTTGGTATATTAGTCATTGACATAAATTCAATTTTTTAAAATTTAATAATACAAATTTAATGATTTTTTTTAACTCCTTTATTTTGAACAACACCAACAGCAATAGATAAAAGTTAGATTTGAAAATTAATTTGAATACAAGTTATTTACTTTCAAATATTTATGTCTATAGAATACATATAAAATTCTAGCTTTTATTTCTGAATTCATTAATTTCAAATTTTTTAAAAAATATCATTTTATAAGGTGAATCAATTCAAATTAATTCTTTTCTCTTTTGGATATTTTACAGTGAAACTATATTTGATAGATTTTGAAATTTGTGGTGAAATATTCAATTGCCATGTTACAATGCCAGTCTCTTCATCAATTTTACCACCTTCATAATTTCTATTATCAACTTTGATTTCATCATTTTGAGAAATCGGAATCCGTTCTTGAAGTTTCAACTGAATTTCTGAGCTTTTATTATTCTTGAACTTGACTTCATAAGTTTTGTCAAGAATCCGCTTGCCACCCAAAAAGCTTTTTCCTTTATTGTCGTTTATTTCCTCACGTTCTATGCTAATATTAGGGTCTTGACCTAAAGAAATCGTAAGTTGATCTTCAATTACATAAGGATCGATATAAGTTTTTCCAGCGTAGCTGTTTTCAAAATAAAGATTAGCATCACCAGGAAGTAAGCTCATATTGGCGCTATTCGAAATATTTGCGATTAAATAAACAGCTTGAGAAAGTTCGGAATTAGCGTAATATTCGTATTCAGTTTCAAGCGTTTCCGTCTTGATGTCGATAGTTTTTGTGCCAGAATCTGAACTTATACTGTATTTATTTGGCAAAATAAAATGTTCTGAAATGGTGTTTTCTTCAACGGTAACTTCTGGTTCAGGTGCTTCGTGTTTCTCTGAAGATCTATTTCTTGAAGAATAAGCAGTAACAACAACCGCATCTAAATTATTAGAATCCATTTCCATATTTAAATTAATTGTGCTACTGTAAATAGGGATTTTTGCAGTTTTGTAACCAATATATTTAAATACTAAATGTCTTCCGCTGTCAATGTTTAAACTATAACGACCATCAAAATCAGTTTGGGTTCCTGTGCTTCTGCCTTCAATAATTACATTGATGCCAGGTATAGGCAAACCATCATTGTCACTTACAATACCAGAAACCTGTTTTACACTGGGATTGTATGATTTTTGTTTCAATTTTTGATAAGAATTAGCGGTATTCACAGCTTTTCGTGTGAAGTTTAGATAATACGGATTTAAGTCAGGTTTTGAATTGTCTTTATTGGGATTGGCTGATGAAAGTATCAAATCTATATCAGTCCAATCTCGTCCGGTATTTTGAAATACTTTCGCCTTATAATTTAATTCAACATCAGTTTCAATATTTTTAGAATTGATATCGTAACTAGGTGACCATCCAGCGTCAGGTAAAAAATATTGTAGTTTAATGTTTTTTTGCGAAGCTGTTTTTACATCTAAATTCAAACTGATTTCGCCACGATAAACATCATTTTTACCTTCAATTTTACGAATTTCATTTTTTAGTTCGTTCAACTCTTCTTCAACCTCGTTTTTATCGACAGTGATATCATAAATTTGGTTATTGATATTTTTGAATTTTTCTCTATAAAAATTGGCATAATCACTAACTTGTTGAACACTAATAGAAGTATTTTGAGAACCTAAATTTTGATTTTTTTCCAACAAGCTTTTCTCTTTTTCAAAAGCATTAATTTCATGATTCAATTTGGAAATTTCTAATTCTAATTTTTCTTTTTTAGATTTAAATTTATCCAAATCTTCAGAATCTTCTTTTGAATTCATAAAATCGATATCGTAATTGAAATCATTTAAATGAATGTCATCCAAACCTTTTATAATTATGCTGTTAGGGTTGATATTTGGTGAAAGATTCGTGATTAAAAGTTTTTGCTCACCCTTATTTAAATAAATATTTACAGAAGATTTCAATTCAGCACCTTCCAGATATACAGTAGCAGATTCTATTTTGGTTTCTATTTCCGTTTGGAAAGCGAAAACTAATGTTGGTAATAAAAAAATGACTTTCATTAAATTTTTCATCTTAAATATATTTATGCTTAAAACTAGTAATTTTTTTCATCAGCAACTCATCGTAGTTAATAAATATGATCTTTTGATTTAGCATTTTTTGTTTTCTAATATCTGATAAAATCAAATATGGAAGTTTTAAAATAACTATTTAGCATTTTAATAAGGCTTTTAACTCTAAGCAAAGTTGTTAACCATTTCTTTTAATAATGACCTCTATTGTTTTTTATCAAGTAATGTCTTTTCTGGTAAAATATACTAGGTTTTTTGCTAAAACTTTAACTCTTTATTAAACTTGAAGTGAAACTTTACTTTTTTTCTTGTATTTTGATGTATAAATATTTAAATCACACACATCATGAAAAAATATACATTTTTATCAGTTTTACTTGCAATTTGTTTTAGTATTCAAAATATTGAAGCGAAAAATGAAAAATACAAAGATAATTTAATTGACTATTCAGTAAATTCAATAACCCTAAAGTCAGAAAGTTTAATATTCAAAAATGATACAACAAAAAATAATCTTGTAGTCACTTCTCAAAGAAATTACTTAAAACTTAAAAATAATTCCAAAACAAAGGCAGTGAGCGAATATAAATTTACTCATGAGACGGTTTATGAAATTACTGTATCAAATCAAGACCGCACTTATAAAATGTCCTATCTACTCAATCCAGATGCTCAATATGTAGGTATGAAAACGAATATGAGTGGCTCCCGAAATAGTCAGAATTTAGGAGAATCTATCATTGTAATAGATGACAATGAGTCCACGGTATTCATGAATAAGTCAGGAAATAAAATGCAGATGTCATTATCTCAGATGGGCGGTCAGCAACAGACTAATCCTACAGACCAGATGAGAGATTATAATTACAATAATTTGAAAAAAACTGGTAAAACCAAGACTATTTTGGGAGAAACTTGCTACGAATATGCAATGACAGATCAAAAGAAATCTGTAAGACTATGGATAGCACCAAATATTGACATTCCTAATTGGTTTATTGATAATAAGGGGTTAATAAACGGTCACGTTATGGGTTACACAATAGATTCTGAAGAGGCTAAAATAACAAGTGAAATTGTCGAAATTAAAGATAATATCAACAAGACTATTGACCCAGCAGAATATAAAAAGATGATGTAAAATTTATAGTCTTTCTTTTAGTTTTTCTAGATAAAAATTCTAAAATAATGATTGAATCTTTCTTTGATTTGTTCTCATTATGAAATGTCCAAAGCAAAAAAAACTCCTCATAGTCCTAATAATGAGGAGTTTTTTTATGGTTTTTTATTCCAATCAAAAGGTTTTAAAACCAAACGATTTTGACTTATAGTTTATCATTCTGTCACTGCTTCATTCGCATCATATCATTTAGAATATACATATAGCTTTTTCTAATTTTAAAAATGAACTCAATATTTTAAAATTAAATGTTAATATAAATAATTAAATTTGGATCCTAAAACCTAATTGAAAAATCAAATTATGAAAGTATTAAAGTACATAGGCATAATTTTACTCATTATTGTCATTATTTTAGGAGTTCTAACATTCGTTTTGCCAACAAGCATGGAAACTGAAGAAAGTATTGCTATCAATGCACCGAAATCAATAGTAAAAGAACAAATCCTATATTTTGAAAATTCTCAAGAATGGTCACCATGGTCGAAAATTGACCCAAATATGAATACTTGGCTAGAAGGTGAAGACGGTGAAGTCGGTACCAAATATTTCTGGAAAGGCAATGAAGATGCAGGAGAAGGCGTTCAGGAAATCGTAGCCGTAGAGGAAAATCAAGTCGATTTGAAAATAACTTTCATTAAGCCTTTTGAAAGTGAAGCTGATACTTATTTTAAAATCAATGAAAAATCAGACAAAGTTGAGGTCACATGGGGTTTTACTTCAGAAATGCAACCACCTTTAAATTTGATGCTTCTGTTTGTAGATATGAAAGAATCCATTAGTGAAGATTATCGAGAAGGGCTTGAAAGTTTAAAAGAAATCAGTGAAAATATTGCAGAAAATTATGTAGCTGGATACAAAATAAAAAAGTCAACTTTGAATCTCAAAACTATTTGTACAAAAGAGAAACTATAGATTTTGATAAAATGCAAGACTTTTATAAAAAATATTTAGGTGAAATTTATGCTTATATCAGCAGTTCAAAAGAATTAAAACCTGAAAGACACGCCAGCGGAATGTATTTCGATTGGAACGAAGAAGACCAAACTACAGATATGGCAGCAGCGGTACCTTTTAAGCCTAAAGATGAAAATGTGGTTTTGAGTTCGCTTAAATTTGAGACAAAAGAACTTTCAGGTGAAGCTTACAAATTGGAATTTTATGGCGATTATGAAAAACTTGAAGAAGCCCACAATGCAATTCATAAATATCTTGAAAATAACGAAATAGCTATGTCAGAAGTGGTTTTGGAAGAATATGTTATAGGACCAGATGAAGAACCAAGTCCAGCAAAATGGCTGACAAATATCTATTATTTTGCAAAATAAATTTTGAGTGTAAGTTGATAAGCTGAAAATCCTTAATTGAGAATTTCAGCTTTTTTATTTATAAATTTCATTTGGATGGGTTCTAAAATTCATTTTTTTTAAATATGCACTTCATTTTTGAATATTCACTAAAACGATTACATTTGTTCAAAATGAAATATGGCGTCAAATAGCTTTGGAAATCTATTAAAATTGACTACTTACGGTGAATCTCACGGTCCCGCCATTGGTGGAATTTTAGATGGTGTGCCGTCTGGTATTATTTTGGATTTAGATAAAATTCAACATGAACTCGACCGTAGAAAACCAGGTCAGTCTAAGATTGTAACTCAACGCAAAGAGTCTGACGTTGTACATTTCAAATCTGGAATTTTTGAAGGTAAAACCACAGGATTGCCGATCGGTTTTGAAATTCAAAATACAGATAACAAATCCAAAGATTACAGCCACATCAAAGATATTTACCGTCCAAATCATGCCGATTTTACATACGATCAAAAATATGGACATCGTGATTATCGTGGTGGCGGACGTTCCAGTGCTAGAGAAACCGCCTCTTGGGTTGTTGCTGGCGCTATTGCCAAACAAATATGTTCTGAGATTCAATTTACGGCTTTCACCCAATCTGTTGGCGAATTGAGTTTGTCAAATCAAGATTTGATAGATTTCAAACTTATAGAGCAAAACCCGGTGCGTTGCCCAAATTCAGAAATGGCTCAAAAAATGGAAGATTATATCAAAGCTATCAGAAAAGAAGGCGATACAGTTGGTGGCGTCGTGAAATGTATTATTTCCAAGGTTCCCAAAAATCTTGGCGATCCTGTTTTTGAAAAATTACACGCTAATCTCGCCAAAGCGATGTTGAGTATCAATGCTGTGAAAGGTTTCGAATACGGTTCAGGGTTTGAAGGTTCAAAGATGAAAGGAAGTCAGCACAATGACATTTTCAATACTGACCAAACGACAAGAACAAATTTTAGTGGAGGCATACAAGGCGGAATTTCAAACGGCATGGATATTTATTTTCGCGTAGCTTTCAAACCCGTTGCTACGTTGATGCAAACACAACAAAGTATCGATAAAAATTCTAATCAAGTAGAAATGCAAGGCAAAGGACGACATGATCCTTGTGTTGTGCCACGTGCAATTCCAATTGTCGAAGCCATGGCTGCTCTCGTTTTGGCGGATGCATTTTTAAATCAAAAAACTTTAAATTAAATTTAAATGAAAAAATTAGCATTACATTGGCAAATCCTGATAGGAATGGGACTCGGAATTGTTTTCGCACTCATTCTTTCATATTTCAGTTGGGGAAGTGAATTTATTACAGATTGGATTAAGCCATTTGGAAATATTTTTATCAATGCACTAAAGTTGATTGCCGTTCCATTAATTCTAGCATCTTTGATTAAAGGCGTTTCCGATTTAAAAGATATTTCAAGTTTGTCAAAAATGGGATTGCGAACAATTGTTACCTATTTATGTACCACAATTATCGCGGTTTCTATCGGTTTGGCAATTGTCAACATCTTTGAACCAGGAAAAAGTATCGAAAGTGAAACGAGAGAAGAGCTTGTTGAAAGTTATGGTGGCGACGCAGAGTTGACTCGACAAAACGCACAAAAGCAAAAAGAAGCTGGACCTTTACAGGCATTAGAAGATTTAGTGCCAGACAATATTTTTGGCGCTGCTTCTGATAATAGTAATATGCTACAAGTTATTTTCTTTGCTATATTTTTTGGAATAGGATTAATCCTTATACCTGAAAAACAATCCAAACCAGTCAAAGATTTTTTTGATAGTTTTAATGAAGTCATATTGAAAATGATAGATTTAATCATGCTAGCTGCACCTTATGGCGTATTTGCGCTTTTAGCAGCTTTGGTAGTTGAAGCGCCGAGCACGGATTTATTTATTGCTTTAGCTTATTACGCATTATGTGTTGTTGGTGGCTTAATTTTAATGATTTTATTTTACGCGCTTATTGTTGGCATTTTTACCAAAAAAAGCCCAAGATTTTTCCTGAATGGAATTTCTCCTGCCCAACTTTTAGCGTTTTCAACTAGTTCTAGTGCGGCAACTTTACCAGTTACAATGGAAAGAGTAGAAGAACATCTTGGGGTTCATCGTCAAGTGTCCAGTTTTGTATTACCTATTGGTGCGACGATTAACATGGACGGGACGAGTTTATACCAAGCCGTAGCTGCCGTATTTATTGCACAGGCTTTTGGATTGGATCTGGATTTTGGAACGCAACTAGGAATAATTGCAACAGCCACATTAGCTTCTATAGGTTCCGCAGCAGTTCCTGGTGCTGGAATGGTCATGTTGGTAATTGTACTTGCTCAGGCTGGAATTCCAGAAGCTGGTTTAGCTTTGATATTTGCAGTAGATCGTCCTTTAGATATGCTTAGAACGACTGTCAATGTTACTGGTGATGCTGCGGTTTCGATGCTTGTCGCCAAATCTCAGGATAAACTAGGCGATCCTCAAGTGAAAAATTGGGATGACAATTACAAGCATAATGAAAATTAAGTTCCGTAAAATAGGAATTTCACAGAAAATTTTTATTTTAACTTATACTGAAAATTGAAGTCAAATAAAAAAAAATAATAATTATGAAATTTTTGAAATTTAATTTATTACTAATTTTCTTGACTTGCTCGGTATCAATTTCTTTCAGTCAGTTTGATGTGAAAGAGAATTATAATAAGCAAGAAGTGGATATTGAAATGCGTGATGGTATAAAACTTCACACCACAATATATTCACCCAAAGACACTTCAAAGTCTTATCCAATCCTGATGCAACGCACGCCATATAGTTCCAGACCTTATGGTGAAAATGAATTTAGAAGTCAGATTGGCCCGAATAAATACTTAATGGAACAAGGCAATATTATCGTTTACCAAGATGTTCGTGGACGTTGGATGAGCGAAGGTGTTTACGACAATATGCGTGCTTATATTCCTAACAAAAAAAGAAAACAAACCGATGAAGCCTCGGATACTTATGATACGATAGAATGGTTAATCAATAATGTGGATAACAATAACGGTAAAGTTGGAACTTGGGGAATTTCTTATCCAGGTCATTATGCCGCAATGTCAGTATTATCTGGTCATCCTGCTTTAAAAGCAGCATCGCCACAAGCGCCGATAGGTGATTTTTATTTTGATGATTTTCATCATAACGGTGCTTATTTACTAAGCTATTGGATTGCAACTTCTGTTTTTGGTTACATGAAAGATAAACCAACAGATCAATCCTGGTATCAGGTTCCAAATATTGGCACAAAAGATCCTTACCAATTCTTTTTAGATATCGGACCGCTTTCTAACTTGGATAAATATTACGACGAGGACAATATTTTTTGGCAACAACTGAAAGATCATCCAGACTATGATGAATTTTGGGAGCCACGCGGGTTGATTCAGCATATGAAAAACGTCGAGCCAGCTGTAATGACTGTTGGTGGCTTATTTGATGCGGAAGATTTGTATGGACCATTTGAGATTTATAAAAGTTTAGAAAAAAATAGTGATAATTATAATATACTGGTATTTGGACCATGGAGTCATGGAGATTGGGCACGGTCGAAAAAAAGACAAAGTGTTGGAAATGTTTATTTTGGAGATGACTTGTCGGAAAATTTTCAAAAGGATTATGAGACCAAATTTTTCAATCATTTCTTGAAAGGTGAAGGAGATTTTGATGTGCCAGAGGCTACAGTTTTTGATACTGGAGCTATGGAATGGAACGAATACGAAAATTGGCCACCTGAGGATGTCAATTATACTGAATTTTTCCTTGGTGAAAATCAAACTTTAACTGAATTGGCTGATCCTAATTTTGAAAATAAATTTGTAAGTGATATTACCAAACCTGTTCCTTTCACAGAAGATATTAAGGTGACTTTCACACCAAGAAAATTCATGACTGACGATCAGCGTTTTGCTGCTCGCAGACCAGATGTTATGGTTTATGAAACTGAAGTATTGGGGACAGATTTAAAACTTTCAGGTGAAATTTTAGCTAATTTGAAAGTTGCAACCACCGGAACTGCTGCAGATTGGATTGTAAAAGTTATAGATGTTTACCCACACGATGCAGAAGATTCAGAAGAAATGCAAGACCATTTAAAAATGAGTAATTACCACATGATGGTAAGAAGCGAAGTTTTTAGAGGTCGGTATAGAGACAGCTTTGCGGATCCAAAGCCTTTTATACCAAATAAAAAAACAAGTGTAGATATCAAGCTTCAAGATGTAAATCATACCTTCAAAAAAGGACACAAAATCCAAATTCAAGTTCAAAGTACATTTTTTCCTTACATAGACAGAAATCCGCAGAAATATGTAGAGAATATTTTTGAGGCCAATGAAGAGGATTTTGAAACACATACACATACTATTTACGGTGATTCTAAAATTGTCTTGCCAGTTGTAAAACTTTAAGTTTATTTCATAAATAATTTTTGAAACCGCCTTAATTTTGTAAAATTAAGGCGGTTTTTTATTGGTAAATCAATTATTTTCAGATTAAACAATTATAAAATTTAGTTTTTTTTTTGGAATATCTAATTCCTCATTCTTTAATTTTATACCAAACTTTAGACTATGAAAAAAGCAGCCAAAATTGTTGGAATCGTTGTATTACTATTAATTGTTTTACTCTTTCTAGCACCAATTCTATTTAAGGGCAGCATAGAAAAAATGGTTAAAAATGCAGCAAATGAAAATGTTAATGCGAAGGTAGAGTGGGAGGCATTGGATTTGAGTTTATACAGAAATTTTCCAAACGCTAGTTTGAGTTTAGAAGGATTGAGTGTAACAAATAATGCGCCTTTTGAAGGCGATACGTTAGTATATGCCAAAAACTTGAATGTTGCTATGGGACTTATGCAATTATTTAAAAGTGAAGGTTTGAGTATTGATAAAGTTTATCTCAACGAAGCTTTCATAAATGTAAAAGTTGACTCCCTTGGCAATGCCAATTATGATATTGCTAAAACTTCTGAAAATGATTCTCCACAGGAAGCAACAACCTCTTCAGATAAAGCTTTCAATTTGGATTTAAACCATTATGAAATCAATAATTCCAAAATAAATTACCTAGATGAAAGCGGAAATATTTTTCTGAAACTTTCAGATTTCAATCATTCTGGCGATGGAGATTTTGCAGCTTCCGTTTTTACTTTGAAAACACACACCGATTCAAAAGTTTCATTCGACTTAGATGGAACCAATTATCTGAAAAATAATTCTATTGTTTTAGATGCAGATTTAGAAATGAATTTGGACAAAATGAAATTCACTTTTCTTGAAAATGAAGCATTGATTAATCAATTGCCGCTTCAGTTTGATGGATATTTCCAGATGTTCGATGATTATAATGAAATGGATGTTAATTTCTCGACGCCTTCGTCAGAATTCAAGAACTTTCTAGCAGTTATTCCAGAAGAATATGCCAAGAATTTGGATAATGTAACCACTACCGGAAATTTCGATTTGAAAGGCGTCGTCAAAGGTAAAATGGACGATAAATATATTCCGACTTTAGATATTTCCATATCTAGTAATAACGCGTCTTTCAAATATCCAGATTTACCAAAAAAGGTGGAAGACATCAATCTGAATATCGAAGTTAAAAACGAAACTGGATTAGTTGAAGATACTTACGTCAATTTCAACGATATTAAGTTCAGAATAGATCAAGACAGGTTTTCAGGAAACGGTTCAATAAAAAACTTAACCACTAATATGTTAGTCGATTTTGAAGCTAAAGGACGTTTGAATTTAGCCAATCTTGAAAAAGCTTATCCTCTTGAACTCGACCAAAAATTAAGCGGAATTTTAGATGCCGATATCAAGTCTAATTTCGATATGAATACTTTGGAAAAAGAACAGTATGACAAAGTGAATGCTACTGGAAATATTAAATTGTCGAAGTTTGATTATGACTCGCCAGAATTAGCAAAACCTGTTCATATAGAATTAGCTACGCTGAATTTTTCAACTAAAAATATTCGGTTGGAGAATTTTGAAATGACGGCTGGTTCAACAGATTTGAAAATGAATGGAAACTTGTCTAATTTCATGGGTTTTGCTTTTGCGGATAAAACTTTGAAAGGTAATTTCAATGCAACTTCAAATAATTTTTCCGTATCAGATTTTATGGTTGAAACAGAAGCGGACGATTCAGAAACAAAGACCGAAAATAATTCTGACACCGAAACAGCTTCTACCGAAGCGATTAAAATCCCTTCATTTTTGGATATCGTGTTGAATTTCAATGCGAAGAATGTGAAATACGATAATTTAAATCTTAAAAACACAAAAGGAAGTTTAGCTTTAAGAGAAGAAAAAGCATTTCTCGACAACGTGACCGCAGATATATTTGGTGGAAATTTCAAACTGAATGGTGAAGTTTCTACGGCAACAGATCAACCGAATTTCAATGTAGATTTAAGTTTAAATACTATTCAGATCGTGGAAGCATTTCAACAAATGGAGTTGATCAAAGGCTTAGCACCGATTGCCCAAGCACTGCAAGGTGTGGCTTCAACTAGTATCAAGCTAAATGGTGATTTAACCAAAGATTTGATGCCGATTTACAATTCATTGAAAGGGAATGCATTAGCCGAAATAATTTCTGCAGATGTTCAGGATGACAAAATGCCGCTGGTTTCAAATTTGAACAACCAATTCAAATTTATTAATCTAGATAAATTGAAAATTCAAGATGTCGTTGCTAAATTGAATTTTTCAAATGGAGCCATCAATTTAGATAACTTCGATTTCAAAATTGAGGACATAAAAGTAGACGTTTCTGGTAGTCATTCTTTCAATAATGAAATGAATTATAATTTGAAATTGAACATTCCAGCTAAATATTTTGGCGATGAGGTTGGTGGAAAGTTAGCAGAATTGAGCGATACAGATTTAAATAAAATGAAAGTTGATTTACCAGTAAGTTTGTCAGGGTCTTTTGGTAACCCAAAAATCCAAATGAATATGCAAAATGCTGTAAAAAGCTTATCTCAGCAAATTATTGAAGCTCAAAAAGATAAAGCGACCGACAAAATCAAAGATAAAGTAGGCGAAGAAATTGATAAGTTATTAGGTAATGATGATAAAGAAAACGGAGAGGATTCTAAAACCAAAGAAGACGAAGTGAAAGATAAAGTCAAAGATGTTTTGGGTGGACTTTTGAAGAAGAAAGAATAATGATTAGAAATTTTAATCTAATCATAATATTTATTACAATTCACTTTAGCATTACTATGGAAGCTCAAGAATATCATATTTATCCTGAATCTATTGAGAAAGAAGTTAAGCTGGCTTTGAGTTATTTTCCTCAATTGAAAGAGATACCAATTGTTTTTAAATTTAAATCTGACATCAAAAAGTCAACTATGCAGGCTCAGCCTGACTTTAAAAGTTTATTAAAACCGCGTTCAAAACGAAAATATTATATTTTTATAAGTGAAAGATTTAAAATTTCAGGAACAGAATTTAAAACTATCAATGTCCCATCTGATGTAATGACAGGTTGGTTAGGACATGAATTGGGACATATTTTAGATTATCAACATCGGGGGAAATTCAATTTAATATGGTTTGGTTTAAAATATTTATATTTTGATAAACATATCATAGAAGCAGAGCGTGCAGCAGACACTTATGCTGTTCAACAAGGTATGGCTGAATATATTTTGAAAACTAAAGATTTTATTCTAAATCATGCAGAAATTGAAGAAAAATATAAAAAACGCATCAAACGTTATTATTTGTCACCTGAAGAGATCATGCAAATTGTTCAAGAAAATAAGAATAAGTAAATCTTATTTATTTACGAATTCCTCCCATTCTTCAAATTTTTCTTCATCCATGACCCGTTCCATTTTTACTTGTCCGCCTTTTTTCTTGTTTCTAGCATTCCAATCGTAAAATTTTTCTGGATCTATCAGGTTAACTTTAATGCCTTCCAAAGCTTTCGTTCTCGCAACTTTATAGTTTTTGTTGGCTTTTTTTAATATTTCATCCAGAGTTTTTGCTACTTTTTTAGAATCAACATCTTTTAGTTTAGTTCCCAAATACCAGAAATGATAAAATTGATCATCCTCACCACGTTTGGCGCAAATTGTATATTCAGGTATTGTGGTGTCAAATTCATCTTCTAATTCACGCATTGCAGCATCCATTTTGTTAACCGAAAGTTGTGAACCAACAGTGTTTAAGAAAAATTTGGTTCTACCAGTAATTTTTATTTCAGCGCGTTCGATATCTGTAAACTGAATAGTGTCGCCAATCATATATCGCCAAGCACCACTTACTGAACTTATGATTAAAACATAATCTTTGTCTAATTCAACATTTTCTAAAGTTATAGAAGGCGCATCTTGTACGAGCGAACCATCTTGCTGAATATATTCAGGTTCGAAAGGGACAAATTCAAAATAAATACCATTATCTGTAAGTAATTGCATAGCATCGGTCTCTGGTCGGGTTTGCAATGCTATAAATCCTTCTGAAGCCAAATATGTATCCACAACATAAACCTTCTTCCCGGTGAGTTTTTTGAAACTCTTTTCGTATGGTCCAAATGCAACACCGCCAGTCGTATAGACTTTCAAATTCGGCCAAATGTCATGAATATGATCTACTTTATGATAATCAATTACTTTTTCCATCATCAATTCCATCCAAGACGGAATTCCGCTCAAAGCACCAATATCCCAGCTTTTGGCATTTTCAGCAATTTTCTGAACACGTTCATCCCAATCATCTATTTTTGAAATTTCTTCGCCAGGTTTATAGTAGCCACGAAACCAAAATGGTATTCTGCTAGCACTAATGCCACTGATTTCGCCTTCTAGATGGTCATTATTATTCTGAAGTTCTGTTGAACTGCCTAACATCATGATTTCTTTTTCAAAAAAATCTGCTGGTAAATCGAAATTTTCGATAGCCAAAATTTGTTTAATTCCAGCATTTCTAATGGCTTCAATCATTTCATCAGTAACAGGAATTCGCTTGCTGCTTTTTCCAGTTGTTCCAGAACTTAAAGCGAAATATTTAGGATTTCCAGGCCAAGTGATGTCTTTTCTACCATCCTGTAATCTATGCCACCACTCATTATTTAATCGTTCATAATCAAAAAAGGGAATTTCATTTTTAAATGATTCTGCAGGTGATTCTGAATTCAAAATCTTTTCAAATTGATAATATTTTCCAAAAGCTGTTTTCCTAGCAGTTTCTAAAAGATGTTTTAGTGTTTCTTTTTGGTTTTCTATATGATTGGTTTCCGAAGAAATCGAATTCCTTAAATTGATAACACCCTTGATGATGTTGCCTATGATAGCCATAAATTATTTTAATTTCTGTTGATTTGTTTTAAATGATTTTTGGTCAAAAACTATCATTTAGGATTTCTAAAATTTGAATAGCTGCATCGCTAATTTTTGTTCCAGGTCCAAAAACAGCGACAGCACCAGCGTCGAATAAATATTGATAATCTGCTGACGGAATCACACCACCTACGATGACCATAATGTCTTCACGGTCAAGTTTTTTGAGTTCAGCTATAACTTCAGGAACCAAGGTTTTATGACCTGCAGCTAAAGAAGAAACACCTAAAACATGAACGTCATTTTCTACAGCTTGATTGGCTGCCTCTTTAGGGGTTTGAAAAAGTGGACCAATATCTACATCAAAACCAACATCAGCATAACCTGTTGCTACAACCTTAGCGCCACGGTCATGACCATCTTGTCCCATTTTGGCGATCATAATTCGAGGTCGTCTTCCTTCTTTTTCAGCAAATTCATCGGCTAAATTTTGTGCTTTTGCAAACGATTCGTCTGTTTTCATTTCTTTGCTATATACGCCACTGAAAGATTGAATTTTTGCTTGGTGTCTCCCATAAACTTTTTCTAAAGCCATACTTATTTCGCCAAGTGTTGCTCTTGCTCTAGCAGCTTCAACTGCCATTTCTAGCAAGTTTCCATTTTCTTTTTCAGCAACTTCAGTTATTTTTTGAAGTTTTTCTTGAACTATTTTATCGTCTCTTTCAGTTTTGATTTTTTCAAGTTGTTCAAGTTGTTGTTTTCTAACGGTTTGATTATCGACTTCCAAAGTAACGATAGGATCTTCTTTTTTCAATCTGTAAGCATTGACGCCGATAATTTTATCAGTTCCGCTATCAATTCTGGCTTGTTTTTTAGCTGCCGCTTGTTCTATTCTCAACTTCGGAATTCCGGCTTCAATGGCTTTGGTCATGCCACCAAGTTTTTCGACTTCTTGAATATGTTCCCAAGCTCGATGAGCAATGTCGTGTGTTAATTTCTCTACATAATAACTACCAGCCCATGGATCTACAGTTTTTGTAATCTGTGTTTCTTCTTGAAGAAAAATCTGAGTATTTCTAGCTATCCGTGCAGAAAAATCTGTTGGTAAAGCTATGGCTTCATCCAATGCATTAGTGTGCAAACTTTGTGTACCTCCAAAAGCAGCAGCTGCCGCTTCAATGCAAGTTCGTGCAACATTATTGAAAGGATCTTGCTCAGTGAGAGTCCAGCCACTGGTCTGAGAATGAGTTCTTAACGCTAAAGATTTTGGGTTTTTTGGGTTGAAGCGTTTTACCAGTTTAGCCCAAAGCATTCTGGCAGCACGCATTTTGGCGATTTCCATAAAATGATTCATGCCAATTCCCCAGAAAAAAGATAATCGAGGTGCAAAAGTATCGATGTCCATTCCAGCATCCAAACCTTTTTTGATGTATTCTAAACCATCTGCCAAAGTGTAAGCCAGCTCAATATCTGCTGTGGCTCCAGCTTCTTGCATGTGGTAACCAGAAATACTTATACTGTTGAATTTAGGCATATTTTGCGACGTAAATTCAAAAATATCTGAAATGATTTTCATTGATGGCGTCGGTGGATAGATGTAAGTATTTCTGACCATAAATTCTTTCAGAATATCATTTTGAATTGTTCCTGAAAGTTGTTCTTGTTTCACTCCAGACTCTTCGGCTGCAACAATATAAAAAGCCATGATTGGCAAGACAGCACCATTCATAGTCATTGAAACCGACATTTTGTCGAGAGGTATTTGATCGAACAAAACCTTCATGTCTTCTACAGAATCTATAGCTACGCCAGCTTTACCAACGTCACCAACAACCCGTTCATGATCACTGTCGTAACCGCGATGAGTTGGCAAATCGAATGCCACAGACAGGCCTTTTTGCCCTGCAGCCAAATTTCTCCTGTAGAAAGCATTGCTTTCTTCTGCAGTTGAAAATCCAGCATATTGGCGAATTGTCCATGGGCGACGTACATACATGGTCGAGTAGGGGCCGCGTAAATATGGTGGAATTCCAGCAACGAAATCTTGATGTTCTATTTTTTCTAAATCCGACTTAGCATAGGTAGGTTTCAATTTAATTTGTTCCGCAGTTTGGAATTTTTTTTCGTCGGTTTCTTCAGTGGAAGAAATCGTTTTCAAATTCAAATTTTGTATGTTTTTACGTGCCATGTTTATCGATTTTCAGTTGAAGATGCTTTCTGTTCTTCGTCTAAACGTGTTTGTTCTATTTCTTCAGCTAATCGCCTAGGAATAATTGGTTGAACCAAAGTTTTACGTTTATTTTGTTTCAAAAATGGATATAATTCCAAATCATTACGCATTTTGTCTTCGGGATTCACATATTTATTTGTGCCGACCAAAGTAGATTTTCCCGATTGAATTTTCTTCATTTCTTTGTCCGCACTTTCCTTGATTTTCTTTTGAATTTTTCCTTCGAATAACTGTTGAATAAACCCGCCGCCAGCTTCAATATTTTTGAATACAGACAAGGCTTGTTCTGCCAATTCTTTGGTTAAACTTTCGATGTAATAAGTTCCGTCTACGGGGTTTTTGACTTTGTCGAAATAACTTTCTTGTTTTAGAATCAACAATTGATTTCGAGAAATTCGTTCGCCAAATTCATTGCGTTTGTGGAAAATCTCATCATACGCAAGGTTGTTTACCCAATCTGCACCACCTAAAATAGCGCTCATGCAAGCTGTCGTGGTGCGTAACATGTTCATGTTGTAATCATAAATTGTATGATTTCTAGAACTCGGTTCGGCGAGAATATTGAGTTCAACTTTGAAATTATATTCCGAAGCTAGACTTTCCACCAAAAGTTTTAGGGCTTTTATTTTGGCAATTTCCATAAAATAGTGAGCCCCAACTGAAATTACTAAGTTGACATTTAAAACTTTATATTCTTTATTATTGAAAAGATTGAAATATTCATTCAGATGAGCCAAAGAATAGGCTAGTTGTTGGGATATATTTGCACCTGAATTTTGATAAATTCTAGCGTCAACATTAATGTTATTGATTAATTTTGAATTTTCATTGATTTTTAAAAGATCTTCAAAATCTTGAGATTGCGAGTTAAACCAATTTCCATCTGAAGCTAAATGATTAATAGGGTCAATTCCAAACCTGAGGTTCAAGTTCTGTTTTGATATTGTTTCGTGAAAATTTTTCATGAAATCGATATCGAAAAATAAAAATTCAACATAGAATTGAGTTGAATTTTGGTCAAAAGCTTCAAAAAACGATAACTTTTTTGTGTCAGCTTCTGGAATGATAATCCAAAGGCTTTCTGCACCGCGATTGATTACATCTTTGGCGTTTTCAATGGAAATATCGGTGTTTTCTAAATAAATTTTTTCTGTGACTAACCAATGTTGGGTTTGTGGAAGTTTGAAGTTTTCATCCTGTTCATCGCGATGATAAAAGGGTTTGATATCAATGCCTTCATCGGTTTTTGTTACTAAAGTATCGTTGTAATCAGCGCCTTTCAGGTCAACTTGTATTTTTTGTTTCCAGGCTTTCGCTGAAACTGATTCAAATTCTTCAAATAATTTTTTAGTCATTGTTTTTTGATTTTAAGCTATCTTCATATTCAATGATGTATATTTCTTCGTTTGGACGCTTCATAAAATAGGTTTCACGAGCAAATCGTTCTATTTCAAGACTGTCATCTAGTTCTTCCAGAGTTTGTTTATCTTTTTCAATTTCTTTGATGTAATATTCTCGATTGGCTTCAATTTCATCAATTTCTTGGTTGAGCTCTCTGTGAACAAGCCATGAGTTACTATCTAAAAACAACATCCAAATGCAAAAAATAAATAATACCAAAACATATTTATTGCTCAATATTTTGAACCAAGTTTTGGATTTAAGTTGTTTGTAATTCATAAATTCAAAATTACGTATTTTTTTGTGATTGGATTAATATAAATTTTGATCAGAGTTTTGAAATAAGAAGTTTTTAGGTGAAGAATTTGCTTGTTAATTTTTGTTAAAATAGAAACGTATTTTTTTATTAAATTTATTTTTGTTCAAATTGAATTTTAAAAAATTAAACAAATTGAAGTCATTTTTGAATCAAAGAAAATCCAGAAAAAATGAGTTGGAGTATTTTAAACCTTACTCATATTCTAGTCTAATAAGATGAAAAGACTATTAGGTATTATAACGAAATCAAAGAGAATTTAAATGAAGAATATTTTTTTAAAACTTCCACTCACATAAGCATCAGAGATTATATGTTTAATGAATGCAATAATAAGCATATTAAGAAATATTTTGGTAAACCTTTATATATATTCACTAATCACTTTTCGCCAAAAATTCAGGTGTTTTTTTATAAAAAATATTTTGGAGATATTAAGACCAGAATAGAATACCATTTTTACAATAAACAACTTTTCCTAAAACAAATCAGCTTTCCATATTTAAACGATGAAGAAAAGGAAAAAATACGAGCATTGATTTCCCAAAAATATTTTATAGAAAATACCTATTTAGACTCTAAGGCAATTATTGACCCAAATGCGAATTTATTCTTTATTAATGAAGGTTTAGTTTTTAATATTTATTATGTGAATCAAAATAATTCTACTTTCAATAATGCCTTAGATTATATAGAAAATTCAGGGATTGAATTAAAAAACGACAATTTTGAAGAAAGTATTATATTTAAAAACATCTAAAGCTAAAACTGACTAAATAAAATTCAAAATATCAAATTATTGAATTCAATATATTTTATTATTTAAATATACAAGTTTACTCTATTTTTTTAACGATTATAAGCTTCTTACTAAGAATTTTGAGCATAATTTCTGTCTACTTTCTTCCCTTAACTTTTTCTATTTGAAGCTATAATATAATCTTTTTTTATAATCTATTTAAGATCAATAGCTTGTAATTTTTATCTATAATCTTTATATTAAGCCTTAATTCTAAATTAATGCCTGATTATAGCTAATTGACATTATCAAAAACAAAATTATGAGCACGAAAAAGAGAATGATTGAAGATCAATTAAAAGGAAGAGATATCACAGATGAAGATGTTCTGGATGCCATGCAGCAAGTCGATAGAGAATTGTTTGTTCCGGAAGATAAGAAAGACAGAGCTTATGATGACAGCCCTCTGCCTATAGGGAAATCTCAAACTATTAGTCAGCCTTACATAGTGGCCTATATGGCCCAGGAATTAAATTTGGAAGAAAGCGATACCGTCTTGGAAATAGGAACCGGTTGTGGTTATAATGCCGCCGTTTTATCGAGACTAGTCAAAAAAGTATATTCTATAGAAATAATAGAATGGCTAAGCAAAATGGCAAAAGAAAACATCGAAAAAACAGACTACGATAATATTGAAATGAAACATGACGATGGATATGAAGGATGGTCTGAAAATGGACCTTTTGATGCGATACAACTTACAGCTGCTCCAGCCGAAATTCCGGAAACTCTCAAAAAACAATTGAAAATTGGCGGTAAAATTTTGGCTCCCGTAGGAACGACTTCTCAAAAGCTGGTCCGCATTGAGCGCGTGAGTGAGGACGAATATAAAGAAGAAACCTTATTGATGGTAAGATTTGTACCTATGACAGGTCAGGCAGAAAATAAATAATCATGAGTACATCAACCACATCAGACAGACTGGATGAAGCAATCACCCTTATGGAAGGTTTTGCAAAGCGAACAGGAATTTCAAAAGAACAGGGAAATTCCAGCAGAAGGTATCTCTGGACAGATGCTTTTGCAGTGCTCAATTTTTTGAATCTTTCCAGGCTAACGAATAAAGACATATATAAAGACCATGCGTTAATCACAATCGAAAAAGTGCATCATACATTAGGTAAATATGCAGAAAACGATGATAGAGACGGCTGGATAAGTGGTTTACAGGAAGATGAAGCTGAAAAGCATCCTACGATAAACGGACTTCGAATAGGAAAAAAAGATCTGGAGCGACGTGAGGATGAAGCTTTTAATGAAAGACTGGAATGGGAGAAAGATGGCCAGTATTTTCATTACCATACTCGATGGATTAATGCTCTTCTTAAAGCTGGAGAGCAGCTTGAAGAAGAGAAGTTTTCCAAGTGGGCTTCAGAACTGAGTCTGGCAGGATCCAAATTTATTTCAGAAGACAGAAATCTCAACATGAACTGGAAAATGAGTGTCGATCTCTCTCGCCCTCTTATACCGAGAATGGGAGCGCATGACCCATTGGAAGGTTTGCTCTGTGCACTGCAGATTAAAGAAATGACAGATTTCCATGATAATGAATTCGATCTTTATATAGAGCAATTGAAGGAAATCTGTGAATCATCAAACTGGGAAACCACCGATGCGCTTGGCATTGGAGGTTTGTTACTGAACGTTATCCGCGCAGCAGAACTTGAAAAAGAAATCTCCCTACCCGATTCTATCAATTCCAAAAGACTATTAAGAAATGCTGAACAGGGACTCGATTGGTTTCATCAATCCTTTCGGGCAGAAGAATCGGCAAATTACCGTCTGCCTTTTCGTGAATGCGGACTTTCTCTTGGACTCAGGTGCTTGGAAGGAAATCTAAATTTTCTGAAAGAAAATGGGTTGAAACCTGATATCCATTCAGGCATTTGGTCTTTAGCAGAAGAAATTGAAAACTTTTGGCTGAAGGATGAGAACAAGAAAGCTCGCACCTATCAGGATCATTTAGATATTAACGAAGTGAGCATAGCATCTAGTCTGCTCGCAGCTGAAAATCCTGATACTTACACAAGATTAAATAAATTAATCGAATTTAAAAAAAGGAAAATGAAAGAATCTATAATTGAAAACTTGAGAGAACATAAAAATGAATTTAAGGAAAAGGAAGATCTGAAAGCCTTAATTAATTCAATAAAAGATAAGAAAATAGTTATGTTGGGTGAAGCTTCTCATGGCACACACGAATACTATAACTGGAGAGCCAAGATCTCTAAAATACTAATGGATGAACACGGCTTCGATTTTGTAGCCGTGGAAGGAGACTGGCCACCGTGTTATGAACTCAATAGGCATATCAAAAATTATGACGATGCCATAAAAGAAACAAAAAATGCTTTAAAGCAATTTGAACGCTGGCCGTCCTGGATGTGGGCAAATTGGGAAGTACATGAGTGGGCTCAGTGGCTGAAAGAATATAATAAAGATTTGTCCTCAGAAAATCGTAAAGGCTTTTATGGATTGGATGTTTATAGCCTCTGGGAATCGCTGGATGCTATCATGGACTATCTGGAAGATGAAGATAATTCCGGTTATGAAGCCGCAAAAACTGCGATGAGATGTTTTGAACCTCATCGTGGTGGTGATGGTCAAAAGTACGCGTTATCTACCAGGATGGTGCCTGAAGGTTGCAGAGAAGAAGTCATAAAAATGTTGACAGAAATCCGCGAAAATGTAACAAATTACAACTCCGATCCTGAACACGCTTTTAGTGCAGAACAAAATGCGGTTGTTGCTAAAAATGCAGAAAAATATTATAGAATTATGGCATCCGGAGGCGAATCGACCTGGAATATTCGTGATAAACATATGATGATTACCCTCAATAGGCTCATGAATTTCCATGGAGAAGATGCAAAAGGGATTATCTGGGCACATAATACTCACATAGGAGATGCCTCTTACACAGATATGGGAGATCAAGGCTTATACAATATAGGTGAGTTAGGACGCCAAGAATATGGAAAAGATCAGGTTTCTCTTGTAGGCTTTGGCTCTTATAAAGGAAGTGTACTTGCAGGAAACGCATGGGGTGCTCAGGTAGAGGAAATGGACTTACCAGAAGGTCGCGAAAATAGCTGGGAAGACTTTTGTCATCAAGCCGGAGATCAATTTCATATAGACTGTAAACATCTGGAGAATAACCCAGAACTTCAGAATAGAATACCTCATCGTGCTGTTGGAGTCGTTTACAATCCAAAACATGAGCGTTTTGGTAACTACGTGCCAACTTTAATTCATAAACGCTACGACCATTTTATATTTTTTGATCACAGTAAAGCTCTAAATCATATAGATATTTCTGTAGAAGATTCTAAACTTCCCGAGACCTATCCTTTTGGAATATAAACTAAACTGAATACAAATAGAATAGTCCAATTAGAATCTAAAAGCTTTAAGTCGAAAACTAAAATATATGAGTAAACAACTTGATGAAAACACATACGATCTAATCTGCATTGGTGCTGGAATTATGAGTACAACTTATGTATTAATGCTCAAGTTATTGAATCCTGATTCAAAAATTTTAATTCTGGAAAAACTTTCAGAAGCAGGACAGGAAAGCACGAAGACATTGAATAATGCAGGAACCGGACATGCTGGTAATTGCGAATTAAATTATACCCCTGAAAAGCAAAATGATGAAATTGATGTTTCCAAAGCTCTGGATGTATGCTTTGATTTTGAACTTACCAAGCAATTCTGGTCTTACCTCCTAAGAGAAGATTTTTTATCGGATCCTGAGAAATTCATATATCAAAGTCCGCATTGTAGTTGGGTACATGATCAAAAGCAGGTTGAATTTCTCAAAAAACGGTATAAGGAGATGAAAAAACATGTGGAATTTGAAGACATGGAATATACCGAAGATTTCGAGACTTTACAGGAGTGGTTTCCTTTAATCATGCGTGAAAGAAATGAGGAAGAACCTCTTGCAGCAACTCGAATTGTTGAGGGCACCGAAATTGATTTTGAATATGTAACTAAGCGTTTTACTGAAATTTTGAAAGATAAATTTGAAGTCGATATTTTAGTAAATCATGAAGTAAAAGATGTAAACAGAAAAAACAAGGGCTGGACTGTTAAGGGGAAATCTGATGAAGAAAGTTTTACTTATGAAACTAAAAAGATTTTCATAGGAGCAGGCGGAGGAGCTCTGCCCTTATTACAGAAAGCCGAAATCGAGGATGAAAATAATTATGGAGGCTTTCCTGTAAGCGGAAAATGGTTAATATCGAATAAGAAGGAACTTATCGAAAAACACGATGCCCAGGTTTACTCCAAAGCAAGTGAAGACAACCCACCAATGTCTGCACCTCATCTCGATAGCAGGCATGTTAACGGAGAGAAATTATTGCTCTTCGGTCCTTTCGCGGGATTTAGCGGAAAATTTCTTAAAAAAGGTTCCCCTCTCGATCTTGTTAGTTCTATAAATTTTGATAATATCCCTACTTATCTTGGTGCTTTTTGGAAAAACCTCGACCTCACTAAATATCTTGTTGAGCAAGTATCACATGGAAAAGAAGAGCGAATGGAAGAATTGAGAAATTTTATAAAAGATGCCAGACCTGAGGATTGGGAAATGGAATCTGCGGGACAAAGAGTACAGATTCTTAAAAAAAACAAAGATGAAGGAGCGAGTCTGGAATTTGGAACCGAGGTAGTCTCCAATAAAGACGGCACAGTAACAGCCTTGCTTGGAGCTTCGCCGGGAGCTTCTACCGCTGTAAAAATAGGCCTGGATATCTTAAAAGAAGAATATGGTGATTTATTTGCCTCCCAAGAAAATAAGGATAAACTAGACAACATGATTCCATTTTGGAATAAGTCTGTAAAAGGAAATGAAGAAGACTTCAGAAAAGTACGGGAGGAATGCAGTAAGCAATTAAAATTAAAAAAGAATTATGGGAAATAAAGATTATGAAGAAAAGCGAGACTTCAATAAAACCGATGAACCAAAAGGCGATAGTAAGAAGAGCTCAGGTGATCAGCCAATTTTTGTGATTCAAAAGCATGATGCAAATCAGCTTCATTACGATTTCAGAATTGAGATTGATGACTCTTTAAAATCCTGGTCAGTTCCAAAAGGACCCAGTACAGATCCAAGTGATAAACAGATGGCTATTCCAACCGGTGATCATCCTTTGGATTATGCAGATTTTGAAGGAGTCATTCCTGAAGATGAATACGGCGGAGGAACAGTCATGATTTGGGATAAAGGAACTTTTGAAAACATCAAGAAAGATGATAACGGTAATCTCATTAGCCTTAAAAAGTCTTATGAAAATGGTACGGTTGAGGTAAATTTAAAAGGAGAAAAAATAAAAGGCGGTTACGCGTTGGTAGAAATGGAAAGCGGAGATATGGAAGGCAACTGGCTACTCATCAAAATGGATGATGATAAAGCCGATGCCCGTCGTAATCCTACCAGTACAGAAAACAAAAGTGTAGAAAGCGGTAGGACATTAAATGAAATTGAAAAAGAAGAGAGCGAATCATGAACTCTTTAAAAGATATCCTGGAGCCGGAAGAATTTGAAAAAGCAGAAAAGAAGGATTTTTCAGGTTTTGTCAAACCTATGCTCGCTACTCTCACGGATGATTACTTTGACGATCCCGATTGGATTTACGAAAGAAAGCTTGATGGTGAGCGGTGTATTATCGTCCTAAATAAAGGAGAATGTGGTATTTATTCCAGAAATGAGAAAAAATTAAACAATACTTATCCTGAGTTAGAAAATGCTCTTAAAGATGATAGTTATTCTGATATGATTCTCGATGCAGAAATAGTAACCTTTGATGGAAATGTAAGCAGTTTCAGCAAGCTTCAGAACAGGCTGCAAATAAAAAACCGAGATATCGCCTTAGATTCTGAAGTAAAAGTGTATCTGTATATTTTTGATATTATATATTATGACAGCTTTGAACTTAACCAACTTTCCCTAAAGCACAGAAAAAAAATTCTGAAAAAAGTAATGAATTGGGAGGATCCGATTCGGTTTGTATCACATCGCAATGAGACTGGAAAGAGTTACCATGAAGAGGCTTGCAGGAAAGGCTGGGAAGGAATTATTGCAAAAGATGGCAAATCTAATTATGTACACAGCAGAAGTAAAAAATGGCTGAAATTCAAATGTTCAAAAGGCCAGGAACTGGTCATAGGAGGATTTTCAGAACCGGAAGGTGAAAGAGTTGGATTTGGCGCCATGCTTGTTGGTTATTATGAAGGTGATTCTCTTGTATATGCCGGAAAGGTAGGAACTGGATTTAACGACGAATTTCTAGCCAAATGGCGAAAGAAATTTGACAACATAGAATCTGACACGAGTCCGTTTGAAGATTTCAATGACGATAATAACGGAGATTACCACTGGCTAAAGCCGAAATATGTGGGAGAATTCGGCTTTACAGAATGGACAGATGATAATAAATTACGCCATCCCCGATTTCTGGGAATGCGGGATGACAAAGAACCTGAAGAGGTCGTAAAAGAAGAACCCAAATGAAAATACAGGACATCGAAATTTCAAATCCCGATAAGCTTATTTTTGCAAATAAAGGCATCACCAAACTGGAAATGGTGAGATATTATGAGAAAATTGCCGATAAAATGCTTCCCTATCTGGAAAACCGCCCACTCACGCTCCAGCGCTTTCCGGACGGAATTGAGGATGGTGGTTTCTTTCAAAAAAATGCAGCCGACTATTTCCCAGATTTTATAGAAACTGTCTCGATTGAAACAGAAAATGGAAGCAATCTACAGGTTGTCTGTAATAATAAAAAAACGCTCATATACCTGGCAAATCAGGGTACTGTTACATTTCATATATGGCTCGCAACTCAAGATAATTTAAATAAACCGGACAAGGTTGTTTTTGACTTGGATCCCCCTGAAAATTCATTTGAAAAAGTAAAAACTGCTGCTGGTAAAATTAGAGACTTATTAATAAATGAGGGGAAAGAACCACGTCTTATGACCAGTGGTAAAAAAGGGCTGCACGTTTGGTATCCTGTAGATCGCTATAAAAATTTTGATGACCGCAGAGAAGAAGTAAAAGAACTGGCAGAAAAAATGAAGGAAAAACATCCTAACATTCTCACTACGGCAACCCGAAAAGAAAAAAGAAATCATAAGATTTTCGTTGATTATCTTAGAAATGCTTACGGTCAAACTACAGTATGTCCATATTCACTACGACCTATAAATTCAGCTGGAGTTGCCACACCTTTAGAATGGAATGAATTATCAAAAATCAAGAAAGGAGACCATTATACACAAGAAAATATTTTTAGGCGTCTGGGGCAAAAATATTAATGGTTTTACATCTAAGCATTTCCAAAAACATCGACTTAGATTGACTTATGAAGTTTCGATGTTTGTTTTTTCAAAAGATTTTATTTAATAACACTTAAAATATTCTTAAACCCAAGGTAGAAAGTGCTGCGTTTATTAATTTGAAAACAGTGCATTTATTATAATTAATGAATTCATTTTTCATTAATGATTTATGCAAAAGATAGATCAAATTCTGTTTGAAAATTGTAAATAAATATCTATAAGAATATTTTATTTTAAAAATTTTCAAAAAAACGTTTAATCAAAAAAACAAATTTTATGGCAATGATTACAAAAAATGAAGTTTTAAAATTAGCAGATGAAAATAGTTCATTTTGTGTTTCAATTTTTATTCCAACACATCGTGGAGGAGAAGAAACATTGGAAGGACAAGACAAAATCAAACTTAAAACTCAACTAAAAGAAGTTAAAGCCAAGTTGAAATCTCATGATTTTAGTGATAAAGAAATCGAAGAGTTTGTCCAACCTGTAGCTGAATTGATCAACGACAGTGAATTTTGGAGACATCAGTCTGATGGTTTAGCCATTTTCCTTTCTAAAAATACATTCAAAAAATACACAGTTCCGGTTCTCTTTGAAGAATTCAATTACGTTTCAACAGAATTTTATTTAAAACCATTGATGCCTTTATTCAATGGAAACGGACTTTTTTACCTGCTCACTTTGAAATCTGATGAGGTCAAGTTTTTTGAAGGCACTCGAAATACTATAACAGAAGTAATTACACCAGAGGAAGTTCCTTCTCAATTGCAAGATGTTGTTGGCTACGATTACGAACAAAAAAATCTGCAGTTCAGATCTGAACAACAAGGAAACATGAAAGCTGGAATGTATCATGGTTCTGGCGAAGGTGACGCTGAAGAATTGAATGAAATGAAGCGTTATTTCAGGGCAGTTAACGATGGAATATTGACAATGGTTCATGATGACCAAAGACCGCCTTTAGTGGTTTGCTGTCAAGACTTTCAGTTTCCAATTTATGAAGAAGTCAACACTTATCAGAATTTATATTCAGAACATATTTCAGGAAATCCTGATGATAAGAATATTAATCAACTTCATGACGAAGCCTGGGATTTACTACAACCGTATTTTGACAAGACCCGCCAGGAAAAGTTAGATTTGTATTCAGAATATATTGGAACTGGAAAAGCTTCTGCAGATGTGAATATGATTATCAAAGCGGCCATTGAAGGTAGAATTGACAGTCTTTTTGTTCAGAATGGTGCAGAAATATTTGGTGATTATGATAAGGATAGTCAAGAAGCAAATGTTGAAGTTGAAGAAACAGATACAAATATATCCTTACTGAACCTTATTGCTGTGAAAGTATTTGAAAAAGGCGGCAGTATATATATTATGGAAAAAGAAAAAATGCCAGATGAAAACCATAAAAAGGTAAATGCTGTGTATAGATATTAATAGTCTTTTTCATGAAGCAAAAATGACAGGTGATTTTCCTCCTTAATTTCCTGTCATTTATTGTTTTTGAAAGCAAAACTTTTTCAAAATCAAGAAAAAAATGGTCAGGAATAAACTACAAAGAATAAATACTTTTTTATTGTTTTGCTTTCTACTTATTTTAGGATTGTATTATGGTGCGCCATTCTTAATTCCATTGACTTTTGGTATTTTTTTTACGACTCTAGTTCTACCAATCAGTAAGTTTTGTGAAACAAAAATGAACTTAGGCAGAATTCTCTCATCGTTTATAAGTACATTATTTTTATTTATTGTTGTCGGTGGGATTTTCTTTCTTTTATTCAGACAATTGAGCGTTTTTATAGATGACCTCTTGGAAAGGAAAGAAGAAATTCTCGGTTTTGTTGAGAGCTTGAGACAACAAATTGTCGATTCTACAGGCATTACACTAGAACAACAAGAGGAAGTATTCAAAGAGCGCCTCTATGGAATGATTCAAGAAATTAGGAAGCAACTTTCAAGTTTTTTGAACGATTTCATCGACATTCTGCTTAGTTTTTTACTCATGTTGATTTATGTATTCTTAATCCTTATCAACCGTGATAAATTTACAGATTTCTTGATGAAATACGTGCCTGAAAAGAAAAAGCAAAATATAGCAACAATTTTAAATAAAGCTAAAAATGTTGCTAATCGCTACTTATGGGGAAGAGTAAAGGTAATGCTAGTTTTGGCTGTAATGTATACAATTACTTTTCTGGCTTACGATTTAGAATACTCTGCGCTTCTTATCATTTTTGGTGTTTTAATTACCATAATACCATATATAGGTCCTTTTGTAAGTGGGTTATTCCCAATACTTTTTATGTTGGTTCTTAGTGATAATTCTACTGAAATTTTATCATTTTCGATTATTGTATTGATTATTCAACTTATAGAAAGTTATGTTTTAGAACCTATTATTATTGGATCTGAAGTTAAACAAAGTCCGTTATTTGTAATTATAGCAATAGTTCTGGGCGGCCTTATTTGGGGATTCGCTGGACTTATTTTGTTTGTGCCACTATTCGGTGTAATGAAAATAATATTTGACAATACATCTGGACTCAAACCTTTAGGATTCTTAATAGGATATGAGCGTTCTGGAAACAATGAAAGTTTGTTCAAACAATTGAAAAATAAAATTCAAGGGATTACTAAAGATTGAATTGCATTTTGTCAGAAATTTTATATTTATTAGAAACGAAAGGCCAAGATTTTCTGAAAAACAGTTTAACTTTTTTAATTAAAAATAAATCATGGAAAAAACAATATCAGGAATTACACTAGAATGTATAAAAGGCGATATAGCAAGACAAAAAGATATCAAAGCTGTAGTAAATGCTGCAAATGCTGAACTTACAACAGGCGGTGGAGTAGCAGGTGCATTACATCAAGCTGCTGGAACTGGTTTGGAAGAAGAATGTAAGTCTTTGGCTCCAATCAAACCAGGTGAAGCTGTGATTACAGATGGTCATAAACTTCCTAATAAATATGTCATTCATTGCTTAGGACCTGTTTTTGGTCAAGATCAACCTGAAAATGAAATTCTAGCGAAATGTTATCAAAATGTATTACAACTTTGTGAAAAACACAAAATAGAATCGGTTGCCTTCCCAGCTATATCTACAGGTGCTTTTGGATATCCCATTCAGGATGCTACAGATGTCGCTTTTAAAACTATTTTGGAAATGATTCCCAAATTAGAATTTTTAGAAAAAATTCGGTTTGTACTCTATGCGGATAAAGATTTAGAGATTTATAAAGAAAATTTATTCCGTCATAGATGAGCAAGTTTTTTTTAAATTTAAGTTTTAGCCAATCTAATATTCAAACTATTTATTTGAATTAAAATGTGATTCAAGTTTATATTAATTTTCGCAGATTGTTACCAACATCTTTTCATTTGAAAAATAACTGTATATTCAAAACATGAGTTTACTCTTAGCCATTTCAATTTTCATAATTTCTACAATTATTATCATATTTGCTGGTACAACGTTGACAAAATATGCCGATCAACTTGCAAATAAAACTGGAATAGGTCAAGCATTTGTAGGTGCTGTTTTTTTGGGTGGAGTGACTTCAATTGCAGGTATAATCACTTCAGTATCTTCGGCTTATAATAATCATCCTGAACTAGCAATTAGCAATGCAATCGGTGGCATTGCGGCGCAGACAATTTTTCTGTCTATAGCAGATATTTCGTATAGAAAGATAAATTTAGAACATGCTTCAGCATCTTTAGCAAACCTGATGCAAGGTGTCTTATTGATCGGCTTATTAACACTTGTTATTTTAGGTATAGTAAGTCCTAACTTCACAGTTTTCAATATTCATCCTATATCTTACATTATTATTATTGTGTATTTAGTTGGATCAAGAATGATTGCAGTAGCCAAAGAAAAACCAATGTGGAATCCCAAAATAACAGTTTCTACAGTAGAAGATAAACCAGATAAAGAAGCTATCGAAGATATAAATTTGAAGAACCTTATAATTAAATTCGTATTATTATCTGTTCTTGTGGGCGGATCGGGTTATGCAATTGCAATGTCTGGAATCACAATTTCGAATGAAACTGATTTAGGTGAAGGTTTTGTAGGATCCTTAATGACTGCTGTAGCAACATCTTTACCCGAACTTATAGTAACATTGGCAGCTGTAAGACAAAAGGCATTAGCACTGGCAGTAGGCAATGTTATTGGCGGTAATTCTTTCGATGTACTTTTTGTTGCATTTTCAGATATAGCCTATCAGGATGGAAGCATTTTACACAACATTCAAACCGATCAATCATTTATTATTGCACTAACGATGCTAATGGTTAGTGTGTTGGTAATGGGATTGTTGCATAGACAAAGAAAAGGAATTGCTAATATCGGTTGGGAAAGTACTTTGATTTTGGCACTTTACATAATTGGAAATATATTCTTGTATTTCTTTTTTTCTTAAATAAATCCCAAAGTGATTTTTAAGCCTTAACTTCCTAAGTTTTATTTTTAAATTTAGAATTGTTCATTCAAATCGTAAATCTGTTATGCGTTTATAAACAGTAGATTAATTTAAATAATATTTATCTAAAAATAAACAATAAAAATAAAATGCGTAAAATATCTGAGTTAACAGAGGAATCTATTAAACAGATTTTAACAATTCTTGAAGATGAAGGTGAAATTAGCGCTTCACTTCCAGGAAATGGATTAATTCATATTGAAGATAATTTGCCCTATTTGGTAGTTTATAGAGCAAGAAAAAATGATCCTGGCACAAAAAGATTAATTATAAGTGAAGCTTCATATCTTTTAATTGGGAATGAGAGTTTTGAAAATTATCGGAAACTAGTCCATGCTCTTGCAAATACGCTAAGCGGTAATTTCAAATCTTATATGATTTTTGAAATTTATACAGGTCTTTCTAGAAATACATTTACAATAAAAGCACCAGTTCAAAAAATAAGTAGCACGGTTGATGTCTTAGAAAAGGGTTTGAATAATATAAATAAAGAATATTCAGGCCTCGATGTAAAGACCGAAATAAAAGATACGCCCCATCGACAAAAAGAAGGAGATAGAGAGCTTTTAAGTATCGAGGAAGCTAAACGTTCTGGATCAGTGGTTGTTGGCCTCGAAATCCCAGCAGTTTACCGTGATGAAAGTAATAAAGTTTACCCTGTTTTTTTAAGAGAGTTTAAGGATTATCTTATAAGTTGTATACATAAAGCAATTTTTGATTATGTGCGTATCCAGACTACCAGTGGAGTTGAAAGCCATTTAGCATTAGGTCGAAGACACCTGAAAGAAAAGGTCTTTGAGATTGACAAAGCTTTGGCAAGCATAGAAAAATCATATCAATTTTTATGGCTAGTTTCCCCAGCGAATATTAGAGATATAAAAAACACTTTCTTTGAAAATAATTTTGAAAAAGTTATAGATTACCATTATCGCTTGCTTCCAATAGATCCTGATGTTTTAAAAAGAAAACTCTACAACCTCAAAATCGAAGATATTGATGATCCTGCCATGTCTCATATTTTTAGAGAAAAGAGAGAAGAGTTGGACCAGCAAATTACAATGTTGAATGAACGCGGAACACCCAATTTCTTTTACAACAGTATCAGACTTTATAAAGGGATAACTCAAAAACTCAATCGCGAAGCCAAAGCAATTCTTGATGAAGTAAGTGAAACTGATGAAGAGAACGAAGGTGTCAAAATAAATGCTGAAGATTTTGGAGCATTAGCACGCAAAGAATTTGATAATTTCACAAAACAGGATAGTAGCTTCAAAAGTAAAGTTCACATAAGAAAAGATGTGAATATTATAATGGTGAATAAGGGTGAGCTTTATATACCTTCAGATTACAAAATGCTCAAAATTGAGGCTAATGCCTTGATTCAGCATGAAGTTGGGACTCATATTTTAACTTATCACAATGGAACTTCTCAACCCTTGGAATTATTGAGTGGTGGTTTAGCAGATTACGATCCGCTTCAGGAAGGACTTGCAGTGATGTCTGAATTTATGGTAAATGGACTTACTGCAAATAGATTGAGAACATTAGCAGGTAGGGTAATTGCTGGTTCAGCGAGATTAGAAGGTGCAAATTTTATTGAAATTTTCAGATTGTTAAAAATGAACTATGGATTCTCTGCCCAGAGAGCTTTCAATATTACATCCAGAATTATGCAAGGTGGAGGCTTCTTGAAAGACATAATTTATTTAAAAGGACTAGTTCAACTTAGGGAGCATCTTCAAAATAAAGGAGATTATGAATCTTTACTCTCAGGAAAGTTTGCATTACAGCACACAGAAATTATTAAAGAATTAACTGAAAGAGAAGTGTTGATGTCAGGGGTCTTAAAACCAAGTTATTTATCCACTCAAAATTTTAAAGAAAAAATTAAATTAATCAGAGATGGGCTACCCATCTCAAAAATGATAACATAATGAAAATTTGCTTTGTATTAAATGATATTGAAAACGAGAGGTTTGGAACTTCAATTATGTTAATGACAACAGCCCACAATCGCGGGCATGAGGTTTATGCCATGGGAGTTGGAGATTTTAACTTTCAACACGGTGAGCCAATTACCATTAATAGTACTCAAGTGCCAAAAAATACCAATACTAAATCTCCTCAAAAATTTCTGGAGGCTCTAAAAAGTTCAAAAGCACGTAAAAAAAATATTACTGCAAATACTCTGGATGTTCTTTTCATAAGGAACAATCCGACAGAAGAAGAATCTGGACGTGGATGGGCAGAACATGCTGGAGTAGCTTTTGGAAAAATGATGCAACAGCAAGGTGTTTTGGTTCTAAACGATGCCTTTGCGCTTTCTCATGCTTTTATAGATAAACTTTATTTTGAAGAACTACCGAAGGAAATAAAACCCAACTCTCTAATTACCAGAAACAAACAGGATATTTTGAAGTTTTGGAAGGAAAATAACAAGAAGATTGTTTTAAAACCCTTAGAAGGTTCTGGTGGTCAAAATGTGTTTCTTATTGATGAAAATGAAAAAAACATCAATCAAATTATTGAAACCATAAGCCAAAACGGGTATATAATTGCACAAGAGTTTTTGCCTGAAGTTAAAAATGGTGATGTTAGAATACTTTTGGTAAATGGTCGAGTTATGGAAAAAGACGGTACACAAGCTATCATAAGACGCGTTAGTGGTGAAGGAGAATTTAGAAGTAATTTCGCACTTGGAGCCACAGCAGATAGTAGTGACCTTACCCCAGAAATGCAGCGCATTGTTGATTTGACAGCTCCAAAATTGATTAGTGATGGATTCTTTTTTGTTGGTTTGGATGTAGTCAAAGACAAATTAATAGAAATCAATGTCCTGAGTCCAGGAGGCATGGAACATTTTGATGATATAGGTCTACCAGATTTCACTCCTTTTATAATTGAAGCTATAGAACGAAAGGTTGAATATAAAAAACTATACGGTCATCAATTATCCAACAAAGAGATCGCAGGAATGCACTAATCTTAAAATAGTAAATTAACAAATTATGAGTAAACATTCAGATCAACACATATCTAGAGTAATTGGAAAATATACGAGTAACAAAGAAGGACCATTACTTTTTGTCACTGCAGGAATTCACGGTAACGAACCTAGTGGTGTAGAAGCTTTAGAAGAAGTTTTCAAACAATTAGAGAAAACCAAACCTGAAATTAAAGGGACTTTGGTTGGGGTTTCTGGAAACCAGAAAGCGCTCAATAAAAATAAGCGTTATATAGACGAGGATCTCAATCGAGTATGGACTAAACAAAACATAGAACAGGAAATCTCTGAAACCCATGAACAAAAAGAAATGTGGGAAATTATTAAGACTTTAGAAGAATTCCCAGAAGAAAACTTTACCAAACGCTATTTTCTAGATTGTCATACCACATCCTCACCAAGCCTCCCATATATCTCAGTTCAGGTTGTGAATGACAATGATGAATGGGCACACAAATTCCCTACTTATATTATTCGAGGGTTTAGTGATATAATTACAGGTGATATTGACCATTATTTGAGTCGGATAGGTATTACAGGATTTGTTTTTGAAGCTGGACAACATGAAGACGAAACTTCAGTAGAAAATCATGAAGGTGTGATTTGGTTAGCTTTAAAAGAAGCATGCGAGCTCGATCTTTCTAAGATTGAAACATACCCAGAATGTGTCAATAGATTTGCGAAAAAGAATGCACCAGAGCAGAAAACTTTTGAATTAATCCATCGTCACGGTCTTGAAGATTCCGATATTTTTGAGATGGAACCTGGCTACGAAAATTTCCAAAAAATAAGTAAAGGAGAACTTTTAGCAAAGCAAAACGGTAATGAGGTGAGAAGTAAATGGGATGCTAGAATCTTTATGCCACTCTATCAATCTCAGGGTAATGATGCTTTTTTTGTGATTGAAGAAGTAGAAGGGAAGTGATTATATTTTTGAAAACTAAAGGTAAAGTTTAGTAAAGCATAAATATTAAATTTTGCATTAACCTAAACTAAATGAATACATTTATCTAAGAAAAAAAAAGCTAATTTTTTCTTTTATGATGATATCGAAAATCAAATAGATGGAATATTTATCGTCGGTTTTTTCAGATGTGGAGTTAAATGTTAGCATTTTATTATTTGTTTTAGGAATTGCAGCATTTTTGATCTCAACGATTTCAGGCGGTGGAGGCGCTTTGGTTTTAGTTCCATTTCTAAACTGGATGATAGGTGTAAGTAATACTGCGCCAGTTCTTAATTTAGGAACTTTTATCGGTCGTCCTGCCCGTTTAGTTATCTTTTGGAAACATATAAGTTGGAAAGTTTGTCTTTATTATGCTCCAGCAGCTATTTCTGGTGCATGGCTTGGTGCTTGGTTCTTCAACAATTTGAAAATTGAATGGCTTCAAATATTTATAGGTGTTTTTCTTGTAAGCACCATCTGGCAATATAAATTTGGAAATAAAAAGAGTTCATTCAAAGTAAAACTGTGGCATTTTATTCCTTTAGGCTTGTTGATTTCAACTTTAGGAACAATTATCGGCGCTTTAGGTCCAGTTCTCAATCCTTTTTATTTAAATCTTGGACTCGATAAAGAAAAACTCATTGCAACAAAGACGGCCAACTCATTTCTAATGGGTATTTCACAAATTGGAAGTTATACTTTTTTTGGACTGTTAAGCGATCAATTTTGGATTTATGGAATAGTTTTAGGTATAGGAGCAACTATTGGGAATATAATTGGAAAGAAATTTCTTTCACAAATGAAAAGCAAAACCTTCCTCAGGTTTGTGATTGCGATAATGGTTATTAGCGGTGTGTTATTGGTTTTCGACCAAATTCAAAAGTTTTTTTAATAGAATAAAATGAAAAATTAGTCAAATAAGCCATCTTCTATAATTTTCTGAACGATATCTATTAGAACTGTATTAAAAGTGATTATTACGTTTAAAAATATTTGATATTCTTTTGTCGAATCAAAAACTGAAGTTCAATCGGCTTCGAAGTAAAATTTTAGTGATTTGTATTACTAATCTAAATTTTTGCCAACTATCAAGCTTTAAACTTCTCCTCAATATTCATTAGTATTTATCTGCAATTGAAGAAATTGGAAGGAAGCAAAGCAAATCATTGAACTAATCTGAATCATAATACATTAAAAAAGCGGAAAGATTAAAAAATATCTTTCCGCTTTTTATGGCTAGTCATTTTAGTTTAACTATCTATTTCAAAAGAAACTTTTGCATTTACTGCATAATTAACTATTTGATTATTTGTTACATTAGCGTTCATTTCCTTAACATAAACTGATTTTATGTTTTTAACGGTTTTAGACGCTTCTGTTACTGCATTTTGGGTTGCGTCATCAAAACTTTTGTTTGAAGTAGCAATGACTTCTATAACTTTTACAATACTCATAATTAATATTTTTTTTGATTCACATCTAATTTAATGAAAGTAGAGGTAAATCAAACATACTTAATGAAATATAACACAATCTTAAAAATTTATCTTAAAAAATAAATAAAAATTGGTTTTTAGCTTTATAAAATGCTAATTATTCAGTAGGATTTTAATTATTTGATTTTGAATAAGCTGTACACTAAAATACGTAAGTTCTTTTTGTAAATTGTTTTATTTCAGATTATAATTTTCCAACTCACCTTTTAGTTTCAATAGTGAATTTGTTTCTATAATTTGAGTATCAATAACAAATTCATTCTTTGCAGAAATCAGTTTTAAATCACCAGCAAATTCTTTAATCGATACTATTTCTTTGAGCTTTATTTTCTTTGGAAACAGGGTGTTTTTGATTAATTCGCCTTTATTCAGACTCAGGTATTGTTTGTTTTTTTCAAAGTAATAAACCAATAACATAAAAAGTCCCCCGCCAATTTGTCCAAAACCAATAGCATCTAGTGAAATGTTTTTCCAATTACCAATAATTAATGAAAGTGAAACTAATATGATTCCTAGTGAAATAAGTACAATTGCTACTCTTAAATTAATTTTCAATCTGGCTTTACTATAATGGATTTTTGTCATAATTAAAACGATTTAAACTGAAATTAGGTAAAATAATATTTATTTGTATTTGCTTTCAAAATTTATAATTAAATATATGATAAATAAATAATTAGAGTGCTATTTTCTTCCCTCTTAATGCACTAAATGAGCCGTTCTTTAATAATTGTCTGAACGATATCTATTGCAACCGTATTGAAACGATTATTAGGAATAATAATATCGGCATACTCTTTTGTCGGATCGATAAATTGCTGATGCATTGGTTTCAAAGTGGATTTATAACGATTTAGCACTTCATCTAAATCTCTACCACGCTCAGAAATGTCACGTTTCAAGCGTCTCATCAAACGTTCATCGCTATCAGCATGAACAAAAATTTTAATATCGAACATATCGCGAATATCAGGATGTGTGAAAATTAATATACCTTCCACAATCATAACTTTTCGAGGCTTAGTAGTTATGGTTTCATGAGTCCGGTTGTGCGCTTTAAAAGAATAGACTGGTTGCTCAATGTTTTGGCCAGTTTTTAAGATTTTTAAATGTTCGACCAGTAATTCGAAATCGATAGATTTAGGGTGGTCGAAATTTATTTTCACACGTTCATCCATTGGTAAATGCGACAAATCTTTGTAATAAGAATCTTGATAAATCACATCGACTTCATCATGTTGAAGTTCGTTGATAATCTGATTGACTACTGTTGTTTTTCCACTTCCAGTGCCACCGGCAATACCAATTATAAGCATAATTATTCTTAGTTTTTGTTTGAGTGATTAGCGATGTTCAGCTAGCCATTTTTTTAAACTCATAAAATTTTGTGGGTTGATACCGTGACCAACAGGATATTCTTCGTAATTGATATCGATATTCAATTTTTCTAAAAACGGCTTGTTTTTTCTAGCCCATTCTACAGGAATAACCTGATCTGAGGCGCCGTGTGAATTGTAGACAGAAAGATGACTAAAATCGTTTTTTTCGTAACCGGCTTCAATCATATTTTGATCAATATAACCACTTAAAGCTATGATATTTTTAAACAATTTTGGATGCGAAAGTCCCAATGCAAAACTTAAAATCGTTCCCTGACTAAACCCTAATAAAGTGATGTTTTTCTCGTCGATTGGATAAGCTTCCTTTGCTTCAGAAATGAATTTTTTAACCAAATCTCTAGATTCAATGGCTTGTTCAACATCGCTGAATTTTCCTTGTTGTGCATCAAAATTGATCGCATACCAAGCATTTCCGAAGGGTTGAATTTGATGTGGTGCTTTCAGTGAAATTACAATATATTCTTTAGGCAATTCGCTGGCGAAAGAAAACAAGTCGTTTTCATCACTGCCATAACCGTGTAACATCAATACTAGCGGTGCTTTTGTATCAAGATTAGAAGGTCTGACCAAATGTGTTAATGATAAATTTTGTGTTGTCATTTAGGTTAAATTTTTAAATATTTTTTGACTTAAATTTCCGATGATAGGAATTTCACGCTTTTTTCCACTTACAGCGGCTATAAATCCGTAGATCCATAATATGAAATAAAATAAATAAAAAGCAAAACCAACCATAATATTTTGTGTTTCACTTAAAAAATCGAAGATGCCGTTAACAACCACACCTAGAAAAATAAATACTAAATTGATGCCTAAACCCTGTCTAACATGGAAGCTTCCAAAGTCGGTTTTGTTCTCGTCGCTATTCAACAAAAGTGCTAGAATACTACCGAAAATAGTAAAGTAAGCCACAATTGCAGCAGATTTTCCTTTTCTTTCTTTTTTAATTTTCATAAAATGAATCCTTATAAATGCTTCCGTAAACTTTTCCTTTCAACTCTTCACCCAAAAACATGCTATTTTTAGATTTTGAAAAAATATGTGAGTCTTTGAAATTATAGGTTAATTCTGGATTGAATAAACTTAAATCTGCTTCCGCTCCAATTTCTATTTTTGAATTTTTTAAACCAAATTTAGATTTGGTTTTGGATAACAATTCAGCGGTCAATTCTTTATCGAAAATAGTGTTCAATACGCCAAAAGCCGATTCTAAGCCAATACTACCAAAACTAGCATTTTCAAATTCCAAGGTTTTAAATTCTTCATTCATCGGTTCGTGGTCTGCGGTAACCATATCTATAATTCCGTTTTGCACAGCTTCAACCAGCGCCAATTGGTCGGCTTCGGTGCGTAAAGGCGGTAAAACTTTATAGCGACTGTCGAACTCGCCTAAAACATTACTATTGAAAAATAAATGGTGAATTGCTACGCTGCAAGTGACATTCAACCCGTCATTTTTTGCTTTCTTTATCAATTCTACCGATTTTTGAGTTGAAATATTTGGTATATGAAGTTTTCCTCCGGTATAAGTTAGGATATTCAAATCTCTTGCTATTTGAATTTCTTCTGCTAAAGCTGGCATACCTTTTAGACCGATGTAAGTGGTAAATTCATCTTCGTTTACTTGCGCTTGTCCAGCAATATTTTGATCTAACGGGAATGAAAAAATTAAACCACCAAAACTTTGAACATATTGCAAAGCTATTTTCAAAAGATTTCCGTTCTGAATCGGTTTTTTGAAATCGTAAAATGCTATCGCGCCGCCATTGGCCATGTCAAATAATTCTGCTAAATTTTTTCCGTCAAAACCTTTAGTCATAGCACCAATCGGGTGTAAGTCTATTTCCTTAGAATTGGTTTGCTGTTTTAAAAATTTCACCCCTGAATTTCGATCTGTAATCGGGTTCAAATTCGGATTTAGAAAAATACTTGTAAAACCAGATTTTCTTGCGGTTGCAACGCCGTTTTCTAATGTTTCTCGTTCCTCAAAACCAGGTTCTCCAAAACTCACTGAACTGTCAAAAAATCCGCATGAGATGTAGAGGTTTTTTTTATCTATAATTTGGTCACCACCGTTGATTTCGTCAGCAATATTTTCTATAAAACCATCTTTGATTAAAATATCTTTGGTTTGCTTGTGATATTGACTATCACTGTCCAGAATTGTAGCTGATTTTAGAAGAATTGACATTGTCTTTATTTTAAAAATCTGAGTAATAATAATTCTATTATAAAGAATCCAAGTGCAAAAATAAGCATCCAAAACCAAAGCTCAATGATTTTATTCATTTCAGAATAAGCATCAAAAACTTCTTCAACCGAATTGTATTGGTCAAATTTAAAATTTGCGGTGTTGATAAAGTTGAATTCACTTTCGCTTCTGTCAAAATTGAAACTCAAATGCAGCAAGGTTGAATCTTTAGAAGTCAACTTGTAATTTCCTGGTTTTTTGGGATTGTATTGGGTATTGATTTCAATAGAGTTTCCGATTCTGCTTTGTTGAGGAATTATTTTTGAATTTTCTCCGGACAATTTCAAAACTTCATCGCTGCCCAAATTAGCATTTACCGTTATCGTATTTTCTTCGCCAATTGTAGCATAAAGTTGCGGAATATTTACACTTTGCTGTGCGATATTATAAAACACAGGCACGACAATAGGTGAGTTGATAAAATTGGATGCTTCAGGATTTAAGGCGCTAGCAAAAACATAGGTGTTGTTTTTCTCCGCCAAAAATGCATCATTATTACTATAGCTCAACACATTATTAAAACGATTATTTATTTTGAAATTTTGTTCAGTAGACGGATAATCAAAATTTTCTATACGTTCAGAAAATACATTTTCTAAAATTGGATGCTCAAAATTGATTGTTGTAATGTTTTGTTTGTTGAGGTTCATATCCAAATATACTGAAGATAAAGCACCAATATTTCTGAAATTTTCCAAATCATTATTTTGATTTGGAATGACCACCAAACTACCATTATTGTCGGCAAAACGTTTTAAATTACTTTTCAAAGCTGTATTAATGTTTTCAATTTCGTTTAGAATTAGAACATTTGCATTTTCTATTTCTGTAAAATTAAATTGGTCAAGTGCAACGGATTTGAAGTTGAATTGATCCTGACGAAATATTTTTTTCAGAAAATTATTCTTAGCTTCATCTTCATCGTAAATGGAAATAATATTGATGATTTGATCATCATTGATACTGAAAAACAAATCATTATCATAAGCAATGTTATCGTTTTCAATACTTATTTTTCCATTTTTAAAGCTTTGATTACCAATATCAAAATTGACTTCAGCTCTATTTTTGTCACCAAAATCTGTTCTATTTTTGGCTATAAGATTACCTTCATTGAAAATGGAAACTGTAATATCATTATTATTGTTTTGATTTTTTTTGACTAACGCAGAAATTGTTTTTGAATTCCCATCATTGGCTAAAGTCGCTGATTCTAAAAAGTAGTTGTCGTAATTTTCAGGCGTTTTTTGAATTAATTTCACTTCAAAATCAGCTTTAAAATCTTTGATGTTTTCAGCATCAAAATTCAAAAAATCTGAAATCAAAAAAAGATGTTTTTGACTTTTACTTTTACTGAAAACGCTGTTGGCTTTCAGAATAATATCTTGAAAACTGAATTTTGAAGTCGTAAAATCGATATCGAAAATCTCAGCGCGAATATCTTTTTTAGTGACATTTTGCCAGAGATTATTGTTAGTTGCCAAAGAAAATTTTTGATTATCGTCTAAATTTTCCAACAGCGATTGTTTGGATTCTTCCAACAAATTATTTCGCTTTCCAGGCAAAGCCATAGAGTAGGAGTTGTCTAAAAAAATGAAAACTTCTTGTGGTTTGGTAGCTTCAGAAGTATTTGGTAGGAAAGGCTTAGCGAAAGCTAAAATCAAAAATGCGAGTGCTAATAATCTTGCGATAAGTGTCAGCCATTTTTTAATAACCGAGCTTTTTCGCGACTGAATAATAATTTTTTCAAGTAAGGCTACATTGCTAAATTTTGTGGTTTTGAATTTGCGCAGCTGAAACAAATGCACCAAAATGGGAATAATAAGTAGAAATAAGAAATATAAGACATCTGGTTTTTCTAAAATCATTTAAATTTTACTTGATAATATTATACGATTTACTTTTGAAGACGCTCCAGAGAAAATTCGAATTTAGTGCCTTGATTTACTTCAGATTCTACTGAAATTTTGCCACCCATATTATGAATCATTTTTTTTACGGTAGATAGCCCAATTCCATTACCTCTATTGCCACGTCGGTCTTCTGATGCAACGGTAGAAAATAAATTGAAAATTTCTTTTTGTTTTTCTTTAGCAATACCGATACCATTATCTTTAATTGAAAAGTAGTAGAAATCTTCGTCAAGTCGACAATCAATATCGATTATAATTTTGTCTTTATCATTGTATTTCAAACTATTACCAATCAAATTCAGTAAAATCTGCTCTAGAGCAATACGATTGCAGAAAATTTCTAAGTTTTCATCAGGGAAATTAATTTCACAATCTTCGTTGATGTCCAACATATCGACAATATCTTCTAAAAGTTGATGCACATCAAAAGTTTCTAAAGAATTTTTGTTGTCCGTTATATTATCACTTTCGTAGTGCGTTAAAATATTGGAAATATAATCGCTTAATTGAAAGGCAGATTTCTTTAAATTATTAAGATATTCAAAACCAGATTGATCTAAGTTTTCTTTATATTTTGATTTCAAAATATCGATGGTAATAATCATATTTGCCAACGGCATTTTCATGTCATGAGAGACCACGCCTGCAAAGCTTTTCAATTGATGATTTCTCTCTTTAAGTTCTTTTTGGGTTTCTCTGAGCCACTCATTGGAAGCATGAAGTTCAAATAATTTTACAACTTGATTTCCCAAATATCGCAAGCTGTTTTTTTGCTTTTTTGATAAAGTTCTTGGCTGATGGTCTATGACACACAGGGTTCCTAAAGCAAATTTATTGTGATCTAAAAGTGGAACGCCAGCATAAAAAACAATAGGTTTGTCTCCAAAAGTAAATGGATTTTCTTTGAAACGTTCATCAGACCTTGTATCGAACACTTCTAAAATTTCATTTGGATTTTGGATAGCGTGGTTACAAAACGAATGTTCTTTATCTGTCTCACAAAAATCGATACCAACTTTAGATTTAAACCATTGGCGGTTCTCGTCTAATAAAGAAATCATAGCTACTGGCGTATCGCAAATAGAAGCTACTAATTCTGTAATTTCGTCATATTCTTTTTCTGGTAGCGTGTCTAAAATATTTACAGATCTTAGCGCTGCGAGCCTATTTTTTTCTTCAGTTGGTAGGGGTTCTGATCTCATCAAATCTTATATCTAAATCTTGTATAATGTTGCAATATACAAAAAATTAGCAGAATTTTATGAAGATCTAAAAAGTCTCGAAAGCGCCGAGTCCAAACAAAGCAAAATCATATTTAACAGGGTCTTTAGGGTCTAAAATTCTTAAATTTTCATCCAATTCTTTAACTGCTTTGGCATCGTTTTGAGTTCTTTTTAGTAAACCTAAAGATCGTGCTATTTTTCCAGAATGCACATCTAACGGGCAAGATAATATGGCTGGTGATATTTGTTTCCAGATTCCAAAGTCTACACCATTTTTATCATTTCTGATCATCCATTTTAAATACATGTTTAAGCGTTTGGCAGCTGAATTTTTTAGTGGATCGCTAACGTGTTTTTCAGTACGTTTTAGGTGTTGTAATTCAAAGAATATTTTTTTAAACTCATGTATAGCAGGTTGCAGAGATGTTTCGGTTTTGTTTTTTTCAAAAGTAGAGGCTAATCCTTCATGGTTAGTATAAATGTTTTTTAAAGATTTGATGAAATATTTCAAATCCTCTGCATTAAAGGTTCTGTGAACAAATCCATTACAGGATTTCAGGTCTTTTTCTTGGTGATTTAAAATAAAATCATGTGGGGAACGATCTAAAATCTCTATGAGCTTTTGTCCGTTTTTAAGAATACTTTTTCGATTTCCCCAGGCAATTGTTGCAATCAAAAAACCGATAATTTCGATGTCTTTTTTATCGGAAAATTGATGTGGAATTGAAATAGGGTCGGTTTCAATAAATTTAAACTGATTGTAAAGCGCAACTTTTTCGTCTAAAAATGCTTTTAATTCATCAAGTTTTAATTTAGATAAATTTGCCATCTTTCATCTCTAGTTTTCTATCGGCCATGTCTGCTAAATCCTCGTTATGAGTTACAATGACAAAGGTTTGGTCGAATTCATCTCTTAATTTAAAAAACAAATTGTGTAGTTTTTCTGCGGAGACAGAATCTAAATTTCCAGAAGGTTCGTCGGCAAAAATGACTCCCGGATTGTTGACAAGTGCACGAGCTACAGCAACACGTTGTTGTTCGCCGCCACTCAGCTGATTGGGTTTATGGTCTGCTCGGTGAGAAAGTTCTAGAAAACCCAAAAGTTCTTTGGCGCGAGCTTCTGCGGTTTTTGTTGGTGTTTTGTTGATAAAAGCAGGAATACAAATATTCTCTAAAGCTGTAAATTCTGGTAACAATTGGTGAAATTGAAAAATGAATCCAATGTTTTCATTTCGAAATTTAGCCAAACTCTTTTTTTTAAGTTCATTGACTTTAGTCCCGTTAATTTCAATTAAAGCGTCTTTATTTTTGTCGGCTTTTTCAAGAGTTCCTAATATTTGTAATAGCGTTGTTTTTCCCACACCAGATGGACCAACAATCGAAATGATTTCCTTTTTTTGAATATGCAAATCAATTTGATCCAAAACTTTTAGGTCATCGTAATGTTTACTAATATTTTTAGCCTTTATCATTGTTTAGAATTAGATTTCAAAAGTCTGAATAAAAATTGAAATATAAAAAATACTTAACGCAATCAATACTTGAAATGATATGAATAATAAATATTTGATCTAGAAAAATAAAATTGATTTGAATATGAAATATTTATTTTTCTGAACACAATGATTTAGTTGAACGAATTGATAATGAATAATTTAAAAAACGATATAATGCAGAAATTTGTAGATGCCTAAATTCAGTATGTTGATTAAGTCATTAGTTCATGATTTAACACAGATGTTTTAAATTCCCTTCAAATTAAAATTACCTACCTAATTATAAGTTAAATCAATTTTATTTGTTTAATAAAAATGTAATTTTGTTGAACAAATTTTAATTTATGTCAGATAAGAATTTATCATTAGCCACTTTTGCAAATGGATGTTTTTGGTGTACAGAAGCCGTTTTTCAGAGACTAGAAGGTGTTCACGAGGTGAAATCTGGATTTACAGGAGGAAAAATTAAAAATCCGCCTTACCGTGAAGTGGTAATGGGAAGAACTGGCCATGCAGAAGCTATACAGGTTAGTTATGATGAAAGTGTGATTAACTACAAAGATTTATTGTACGTGTTTTTTGCCACTCATGATCCCACAACTCTAAATCGTCAAGGATATGATGTGGGTGAACAATACAGAAGCGAGATTTTTTACCATGATGAAAATCAAAAAAATACGGCAGAGCTAGTGATGCAAGAATTAAATTCTGCTGAATATTTTGATGGAAAAATTGTGACTAAATTGTCTGAGGCTTCAAGATTTTATGAAGCAGAGGAAGAACATCAAAATTTTTACAACAATTTTACCGAAAACCGCTACTGTCAGGTCATAATCGAACCAAAACTTGCCACATTAAGAGAAAAATTTAGCCATAAACTCAAATCATAATAAAACAATGTCATATAAAATACTTGAAGAATATACTCAACCTTTAGTTGATAATATAAAAGACAATTACCTATCAATTTTGAAAAATGTAGGTGAAGATCCGAAAAGAGATGGAATCGTAAAAACACCTGAACGCGCTGCAAAAGCAATGCAATTCCTTACCCAAGGTTATGAAATGGATGCAGAGCAAATCTTGCTTGGTGCTATGTTCGAGGAAGATTATGAAGATATGGTGTTGATTAAAGATATCGAATTGTATTCTTTATGTGAACATCACATATTGCCTTTTTTCGGTAAAGTTCATGTCGCTTATATTCCTGATGGAAAAATTGTTGGTTTAAGTAAAATACCACGCGTTGTAGATGTATTCGCAAGACGATTGCAAGTGCAAGAACGTTTGACGCGAGATATTTTGGATGCCATAAATAAGACTTTACAACCCAAAGGTGTTGCTGTGGTTATTGAAGCGCAACACATGTGCATGATGATGCGGGGTGTTCAGAAGCAAAATTCTGCGACCACAACTTCTGGTTTTAGAGGACAATTTAAGGAAAGCGAAACAAGAAATGAATTTTTAAAATTAATTAGTTAATCTTAGAAAATTTTTCAAATCAACAAATAATAAAAAGACCGCAAATTCATTATGAATTTGCGGTCTTTTTATTATTAAAATGCTCTCTCTTTTATTTTGGACTTATTTGAAAAACTGATAATTATCATGTTTCCCTAAATTCTATTTTACTCTGTAACAAATATTGCAATTGTAGAATTGGATGATTCATAATTTAGCTTAAAATTTAAAATAAGTTTTAAGATGAAAGTAGAACAAATTTATACAGGATGTATTGCTCACGCGGCATATTATATTGAAAATAACGGTGAAGCAGCGATTTTTGACCCATTAAGAGAAGTCCAACCATACATCGATAAGGCAAAGTCAGATTCAGCGGAGATAAAGTATGTTTTTGAAACTCATTTCCATGCAGATTTTGTAAGCGGTCATTTGGATTTAGCCAAGAAAACCTCAGCGAAAATTGTGTACGGCCCAACTGCAAAACCAGAATTTGATGCAATAGTAGCTGAAGATAATCAGGAGTTCAAAATTGGAAATTACACGGTGAAAGTTTTGCATACACCGGGACACACAATGGAGTCTACGACCTATCTCTTGATTGATGAAAAAGGAATTCAACATGGTATTATTACAGGAGATACTTTGTTTATTGGAGATGTTGGCAGACCAGACTTAGCTCAACATGTTGTAAAAGATTTGACACAAGAAAAATTGGCGGGTTATCTATATGAGTCGTTAAGAGATAAAATTATTCCTCTACCGGATGAATTAATTGTGTATCCAAACCACGGTGCTGGAAGTGCATGCGGTAAGATGATGAGTAAAGAAACTACAGATACTTTAGGAAATCAAAAAGCTACAAATTACGCGCTTCAACCTGATTTATCCAAAGAAGAATTTATCACAGTCTTGTTAGACGGTCTTACACCACCTCCAGGATATTTTCCAAAAAATGTATTGATGAATATACAAGGCTATGACAGTATTGATAAAGTAATTGAACGCGGAGAAAAACCTCTAAAGCCAAATGAATTTGAAGCTATAGCGAATGAAACTAGAGCGTTAATTTTAGATACTCGAGAATCTGAAAGTTTTAAGGATGCATTTATTCCAAATAGTATAAATATTGGACTAGATAATAATTTTGCACAGTGGGTTGGAGAATTGATTCCAGATATTAAACAAAAAATACTTTTGGTTACAGATCCTGGAAAAGAAGAAGAAAGTATAATTCGCTTATCAAGAGTTGGTTATGATTATGCTGTTGGGTTTTTAGAGGGTGGAATTGAAGCTTGGAAAGCTGCTGATAAAGAAATTGATTCTATAAAACGAATAGATGTTGAAGAACTAAAAAGTATGAGAGAAAACAAGGACATCAAAATTTTTGATGTAAGAAAACCGAGTGAGTTTAACTCTCAGCATTTAGTTGGTGCAGAGAATACACCACTGAATCAAATCAACTCTCATCTATCTGAATTTCCCAAATCTAGTGAATTTATTATTCACTGTCAAGGTGGTTACAGAAGTATGATTGCGGCTTCAATTTTGAAACAACGTGGATTTGAAAATTTTAAAGACCTTAGAGGTGGTTTTGAAGAAATACTAAAAGATGAAAGCATCAAAGTCACTGACTATATTTGCCCAACGACTTTGTTATAATTTTGAAACATCTGGTTTTTGAGTCATTCTTGACTGTAAAAACCAGATGTTTATAGGTGTAAACCGCATTCAGTTTTCGGATTGTTATTCCATCTGCCGTTTCTTTCTTTGCCAGGAATGGTGCAATGTTTACAACCAATTGAATTATATCCTTTTTTCACTAAAGGATGGAAAGGAAGTTGATGTTTTTTGATAAAATTATCTCTTTCTTTTTTAGAGACATCCAGTAAAGGATAAAATTTAAGTATTTCGCCACGTTGTTCAAAAATATTTAAAGTTGACCTGTGGTCGCTTTGCCATTCCATTAAACCAGACACCCAAACGGTGTACTTATTTTTGATGATTTCAAGCGGTTTTACTTTATTTATAGAACAACAAAAGTCTGGATTTTTGAGCCAAGTCTGGTCTTTAGTCGTAAAATCATGTTCATGTTTAAGCGCACTTACCGATTTTACATTTAAGTTATATTTTTCAGAAAGTTCTTTTTTATAAGCTAAAGTTTCATCGAAATGATAGCCAGTATCTATAAAATATACCGATTGTTTGTTATTGATGTCTGAAAAAAGCTTTAGTAGAAATGCAGAAGTTGAAGCAAACGAACTTGTAAGCATAACTTCTGAAGTTTCAAAATCATCATAAAGGGATTTTATGCGATCATTAATATTAAGAGTTTTATATTTTTGATTTAGTGTTTTTATTTCGTCTTCAGAAATAATTCTTTTTTCAATAATTTCACTCATTAGACCATTTCATAATTTAACTTTGCGAATATAAGCAAGTGAATTATTTTATCTAAATCAACTTTAATAAGATTTAATGATAATTGGTGACTTGTAATTAATGTCAGGTCATTACGACAATTTTAAAAAATATAATTATGAGCTTTTTTCAAAATATTTTCAACAGGAAAACATCTAATAATGAACAAAATACAGATAAGGATGCTTTTGTCTGGCGTACCTTGGAAACTGTCGGTCAGATAGATTCAGTAAAAAAACTTTCTCAAGAAAAAGTTGTTGTAATTTTTAAACATTCTACAACTTGTGGGATAAGTAATATGGTTTGGCATCAATTTCAGACAGAAATCGACTTCGATAATTCTAAAATAGAGATGTTGTATTTGGATTTGTTGTCTAATCGTGATGTCTCTAATGAAGTTAGTCGTGTTTTCCAAGTTCTACATCAATCACCACAAATATTGGTCATCAAGAATGGAGAGGTTCTTCATCATGCTTCTCATGCTGCAATCAGAATTTCTGATATCAGGAGTTTTATTTAAGTAAAAATACCTTATTTAAGATGTATTTCTTGATTTATTTTATGATTATCTTTTTGGTAACCTGATTGCCATCGGTATTTATTTTTACAATATAAACGCCAGAATTCATTTCAACAGTATTGATTCTGATTTCTTCTTTGAAATCTGTTTGAAGAGTTTTTATTTTCTGACCGATGTTATTGAAGATTTCAATTTTTGTTTCGCTGCTGCTTAAGCTTTCGCCTTTTATATTGAAATAACCATCTGTTGATGGGTTAGGGTAGAGGCTAAAATCATTTTTACTGGATTCAAAGTCATCTACAGACACGTTGTCTTGTTCAAAAAATAATTTGAAACGATCATAATTTATAGAACCAGGAATCGAAGAATCTATATTGAAAACAATATTGTTTTCGCCTTCATTCAATTCATGGTCAATGTTTGTATATGTGTCTTTGAGATAAATATTGTAGTTTGGCATTTCTTCAACTACAACATTCATCGTATACTCGGAATCTCTATAATTGCCAATCCAAAAACTAAACATTTGTTCATCTTCTGGAAAAGGTCTTTTCTCAATGGCTAAATAATTGCCATCAGATTCAATACCAATAGTTTCGTCATCATTCCAGAACTTTAAAGCATCATCATTTCCAACAGTTTCGCTGAAAGTTGCTCCAAATTTAAATCTTACACCATCCATTAATTCATCATTGGAATTTTTGATGATATTCAAATCAATTTTAGAATTTGAATTCACGCTAAACACTTGATTGGTTAAAGTTTCGTCTGTTTTAAATTCCTCTTTAAAAGTTAACGATGGCGTTTGATTCGCTGGAATATTTTTTGAAGTTTGAACAAAAGCAGCTTGATTTGGTTGTAAAAAACGATATTTTCCTGAATTCACATTATTATTGTTATTTGGCTGTTCAGGAATAGATTGAACAGGTTCCGAGTCTAAATCTACTGTAACGTATCCGCCCCGATCACCAATATTTGGATTGTATGCGTAGTAAAAATTTTTATTAAGATATGTTGAACCGTAGTGTAAAGTTGTTTTCATATCTAATTCTGATTGATATGGGTTGCCAACTAATGAAAAACCATCTGAATTTGGGTTTAAATAATCATCAACATTCACATCACCAGAAAGTATAGTTCCCAAAGAGCGCAATCTAGTAGGGCTACCCATAGCGGAGTTATTTGACCATACATTTGTGCTTCTATCTCCTCTAATTAGGATTACGTAACCTTTTCCAGCTTCTAAGTTGTTATCAATTGTGCTAGTTATTGTTTCCCAAGTTCCGTTTTGAGAATCCCAACCAAATAAAGACGGATTTCCCGTCAATGTAGCATCAAAACCATTTTCACCATTTACACTTCCTGTGATATGCGTTCCATATCCAGGTTTTGGATTTTGGTTTAAACTAAAATCATTCACTGTATTATTCACACCTTCTTGCCAATTTTCATTAATGGAAGTTGAAGTGTTTACAGAAGTTGTCATATATCTAAACGCTCTATTATTCAATGGAATAAAGCGTTCAATCATAACATCACCAACAATGGTATTTTCGCTTTCAATTTCACTAATTATAGCTGTGGTATTGGCGTTTGACTTAAAAGTCACCAAATTATTATTTGGATTATTATAATCATAGTTTGTAACCAAATCCCCACTTTCTAAATTTAAAATATTATAAATGTCAACATTTCCAGAAACCAGATTAAGACTACTTTGATTATCAATTGTCAAGTTGTAGATTATTAGTTTATTATCGGTGGATAAATTCTGAACTTCATCGGATTTAAAAGCTAATGTTGAATTTCCAGGATTATAATAACCGTGGTTTTCAAAATCGCCATAAATATTGATTTGTGACTCATTAGACTGAGAAACACCTGCACCGTTTACAATTTCTAAATTTTTCATTTCAGCATTTTCAGAAAAATTTGGATCATTGGGCGTTACATTTATAATAACATCAATATATCTATTTGGAAAACCATTGCTCCAATTGTTGATGTTTTCAGCATCAGTAGAAACCACACCTATCCATATTGTAGGAGCATTAAATTCACATTCTCCTACACCTACGTTACCAATTAATGTCCAGTGGTTATTATTTGGTAAGTTATAAGTTAGATTTATTCCACCATTTCCACTACCTTCTAAATCACCCCAACCATTAGAATTTCCATTTATAGTTATGATAGAACATCCTGATTGTTCTCTGATTTTGGAATGCAACACAATATTGTTCAAGATTAATTCAGCATTATTAATATCTAAAATTCCTGAATTCACTTTTGTTAACCCATAAACTGTTATAAATCCATTAAAATATTGATTACCATTTACAGTCCATTTATTGGTTTCAACATTTATATTTTCGAATTGATTATCTTGATTATTTAAGTTGAAATTGTTGTCAATTATAATATTACCACCATTGAAATTACTACTACCACTAGCATTAAAATTGTTCGCTTCTATATTTACATTGTCAAAGAAATTTCCACCATTATTAATATTTAGACTATTTTGCACATTGATTTCACCTTCAAAATCATGAGAACCATTGATATCGAAATTTCCATTGGCTATAATTTGACTATTATCTGTTGTATTTAAATTAAAATTTTGATTTAAGGTCAAATTATTGAAATCTAAAACACCATTGTTGTCTATTGTACCGCTTGAAATCGTTTGGTAATTATTAGAACTTATGAAAGTACCACTATTGAATAAATACGGATTTAGATTAGCATTGAAATTCAGATTTGTATCGATTGTTCCATAATTATAGATATTGAAGTTTCTAAAAAAAGAACCAAAATTGCTATAAATTGTACCGTAGTTGTTTATAGTTGTAGAATCATCGCCATAACTTGTTACATCTAGATTGCCTGTGAGTGTCACGTTTTCACCAACGCATAGCGTGGAATTTGAACCTAATAAAATTCCTTGTGTGTATGTGAAATTACCAGTTAAACAAATCGAAGTATTACTTTGGACGGAAATTGAAGTATTAGGATTGCTAATTGTGATATCGCAATTACAGTCTGTAGAAATGTTTTGTGCTAAAACATTTGAATATAAGATTAGAAAAAAAATATTTATCAAAAAACATAAATTCCTCATGGCTAGTTATTTTTGATCTTATCAAATTTATAACTAGACTAAGAATGCAACTTTTGTTAATTGCATCAATTTCATAAATGTTGCTAATATTTATGTTAATTTGTTTAAATACAAATAGTTATGTTTTTTGGAGGCTAGAGGTCTTTAGTTGTAGGTAAATTCTAAAATAACTTTATATGAAATTTTGTCTTTTCACATATGATATTAAATAAAAAAAACCTCCAAAATGGAGGCTTTTAAAATATATAAGTTTTTATTTTCTAGTTATTGCCTAGCATAACTGGCATCACTAGCATTGTGATATCTTCTCCATCTTCCAGTCCATCTACTGGAGTCAAAATACCAGCACGATTTGGCAAACTCATTTTAATCTTTATAGTATCTGAATTCAAATTATTCAACATTTCTGTCAAAAACTTTGAATTGAATCCAATAGTGATGTCATCACCTTGATAGTCGCAAGTTAAACGCTCTTCAGCTTTGTTGGAATAGTCCAGATCTTCTGCGGAAATATTCAATTCAGCACCAGCAATTTTCAAGCGAATTTGATGTGTTGTTTTATTAGAAAAAATAGAAACACGGCGCACAGAACTCAAAAACATTGCCCGATCTATAGTCAAAGTATTAGGGTTTTCTTTTGGAATAACTGCTTCGTAATTTGGATATTTTCCTTCTACCAAACGGCAAGTCAATTCAATGTTTTCAAAACTGAATTTTGCATTGGATTCGTTATATTCAATGTTAACTTCCTCTTCGCTACCTTGTAGAACACCTTTCAATAATGTTAAAGGTTTTTTAGGCATAATAAATTCAGAAGGATTTTCAGCCTTAATGTCGTTTCTTTCGTACTTTACAAGTTTGTGCGCATCAGTTCCAACGAATATTAATCCATCTGCAGTAAATCTGAAAAAAACACCGTTCATCACAGGTCTCAAGTCATCATTTCCTGTGGCAAAAATTGTTTTGTTTATCGCTGTTGAAAGTACATCACCAATAAGAATTGTTTTGCTCGGATCTTCTATATTTACTGGCGAAGGGAAGTCTTCAGCATTAGCATAAGCTAAAGCATATTTACCTTGTTCAGAATTAATTTCGACCGTGTGGTTTTCCAAAACATGAAAGGTGAGCGGCTGCTCAGGAAAAGTTTTCAATGTATCCAAAAGCAATCTTGCAGGAATGGCAATTTCACCTTCATCTTCAGATTCAACATCCAAGTTTGCACTCATGGTAGTTTCAAGATCTGAAGCGGAAATTTTGAGAGAATTTTTGTCTAATTCAAACAAAAAATTGTCTAAAATCGGCATGGTATTGCTATTGTTGATAACACCTCCCAAAGTTTGGAGGTTTTTCAACATATATGAACTCGATATAATAAACTTCATAGTAATTATTTAAAGATGTGCAAATATATTTTTTTCTGACAAATAATTGAACATTATATGGACTAGTAATTGGATAAATTTATTCTTTCACCAACTCTTCCTTATACTTCCATTCTGAAAGACCGCCATCTAAATCATAAATCTTTTCAAAGCCTGCTTTTTTTAAAATTTCTGAACAATCTGAAGACCGTCTCCCAGTTTGGCAATACACAGCAACAGACCTAGATTTATCCAATGTTTTAATTTTTTCAGCAAAATCTTCGTCATAAATTATATTTTGTGCATTTTTCAAATGGCCTTCTCTAAATTCTTTGAGCGACCTCACATCAATTAACTGAATAGAGTCTTGGCTCATAATTTCTTTCATTTCTGAAGAACTTACTATATTTACTTTGTTTTCACTAGCTTGAGAACAGCCAATTAAAACAGCAATCACTACAATACTTAAAATATATTTCATAATGTTTACTTATTTTGTTTCAACATCTCCACGCCATTCTAAAATGCCTCCACTGAGATTGTAAGTCTTCTCAAAACCTGACTTTTCCATAATTTGACAGGCCATTTCACTACGTTTTCCTGATCTACAATATACATAGTGAGGAGTTGATTTGTCTAGCTTTTCAATTTCACTCATGAATGTTTCAGGATTCTGAATGTTTATCAACTTTGCGTCTTTTATAAAGCCTTCTTCAAATTCTTCTGGAGTTCTGACATCCAAAATAACGGCAGATTTGTCTTTTTGAAGTCCGTCAATCCATTGTTTTTGCTCTAAATTTTTCATGATTATATTTTATTAGTACAAAATTACAATTTTTAATTAAGGTAATATTCATTGTAATTTAATAAGCTTAAGTTTTTTGAATCTAAATTAAATTTATTTCTTTTTAAATATTAACAAAACATTTAAATCATATTCGAAAATCAATCCTATATTTGTACATACAAATGTTGTTTAAACATGATTATAGGAAAACAGTTGAAAATATCAAAACAAATACCTGAGTACAAAAAGGCTCTGCTGAATGTATTATATACTGGAAATTGGTTGAACGATGAAGTTGCTTCAGCTTTGAAACCTTTCGATATTTCGCCTCAACAATTCAATGTTTTACGAATTTTGAGAGGAATGAAAGGAGAGCCAGCTTCACTTCAGGTTATTCAAGATCGAATGATTTCTAAAATGAGTAATACTACCAGATTAGTGGACAAACTTCTTACAAAAGATTTTGTGACGCGGAAACAATGCGAATCTAACCGTCGTAAAGTTGATATTTGTATTACAAAATCAGGTCTTGACGCTATCGATGAAATTAGCAAAGTAGTTGATCGTGTAGAAACGAATATTACAGAGAATTTACAAGAAAATGAATTGTTAACTTTAAATAAATTATTAAATAAATTAAGAGAATAAATATGGAAAAGTATATTGAAGATTTACACTGGCGCTACGCCACAAAAAAGTTTAATCCAGAAAAAGAATTGAAAGAAGAAGATTTGAATAAGCTTTTAGAAGCAGTTCGACTATCTGCGTCTTCTTATGGGTTGCAACCTTATAAGATTTTGGTAATTAAAGATCCCGAATTGAGAGAAAAATTGAAATCTGCTGCTTTTGGTCAGCCGCAAATTACAGATTCATCTTATTTATTAGTCTTTTGTTACATCACAAAAATCGATCAAGATTATTTAGATGAATTTATTAAGAATAATGCAGAAACGAGAAACAAATCTGTTGAAGATTTCGACGGAATGAAAGAAATGATTCAAAATTCTGTGCTCACTTTTTCTCAAAACAATAAAGAAGTTTGGGCTTCTCGTCAGGCTTACATTGCTATAGGTAATTTATTATCAGCGGCAGCAAATATGAAAATCGATGCTTGTCCAATGGAAGGTTTTAATCCTTCAGAATTTGATAAAATTCTGGATTTAGAGACTAAAAATCTAAAATCTGTCGCATTGACAACTCTAGGTTATCGCAGTGAAGATGACCAGTTGCAGGACGCGAAAAAAGTAAGAAAATCAAGCAAAGAATTATTTACACATTTATAAACCTCAATATTAATATTAAAACAATAATCATGAAAACAAATGTTTTGAAAGGCGCTTTAGCCACAGTTATTTTACTTTCTTTAGTTGCATTTACAAATTCAATTGAAATGAAAAAAATTGACATCAAAAAAAGTCAAATTGAATGGGAAGGTGAGAAGCTTACAGGTTCACATAATGGAACGATTCAAATGAAAGATGGTCATTTCCTTATGGAAAATGGCGAATTAGTTGGAGGAGAATTTATTGTTGATATGACCTCTATTAAAGTGACAGATTTGGAAGGAGATAGCAAGCAAAAGTTAGAAGGACATCTTATGTCTGATGACTTCTTTGGTGTCGAAAACTACAAAACTGCGAAATTCGTTATTAACACTGTAGCAAAAAAAGGCGACGTTTACGGAATATCTGGAGATTTGACGATTAAAGGCAACACAAATCCTATTGCTTTTGATATGGAAATGGATAAAAATTCTGCATCAACAACTTTAGTAATAGATAGAACTAAATATGATGTAAGATATGGATCTGATTCATTTTTTGATAATCTAGGCGATAAAACAATTTATGATGAATTCACTTTGAACATCAATTTGAATTACTAGTTTTTTCTAAAACTACTGTAGTAAAAAAAGCTTGAAGTCATTAGGTTTCAAGCTTTTTTATTTAAAATACGAGATAAATTCACTTATTCATTGAAATAATCCCAAGTAATTTTCAAGCCATCTTGAACACTGAATTTTGGATCATAGCTCAATTTTATTTTAGCTTTATCAATTTGTGCTAAAGAATCTCTTACATCTCCAACTCTAGGCGGACCATAAATTGCTTCTATAGATTTACCAGAAGCATCTTTTAGTGAAGCCCAAAGTTCATTCAAACTAATTCTTTCTCCGTAAGCAACATTGTAAACCTCATTGACTGCTTTTTTGTCAGCAAAAGCTGCTTTTATATTTGCCTGAACTGCATTTTCAACAAAAGTAAAATCGCGAGTTTGTTCACCATCTCCATTTATAATAGGAGATTTTTCATCTTTAAGCGCTTGCATAAAAAGTGGAATTACTGCTGCGTAAGCACCTTTTGGGCTTTGTTTTGGACCAAACACATTGAAATATCGCAAACCAATGATTTCTAAATCGTAAGTTTTAGCAAAAACATCGGCATATAATTCGTTGACGTATTTTGTCACGGCGTAAGGTGAAAGTGGTCTCCCAATATTGTCTTCAATTTTTGGCAAAGTTTTGCTGTCGCCATAAGTTGAACTTGAGGCTGCATAAACGAAACGTTTGACACTGTCAGACTCTTTGTAAGCGACTAACATATTTAAAAAACCAGAAACATTCACTTCATTACTGGTTACAGGGTCGTCTATAGATCTAGGTACAGAACCTAAAGCAGCTTGATGCAAAACAATGTCAATATTTTCAACTGCTTTTTTGCAAGTTTCTAAATTTCTAATATCACCTTCAAAAAAATCAAAATTAGGGTGCGATTTAAACTCTTCAATATTGTAATAATATCCATTGGAAAGATTGTCTAAAACTCGCACTTTTTTAGCGTTATTTTTTAGCAAATATTCCACAATATTTGAACCGATGAATCCGGCTCCTCCTGTCACTAAAAAATGTTTTTTAGATAAATCTTCTGTGTGATAATTTGTGTTGTACATTATAATCTTCCGTCTATAATTTGTTTTGGTAAAAATGATTTGACATCAAAAATAACAGAATGTTCGTTTGTTAATTTTGAATAATCAAAATCTAAAAATTCTTTATGTGAAACTGCAAGAATTACTGCGTCGTAAGTGTTTTTAATATCTTCACAACGAAGTAAATCAATATTGAAAAGTGTTTTTACTTCTTTTTGATCTGCCCAAGGATCGCAAACATCAATGTCCATATTATAGGCTTTCAATTCATTTATGACATCTATGGCTTTTGTATTTCTGGTATCAGGACAATTTTCTTTAAAAGTGATTCCTAGAACTAATGCTTTTCCATTTTTCACTTTAGCCTCTTTATTCAGCATCAATTTGATGACTTCACTTGCAACATATTTACCCATGCCATCATTCATTCTGCGACCAGATAAAATAATTTCTGGGTTGTAACCGACCTCAAGCGCTTTTTGAGCCAAATAATACGGATCTACGCCGATGCAATGCCCGCCAACTAAACCAGGTGAAAATTTAATAAAATTCCACTTTGTGGCTGCAGCATCAAGTACATCATTCGTATCAATGTCCAAAAGTCTAAAAATTTTAGACAATTCATTGACAAAAGCAATATTGATATCACGCTGAGAGTTTTCAATTACTTTGGCAGCTTCAGCTACTTTTATACTTGGTGCCAAATGCGTTCCGGCCGTAATTACAGATGCGTATAGATCATCAACTATTTTGGCAACTTCTGGTGTCGAACCGGCAGTAACTTTTAGTATTTTGGTAACGGTGTGAACTTTATCGCCTGGATTGATTCTTTCTGGAGAATAACCTGCAAAAAAGTCTTTGTTGAAAGTTTTTCCAGAGTGTTGCTCAAGCACTGGCACACAAACTTCTTCTGTAACACCAGGATAAACAGTAGATTCGTAAATTACAATATCACCATCTTTCAAAACTTTAGCAATGGTTTCACTGGCTTTGATAAGCGGAGTGAGTACTGGTTGACGATTTTTGTCGGTTGGTGTTGGAACTGTCACGATGAAAATATTGGCATCCCTCATATCTTTAGATTTCGTGGTTACTTCCAATTTTTTGTCACCATTACCTTGAAGTGCTTCTTGGAGCAAATCATCAGAAACTTCTAAAGTGTGATCGGTACCACTAGCAAGTTCATCTACGCGTTCTTGATTAATATCAAAACCGATGACCGAAAATTTTTCTGCAAAAGCAACGGCAAGCGGCAAACCGACATAGCCAAGACCTATCACGGCAATTTTATGTTGTTTATCCATGTTTAGATTGTATTTTTTTTCAATAATATCAACGATTTAATCGTCTGATGTTTAGTTAATAAATTCTTTCAAAAATAGATTTTAAAATTTTATTAGCAAATATAGTTGATGAATAATGAATAGAATGTTTTCAAAAATATTTTTCAAAAAAAAAATTAACTTGTCAATCCAGGAATATCTGGCATACCGTCTTTAGCAACTGCAGAAAGTTCTGCTTCGTTGACTTCGCCAGCTTTTTTAATAGCTTTGTTTAATGTCAAAACAAGGTAATCTTCTAACTGCTCTTTATCTTCAAGAAGTTCGTCATTAATATCTATAGATTTCAATTCACGATTTGCGGTGATTGTAACTTTTAGTAATCCATCATTACTTTTTTCAGACAAAGTCACCGTGTCCAGACGTTTTTTTGTTTCTTCAACTTTGGCTTGGGTTTCTTTGATTTTATTCATCATACCCATCATATCTCCAAACATAAATTAGATTTTTAATTTTACACAAATTTATAAGTTTTATGTGAAGCAACTTCACTTTTATCTGAATTGTTTAGAAGTTTTAGGTACAAATAATAATTTCAGCTAAAGTCTTTGTTATAGAAAACATTGAGGTTTTGTTTAATGTTAAAATTTTCTAATAGAAACTTTTTTTAAGCTACTTTTAACACGACTAAATTCTAATTAAATAAATGTTATACATGACACATTTTTCAAAAATTCTTATGTTAAGTCTTATATTTGTCGCCGCTTGCAAATCAGATAAAAACACAAATTTGGACACCAAACTTATGCCTCCAAAGGCAGAACAAAAACCGGAAAAATTAGTTATTCATAATGATGAACGTATCGATAATTACTATTGGTTGAGAGAAAAAGAAAATCCTGAAGTCAAAGAATATTTGAATCAAGAAAACGAATATTACGATCAGGAAACAGCTCATACCAAAGATTTTCAAAATGATTTGTTTGAGGAAATAAAAGCCAGAATTAAGGAAGATGATTCATCTGTACCTTATAAATTGAATGGTTATTGGTACCAAGTGCGTTATGAAAAAGGTAAAGATTACCCGATTTACACCAGACGTAAAGAAACTCTGGATGCCGATGAAGAAATTATGTTCGATTGTAATGAAATGGCTAAAGATTATGCTTATTTCAATTTAAATGGAATTAATGTAAGCCCAGACAATAATTTTGTAGCTTTCGGGATTGACACTGTTAGTCGTCGGAAATATACCATTCAAATTAAAGATTTGAAAACAGGTGAAATTTTACCAACAAAAATAGAAACTACTACTGGTGGTTCTACCTGGGCGAATGATAATGAAACTTTATTTTACACCAGAAAAGACGAGCAGACTTTGCGTTCAAATCAGATTTTCAAACACAAAAAAGGAGATTCACCCGATAATGATGAGTTGATTTTTGAGGAATCTGACGAAACTTTCAATGCTTATGTTTACAAAACAAAATCTAGGCAGTTTATTGTTATAGGTTCCTCCAGCACTATGTCCGATGAATATAGAATTTTGAATGCTGATGACGCTTCAGGCGAGTTTAAACTTTTCGCAAAACGTGAACGAGGTTTAGAATATGATATCGCACATTTTGAAGATAACTTCTACATATTAACTAACAAAGATGAAGCCCAAAACTTCAAATTGATGAAAACATCGCTTTCTGAAACTGAAGTTGAAAACTGGGTGGAAGTTATTCCGCATCGCCAAAAAGTGCTTTTAGAAGGCATTGATATTTTTAAAGATTATTTGGTTACTAGTGAGCGTTATAATGGTTTGAACAGAATTCATGTCCAAAGTTGGGATGGAGAAACCGATTATTATCTGCCATTCAAAAGTGAAACTTACACTGCTGGAACTAGTACAAATGTAGATTTTGATACTCAGAAACTTCGCTACTTCTATAATTCCTTGACCACGCCTCCTTCTGTTTATGAATTCGATATGAAGAATAAGACAGAAACACTTCTGAAATCTCAAGAAGTTCAAGATCCAAATTTTGACCAAAACAATTATATCTCTGAAAGAATTTGGGCAACAGCCGAAGATGGTACTGAAATTCCTGTGTCTTTGGTCTATAAAAAAGGCATCAAAAGAAATGGAAAAAATCCACTATTGCAATATGGTTACGGCAGTTATGGAGCTACAATGGATCCTTATTTTTCAACCAGTCGATTGAGTTTGTTGGATCGTGGATTTATTTATGCCATTGCACATATTCGTGGAGGAGAATATCTTGGCAGAGATTGGTACGAGAATGGTAAAATGCTTTCAAAAAAGAATACATTTACAGATTTCATTTCAGTTTCAGAACATTTAATTGAACAAAAATATACTTCAAAGAAACATCTCTACGCCATGGGTGGTTCAGCAGGTGGTTTGTTGATGGGAGCTGTTATCAATATGGCGCCAGATTTATACAATGGTGCAGTTGCGGCAGTACCTTTTGTTGATGTTGTAACTACTATGCTAGACGATAGTATTCCCTTAACCACTGGTGAATACGATGAATGGGGCAATCCAAATAATGAAGAATACTATCATTATATTAAAGCCTATTCTCCATATGATAATGTAAAGGCACAAGATTACCCAAATTTACTTGTTACAACAGGATTTTATGATTCTCAAGTGCAGTATTGGGAACCTGCAAAATGGGTTGCCAAATTAAGGGAGAAAAAAACCAATAACAACAAACTATTATTTCATATTAATATGGACGCTGGACATGGTGGGGCTTCAGGAAGATTTGAAGCTTTAAAAGAAGTCGCAGAAGATTATGCGTTTTTGTTGGATTTGGAAGGCATCACAGAGTAATCTAAAAAAAAGTTGTAATTTAGCCCCTTGGAAAATATTTAACTAGATTAATTTTTACGTGAAAAGACGTTAGTTTTATGCATAAAGATTTGAATGTTCACGACAACTTATTATCCATGATTGGCTCCACGCCCATGGTAAGATTGAATAGAATAACTAAAGATTTTGAAGGCGATTTTTTTGCAAAATATGAGGCTCAAAATCCTGGTCATTCTTCCAAAGATAGAATTGCTCGGTATATTATTGATAAAGCTGAACAAAACGGAGATTTAAAACCTGGGGATACTATTATAGAAACCACTTCTGGAAATACAGGTTTTAGCATTGCTATGGCTTGTGTTATTAAGGGCTACAAGTGTATTTTGGCCGTGAGTTCCAAATCTTCTAAAGACAAAATTTCTTTGCTTAAAACTATGGGTGCAGAAGTTAACGTTTGCCCATCCAATGTTGCTCCAGACGATCCGCGTTCTTATTATGAAGTGGCTAAGCGAATTCATAAAGAAACACCTGGCTCCATTTATATTAATCAATATTTTAATGAACTGAATATTGATGCACATTACCTTACAACTGGTCCAGAAATTTGGGAACAAACCCAAGGGAAAATTACACATTTGGTAGCTTGTAGTGGAACTGGAGGAACCATTTCTGGTACAGCCAGATTTTTGAAAGAACAAAATCCAAATATTAAAATTCTAGGAATAGATGCCTACGGTTCGGTATTAAAAAAATACCATGAAACTGAAGAACTAGATAAAAATGAAATCTACCCTTACAAAATTGAAGGTCTTGGTAAAAATTTAATTCCTACAGCAACAGATTTCAGTATTATAGACAAATTCACCAAAGTTACAGACGAAGACAGTGCATATATGGCCAAAGATATTGCCAAAACTGAAGGCATGTTTGTCGGTTACACCAGTGGAGCAGCTATGCAAGGTGTCAAACAGTTGGCAGAAGAAGGTGAATTTGACGAAAACAGCCATGTTGTAGTAATTTTTCCAGATCACGGATCAAGATATATGAGTAAAATATATAGCGATGATTGGATGGAAAAGCAAGGTTTTACACATTACCCAAATTCAGAATCAACAGAAAAGAAATCAAAAGATTTAAAAAAAGCACATATTACAAACATCAATTAAATTGATGTTGAGCCACGCAAGGCAATTTTATACGAACTGAAACACAATGATGTTATGAAAGATTTATTTGCGAAAATTTATAGAGATAAAGGACCTTTAGGAAAATGGGCAGACCAAGCTGAAGGTTATTTTGTTTTTCCAAAACTGGAAGGACAAATCAGCAATAGAATGAAATTCCAAGGAAGAGAAGTAATTACTTGGAGTATCAATGATTATTTAGGTTTAGCTAATCATCCTGAAGTTAGAAAAGCAGACGAAGAAGCTGTAAAAAAATGGGGGAGTGCTTACCCAATGGGCGCCCGAATGATGAGTGGTCACACCGATTTGCATGAAAAACTACAGAACGAACTCGCAGATTTTGTAAGTAAAGAAGCAGCCTATGTCCTCAATTTTGGTTACCAAGGCATTTTATCTACAATAGATGCATTATTAGGTAAAGACGACGTGATAGTTTACGATGTTGATGCACATGCTTGTATTATTGACGGCGTTCGTTTGCACTTGGGAAAAAGATTTACTTATAAACATAACGATTTGGACAGTATAGAGTTAAATTTAGCTCGTGCTGAAAAAATCGCAGAACAAACCGGCGGCGGTGTGTTATTTATTTCTGAAGGCGTTTTCGGAATGCGTGGTGAACAAGGAAGACTTAAAGAAATAGTTGAGTTAAAGAAAAAATATAATTTCAGATTATTAGTTGACGATGCACACGGTTTTGGAACTTTAGGTGAAACTGGAGCTGGAGCAGGCGAGGAGCAAGGTGTTCAGGATCAAATAGACGTTTACTTTGCAACTTTTGCTAAATCGATGGCGAGTACAGGAGCATTCATTGCAGCGGATAAAGAAATTATAGATTATTTGAAATACAATTTGCGTTCTCAGATGTTTGCCAAATCACTTCAAATGTCTTTGGTAGAAGGTGCTTTGAAACGTTTAGAGTTAATTCGAAAATCACCAGAATTCAAAAATAAATTGTGGGAAAACGTCAACGCATTACAAAACGGTTTGAAAGACAATGGTTTTGATATAGGTACAACAACAAGTTGTGTAACGCCCGTATATTTAAAAGGGAGCATCCCAGAAGCCATGGCTTTGGTTAAAGATTTAAGAGAAAATCATGGTATTTTCTGTTCTATTGTTGTTTACCCAGTAATTCCTAAAGGATTAATTTTGCTCCGTATGATTCCTACAGCGACTCATACTATGGAAGATATTGATCTAACGCTAAAAGCTTTTTCAGCTATTCGCGAACGTTTAGAAAATGGTACTTACAAAAAGCTATCTCAAGCTCTAATGGAAGACGAATTATGAAAACTTAATTGAGAAAAATATAAATCACCTGTAAGAATGATCTTGCAGGTGATTTTTTTTTGATTCAAAACAAATATGTCATTGAGTAAAACCTAATCTTTATTTTTTTGAATTTCCTTAGTGAAGTGCGAAATATTCTTGAAAATAAAACAGCTTTTACAAATGTTAATTGATAAGGATATAATCCCATAAATAGGAAATATTCCTAATTTTGTAAGAAAAAAATAATGCAAGATTTGATACGAAAAAATAGTCAGTGTCTAAAAATTTATCACGCAGATTTTTCTTCAGATTTAGAACTGCCAGTAGTGAGCCAAGGCATTAGCGCAGGATTTCCTAGCCCGGCAGAAGATTTTTTGGAACTAAGGATGGATCTAAATCGTGAATTTATAAAACATCCTAATGCTACATTTTATGCATATGTAAGTGGTGATAGTATGATAGGTGCCGGACTCGACAGTGGCGATTTGCTGATTATAGATAAAAGTATAGAAATTAAAAACAACAGAATTGCTGTTTGTTTTATCGATGGTGAATTTACGATTAAACGTATAAAAGTTGAAGGCAATTCGCTATGGCTATTTCCTGCTAACAAAAAATATTCTCCTATACAAATAACAGAGGATAACGAATTCGTGATTTGGGGCGTTGTCACTACAGTTATCAAAAATTTATTGTAATGTTTGCTTTAGTCGATTGTAATAACTTTTATGCTTCATGTGAGCGCGTGTTCAATCCTGATCTTAGACAGAAACCAGTAGTTATACTTTCAAATAATGATGGATGCGTAATAGCCAGAAGCAACGAAGCTAAGGCTTTAGGGATTCCAATGGGAGCACCGACATACAAATATGAAAAAATTTTTAAACAACATAATGTCAATGTTTTTTCATCTAATTATGCACTTTATGGAGACATGAGTTCCCGCGTCATGAATATTTTATCAACTTTCACACCAGATGTAGAAATTTACAGTATCGACGAAGCTTTTTTAGAATTTATTGGTTTCGAAAGATTTGACATGGATTCTTATTGTAAAAAAATAAAATATACTGTAGAAAAATCAACTGGAATTCCTATTTGTATAGGTTTGGCACCAACAAAAGCACTGAGTAAAGTAGCTAATCGTATCGCTAAAAAATTTCAGGATAAAACTGGAGGAATTTTTATTATGAAAGATGATTCAGCACGAATCAAAGCTTTGAAATGGTTGAAAATTGAAGATGTTTGGGGAATCGGTCGCCAACATGCACTCCGTTTGAAACGTTATAATATTACCAATGCTCATCAATTTTCAGAATTACCAGCAGAATGGGTGAGAAAACACATGAGTGTAGTTGGTTTGCGTTTACAAAAAGAATTACAAGGTATCAAAAGTCTTGATTTGGAAACTCCAGCCAATAAAAAAGCCATTGCAACCACGCGCTCATTCGATAAACAATACGATGATTTTGAATACGTCAAGGAACGCGTGAGTAGTTTTACCATAAAATGCGCAGAAAAGCTCAGAAAACAAGGCAGTTGTTGCCAAATGATTTATGTATTTTTGAAAACCAATAAGTTTAGACAAGACTTGCCGCAGTATCAAAATAGCATTGTTGTACAGGTTGGTTATCCAACAAACTCTAGCATAGATTTAATAAAATTTGCTGTTTTAGGGCTTCAAGAAATATTTAGGGAAGGTTTTCACTACAAAAAGGCTGGTGTAATTGTAATGGGACTTGTGCCTGAAAATCAACGGCAATTGTCTTTTTTTTCAGGCGAAAATCCGAAACATTCTAATTTGATGCAAGAAATTGACAGAATGAATTCTTTTTATGGCAGCGGCGCTGTTCGTTTTGGTAGTCAGGATTTAGGAAACCTTTGGAAGATGAGGCGCGAGCGTTTGTCTGGTGGCCAAATTATAACAATAAAAGGATAGTTTGAAATTTCTCATTACATATTTGAGCTAAAATCCTTCTAGCATTTTTTAGGCTTTTCACAAATGATGGGTTTTTAAGATACTAATCGAAGTATATTTCAGCGATTTGAATTTCAAACTGTTCACGTTTCTTGTTACCAATTAAAATGGAAATTTCTTCAATCGTTGAAGCTTTAAAATTGGACTTATTTAACTGGCGACCTCTAAACTGTGGTTCAAAATTGCTTAATTCAAAACGTAATTCTTGCCATTCGCCAGTAGTTTTAAATGGTTGATAGTAGTTAAAATCATCTTTACGAGATGATTTTAAGCGAAGTTGAAAAGTGCTTGGTTCAGCCTTAACCTTAATTATAATTTCAGTATAATCTGAAACTTGAATTTCACCTGGTGTAAATTGAATCATGCAGAAACCACCATTATTTTCAAGCCTAACTTCACCGCTAAATCTAATTCCTTCTGAAGTAAATTCGTACTGACTGCTTGAAACACCACCCATAACCACATCATTCACAATTTGCCATTTTTTTTCTTGTTGGTGAATCGATTGACTTAAATTAAATTCTTGTGCTTGCATAGAAAAACTTATGAATAAAATAATTAAAATATATCGCATTTCATTTTTATTTAAATTTAAAGCTATCACAGCTTTTTTTGCCTCAAATTTCTATAAATTAACATAACCTTACTTTTTGGATAGCAGTAGTCAGTTTATTTTGAAAAACTGAACTCTAAGCACACATCATCAAAAATTATAATTGACAAAGGATAAAATATTTTCAAATTGATTTGAAAAATCTTCAAGCTTATTTCAAATTTATCGACAAAAATCACTTTCACTTTTTAGAAATGTTTAAGTTTGCACCGTATTTTGGTTCTCAGAATAGTTTTTATTCTGAAGATTAAAAGGGAATTTCGTGAAAATCGAAAGCTGTTCCCGCAACTGTAAGCTTAGTTCATTATTAGTGAACGCTTTACTATCAAACTTCAATACCACTGTCAAAATTTGATGGGAAGGTTTTAGTAAAGACGCAAGCCAGGAGACCTGCCTTAATGCATAATTTAAACAAAGACTTTCGGGATAAAAGTCGCGTGTGTATGAGGTATAATTTCTACGTTTCAATTTTGACGTGCTTATGGAGTACGTTGGTTTTTAGTCAGTTGGATTCTATTCAAACTCTGAACGAAGTCCTTGTGGTCGATCGGCAAATAAAAACTTTTTCTACCGGTCAATTAGTATTTGATTTTTCCAAAACAGAATTACAAAATTCACCTGGCACTCTGACGGATTTTCTCCAACAAGAAACCACTTTATTTCTAAAGCAAAATGGTTACGGAATGGTGTCTTCGCCAAGTTTTAGGGGAACTACGGCGCAACAAACTGCAGTAGTTTGGAACGGCTTTAATATCAATTCACAATTCAACGGTCAGACCGATTTCAACACACTTTTAGTCGATGGTTTTGACGAACTTTCCGTACGTGCGGGCGGCGGGAGCGTTGCTTACGGAACAGGCGCGATTGGCGGTAGCATTCATTTGAAAAACGAAATGCGTTTTGATGGAGAAACTGAAGTTGAAATCAATTCTAGATATGGCAGCTTCAATACCTTACAGAATTTGGCGAAAGTGTCAACTTCAAACGATACGTGGAGTTTGAGCATGGCCATATCTCGATTATCTTCTGACAATGATTACGATTGGCCTAATACAAATCGGCAAAATGTGAATGGTGAATTTGAGCATCACAATCTGAATTTGAATCTGTCCACCAAGTTAAAACGAAAGAATACCTTGACTTATCACGGCATGTATTACAATGGCGATCGTCATTTTTCATTATTATTTCCTACAGATAATAAATCGAAATATCTAAACGAAGACCATCGCCATGCGCTGACTTGGGAAAGTGATTTTCAGGATTTTAAATCAGTTTTGAAAATGGCTTATTTCGATGAAAAATACCAATACATCGCAAATATTGATACTCCAAATCCTGCGGAAAGTCATGCCAAAACGGCTTTATCTCGCTACAGTTTGCATTACAATATCAAAGATTTTGATTTCAATTTTTTGAGCGAATTCAATTATAGTAGTGCAAATGGAGATGATTTGGTAGAAGATTATAGAACTGTGACAGCTTTTGCACTTCTAGCCAAAAATCATTTTCAGAAGTTGACTTCAGAAGTGAGTTTTCGTCAAGAATTTTCTAATGTTTATGACAGCCCATTTTTATTTAGTACTGGTTTAAATTACGATTGGTTTGAATTTTTTAGTACAAAAATGAATATTTCCAGAAACTTCAGAATGCCGACTTTCAATGATTTATTTTGGGAAAATGCAGGACGAACGGATTTGAAACCAGAAATTTCTAATCAAGCTGAAATATCTGGAATTCTTCAAACCAAATCAAAGAATTTGAAAATTTCAGTCACAGGATTTTATAACGATATCACGGATATGATTCGGTGGATTCCTGCTGAAAATGCCGTTTGGAAACCAGAAAATGTAGATGAAGTTGAAACTTATGGTTTGGAATCTCACATCCATTTTCAGCAAGATTTCAATCAGCATAAATTTCGTGCGAATGCATCTTATGCCTATACAATTTCTGAAAATAAATTGACTGGAAATCAACTGACTTATGTGCCAAAACATAAACTAACTTCAGGATTAGTTTATGAAATTCAAAAATTCAAACTGCAATTACAAGGCATTTATAATGGAGAATTATATACGAGAAGTAGCAATTTGCCAAATGATATTTTAGAAGATTATGTGTTGTTGAATTTTATAATGACATATCAAATTCCCATATTTCAAAATTTCACAATTTCTGCACAAGTTAGAAATTTAACCGACGAAGCTTATCAAACAGTGGAAAACAGACCGATGCCAGGTCGGCATTATTTTATAAACATGAACATTAATATTTAAAACCCCAAACCATGATTAACAAATTTAAATTTTTCACACTTTTATTACTTTCAATTTTTATCGTGTCTTGTAGCGACGATGATTCAATAGATGATGTTTCGCCAGAAGGCGATTACCAAAACGGATTTTTTGTGCTTAATGAAGGTTCGCCTGTCGGTTCAGTATCATTTATGAGTTCTGATTTTCAAGAATTGTCAAATTCTATTTATGAAAATAAGAATGACGCGCTACTCGGTTCGTATTTACAGTCTATTTTCTTTGAGGATGACCGTGCTTATATTATTTCCAACGGTTCAAACATCATCACTGTGGTAAATCGCTACACTTTTGAATTGATTGATACTATAGATTCAGATTTGAATATTCCGATGTTCGGCACAACGCACAATGGCAAAGCTTATGTCGTGAATATCGCAGATTTTTCAACAGGTGCAGACGATTATTTGGCAGTTATTGATTTGGAAACTTTAGAAGTTGAAACGACTGTAGAAATCGGAGATTTTGCTGAAGAAATTTACGAAGACAATGGGATGATTTATGTTCAAAACACAAATTATGGCATTGGAAACAGCGTTTCAAAATTTGACCCAAATAGCAACACTTTTGTGCAAACTTTAGAAGTAGGCGAGGGATTAAATTCTACAGATGTTGAAAATGGAAAAATGTTTGCTGCCACTTCTGAAGGTTTGAAAATTGTAGATTTAAATTCATTTTCAATAGAAAATACTTGGGAATTGCCAAATACGCTAAATTCAATTCAAAATGTTACAGTAGATGATAATGCTGTATTTTACACATCTGGAACATCGGTTTATAGCACAGATTTAGGTGCAGAAGATTTATCTAGTGAAGCGATTTTGACTTATGAAAGCAATTCAGACTATGGTGTTTTTTACGGTTTTAAAGTTGAAGACAGTCAAATCTATATTGCAGATGCTGGCGCTTTTACTGAAGCTGGAACAATTTTGGTTTACGATATTTCTGGACAGTTAATTGCCGATTTTACAACGGACATTGGTCCAAATGGTTTTTATTTTCAGTAATTTTTTCTAAATAAATAAATTCTCAAAACCCTTGGAGTTTCAAATCTTCGAGGGTTTGTTATTTTTTAGCTAATTTTACAATAATACAATATGAATGTAACTTTTTAAAAAATATATATGGGTTTTGGCGGTTCTGTTTCAGCAATGATTACTTCTTTGAAAAATAATTCACGAGGAAAAAGGCAGAGTTATTTCGACAAAAAACAAAATCATTCTAAATCTAAAAAACAAAATAAGAATCCGCTTCTAGAGAAAAAAGCAAGCCCTGAGCAACTTCAAGAAATCAGAATGCGTTTGAAGAAAGAAAATAAGCGAAATACGCTATTAATTTTAGCAGTAACTTTTATTGTTATCGCTCTAGCTGCTGTGTTTGCATATTTTTATTTTTAGGATTGAAATCTTTTATTTTGAGAATTTTTTATGTATTTGAGCCATTATTTGGAATTAGAATTGAAAAATGTGATATAGAAGAAATTTGTATGTTTGAGAATTGAGATTTTACTATCGATTTTAAACTTGGTAACTAAATTAATCTCAACTTTTCAACAAAAAGATTGATAACATGTTATTCAATTCTATAGATTTTGCCATTTTCCTTCCTATAGTTTTTTTGCTGTATTGGTTTGTCGTCAATAAAAATTTAAAACTTCAAAATTTACTTATTCTTATTGCCAGTTATGTGTTTTATGCCTGGTGGGACTGGCGATTTTTATCATTGATTATTTTTAGTACCTTGGTTGATTATGTAGTGGGTTTGAAGTTGAAATCTGAAAATCATGCCCTAAATAGAAAAATCTTACTTTGGATAAGTATTATAGTAAATCTAGGTTTTTTGGGATTTTTCAAATATTACAACTTCTTTCTAGAGAATTTTAGAAATGCATTTTCAATCTTTGGTTTTGAAATCAATGCCAATTCGTTGAATATTATTCTTCCGGTGGGAATTAGTTTTTACACTTTTCAAACTTTGAGCTATACCATTGATATTTATAAACGAAAACTCGAGCCTACCAGAGATTTTATTGCTTTTTCTGCTTTTGTGAGTTTTTTCCCTCAATTGGTTGCTGGACCTATAGAACGCGCCAAAAACTTATTACCACAGTTTTATAATAAACGGAATTTCAATTATTCAAAAGCTGTTGATGGGCTAAGACAAATTCTTTGGGGTTTATTCAAAAAAGTTGTTATTGCTGATAATTGCGCAGAATTTGCCAATCATATTTTTAATAATTCTGCCGAAATGAATGGCAGTACTTTGGTCTTAGGCGCTTTGTTTTTTACATTTCAAATTTATGGCGATTTTTCAGGCTATTCTGACATTGCCATAGGTTCAGCAAGACTATTTGGTTTCAACTTGATGCGAAATTTTGCGTTTCCTTATTTTTCCAGAGATATTGCAGAATTTTGGCGACGTTGGCACATTTCACTTTCCACATGGTTTCGTGATTATTTGTATATTCCTTTGGGTGGCAGTCGTGGCGCAATGTGGAAAGTCATCAGGAATATTTTTATTGTTTTTATTGTGAGTGGTTTTTGGCATGGTGCCAATTGGACATTTATTGTTTGGGGCGCTTTGAATGGCTTATATTTCATTCCATTGTTTTTGAATAAAAGTCATAAAAATCATCAAGAGATTGTCGCTAAAGGTCATTATTTACCTGATATGAAAAGTTTTATTTTAATATTAATAACCTTCAGTTTGACAGTATTTTCTTGGATTTTTTTCAGAGCAGAAAATATTTCACATGCCTTATCATACATTTCTGAAATATTTTCAAAATCACTGTTTTCAAAACCTGAATTTCCAGAAATGTTTGATGCACTTATCACAATTATTTTAATTGGGTTATTCATTATTGTAGAATGGCGAGGTAGAGAATGGCAATATGCTTTACAGCGTTTTGGTTTCAGATGGAAACAGCCAACTCGTTTTGCATTATATTACTGCATAATTATTATTATATTTTGGTTTGGTGGCCAGCAACAGGATTTCATCTATTTTCAATTCTAAAATATGCGAAAGTTTCTTTTCAAAATAAGCATTTTTACTTTGCCTTTACTTTTTTATTTTGGAATTAATTCTGCGATAAATTATGGAATTTATTCAAATCAAAATGTGGATTTGGGACAACTAGATGTATTGATTCTTGGTGATTCGCATCCTCAAAAAAGCATCAATCCTGAATTTTTAAGCAATGCTAAAAATATTTCTCAACTCGCAGAACCTTACGTTTTAAGTTATTGGAAGTTGAAAAAAATATTAGAATTTCACCATCCAGACACGCTTATTTTAGGTTTTGCGCCACATAATATCGCTGAATTCAACGATTTAAAGTTTTCTAAAGAAAAATGGGCTCCAGAAATGTTTAGAAGAAGCTACCCTATTGAAAATTTTGAAGAAATTGAAAACAAAATCTCAATAGATTACAAGAGCTACTATAAAACCCTTTGGAAACAAATTGCATTCTATCCAAAATCCAATCATCAAAATTATATCGGACAATATTCTACTAATGAATCCAGCGATGTTTCTGATTGGAAAAAAATAATAAGACGTCATTATTATTGGGACGATAAGCAACTCGGCGTATCAGAATTATCGATTTTATATTTAGATTCAATCGTAAATATTTCAAAGCAAAATAAAATAACTTTGGTTTTAGTGAACACGCCAGTACATGAAAATTACGCAAATAAAATCCCAAAAGATGTAAAGTTAAAATTCGAAAAACTAAAATATAAATACAAAGACCAAGCAATGATATTTGATTTTAACAAGAAACATAACTATCCTGATACCTATTTTTTCAACTCAGATCATTTGAATGAAAAGGGCGCTAAACAATTCACCTTTAGATTGAAAAGTTTTATAAGAGAGTAAATTTTTTCAATTCAATGTTGATTCGATTTAAAACAATAGAGTAGGAGCTATAAATTATTTTAAGAATTGCTGCGCAATAATTATCATATTTTTAATTTCAAATAGCTTTCAAAGCTTAAATTTGCAAAAAATGATAAATATGACCTCTAAAATATTAATTGTTGGTGCTTGTGGACAAATCGGTTCTGAATTGACTTCAAAACTGAGAGAAACTCATGGTGCTGAAAATGTAATTGCTTCAGATATAAGAGAAAGCAATGCTGATTTTATGAATTCTGGTCCTTTTGAAGTGTTGGATGCTACAGATTTTGAGGCTTTTGAAAAAATTTGTAAATCTCATAATATCAAAACTGTTTACATGATGGCGGCCATGTTGAGCGGCACCGCAGAGAAATTTCCTATGAAAGCTTGGGATTTGAATATGACTTCATTATTCAATGTTTTGGATTTGGCTAAAAATGAAACAATCAAACAAGTTTTTTGGCCATCAAGCATAGCTGTTTTTGGACCCACAACTCCAAAATTTGACACGCCACAGCAAACAGTTATGGAACCGACCACAGTTTACGGAATTAGTAAACAAGCCGGAGAACGCTGGTGCGCATATTATCATAAAAGATATGGTGTAGATGTGAGAAGCATTCGCTATCCTGGCTTAATAAGTTATAAAACACCTCCAGGTGGTGGTACTACAGATTATGCCATTGAGATTTTTTATGATGCCTTAGAGAAAGAAGAATATACATCTTTTTTGAGTAAAGATACCGCTTTGCCAATGATGTACATGGACGATGCTATTGAAGCGACAATTTCTATTATGAAAACACCTGCAGAACAAATTAAGGTACGGTCTTCATATAATTTAGGAGGCGTGAGTTTTACACCTGAAGAATTAGGAAAACTTGTCGCTGAAGAAATTGATGGATTCCAAATGAATTACGATCCTGATTTTAGACAAGCTATTGCAGATTCATGGCCAAGTAGTATTAATGATGAAGAGGCTCAAAAAGACTGGAATTGGCAACACAAATACGATTTAGAAATGATCGTTAAAGCCATGTTGGAAGGCATTCGTTCTTTAGAAAATTCTAATTCTGAAGCTTAATTGCAATAATTTCTCTAAAATGAAAAATCGGCTAGTTGAACTTTAACTAGCCGATTTTAGTTTTAAAATCTGTGAAATTTATTGATTTCTAAATACCAATTTATTGTCGAATTGATCTAGTAAAATTATACTGTCTGTGGTTATTTTTTCGGCTAAAATTTCTTTAGACAGAGTATTCAACACTTCTTTTTGAATAGTTCGTTTCACTGGTCTTGCGCCATATTGTGGATCAAAACCAATTTTCGATAAATAATTTATAGCTTCTTCTGTCGCATCAATGGTTATCCCTTGTTTAGCCAACATCCGCTTAAGATTATTCAATTGAAGTTTTACAATAGCTTTGATGTCTTGCTCTGCTAAAGGCGTAAACATAACCACATCGTCTATTCGGTTTAGAAATTCTGGTCTCACACTTTGTTTTAACAAGCCTAGAACTTCAACCTTTGCACTTTCCATAGCAGTTTCAATATCTTGTGTATTGTCGTATTTCTCTTGAATAATATGACTGCCAATATTTGAAGTCATTACAATAATTGAATTTTTAAAATCTGCCAATCGTCCTTTATTGTCTGTCAATCGACCTTCATCCAGCACTTGTAATAAAATATTGAACGTATCTGGATGTGCTTTTTCAATTTCATCTAGTAAAATAACAGAATAAGGCTTACGTCTTACCGCTTCAGTGAGTTGTCCGCCTTCTTCATAACCAACGTAGCCTGGAGGTGCGCCAACTAAGCGACTTACAGAATGGCGTTCTTGGTATTCACTCATATCGATTCTTGTCATTGAACTTTCGTCGTCAAACATATATTCTGCTAAAGCTTTAGCTAATTCAGTTTTACCAACACCAGTGGTTCCGAGGAATAAAAATGAACCAATTGGTCGGTTTTGATCTTGCAATCCAGCTCGACTACGTCTTACAGCATCAGATACGGCCTGAATAGCTTCATTTTGACCAATGACACGATTGTGTAATTCATCTTCAAGTTTCAGTAACTTTTCACGATCAGACTGAAGCATTTTTGTAACTGGAATGCCAGTCCACTTGGCGACAACTTCTGCGATATCTTCATAATCAACCTCTTCTTTGATAAGGGTGTTTTCATTTTTTTGTTGTTCAACTTGAGATTGAAGTTTTTGTAATTGTTCTTGAGCTTCTTTGATTTTTCCATATCGGAATTCTGCAACTTTACCGTAATCTCCTTCACGTTCTGCGCGTTCGGCTTCAAGCTTGAAATCTTCAATATCAGTTTTTACTTTCTGAATTTGATCAACAACATCTTTTTCATTTTTCCACCTTGCATTCAGTGTATTTCGTTCTTCTTTCAGATCTGCTAAATCTGCTCTCAGAGATTTTAGTTTAGCTTCATCTTTCTCACGTTTGATGGCTTCAATCTCTATTTCTAGTTGCATGACTTTTCGATCCAAAACGTCTAACTCTTCAGGTTTAGAGTTGATTTCCATTCTCAATTTTGAAGCAGCTTCATCCATTAAATCAATGGCTTTGTCTGGCAAAAATCTGTTGGTAATATAGCGTTGTGAAAGCTCTACAGCACCAATTATAGCCTCATCTTTAATTCTAACTTTGTGGTGTGTTTCGTATTTTTCTTTGATACCACGTAAAATTGAAATCGCACTTTCCGTGTCAGGTTCGTCAACGTTCACTTTTTGAAAACGTCTTTCTAATGCTTTATCTTTTTCAAAATATTTTTGAAATTCATCTAAAGTTGTGGCACCAATTGCACGAAGTTCACCTCTAGCCAAAGCTGGTTTCAAAATATTTGCAGCATCCATTGCGCCTTCGCCACCGCCAGCACCGACAAGCGTGTGGATTTCATCAATAAACAATACGATGTCGCCTTCGCTGGTTGTGACTTCCTTAATCACAGCTTTAAGTCGTTCTTCAAATTCACCTTTGTATTTTGCGCCAGCGATTAGAGCGCCCATATCCAAACTGTAAATTTTCTTTGATTTTAGGTTTTCCGGAACATCTCCGCCAATAATTCGGTGAGCCAAACCTTCTGCAATAGCGGTTTTACCAGTACCAGGTTCACCGACCAACATCGGGTTATTTTTGGTTCTCCTAGATAAAATTTGTAAAATTCTCCGAATTTCTTCATCTCGACCAATTACAGGATCCAATTTCCCTTCTTCGGCTAATTTGTTTAAATTTTTGGCATATTTGTCAAGTGCATTGTAGTTTTCTTCCGCACTTTTTGAAGTGACGCGATCACCCTTACGCAACTCATTGATGGCAGCTTGCATAGATTTTTCTGAAACGCCTTGATCTTTCAAAACCTGCGCAATTTTGCTATTACTTTTGAAAATAGCTAAAATTAAATGTTCTATTGAAACATATTCATCATCCATTTTTTTGGCTATAATGCTTGCTTCATTGAGTGTTTTTCCAGCTTCTCGAGAAATTAGGATTTCACCACCGGATACTTTTGAAAAACTTTCCAGATTTTTATTTAGAATTTGATTGAATAATTGAACATTGACATCTAACTTTTTGAGTAAGAAAGGCGTTACGTTTTTATCTATTTCAGTAATAGCTTTAAAAATATGTTCATTTTCAATTTGCTGATGACCAAATTCTTGCGCAAGAAGCTGGGCTTTTTGAACAGCTTCCTGAGTTTTTATTGTAAAATTATTAAAGTCCATTTTTGATTAATTAAATATTCATTTCAATTTAATCAAATGATATACCTTTTCATAAGTATGTCAATTTGACGTAAATTTAGATTGAAAAACTGACGCTTTGTCTTGTTTGTAAAAACTTATAATTAAACTAAATGTCATAAAATTATAATATTTGACTAGTCAAAACTTGTTTAAATCAATATATTCGAAATCAAATTAAAAAAACATAAAAATGGTTAATAAATATGTATTGTTTTTTCTGCTAATCGGTTTTACTGTTAGTTCACAAGTTACTAATGAAGGCAAACCAATAAGTTGGAAGTTAAATACTGAGGATGTTAAAACGATTAAATTACCAAGTTTTGATTTAGAAAAATTACAAAGAGAAGATAAAATTAATGATCAAAATAAATCAATACCGTGGCGTTTTGGTTTTGAACATCAAGTAAGTTTAGGTTTTGAGGATGGAAAATGGTTTGAATTAGATAATGGTGATAAGGTTTGGATAATGAATATTCAATCTAAAGATGCCAAAACAATGAATTTCATTTTTGATGAATACCACATCCCCGAAGGTGCGAGATTATACTTTTACAGCGACGACCGCAGAGATTTACTGGGTGCTTACACACAAACCCAAAACCGAGATGACATGATTTTCGGATCTTGGCTCATTGATGGCGATAATATTTGGATAGAATATTACGAACCTAGAGACGCCGATTTTAAAGGACAATTACATATTTCAAAAGCTATTCATGGTTACAGAAGTATGAGTGATAATCCAGATCTAGAAAAAGGATTGAATGATTCTGGAGCTTGCAACCAAGATGTAGATTGTCCAGTCGGAAGTGATTTTGAGGATACAAAAAATCAATTAAAAAAATCTGTAGGTATGGTTGTCGTTGGCGGAAGCGGAGCTTGCACTGGAACATTGATCAATAATACAAATAATGATGAAACACCTTATTTTTTAACTGCTAATCATTGTTTAGGTGGAAATATTGGTGCATGGGCATTTCGATTCAACTGGCGCAGTCCAAATCCTCAATGCGCAACTTTTTCAAATTCACAAAATGGTGTTTTTGATCAAACAGTTAGCGGCGCTACCTTACGAGCAAATAATGCTAAATCAGACATGGCATTGGTAGAAATAACGGCACCTCTACAGCCAAATTGGGATCTAGTTTGGGCTGGATGGGACAGAAGTGGAAATCAACCTAATTTTAGTGTAGGTATTCATCACCCATCTGGAGATATTATGAAAGTTTGTCGTGATGATGACTCTGCAACTCAACAATCCACTCAATTTGGATCAGAACCTCAAATGCAAATATGGCTGATAAATGAATGGGAATTAGGCGTGACAGAACCAGGATCATCTGGCTCTGCCTTATTCAATCAAGATGGGAAAATCATCGGGCAATTGGCTGGAGGAACTGCAGCTTGTTCTGGAACATCAGATAATGGAGGTTTAGATTTTTATGGTAGATTCGATGTGTCTTGGGATTATGGAAATAGTAGTTCATCAAGACTTAGGGATTGGCTAGATCCAAATAATACAGGCGTTTCAGAAATTGATCAATTTCCAACAACTGAAGTTTTCAATAATGATGTTGCGCTAAATATTTTGGGAATTAACGATATTGAATGTCTAGATAATAGTATTCAGCCCACATTTCAAGTTATAAATACAGGTGTAAATATAATAACTTCAGCGACATTAACTTATCAATTGGGTAATGGTCAACAGTTTACTGAAAACTGGTCAGGTAATCTAGAAAATGGTGAAAGCGAAGAAATTGCTAGTCCAGTTTTAAGCTTAAGTACAGGAACTAACTTAATTGCAGACATCGAAATAAATGGAATAACTGACGAAAATTTGAATAACAATACTGCTAATATTGAACTTCCAGTGTCCGATTTATTCGATACAGAACAGGTGAGTTTAACATTAGTGACTGACAATTACGCAAATGAAACCACTTGGGAGTTTGTGGATAGTAATGGAAATGTAATTGCTCAAAATGGTGCGCTCAGCGATGCAACAAGTTATACAGATTTTTTTGATGTTAATGAAGATGAATGTTATACTTTTAGAATTTTTGACGCGCAAAATGATGGGATTTGTTGCTTCTTCGGAGAAGGTTCATTTATATTAGAAACTTCTGAAGGTGAATTGATCTACTCTGGAGGAGAATTTTCTGATGAAGATAGTGTTGAATTCAGAATAGGTGAGAGCTTATCTTCTGAAGATTTTGAAACTGAATCAGTGAGTATTTATCCTAATCCAACTTCAGAATTTATTGAAATCAGTACAAGTATTGAAACTGAATTTGATGTTCAAGTTTTTGATATGAACGGCAAAATTCTAATGAATTTAGACAATCTAAACAGCAATAAAATTGATTTGTCAGAATTAGCCTCAGGTATTTATTTTGTAAAATTACAAAGTGAAAACCAAAGAAATTCTATAACCAAAAAGATTATTAAAAAGTAATCGAAACGATAAATACGATTCAAAAAAGCCTTTGAAAGTTAATCCTTTAAAGGTTTTTTTTTGATTAAGGACTATTTGAAAGCGGTCAAATAAATGTTATTTTGAATTAAAATTGAGTGAATTCTTTTCGAAAATTTCAATGTTTTTGGTTTGAGATTCAGAAGGAATTTTTGCTTTGTTGTGAGGTTTTTCAAATTGATTTCATGAATAACTTTGCGCCATAATTCATCTCCAGCCATTTTACAGCGAATAACCAAAGCGAAACGGTTGATATCCAAATACTTTTTAAGCGAAGGGTTTTTTTGCTCTTCTTCTTTAAATTTTGAAATGAAATACAAGCGATCTTCGTTGAATTTTGATTTGGCTAAATTGTTTTCACTATCCTTAAAATAACGCATTCCAACTTTAGGGTGAAAAGCTACACGAAATTTCAAAGCGGCTCTAACAAAAAAATCTAAATCTTGAGCAGTGCGCAATTTTGGGTCAAAAGGACCAATTTCATGAAATTTTTTCTTTTCAAAAGCAGATGTAGAGGTCCAAATAATTGGATTAACTAAACTTGATTCAAAATAATCGTCAATAATTTGAGGCTGCTCGGCTAAACTTGTGCTAAAATCAGCTTTACGGATAGTTTTGTTTTGCATTATAATTTCGTAAGCATCGCAGTAAATGCCTGCTTGAGGGAATTTTTCAATCAAAATTTTAAGCGAAGATAAATGATGCGCATACCAATAGTCATCAGCATCCAATAAGGCGATATATTTTCCATTCGAATTTTCAATCCCTGTATTTCTGGCTACCGAAACTCCTTGGTTATTCTGTGAAATTATTTTTAATCTAGAGTCTTTCAAAGCGTCTAATTTTGCAAGACTTCCATCAGTTGAGCCGTCATTGACGACGATTATTTCAAAGTTTTCAAAATCCTGATTTATTACACTTTGAACAGTATTCATTATGTAATTTTCCTTATTGTAAAGCGGAATAATTACTGAAAAAAAATACTTCATCGCCTATTGATTTTACAAAAATACCCTAATTTGTAGATATTGAATAAAAATAAATTGTTTTGGTTTGAAATTAAGCGATTCTTCATTTTTTCTTTAAATTGAATAAAAAGACTTGTAAACGCACTTTCTAATTTCCAAAATTTCAATTTTTCATAGACTTTTAGCAACTGGATTTCGTTTGGTGAAATTTGACCAGAAATATAAATACTTTTCAGATTTTGTAGAGCCATTTCAGTTTTTTCAATAAAAACTAAATTACTATCTATATCTTTATGAATGACTGGGTTTTCAATGTGTTTGACATTAACTTTTTTCTTTTTTAATTCAAATGCAAAAAGCGTATCTTCATGACCATAAGTATTCAGAGATTCTTCAAATTTGATGCTTAAGAACAAACTTTTATTAATCAGGAGGTTGTTAGTAATTACCGATAGATATGGTTTTTTTTGACGTGTTTTTACACTTTTGTCTTCTTTATAAATGCCGTATTTCCATCGCAATTTATTCTTATCTTTTCTAGAAAATTCGTGCTGTCTTCCCCCATAAATAACTTCAGTTTTTGGTGAAATTTCTGAGATGTAATTCTTTAAAAATAATTTTGATTTAGGCAAAACATCACCATCTAAGAAAAGAATAAATTCAAAATTTGCGTGCTGGGATAATAAATTTCTAATTTTACTGCGACCTAAATTTTGTTCTAAATATTGATACTTTAGATTAAATTTTTTTGCAACCTTTCTGTTTCGTTCTCTATGATACTCTGAATGATCGTCAAAAACAATAATTTCAACTGCTTCATCTAAAATTTCAGCTTGATGCTGTAATTCTTCAATCAATGGAGAAACGTCAAAATTATATGCAGGAATGAGTATAGATAGCATACTGGATTTTCAATGGTATAAATTTTTCAGAATTCCAAAGTTTTAATTTTATTTAAAAAAACTGCGCAATTGGATTTATAATTGCGCAGTTTCTATTTAGTTTTTATCTTCTGGAATCGGAAAGCCACGATCACGCATCAAAGCTTCAATTTTAGCATCGCGACCACGGAACTGGCGATAAGCGTCAGCTGGATCTAGTGCATTTCTCGGTGCAAACAAATATTTGACCAATTTTTCTGATAATGCGCCGTCATAATATCCGCCATCTGCTTCTGCAAATGCTTCGGCAGCATCAGATGTAAGAACATCTGCCCATAAATAACCGTAATAACCTGTGGCATAACCTTCACCTGAAAATACGTGTCCGAAATGTGGCGAGCGGTGACGCATAACCAATTCATCTGGCATTCCTATATTGTCTAGAACTTCCTTTTCAAAAGTTTTAGGTTCAATTTTTTCTGGATCGGTGGTGTGGTATTTCATATCCATAATTGCCGAAGCCAAGAATTCTGTTGTGGCAAAACCTTGATTGAAAGTAGAAGCTTTTTTAATTTTATCTACTAAGGTTTTTGGCATTGGCTCATCGGTTTTGTAGTGTTTCAAATAATTATTGATGACTTCGTCAGTAGACAACCAACGTTCTAATAACTGTGATTGAAATTCGGTATAATCTCGAACTCCACCATTCAAAGTTGGATATTTTACATCTGCACTTAGAAAATGTAAGGCATGTCCAAATTCATGGAAAAATGTTTCTGCATCGTCCCAAGAAATTAAAATTGGTTCTCCCTCTGGTGCTTTAACGAAATTTGAATTGTTGGAAGCCAAAACATTGGTTTCTCCATCGAAACTAGTGTACGAGCGATAAGTTGTAGCCCAAGCACCAGAACGTTTTCCTTTTCTGGCATAAGGATCTAAATAGAATAAACCGACATGGCTGCCATCTGATTTTTTGGTAACTTCAAAAACTTTGACGTCTTCATGAAATACGGGAACACTGTTGTCTATAATTTCAGCAAACTGGAAATCGAATAGGCGTCCAGCTACGTAAAAAACAGCTTCAGTTAAATTACCCAATTCTAAATATTGTTTGACTTCGTCAGAATCTAAATCATACTTTTTTTGTCTGACCTTTTCAGCGTAGTAGCGATAATCCCAAGGTTCAATTTGAATGTTAGCGTTTTCCTGATCGGCGATAGCTTGCATGTCTTGGACTTCTTCTTCAACTCTTGCTATAGCTGCTGGCCATACTTTCATAAGTAAATCCATTGCGTTTTCAGGATTCTTCGCCATTCTATCTTGCAGTCGCCACTCAGCATAATTCTCGTATCCCATAAGTTCTACTCGCTCGTCTCTAAGCTTTAGAATCTCTTTGATGATCTCGTTATTGTCAAATTCTCCTTTATTATCTCCTCTGGAATAATAATTTCTCCAAACTTTCTCGCGCATTTCTCTTTCATCCGAATAGGTGAGAAATGGATCCATAGACGATCTGGTATTGATGATGGCGTATTTGTTTGGCTTTCCTAGATTTTCAGCTGCTTTTATGGATGATTTTATGAATGATTTTGGTAAACCACTCGTTTGGTCATCGTCTAAAAAAGTGACGTAATTTTCCTCGTCATGAAGTATATTATTGGAAAATTTGGTATAAAGTTCAGATAAGTCTTTATTGATTTCAGCATAGCGGTTTTTATCATTTTCGTTAAGATTGGCTCCGCTCATTTCGAATTCTTTGTAAATCAAATCTACCACGCGCTGCTGTTGGTCGCCTAATGGCTTTTTTTGACTCTGTTCATAAACACTTTTGATTCTTTCAAAAAGTGCTTCGTTTTGTTTGATTTTGGATTGATATTCTGATATTATTGGTGATAAATCTCTCTGAATATCTCGAAATTCTTCTGAGGACATATTGCTGCTCCAAATGCCATAGTAAGTGTAAACACGATCTATAGCTTTTCCTGAGCGTTCCATTTCGGCAATGGTATTTTCAAAATTTGCAGCTTCCTTATTATTTGCAATCTTTTCAATTTCAGCCAGATGCTCTTCAATGGCTTTTTCCATTGCTGGCTTTAAGTCTTTGAGATTCATTTCGTCAAAATGGGGAACGCCATTATATGGACCGTCCCATTTTTTCAAAAGTACATTTCCGGTATTCATATCTTGCTCGTTTTTAGTATCATTTTTGCAAGCTACTACTGTTAATGCGACAAGCGTGGCAATTATGATTTTTTTTGTAAATTTCATATTGTGATCTTTAAAATTGTTGTTGTTTTTTTTGAACGACTTCAAATACGCGCTGACCATCACATTTCAATGTTTTTGACGGATATTTTAGTAATAACGCATAATCGTGAGTTGCCATTAGTATGGTGTTGCCGTTTTTATTCAGGTCTTGCAGAACTTCCATAACTTCTACTGAAGTTTGTGGATCCAAATTTCCTGTGGGTTCGTCGGCAAGAATAAGTTCTGGGTCGTTTAGCAGCGCTCTAGCAATTGCAATTCGTTGTTGTTCGCCACCCGAAAGTTGATATGGATATTTGAAATTTTTTGTTTTCATGTCAACTTTATTTAAGACTTGATCTATTTTTTGATCTATTTGGGTTTTATCTTTCCAGCCTGTGGCTTTGAGAACGAACTTCAAATTTTCCTTAACCGTGCGGTCATTTAGAAGTTTGAAATCTTGAAAAACAACACCCAATTTACGTCGTAATTGCGGAATATGTTTTTCTTTCAGAGTTTGTAGGTCGATGTCTACAATTTGTCCCGAACCGCTTTGTAAAGGCAAATCACCATAAAGTGTTTTCATAAAACTACTTTTTCCAGTACCGGTTTTGCCGATGAGATAAACGAATTCACCGCGTTTTATTTTGATGTTAACATCAGACAAAATAAGTGTTTCTCTCTGGAAAATAGAGGCTTGGTTGAGTTCAAGAATAACGTCAGACATAATGTGTTTGCTAAATTTATATCGAGGTTAAAGATATAATTATTTTATGTCGTATTAAAAGATGATTTTGAATTTTGATTAACTCTATACAGATTTAATTACAGCTAAAAAACTAGTAGAGATTAAAATTGAAGATTTAATTAATAATTCTGAAGATCACAATACTTAAAGAAAACTAATCTATTCTAAAAAACAAAGAATTTCAGTTAGTCTTTGCAGGATTAAATTCTTATTGATTAGTAAAACTTTTCTTTATATATTAATTGTAATAGTCATTATATATTTTTTTGTTAACTTTACGATAAATAAATTTAAAAATAAATAAAAATGAGAAAATTATTCCTTGTTACGATTCAGCTTTTTACAATTTGCTTTTTTCTTTCATTAAGTTCTTGTAGTGATGACGATGATAGTTCTTCAGGTTCTGGTTCTTTTATCACAACCTGGAAAACAGATAATCCAGGGTACTCAGCTGATGATGAAATATTTATTGATGGGTCAGGAACCAATTATGATATTTACTGGGAAGAAGTCGGAAACCCTAGCAATAATGGAAATGAAATTGGTGATAATAAAACAATAGTAAAGTTTCCTTCCCCAGGAATTTATCAAATACAAATAAGTGGGGGTGATCCTGCCTTTCATAAAATTGTATTTCCAACTAGAAATACTGATGGATACAGAAGTGATAGCAACAAATTGTTATCCGTTGATCAATGGGGTGATATCGAATGGTCATCTATGGCATATGCATTTAACGGTTGTGCTAACCTTATAATGTCTGCAACTGATATCCCAGATCTAAGTCAGGTAAAATCGATGGCATTTATGTTTGCTGGTGCTAGAGTATTTAATTCAGATATTAGTAATTGGGATGTTAGTAGTGTTACTGATATGAATCACATGTTTATAAATGCAGAAAGTTTTAATCAAAATATAAACAGCTGGAATGTTAGTAGTGTTACTGATATGGGTGACATGTTTATAAATGCAAAAAGTTTTAATCAAAATATAAACAGCTGGGATGTTAGTAGTGTTACTGATATGAGTTACATGTTTTTAAATGCACAAAGTTTTAATCAAAATATAAACAGCTGGGATGTTAGTAATGTAACTGATATGAATGTTATGTTTGGTGAAGCTAGAGTATTTAATTCAGATATTAGTAATTGGGATGTTAGTAATGTAACTCTTATGTATTCTATGTTTGGTGGTGCTAGAGTATTTAATCAGAATATTAGTAATTGGGATGTTAGTAGTGTTACTGATATGAGTTTGATGTTTTATCAGGCTCACTCTTTTAATCAAAATATTAGTAATTGGGATGTTAGTAATGTTACTGATATGCGTTTGATGTTTCATGAAGCTTTCTCATTTAATCAAAATATTAGTGACTGGAATGTAGAAAATGTTATTGACTGTCATGTTTTTGTATCAGATGCACCACTACTTTCAGAAGATCAAATTCCCAATTTCACCAACTGCTCGATTTAATTAGAAGTTAGATTTTTTTTATTTAAATACAGCAACAAAATCTTAAGTGAGCTAATATTCAAAATTTAAGATGAATTGGCTTTGGCTATTTGTCTTAAATCCTATCACTTATGTTTATTAAACTAAGAAGACTCAGGTTTAAAAACAGATATTTTGTATTCAAATAATTTTAAGTGGAATCTCATTTCTACAAAAATAAAGTTAGAAATTTTAATAATTCTGCAAGAAGCGATTTCGAATACTGTTAAATATGCTAAAGCCACAACTTTAGTTTTGGATTTAGCCCTTGAAAACAGTTATTTTCAAATGCTATTTATCGACAATGGTGTTGGTTTTAAGAATTCTAAAAGGCGAAAAGGCATCGGTTTGAAAAACATGCAAAAACGAGCCAATCAAATCAATGCCGATTTTCAAGTCACAACGGAAATCAATCACGGCACTGAAATATCCTTACGGGTACATCTGCCTCATGTAGAAAAACAGCTGTTTTAAAACACCTCTTTACAAATCTAATTTAGATGTATAATTATATCCGCTCAAAGCCGTTATCTTAGCATATAATTTTATCTTTGGTTTGTAAATTTTTTCAATATGAAATTCAATTTTTTAGTTTATTTCAGTTTTATATTTTGTCATGCAACGGCAACGATGGCGCAACAATCAGAAGTCAATAAGGACGTGTTGGGAAGCTATCAAAAAGCGATTCAACTCTACGAACAGAATCAATTTGCTGCTGCTCAAAATAAATTTGAAACGATTTCTTCGCAAGTTGAAAGTCAGCAACTGCTGTCTAATCTGGAATATTACATTGCTGATTGTGCAATAAAACTTGGTCAGCCAAATGCCGATCAATTAATGGAAAAATTTGTTTCTAATTATCCGTCGAGCAACAAAACCAACAAAGCATTTTTGAACGTGGCTAATTTTTATTTTGATAATAATAATTATTATGACGCTATTAATTGGTACAAGCGAGTTAATGCTAGCAATTTAGGACGTGATGAAACCCAGAAGTACCATTTCAACTATGCATATTCTTTATTTAAAAATAAAGAATATGACCAAGCTGAAAAACTGTTTAATCGTGTTCGAGATGATAAAGAATATGGTGCACAAGCCAAATATTACATTGGTTTCATCGCTTATGAACAAGACGAATATGAGTCTGCAACAGAACTTTTTGATGATGCGCAAAGAGAAGGCGTGAAGGACAATAATATTTCTTATTTCCAAAGTGATATGAATTTCAAACTTGGTAATTTTCAGAAAGCCATAGATTTAGGCTTAGAGCAATTGCCAAAATCTAATATTCGAGAAAAATCACAATTGAATAAAATTATCGGTGAAAGTTATTTCAATTTGAAAAATTATGAAAAAGCCATAGAATATTTGAAAGAATACCGTGGCGATCGTGGTAAGTGGAACAATACGGATTATTACCAACTGGGTTATGCCTATTATGAAACTGGCGATTACCAAAAAGCGATAGATGAATTTTCAAAAATTATAGATGGTGAAAATTTCGTTGCCCAAAATGCTTATTATCACTTGGCTAAAGCATATTTGAAAACTGACAAAAAAACGCAGGCACTCAACGCTTTCAAAAATGTCACAGAAATGAACTTTGACGAAGAGTTGAAAGAAGATGCATTTTTGAATTATGCCAAATTGAGTTACGAAATTGGAAACAATTACCAAAGTGTACCTGAAGTCCTACAATCCTATTTGGAAGCTTATCCCAATTCTGAAGATGCCTCAACGATTAATGACTTGCTTATTGACTCATTTATAACTTCTAAAAATTACGAAAAAGCTATTTCTATGTTGGAAAATAGCCGTGATTATGAAAACAAATTGGCGTTTCAAAAAGTGACCTATTACTATGCGATAGAATTGTTTAAAGAAAACGAATATAAATCTGCCAAAAACTACCTCAATAAGTCATTATCACAGCGACTTGATGCTGAATTCACTGCGAAAGCAACGTTTTGGAAAGCTGAAACTGATTATATTTTAGGCAATTATGAAGAAGCTTTGATTGGTTATAAAGAATTCAAAGGCATGAGTAAATCCAAAACTCTATCTGAATTTTCTTCAATAGATTATAATATTGCTTACGCGTATTTCAAAACTAAAAATTATGCACAGGCAAAAAACTTTTTTGAAAGCTTTACCAAAACTGAACGCCCATCTCAAACTTTATACGATGCTTACGTAAGACTTGGTGATTCACATTTTGCACTTGGAGACTATTGGCCAGCGATGGAAGCCTACAATGAAGCCATTGCTATGAAAGATTACAATAGCGATTATGCATTTTTTCAAAAAGCATACAGTTATGGATTTGTAGATAGAAATCAGAAAAAAATTGACAATTTGAATGAATTTTTAAAAAAATATCCAAATTCAATTTACCGCGATGATGCTTTGTATGAACTCGGAAATACTTATGCATCAGAAAACAAAGACAGCAAAGCAATACAGAGTTACCAAAGCATTATTTCCGATTACCAAAACAGTATTTATTATCCGAAAGCTTTATCGAAACAATCTTTAATTTACTACAATAATGAAAACTACGATAAGGCTTTAAACCAATTTAAATCTTTGGTCAATCAGTATCCAAATTCTCAAGAATCTTTGCAAGCTATCAAAACCGTGCGTTTGATTTATATAGATTTAGGTCAAACCGATGAATATGCAAAGTGGGTGAGAGGTCTTGATTTTGTTGAAGTTGCAGATTCTGATATTGAAGAAGCCACTTATGAAGCGGCAGAAAATAAATTTTTGGACAACGAAACAGACAAAGCGATTAAAGGTTTTGAAAAATATTTAGAGGAGTTTCCAAATGGAAAAAGCAGTCTGAGTGCCAATTTTTATCTTGCACAATTGTATTATAATAATGATCAAAAATCGGCTTCTGTACCATATTATGAGAATGTCATCGATCGTGCTTCTAGTGAATTCACCGAAGAATCTTTGCGAAGATTATCTCAAATATACTTATCTGAAAGTGAATATGATAAAGCGATTTCGGTATTGAATAGACTTGAAACTGAAGCCAGTTTTTCAGAAAATGTTCTTTTTGCCAAGACTAATTTGATGAAGGCTTATTATGAAACTGAAGATTATCAAAAAGCCATCAATTATGCAGAAGATATTTTGAATAAAGACAATATTGATGATGAGGTAATTAGCGATGCTAAAATTTTTATCGCTAGAGCTTCACTGGAAGTAGGCGATGAAGAGCGAGCGGCTTCTGCTTATCGCGAGGTTTTAGAAACCGCCAATGGCAAACTGAAAGCGGAAGCTTTATATTATGATGCCTACTTCAAAAACAAAGCAAAAGAATATGAAGCTTCTAATAAAGTAGTGCAAGAAATAACTAAAAATTATTCGCGATATAGAGAGTTTAGCGTAAAATCTTTAATCATAATGGCTAAAAATTTCTATGCTTTAGACGATGCATACAATGCAACATATATTTTAGAAAGTGCTATTAAAAACTTCAGCAATTACCCAGAAGTCACCAAAGAAGCCGAAACTTTACTAAAAGAAATTAAAGCGAAAGAAGCCGAAACCAATGCTTCTATAGAGGTTGATAAAGAAAAGGAAGTTGAAGGAAATTAAGGCGATTAATATTATTTGCTAATTACCAAAAAAGCCCTTGAAATTTTATTTTCAAGGGCTTTTTTATTTTCATCAAACACGAATTTAATTAAAACCAGAAAACCATTATAAATAAATCAGGAATTCTTGCTAAATACTAATTCCTGTTGGTAGTAAGTCTTTGTATTTCAGCCTATTTCTTCTGAAGAATTTTGCAATTTCAGGAGAAGTCGGCATCACTTTAAATCTAGTGTCTACAAAACTGTCCAAAATTTTGATTAGAAATTGATCTTGAATTTCAGTGTCTACAAACTTTTCAGGTATATTCAGTTTAGTTAGAAATATTTTTCGCTCTTGTTCTGCGAATTCAACTATCAATTTTTCGCCATCTAACTCGGCTTCAAACTGTCTTTGAAATTCATTTTTATTTATTTCAAAATCAACACTTTTCATCATATTTATTTTATAAGACCATTTCAATTTCAAAAAGTAAAAACCAATTAATAAATTGTATTGATTTGTAAAACTTTAAGTCGAAGACAAAGGTAATCAATATATTTAAATCTTATTTTTGCATAAAATTTAAGTTAAGTGTCAGATTCAAATTCTCTTTTAGAGGTTTATTTAATGCCAGGAATGGCTGCAAATCCTACAATATTTGAACATATTGATCTGGCTAAAGATAAATATGAACTGAAGTGGCTGCATTGGAAAATACCTGAGGATGAGGAATCTTTGACTCATTATGCAGAACGGATGGCGACAGATATTGATAGAAACAAGGAAATTGTTTTGATCGGTGTTTCTTTTGGAGGTGTTTTGGTTCAGGAAATGAGTCGTTTTCTGAAAGTTAAGCGTTTAATAATCGTGTCTAGTGTAAAAACTAAAAACGAATTACCTTTCCGAATGAAATTTGCCAGAAATACAGGGATTTATAAATTTTTACCAACCAGTTTGCTAAATTATATGTCACAGATTGAGCGTTTGCCAGTTGGAAATTTGGTTAAGAAAAGGATTAAATTATACCAACAATACTTATCTGTTAATGATAAAAAATACCTGGATTGGGCAATCAAAGAAATGCTTTGCTGGAATCAGGACAAGCCGATAGAGGGATTGGTTCACATCCATGGTAAAGAAGATTTGGTGTTTCCAATAAAAAATATTGAAAATTGCATTGCTATTCCAGGTGGAACTCATATAATGATAATAACTAAATTTAGATGGTTCAATCAAAACTTACCTAAATTAATAGAAGAAGGAAAATTAAATTAAAATACCTTATGAAATTAGATACATTTTTCAAAAAATCAATCTTTATTTTTGGATTGCTTTGTTTTACAGTTTTATCTTATGTGGCGACAACAAGCTTCATGAATGGAGATTCAACTTCAGAAGACAAAAAATCTCCTGAAAAATCTTTCGAAGAGGATTATAATGTTTTTGCTTTAGAAATTCCAGATGAAATTGACCTTGCCGGAGAAAAGGCGCCTCTAGAAATTCCAGATATTAAGGAACGCATGGACCGTGAGCTTTTGGTGAATACTTACTGGCAATCCAATGCACTTTTACTTATTAAACGTGCTAACAAATATTTTCCGATAATAGAACCGATTTTAGAAAAAAACGGTGTTCCAGATGATTTTAAATATTTAGCAGTTGCCGAAAGTGGTTTAGAACATGTTGTTTCACCAGCAGGTGCAACAGGATTTTGGCAAATTATGGAATCTACTGGAGAAGAATATGGCTTAGAAATAAATAGTAATGTTGACGAGCGTTACAACATTGAAAAGTCTACAGAAGTGGCTTGTCAATACATCAAAAATGCGAAAGAACGCTTCGGTTCTTGGACTTTAGCAGCTGCGGCATACAATGCTGGAAATGCTGGAATTTCAAGGGAGTTGAAACGTCAGGAAGTAGAGGATTACTACGATTTACTACTTAATCCTGAAACTGCTAGATATGTTTTCAGAATTATGGCTTTAAAACATATTTTATCAAATGCAGAGGAATTTGGATTTATTTATTCAGAAGATGATTTATATAAATTTCAACCAACAAAAAAAGTAAAAGTTGATACAGCAGTAAGCGACTTTGTTCAGTTTGGTCGCCAATTCGATATAAATTATAAAACACTAAAAATTTATAATCCTTGGTTAAGGGACAAACATTTGGATAATTATTCCAAAAAAGTGTATGAAATTAAAATACCTGTAAAATAATTTTGCTATGAGTTTTACAGTCATCATTTTTTAATAATCATAGGACTTCTAGCAGGTTTTTTAAGTGGTGTTCTGGGTGTTAGTGGAGTTGTGGTTATGGTTACTTTTTAGTGATTATTTAGGCTCAAAACTTGCTATAAGTTTCATCGAAAAATTACTGTAGCAAATTTTTGTGGTTGTATTGATTAATTTAGAACTAAGATAGGTGATTTTTTCAAAGTAATTATTCTTCAACATCTTCCTGCTTAATTTTAGATTCATAATTCATGATAATTTGAATATCATTTTTAATTTCAGAAACGCAGATTTCAAGTGCTTTTTTGGCATCTGTACTGGGATGAATTTGTGTGTTTTTTCTGATTTCAAGAATTTTTTTATCGCTTCCAATTAAAAATGTAGTTGGGAAGCCTAGCGAATGTTTTAACATTCTCACAGTATAAGCATCTCTATTTTTCAATTCATTGACATAGACAACATCCATTTTACGATGAAATTGGCGAGAAAACTTTATAACTTCTCGTTTTTCATCCCAAAGTAAAAGCACAAAATCTATGTTCTTGTGGTGATTTTTGATAAAATCGTTGATTGCTGGAATTTCACCTTTACTGGGAATGCACCACGAGGCATAAGTTATTAGATATATTGGTTTTTTGTAATCATTCAAACAACAATTTCTAGAGGCTAAACAATCCACATTGAAATTGTCCATATAACTCCCAATTAATTTTTGATTGATTAGTGTGTCTAGCAATTCTTCGGTTAATTGACGATTACCAAGATTTCTGGCTATTTTAGCTTTCTTTTGGTATCGAGGTTGGTAAGTCGCAATCATTTCTGAAAAGTAAGTTTTCCTTTCAGTTTCCGAATCCGATTGAGAATGAAAAATGAATGAATGCAAAACGAATACAATAAGGATGTAATTTTTCATCATTCAGATTAATTCTAGAAGTTATAATTTAAAGTTAATAAAAAAAATTGACAATTAGTGATTTATTAAGCCTCTAGATAATATGAGGCTATAGTGTTATAACTTTTTTTTATTAAAATATATTAATTTTCTGAAAACAATCTTCCTTATCTTTGTTTGTCAGCAAAGAATAGAAAAGCTATGACAAACAAAGAAAATTTGACATCTGAAACAGAATATTTCATTGAAAGAACTTTACACAGGTTAAAAAATAATTTGCAGACTCAGATGGGTTTACTGCAAATTCAAGAGGCTACACAGCGAAATTATTTCAATGAAAAAAAGGTGATAACGGACAGAATGTTTGCTCTAACCTTAGCTTACGATTCTTATCATAGCAATGTAAAGTCAGACCAATCTACAGAACCACAATTGCCGCTCCAGCAATTTTTATCTCAATTTACTCAGCATCTTAATGTGTCTGAACATACTACACAATTCAAGGTATCTGAAATAGATGAACATGCTATGAAACTCAATGATATTTTAGTTTTAGCTTATTTTATAATTGAATTTGTAGATTTCAGTTTACTTCTTGAAAGAAAATTACAAATTGATTATAATATTTTAAATAAAAACATTAACTTAACATTCTCATTCAAAGACTTAACCAATTACTCTGATTTTAAATATAAATATGAATCAAAATTTAAAATTATAAATATATTAAAATCACAACTTAAAGCAACTTTAGAGATTTCGAAAACCTCAATCAATCTATTAATTCCTATCCAATGAAAACAAGAGTACTAATCGTAGAAGATGACATGGTTGTCGCCTCGCAACTTCAAATTATTTTGGAGAAAAATGATTATACGGTCTCAACCTGCAATAATTACAAAGATTTTAAAGAAGAATTGACGATTTATCAACCAGATTTAATTCTGCTAGACATCAATTTAGATGGCAGATATGAAGGACTCCAAATGGGTTCTTATCTAAATAATAATTCCAACATTCCATTTATTTATATAACAGGACATACTGACTCTCAAACTCTAAAGCGCATCCAAATGACAGAGCCAGCAGGTTTTTTGTCCAAACCTTTTCGAGAAGTAGATGTGATTAGCAATATTGAAGTTGCCCTATACAACAGCAAATCTTCAAGAAATAATGAAGAAGATGATGAAAGCCTCAAAACCTATTCTCGACCTGTGAAACGAACAGTAGAGTTTATCTCGGCAAACCTGAACGATAAAATTACCATGGAGGATTTAGAAAAAGTTTCTGGATGGAGCCGTTTTCATTTAATTCGACAATTTGATAAAGAGGTGGGAATGACACCTTATAAATACATTTATGATCAAAAAATGAAATTTGCAACTTTGAAGTTGAAAAACACCACGCAACCTATTAACGAAATCGCTTTTGATTTGGGTTATATTTCAAATTCAAGTTTTACCAATGCATTTGTAAAATCTATTGGTGTTTCACCAACTACATACCGAAAGAAATTCAGTAATTGATTCAATATTATTTTTTTGAATTTTGATAATCAACTAATAAAGACTAAATTTTCTTCATTTGTTGTTTCATCATTTGAATTTGCTCATTCAGCATGCCATGCTTGTCAAGTTTTTTAGATTCTTTAAGTAGCATTTGTGCTTCTCTTTTTCTTCGTTTTGTCATCGCAATTCCAGCTAAATTGAGTTTTGCCATAGCCAAATCCTGATCCATAGATAAACCAAGCTTAATGGCACGTTTAAAGAATTTTTCGGCTTTAGTCATGTTAGTTTGAGATAACAATAAGCCGTGTAGATAATTGAAATAACCTTGTTGCTTTTGTGTAAGCGCAGCTTCTGGATTCTTGATTTTATCTAGCCATTTTTTAGCGCCAGCCATATCTTGCTTTCTCAATCTTAAAAATGCTAATAAAATCATTTCATTTTTGAAGTACAAAAAGATGAAAATACCAGACAAAAGAATTAGCGAAATCCCATTGCCAATCGAACCTTCAACAATTTGATAAATGCCGAAAGCTATGATTAATCCGGCAATAATTAACTTGATATTTTTATGAAACATGCGTTTAATTTTTTGAAATGCAAATTTAGGAAAAAGAAATGTAAAAAACTTTATTATTAGATTTGCAAAACTAAAAATGAATCGTATATTTGCACGCAGTTTCCAAAAAAAGAATTACAACAATTAAAGCGATATTAAGATGAAAAGAACTTTTCAACCTTCAAATAAGAAAAGAAAGAATAAACATGGATTTAGAGAGCGTATGGCTTCTGTCAACGGTCGTAAAGTTCTTAAAAGAAGACGAGCGAAAGGCAGAAAAAAATTGAGCGTTTCTTCTGAAATGAGTCTTAGAAAAAGATAAGAAATGAAATTTAATTTCTAGATATAAAGGTGTTGCTTTTTGCAACGCCTTTTTTTGTATATAATTGTCAAATAAAAACAATACCAAAATGCCAAAAAACAAAGCCATACAAACTATTTTAATCATCGGTTCCGGACCAATTGTTATCGGTCAAGCCTGCGAATTTGATTATTCAGGATCTCAGTCTTTACGATCACTTCGCGAAGATGGAATCAAGACTATTTTGATAAATAGCAATCCAGCGACGATTATGACCGACCCATCTATGGCGGATCATGTGTATTTAAAACCCTTAAATACAAAGTCTATAATAGAAATTTTAAAAAACCATCCTGAAATTGATGCTGTTTTGCCAACTATGGGTGGACAAACAGCGCTAAATCTTTGTATCGAAGCAGATGACAAAGGCATTTGGGAAGATTTTGGTGTAAAAATTATTGGAGTAGACATTGACGCAATCAATATAACTGAAGATCGTGAGAAATTCAGAAAGTTAATGCAAGACATTGGTATTGGCGTTGCACCTTCTAAAACGGTAACTTCATTTTTACAAGGTAAAGAAGTAGCTCAGGAGTTTGGTTTTCCATTAGTTATTCGAGCCTCATTCACCTTAGGCGGTAGTGGAGCATCCATTGTATATTCTGAAGATCGGTTTGAAGAATTGCTCACCCGTGGACTAGAAGCTTCTCCAATTCATGAAGTAATTATTGATAAGGCACTTTTAGGTTGGAAAGAATACGAGTTGGAATTGCTAAGAGATCGCAATGACAATGTGGTGATTATTTGTAGTATAGAAAATATGGATCCAATGGGGATTCATACTGGAGACTCAATTACAGTCGCACCAGCAATGACTTTAAGTGATAGCGCATATCAACGAATGAGAGATATGGCAATCAAAATGATGCGAAGTATCGGCGATTTTGCCGGTGGTTGTAATGTTCAATTTGCGGTAAGTCCCGATGATAAAGAAGATATTATTGCTATTGAAATTAATCCACGTGTATCTCGATCTTCTGCATTGGCTTCCAAAGCAACGGGTTATCCGATTGCCAAAATTGCATCGAAATTGGCCATTGGTTATCATTTAGATGAATTAGACAATCAGATTACAAAAACAACTTCAGCCTTTTTTGAACCTAGCTTAGACTATGTTATTGTTAAAATTCCACGTTGGAACTTTGATAAATTCGAAGGTTCAGATAGAACTTTAGGTTTACAAATGAAGTCTGTCGGTGAAGTGATGGGCATCGGGCGTTCATTTCAAGAAGCCTTGCATAAAGCCACGCAATCTTTAGAAATCAAAAGAAATGGGCTTGGTGCAGACGGTAAAAGTTACACAGATTACGATCAAATTCTAAGTAAGCTTGAATACGCAAGCTGGGATCGTGTATTTGTAATTTATGATGCCATTCAGTTAGGAATTCCACTGAGCAGAATTCATGAAATCACTAAAATAGACATGTGGTTTTTGAAGCAATACGAAGAATTGTATGTTTTGGAACGAGAGATTTCAAAATTGAAAATAGACGAAATTACCAGAGCTTTAATGTTGGAAGCCAAACAAAAAGGCTTTGCAGATCGTCAGATTGCGCACATGTTAGGTTGTTTAGAAAGTGAAGTTTATAAAAAAAGAGAAGAACTTCAAGTCAATCGTATTTATAAATTAGTGGATACTTGCGCTGCAGAATTCGAGGCACTAACACCATATTATTATTCAACTTTTGAAGCCGACGTCACCAATACCAAAGGTGAAATCGTGAATAACAATGAAAGTATAGTTACGGACAAGAAAAAAGTTATCGTTTTAGGTTCAGGACCAAATAGAATAGGGCAGGGCATCGAGTTCGATTACTGCTGTGTTCATGGCGTATTAGCAGCTGCTGAATGCGGTTATGAAACAATCATGATCAATTGCAATCCAGAAACAGTTTCAACAGATTTTGATACAGCAGACAAACTTTACTTTGAGCCTGTGTTTTGGGAACATATTTATGATATTATCAAACATGAGAACCCAGAAGGTGTCATTGTTCAACTTGGTGGACAGACAGCTTTGAAATTAGCAGAAAAACTTAGCCGCTATGGAATTAAAATTCTAGGTACAAGTTACGAAGCTTTAGATTTAGCAGAAGATCGCGGAAGTTTTTCAAAATTACTTCAAGACAATAATATACCATATCCTGACTTTGGCGTCGCTGAAACCGCCGATGAAGCTTTGGCACTTGCAGACGAATTGGACTTTCCGATTTTGGTAAGACCGTCTTATGTTTTAGGTGGTCAGGGCATGAAAATCGTGATTAATAAAAAAGAATTGGAGCAGCATGTGGTCGATTTGTTGAGGAAAATTCCAAACAACAAATTGTTGCTTGACCATTATTTAGATGGCGCTATAGAAGCTGAAGCTGATGCTATTTGCGACGGAGAAGATGTTTACATCATAGGAATTATGGAGCACATCGAACCTTGTGGCGTGCATTCTGGAGATTCTAACGCAACATTACCGCCTTTCAATTTAGGAGATTTAGTTATTGAGCAAATAAAAGATCATACAAAGAAAATTGCTTTAGCACTCAATACAGTTGGACTGCTAAACGTTCAATTTGCTATTAAAGATGACAATGTTTACATCATTGAAGCCAATCCTAGAGCGTCACGAACTGTGCCTTTTATAGCCAAAGCTTACAAAGAACCTTATGTGAATTATGCGACAAAAATCATGTTGGGAGAAAATAAACTGAAGGATTTTAATTTCAATCCAGAATTGGAAGGTTACGCAATAAAACAACCAGTTTTTTCTTTTGATAAATTCCATAATGTCAACAAACAACTTGGTCCAGAAATGAAAAGTACAGGAGAAAGTATTTTGTTTATCGATAACCTGAGAGACGATACGTTTTACGAATTGTACACTAGACGAAAAATGTATTTAAGCAAATAGTCATGGCTTTGATAAAACCTGTAAAATCAGTTTTTCCAATAATTCCAGATTCATGTTTTTTAGCTGAAAACTCTACAATAACTGGAGATGTGAAGATGGGTGAGGAATGTAGCGTTTGGTATAATGCTGTGATTCGTGGCGATGTCAATTCTATTGAAATAGGAAATAAAGTCAATATTCAAGATGGAGCCGTTATTCATTGTACCTTCCAAAAAGCAGCAACTAAAATCGGAAACTCAGTGTCCATTGGTCATAATGCGATTGTACACGGCTGCACCTTGGAAGACGAAGTTTTGATTGGCATGGGCGCTATTGTTATGGATCATGCCGTGGTCGGCTCAGGAAGTATTGTTGCAGCTGGCGCAGTAGTTACTGCGGGAACCAAAATTGAACCGAATTCTATTTATGCTGGTACACCAGCCAAAAGAATCGCTTCAACCTCAGATGAACATAAAAAATTGATTACAAGAACCGCTGAAAATTATATAATGTATAGTAAGTTTTAAAATTTCAGTATTTATAAAACGACATATCAGAACTTTTCTAAATTGAATTATATAAAGCCTTAGACTTTAAAAATCTAAGGCTTTTGTTTTTTTGAAAATTAAAAACGTGAGTATTCAATTAAAATTTCAAGGTCAATCTGTCAAATCTATATTTGAAAATATTTAGAATGTTTCAATATGAATTCTTAGAACTTCAACAAAAAACATAAATGAAACTCAATTGTTAAATAATTTATGATTTATTTCTTTTAAATTAAATTCGAGTTAATAAATTTTAAATTTACCCAATTAGTAATTTTGTATAATAAAATAAAATTGTATATTGAGATGTCGCAAAAAGAGCTTAAAGCTTTATTTTAATCACTTCCATTGCGCATAAAATCATATAACCACACAATTGAACAACAACGAAAATTTATGACAGAAGTACAAATAAAATCTCATCAACTTCTTGAGAGAAGAAAAAACATCGTAGCCAATGGAGTCGGTGTTTTTAATACGGCTACAGTAAGTGAAGCCAAAGGAGCAATTATTAAAGATGTAGACGGAAAAGAACTTATTGACTTTGCGGGTGGAATAGGTGTTGTTAATGCAGGACATTGTCCTGATTCTGTTGTAAAAGCCATTCAGGATCAGGCTCAAAAGTATTTGCACACAAGTTTCAACGTTGTCACTTATGAGCCTTACATTAAACTTTGTGAAGAGCTTGCAGAAATTCTACCTCATGGAGAGAAAACCAAAGCTATGCTTATTAGTACTGGCGCAGAAGCAGTAGAAAATGCAATTAAAATTGCCCGTCAGGCTACCAAACGACCTGCAGTTATTTGCTTTACAGAAGCTTACCATGGACGTACACTTATGGGAATGAGTTTAACGAGTAAAGTAAATTACAAATTTTCTTCCGGTCCATTTGCTCCGGAAATATACAGAATTCCTTTCCCTAATTTTTATAAATATCATGGTTCGCTAAGTATGGACGAATTTGTGGAAACTGAGTTAAATCGACTTAGAGAAAGTGCACACAGCATGGTCGATATTAAAAGCGTAGCTGCCATTATTGTTGAGCCAATTCAAGGAGAAGGTGGTTTCAACCCAATACCACAAAAATATCTGGAAGGGCTTCGCTCTTTTTGCGATGAAAATGGTGTTATGCTCATTATGGACGAAATTCAAAGTGGATTTTGTCGCACTGGCCATTGGGCAAGTTGGCAACATTACGGCGTGCAGCCAGATATTAGTACTTATGCAAAATCTATGGGATCTGGACTTCCTATTGCAGCAGTATTGGGTAGAGCCGAAGTTATGGATGCTGCGGAACCTGGAACTATAGGTGGTACTTACATTGGTAGTCCTGTATGTTGTGCTGCAGCATTAGCCACAATACAGCTTATGAAAGATGAAAATCTGAATGAACGCGCTTTTCATATTGGACAAATAATTACAGAACGTTTAGAAAATTTCAGAAAAGAGTGTCCAGAAATTGGAGATATAAGAGGCTTAGGCGCTATGATCGGTATTGAGTTTAATAAAGATAACAATCCTGGTAACCCACATACCGAGCTGTGTAGCAAAATTGTAAAAGGATGCGCTCAAGAAGGTTTAATTCTACTAAGTGCAGGTACTTTCAAAAATGTGATACGAATATTATGTCCTTTAGTTATTACCGAAGAACAGTTAAATAAAGGGTTAGATATTTTAATAAATCAAATAAAGAAACATACTGAAAATTTATAGAGTAATTTGAAATTTAATAAAATCTGATGTTTCGAAATTGTTAGAGCATCCTACTAGAATTTTAGATTTCAATTTTTTAAAAGAATTAAAACAGAATTAAAAAAAATACTATTTGAAGAAATTTATCTTCAATAACCAAAAACAATAATCAATGAAACCTTTTGCAATAGCAGGAATACAAATGAAAGTCTCAGCTGTTAATTCAAATATAGAATTAATGAAGTTGAAACTTGATATCACAATGAGTTTATATCCATGGGTAGACATGGTTGTGTTTAGTGAACTTTGTGGTCACGGTCCTTTAACTCATACCGCAACAGAAATACCTGGAGATTTTGAAAGCGAAATGCAAGCCATGGCCAAAAAACATAAAATCTGGCTTCTACCAGGATCGATTTTCGAAAAAAGTGAGGGAAATATTTACAATACCGCTTCAGTCATCAATCCGGATGGAGACGTAGTAACGCGTTATCGCAAAATGTTCCCGTTTTATCCTTATGAAGTCGGCGTAACTCCTGGTAAAGATTTTTGTGTGTTTGACGTGCCAGGAGTTGCAAAATTTGGAATTTCAATTTGTTACGACATGTGGTTTCCAGAAACAGTTCGAACGCTTGCAGTAATGGGCGCAGAAGTGATTTTACACCCAACGATGACTGGAACTATTGATAGAGATATAGAATTATCTATCGTAAGAGCCATGGCAGCCGTAAACCAATGTTACTTTTTTGATGTAAATGGTTTAGAATCTGGTGGTAACGGCCGTTCTTTAGTCTGCGGACCAGATGGTCGAGTGATATATCAAGCTGAAGGCAATGAAGAGATTTTTCCTATTGAATTAAATATAGAGCGCGTAAAAAGAAGTCGAGAAATGGGTGTTCTAAGATTGGGGCAGCCTTTAAAAAGTTTTAGAGATCATATAGGACAATTTAGTATCTATAAAGAAGGCGTCAAACTGCCTTACTTAAATTCTTTAGGTCCTTTAATAAAACCAACTAAAATGGACACTTTAGCCAAGCTAAAAATGCAAGAACATCAGCATGAATCTAATCCAACATCTAATCCAACAGAGTATAAGGGATTTACAAATAATTAAACACATATAACTATGGGCGGAACAGCACCGAAGCAAAAGAACAAAAAAAGTCAAAAAAATATAATTAGCTGGTTTGAAATTCCCGCTATTAATTTTCAGCAATCTGTAAATTTCTATAACCAGATTTTTGGAATTGATATGGAAACCAATATAGATGAAAATTATGCCATGGCTTTTTTTCCAGTAGATAAAGGTATTGGAGGTTCTATCGTTGCTGGTCCAGGCTCAACACCCGGAGATACTGGTCCTTTATTATATCTCAACGCAGGAGATGATTTGAGTTTAGTTCTCAATCAAGTAGAAAAAGCGGGTGGTAGAGTTGTTATGCCTAAAACACTTATAAGCAAGGAGTCAGGATACTTTGCGATTTTTATAGATCCAGAAGGAAACAAACTAGCACTTTATTCAACTAAATAACTTTATGAAAAATCCAAAATCTCAAATATCTACATGCTACAATATCAATCAATTCCGATTAGAGTCGTGGAACAATTTAAAAAGTGAATCCGCTAAGTTAGAAAGTTTTGAAAGAAATTCTGTAGAAGAAACCAAACAAAAAGAGCTTGTAAAGAATTCACTAAAGAGTTTAGAAAATATTGAAAGTTATTTTGCGCTTCCTGGTGTTTCAAGAATTGAAATGTTATTTGAAATGCTAGAAAAGCGTGAACATACTGCATTTGCACATAAAATTACAGAGATTACAAAGTTATTGGTGAGTGATAAATATAGAAGTAATCCTGATATAATTGATGATGACGATCTCAACCCAGAAGTTGGGCATAGCTTAGATAAACCTGATGGGAAAGATAAAAATTACTTCGAAGTTTTGTTTGTTGAAGACATCTCTATTCAAGAAGAGCAAAAATTAAGACACGACTTAAAGGAGGTTTTTACACGTAACGATCAATTTAATTACGGCATTGTAGTTCAAAGAAGCTTTGAGGATGCTATGATTGCTTTAAAGTTCAATAGTAATATACAGGCTGTTGTAATTCGCTATGCGCCTCCATATCGTTCCAAAAAGATCACGCAAGAAATGGAACCTTTTGTTTCTAGTATTTTGAATTTTGATCTAGGTACAAAACGCGAAAGTGATTTAGGACCTGTGTTAGGACGTTTTGTTAAGAAGTTTAGATCAGAATTAGATACTTATTATGTTACAGATTCATCCTTAGGAAATCTTAAAGACAATACTTTAAAAAGCTTTAATAGAATTTTTTATAGGGCAGAAGATCTCCAAGAATTGCACCTTACTATTTTGAGAGGAATTTGCAAACGCTATGAAACACCTTTCTTTTCAGCTTTAAAAGAATACAGTAAAAAACCTACTGGCGTATTTCATGCAATGCCTATTTCTAGAGGTAATTCAGTTTTCAAATCCAGGTGGATTAATGATTTCGGTAAATTCTATGGTAGAAACCTGTTCTTAGCGGAAACTTCTTCTACAAAAGGTGGCTTAGATTCATTACTTCAACCAACGGGATCGCTTAAAGTTGCTCAGAAAATGGCAAGTGATGCTTACGGATCGTTGAATACTTTTTTTGTAACCAACGGTACTTCAACTTCCAACAAAATTGTAGTTCAGGCTTTAGTTAAGCCAGGTGATGTTATTTTAATTGATAGAGATTGTCATAAATCTCATCATTATGGTTTAGTTCTAGCTGGTGCTTATCCAGTGTATTTAGATTCCTATCCTATTGAAAAATATTCTATGTATGGCGCTGTACCTCTGCAACAGATTAAAGACAAGTTGTTGCAATTGAAAGCTGCCAATAGAATGGATCTTGTTAAAATGCTATTACTTACTAATTGTACTTTCGATGGGTTGGTTTACAATGTAGAAAAAGTTATGGAAGAAATTTTAGCAATCAAACCCGATATGATTTTTCTTTGGGACGAAGCTTGGTTCGCATTTGCAGGATTTACTTTCAACTACAAACAACGTACAGGGATGTTTGTGGCCAATAAACTTCATAAGAAATATAAAAGTGAAAAGTATAGAATTCAGTATGAAGAGCATATAAAGAACCTAAAAAAGGGAGAAGTTTCAAAATTACCAGATCCTGATAAGGTTAGAATTAGAGTATACTCTACTCAAAGTACTCATAAAACACTAAGTAGCTTCAGACAAGGTTCTATGATTCATGTTTGGGATGAAGATTTTAGAAAGAAAAGTCAGAATTCATTTATGGAGGCTTATATGACGCATACTTCGACTTCACCTAACTACCAGATTTTAGCTTCTTTAGATGCAGGAAGACGACAGGTTCAATTTGAAGGTTACGAACTGGTAGAAAAAAGTATAGAACTTGCTATGGTTTTTAGGGCTAAAGTTAATGATCATCCGAGGTTGAAGAAATATTTTGATGTTTTAACCATAGGAGATTTTATTCCAAAGGAGTTTAGGGTTTCTGGTTTAGCTGAATATTACAATCCAAAAAAAGGTTGGAATCGTATGAATAAGGCTTGGAAAAATGATGAATTTGTTTTAGACCCAACCAAAATAACAATTCACATTGGACGTACTGGTGTTGATGGTGACACTTTCAAGAATAAATATTTAATGGATCAATTCAATATTCAAATTAACAAAACATCCAGAAATACAATATTGTTAATGACCAATATTGGAACCACAAGAAGTAGTATCACTTATTTAACCAACGCCTTATTGAAAATTGCAGATGAATTAGATCGAGAACTACTTTCACTTTCACCTAAAGAAAGTAAGATTCACGAGGATAAAATTCATTCATTAACACAAGATTGTCCGCCTTTACCTGACTTTAGTTATTTTCACAGTTCATTTCAAGCAGTACCAGGAGTTCCAGGTGGAAATATAAGAGAGGCATTTACGCTGGCTTATAATGAAGAAAATTATGAATATGTCCCTCTTCAAGAATGTATGCCAGCTATAGAGGACGGTCGAACTTTGGTAGCTTCATGTTTTATTATACCTTATCCGCCAGGTTTCCCAGTTTTAGTACCCGGTCAAGTGGTCAGCAAAGAAATCATTCATTTTCTAACTGCGCTGGACGTTTCAGAAATTCATGGATACACACCTGAACTTGGCTTAAGAGTTTTTAAAGAAACTGTTTTAAATAGACAAAAAACAGTCACTTCAATAGGAAGTAATTCAAAAAAATAATAATCGTTTAAATCACAATTATGGATTCAAAAGATAAGAAAAATTCAAATCAAAATAAATCAGAAAAAGAATCTCAACGCGATTCTAAATCTGCAACTATAAGCGGAAAAGATAAGACAAAAATACCTGTCCGAGGTAAACAATCGCCCAAAAAACCCTACAAGTCTGTTGCACAGAAAAAGTCAACTTCTGGTCTTGCTCCAAAAAAATTAGGTAGACCCAAAAAAGAAGATTTAAATGGAGTTTCAGACATAAGGAGAGCTTTTCATAAAAATGAAGAACCATTATATTTTATTAGTGCTACAAATTTCAATCTTTTAGGAGCAGATGAATGGATCAAAGGATTTAGATTTATTACCTATATAGAATGTTTTGATGGGCAACATCCAAACGTTTTTTCTCCTAAAAATGAAATACCACACGATGATTTTGAAGGTATAGAAGATATTAATAATTACTTGTTACAACATCCTGAAGTACAAGATTATATTAAAACTAGAAGTGTTGACGGACGCGCTGGCAAAGCGATGTTTCTTATGTTTAACGAAGAAACAGAACGACTTGCCGAAAAACTTGGTCTTGAAATTATGTTCCCTTCAGCAGAAATGAGAACATTTTTGGATAACAAAGTAAATACCAACCGTATTGCTGAAAAAGCAGGCGTAGCTTGTGTTCCTTATGTACTTTCTAAAGTAAACAATTTTGAACATTTGTCTGAAGTGTCCAAAGATTTAGGAACAGAGTTAGTTATTCAAACTCCTTTTGGAGACTCTGGTCATACTACTTTCTTTATTTCAAGTGAAGATGATTACCTAGAATATGCTGATGAGATTGAAGATGAAAATGAAGTGAAAATTATGAAGCGTATTCGTTGTCGAGGAACAGCAATTGAAGCTTGTGTAACACGACATGGAACTATTGTGGCACCATTGATGACTGAATTAGTTGGATTTGAAGAATTAACACCTTACGAAGGTGGCTGGTGTGGTAACGAAATTTATCCAGATGCATTTACGCCTGAACTTAGAAAAAAAGCTGTAGAATACACCCAGCTTTTTGGTAATCAGCTTAGAGAAGAAGGTTATAAAGGTTATTTCGAGTTAGATTTTCTAATTGATCAGGATAATGGTGAAATTTATTTAGGAGAGCTCAACCCAAGAGTTACAGGCGCCAGTTCAATAACTAATCACGCTGTATTTGCCTTAGCCGATGCGCCTCTTTTTGTATTTCATATTTTAGAATGGATGAATATGGATTACGTTTTGAATGTTGAAAAACTCAATAAACGCTGGTCTAAACAAGAAAATATTGACAGTTGGAGTCAGTTGATTGTTAAGCATACAAATGACACCATTGAATATGTAACTGAATCTGCAAAATCTGGTATTTGGAAAATGTATGATACAGGTCACATTCAATTTGATAGAATGGATACACACAGGCGTGCTGTACAAAACGAGAACGAAGCTTTCTTTATGAGAATTGCCAAAAAAGGAGATTATTTGTACGAAGGAGCAGATATTGGGATTCTCGTTACAAGAGGTCGACTAATGACAGACGATTTCGAATTAAACGACAGAGCAAAAAATTGGATTAAGGCTATCCGTTCGCAATTTTCTTCAGTAATGGTAGAAGATAAACGCAAATCAAATCTATCAGGTTCTTTGACCAAATAAAAAATAAATAGTCTCTATGCAGATTCATTTTAAAACTATTTCTGAGCCTGGAATACCAGGTCAGAAATGGCAAAATTTATTCTTTACTCACTGGGAAGCCTACAAAAAATGGCTGATTGAAAATGAAAAAGAAGCTCCGACTGCTGATTTGAAAACTTCTCAGGCTGCTTTAAAAACCCACATGCCTGAAATTTGGCCAACTTATGTCAGATTATGTGAACTCGCAGGAGCCGATGAAGTTGCTGCAAAATTTTTAACTGGTTATCAACCGCCATTTTATGTTACAGGTTGTTCTAACGCTATATTTGAAGGTGAAGATTTTCAACTTGTTCGCAATTACGATCACCATCCTGACTTATTTGAAGGTGTGCAAATGTTGACCAAATGGAATCGAAAAAAAGTAATAGCTACCAATGATTGTCTTATCGGTGTGCTCGACGGAATCAATGAAGATGGATTAGTAGTTTCGCTCACATTTGGTGGTCGCAAAATCACAGGTGAGGGCTTTGGAATTCCTTTCATATTACGCTATGTCCTTGAGTTTTGCAATAATGTAGATGAAGCTATTGAAACACTCATCCGAATACCAACACATATGGCTTATAACGTTACTTTAGCAGATCGGCTTGGTCATTATAAAACCATTAGAGTAGCACCAAATGAAGAAGCAGTTATTACTAATGCCGCCTTTACTACAAATCATCAAAAAAAGATTGATTGGCCAGAAAATGCAAAATTCAATAAAACAGTTGAACGCGCCTTATTTTTAAAAAATCTCTTAGCTGAAGATCAGCTTTCAGCCTCAGATTTAGTGGAGGCTTTTCTTAGAAAGCCATTGTATAACGATTTGTTTAAACAAGGTTTTGGCACACTGTTTACAGCTGCATATCAACCTATAACAGGGCGAGTAGATTTACGTTGGCCAAAACAAAAAATCAGTCAAAGTTTTCAGCATTTTGTCGAACAAGACAAATTGATTCATTTACAACAGAGGAAAAAGAAAGCCAAACCAAGAAAGCATTTCTCAATACCTTATCAAGGACACACCGCTAAAAATATCACTTATTCTAATCCGTTTTTAGACAAATCTGATCCAGAAGAGTCCAAAGAAATAACAAAAGCATTTTTGTCAGAAATTTGGTCTACTGTTAAATTATAAACCTCAATAATTTATTTAAATTTAGATTATAAATTAAGTAAAAAATCAAATACTATGAAGTTTCAAAGTATCAACCCATATAACGGAGATAAAATAGCAGAATATACTGCTTTATCAAAAGAAGAATTAGATCAAAAACTATCTGATTCAGCTGTAGCCTTTAAAAATTGGTGTCAGCAACCATTGTCGCAAAGGACGAATTTACTCAAGAAAGCTGGGGAAATTTTACGTAAAAATAAAGATGAGTATGCTAAAACCATCACTTTAGAAATGGGAAAACCAATTTCTGAATCCATTTCAGAAATTGAAAAATGTGCTTGGGTGTGCGATTATTATGCAGAACATGCAGAGGAATTTTTAGCAAACGAAGTTATCAAAACAGATGCTTCCAAAAGTTTTGTTCGTCACGATCCTATTGGAAGTGTCTTTGCAGTTATGCCGTGGAATTTTCCGTTTTGGCAAGTCTTCAGATTCGCTGCACCAACACTAACTTCTGGTAATACTGGATTGCTAAAACATGCTTCAAATGTGTTTGGTTGTGCTCAAATTATAGAAGATGTTTTTACACAAGCTGGCTATCCAAAAGGTGTTTTTCAAAGTTTAGTAGTTGACCACGATGTTACAGAACGTATTATTTCACATAAAACAGTAAAAGCTATTACTCTAACAGGTAGTGAAAAAGCTGGCTCAACAGTCGCTCAAATTGCTGGTAAACATCTTAAAAAAAGCTTATTAGAACTCGGTGGAAGTAACGCTTTTATCATTCTCGAAGATGCCGATTTAGATTTAGCAATCAAAACTGCTGTTAAAGCTAGAATGCTAAACAGTGGTCAAAGTTGCATCGCCGCAAAACGTTTTATAATTCATGAATCGGTTTACGATAAATTTGTATCTGAATTTATTAATGAAGTTCGCCAACTTGAAGTTGGAGATCCAGCATTAGAGACTACTGAAATTGGACCCTTAGCAAGAAAAGATCTTGCCGATGAACTACAAAAACAAGTTAGAACTTCCATTCTACAAGGTGCTGAATTACTACTAGGAGGAGAACAAAACAACTGCTTTCATGAGCCTACAGTGCTTGGTGGAGTTACTCGAGATATGGCAGTTTTTAAAGAAGAAACCTTCGGGCCAGTTGCTGCTATGATAAAGTTTAAAAGTATTGAAGTAGCTTTTGATTTATCTGAAGAATCTCAGTTTGGATTGGGCGTTAGTTTATTTACAAAAGACACCTCAAAAGCAGAGAAATATGCCGATAAAGTAAGTGATGGCGCTTTATTTATCAATGAATTGGTTAAGTCTGACCCTAGACTGCCCTTTGGTGGAACCAAAAAATCTGGATATGGTAGAGAGTTAGCAAAAGATGGTATGATGGAATTCATTAATAGAAAAGTTGTATACGTTAAATAAGTTTTTTCAAATAAAAATAAATGCTGTCAATTACTACAGAATAGTAAATATAATGTCATCTCAAAATGGGATGACATTTTTTTATCTAATTAGTTATTTTCTTACTTCTTGATTATTTCAATTAAAATTTTTGATAGATTTTCTTAAGAATAAACTCTATCTTAACTCGCATTAATGAATTGTTTTTATTTAAATTTTCATGATAAGAAAAATACTGCTTTCATTAGCCTCGCTTTTTTTGATATGGCAATCTTATAAATTGCTTTCGTCTCTTGATCAATTTATTTTTGAATCTTGGTGGTTAAATGTTCTAATTGGTTGGCTTATCAACTTATTTATTACTGGTATTTTTGCTTTTTTTGGTTTTGCGTTTCCTACCTATAAAATATTTCCAGAGAGTTATTACAATGTCTATAATTCAAATAACTTAACCAAAGTTTATCAAACCTTAAATGTTGATTTGTTTAGAAAATTTTTATTGGCTACACTTTGGAAAAGCCAAAAACAACGACAAAAGTATTTTAATGGTAAAAAGGAAGGTCTTCCTAACTTAATCAAGCAATCAAAAAAATCAGAATTCGGACATTTGATTCAGTTTATAATACTTTGTATTGTCAGTTTTTATATGTTAGCAATACATGCATATAAATTAACTGTTTGTACCTTTTTAATCAATGTAATCGGTAATTTTTATCCGATTATTTACAGAGACATCATAGAATGAGGATTCAAAAAATTCAACAAAGACAGCTAGCAATAGTTTAAATAAAGTAGAAAATAATCAAGATTGAACACTAGTGTTAAATCATTTTTGAAGCTTAGGTTTTGTAAAGTGTTGTAACAATCTTGCCTTGATGACCGTTTAAAGTAACAGATGATAATTGTTTTTCTTCTTTTACCTTCAAGCCAAAAGGCGAAGCAGTTAAAATAACACCACTTTGCTTTTTCAGTCTAATTCCTTGTCCTGAAATAATATCTTTATTAGCAGTAAATTTACCAATAGGAATATGTTCTGTTATAATAATATACTTAAAATCAACTAGTTTATTTACAATCTTTTGAATTTCATTATTCGATAAATGTTGTAAAACCTGCCTCAACAAAACACAATCTCCTGAAGGCAAATCATCAACTGCAATATCCAAGCAATGAAATTCTAAATGATCTACCTTAAATTTTTTGGCATTTCGCGCTATTAAGTTGTCAACAATATCAACAGCATGATAATTTTTGGTATAGTTAACTAGTTCTTTTCCTATGTTAAAATCGCCACAGCCTAAGTCGCATATTATGGGTTTATTTTGAAATGAACTTAAAAATGTGGTTACAGCTTTTAGATATGGCTTTACAATTTCAGGATTATGAGAACCAACGCCTGAATAGAAATCGAAGTTTTCGCCTCCCCAAAGCTTCATTTCATAAATTTGCTTCATGGCTTCTTTCGTTGGCCATGGCTTTTTTAAGCCTTTAATATCTTTATCTTTCATTTAGAGCTCAAAATTAAAAAAATAACACTAGTTGTTTTTGGATTTATCTAAAACTAAAACATTTCACTTAACTTTGAAATGATAAATTCAATATTATGAAAACATTTAATTGGGGCATTTTAGGTTTGGGAAAAATTGCACACACTTTTGCTGAAGATTTACTTCAAGCTCAAGATGCTAAACTTTATGCAGTTGCTTCACGAACCAAAGATAAAGCTGATACTTTTGCACATAAATTTAATGCTGAAAAGGCTTTCGGTAACTACGACGAATTGATTAATGATCCAAAAGTAGATGTGATTTACATCGCTACGCCTCATGCGTTTCATTTTGAAATTGCCATGCAATGTTTGAAAGCAAAAAAACATATTTTATGTGAAAAACCCATGTGTTTGAACGCTAAGCAAACCCTTGAATTAATTGAAGAAGCCAAGTCGCAAAACTGCTTTTTGATGGAAGGCATTTGGACTCGTTTTATACCAGCAACAATAATGTTGTTAGATTTGTTGAAAAGTAATAGAATCGGCAAACTTATTTCAGTTGAAGCCGATTTTGGTTTTGTATCAGAATTTGACTCCAGCAGCAGATTGTTTAATAAATCACTGGGCGGTGGTTCTTTATTAGATATCGGAATTTATCCAGTTTTTTTGAGTTTGTTGTGTTGCGGAATACCAACTGAAATAAAAGCCATGGCAAGAAAAACTTCAACTGATGTTGATAGTTTTTGCAGTATGCTATTGGGTTTTTCTAAAGGTGAAAAAGCAATTTTAAAGTCTAGTTTTGAATGTGAAACTCCAACTGAGGCTATTATTTACGGCAGCAAGGGCAGTATCAAATTACACTCACGTTTTCATCATTCGGAATGCATAGAAATCTTTGATGAGAATCTAGATTCGGTTGAAAAAATTCAACTTCCATACAAAGGCAATGGCTATATTCATGAAATTGAAGAAGTGAATTCTTGTATAGGTAATTCAAAAACTGAAAGTGATTTACTACCACTTGATTTCAGTTTACAACTCGCAAAAGTTTTGGATCGCATAAAAACAGATATTGATTTGACTTATTGAGGTTTTTAAAGTTTCTGTTTTCTACCAATTATAAAATATAAAATTGCTCCTAAAAAACTACCGAATAAGACAACTAATACCCAAACATTTTTATTATTTCCATTAAACTCATTCCTAAGAATATCAATTAGCGCAATAATTGTTGGTAAAATAAAAATAAATATCGTTATTAATATTATAATAAGTTGCCAAGGTCCTATCATTGCTAAAATCATCTTTTATTTTGTTTTAAATTATCTCTTAGTTTAATCAGCATTAATGCCAGCTTATGAATAGCATTTCATTATAATTCTAAATATTTTTAGAATTACGAATATAAGCATAGTTTCAAACTTTCATTTTTTTATTTCAATTTAAAGAAGTTTTCTATGAATTGAAATAAATATTATAATTTAGAGTATTTTTAAAATTAAAAGAGGGGTTTAGTTTATTTAATGCTATTTATTTTATATTTACCCCTAAATAAAATAGGGGGTGTTTTGAATTGATTTAAAATAAAAGTATTATGAAAATAGGAATTCCAGTTGAATTGAAAAATAATGAAAGCCGCGTTTCGATAACTCCAGCTGGTGTTTTTGAACTCAATAAAAATAATCATGAAGTCTATATTCAAAATAACGCAGGTTTAGCAAGTGGATTTTCTGACCAAGACTACAAAGAAGCTGGTGGTCTTATTCTACCAGATATTGCTTCCATTTACGAAGTCGCAGAAATGATAGTGAAAGTGAAAGAACCTGTAGAATCTGAATATAAACTTATCCGACCTAAACAAATTATATTCACTTATTTTCATTTTGCATCCAGCAAAAAATTAACACAAGCTATGATCGATTCCAAATCGGTTTGCATCGCTTACGAAACTGTTCAAGATGAGGATGGCAGTTTGCCTCTTTTAACACCAATGTCGGAAGTTGCAGGACGAATGGCGACTCAACAGGGTGCAAAATATTTAGAAAAACCAATTAGAGGTAAAGGAATTTTACTTGGTGGTGTGCCTGGTGTGCCACCTGGAAAAGTTCTGGTTTTAGGTGCTGGAGTTGTTGGAATTCAAGCTGCAAAAATGGCTGCCGGATTGGGTGCACATGTAACGATTTTAGATGTCAATTTGAAGCGATTGCGTTATGTCAACGATATTATGCCAAGTCATGTTGTAACCGAATTTTCTAATGAATACAACATTCGTAAACACATAAAAAATTCAGATTTGATTATTGGGGCGGTCTTAATAGCTGGTGCAAAAGCGCCAAAATTGATTACCGAAGATATGTTGGAAGAAATGGCGCCTGGAACTGTTATGGTTGACGTCGCAGTTGATCAAGGTGGTTGTTTTGAAACGACTATGCCAACCACTCATCAAAATCCAACTTATGTGGTGAATGATATTTTGCATTACTGTGTGACCAATATGCCAGGTGCGGTACCGTACACATCAACGCTGGCTTTGACCAATGTTACGTTTCCTTACGTATTGCAAATAGCAGATTTAGGCTGGCAAAAAGCATGTAAGAATAATAAATCTTTGAATAAAGGTTTGAGCATCGACCAAGGTAAGGTCATTTGTCCTGAAGTTAAAAAAGCCTTTGATTATTGAGATTTAAGAATTCTGGGTGAGTTCAATAAATAAACTTTCAAGATTTTTGTTTTTACGATTCAGAGAAATAATTTTTAGACCTTTGTCATGCGCAAAATCGAACACATCAGGACGCATATCTTTTGTGGTATTGAAGGTTAATTCATATCGAAAACCTTCTGGGTTTTTAATATTTGTAATGCGATCGATTTCCTTCAAAGCGACCTCTTCAATTCTATAGTTGAATTCAACTTCTATGACTTGTTGCTGTTCTTGGTTGAGGTCTTTCAAATACTTGTCCGAAACTATTTTCCCTTTGTTTATAATAATCACACGATCACAAATCGCTTCTACTTCTTGCATGATATGTGTTGAAAGCAAAATGGTTTTATCTTGACTAATAGATTTGATTAATTCACGAATTTCTATCAATTGATTGGGGTCGAGTCCAGTGGTTGGTTCATCTAAAATTAGCACTTCAGGATCGTGGAGTAGGGCAGCAGCCAAACCAACGCGCTGGCGATAACCCTTGGATAATTGCTCTATTTTTTTGTTGGCTTCAGGCGTAAGTTTGGTTTGATGAATCACGGTCTCGATGCGAGTTTTATCTACATTAAAAATTCTAGCATGAAATTCTAAATATTCACGCACATACATTTCCAAATAAATAGGATTATGTTCTGGCAAATACCCAATTTGTTTTTGAATATCTGTTTTGGATTCCGAAAGTTGAATGCCATTGATTTTAGCATCTCCAGAAGTTGGAGAAATAAAACCGGTTAAAATTTTCATCAAAGTAGATTTTCCGGCACCATTTGGCCCCAACAAACCTACAATTTCTCCAGTGTTAACAGAAAAATTGATGCCGTCTAAAGCCAATTGAGAATGGTATTTTTTACTGATATGTTGAACTTCAATGGACATAAATTAATTTTAAATCAAAAATACAAATTATATTTTGCATCTATTTCCCAATATTCTGCGCTTGTAAAATTCTTAACTCTTTTTTGAATCTGAAATTGTATATATTTGTAGGTATTCAACTATAAAAAAATTATGGAAATACAAAGAACTATAGATCTTCTAACTGAATTCAGGAAAAATACCGATAGTTCTAAAAACAGAAAATATGCAGAAAATTTTATTCGTATTTTGAATGAATTGAACTCAATGCAAATTGATGAATTAGAAAGTAGAAGACTGAATTCTGAACTCAAACTTATTCAACAGAATTTTGAAATTGAAAGTGAGAATGTAAATGTTAAAAGTGAATTGAAAAAATTTGTAAAATTTTTAAAATCCGAATTTTCAATGACAACGCCTTGGTATTACACCTATGTCGGCGCATCAATTGGTTTAGTAATTACTGTATTTTTTGGATTTATTTCTATGGTTGGAGGCGCTGTAATCGGTGGACTTATCGGTTATTTTTTAGATGAAAAAGCCAAAAAAGAAGGACGGAAATTGAAAACAGACTTAAGCGAATTTTACTTCTGAAAAGTAAATAAGCGGTTTTAAAATAGTTTTCAAATTCAATTTTTGATTTCTTTACATACAAACCAAAATACATTAAAGGTCTCATATAAACTGCTTTCAAAAATTTCACCTGGTAATGTTATAATTGAATGAAAGAATAAACAAACTCAAACAACTCACATGAAAATATTCAAGACTATATTCAAATGGATTTTATATGTCTTGTTGATTCCTGTTTTATATTTTGTAATTTCTTTGATTCTGACAGCGATTACTGTAGATAGAAATGAAATTGAAGAGACCCCGACCCAAACAATTTATTTATCAACAAACGGTATTCATCTAGATATTGTCATTCCTAAAGAAAACATCGATTCAAGTTTACTAAAGAATCTTGTTCACAAAAGCCAAGATGAATATTTTGCATTTGGTTGGGGCGACGAAAATTTTTATCTCAACACGCCTTCTTGGAGCGACTTGAGTTTCAAAACAGCATTTAATGCCACCTTTTTAAAAACTTCAACATTAGTTCATGTAACGCGATATAAAATAGAGAACAAAGATTGGGTTGAAATTAAAATCACAGAATCTGAGTTAAACAAGCTGTGCGCATATATACTTAAAGCTTTCGCTTTAAATAGTAAAGGGGAAAAAGTGCTAATTGAAAATATTGGATACACAACAACGGATGATTTTTATAAAGCAAAAGGAAGTTATTCACTTTTTAAAACCTCAAATTCATGGGTGAATACTGGATTTAAAAAAAGTGGATTGAAATCTTGTCTATGGACACCTTTTGATTTTGGCTTGATTAATAAGTATAGATAATTCGAGCTATTTTTTAAAAAAATCACTAATTTTAGCACAGAGAGAAGATAGTTGACAGTTTCTTCTTAACGAAACTCAATTCAAAACAAAAATCAATCATGAAACATATTTGTCTTCTATTTCCGCTCTTATGCATGTTTGCTATTTCTTGTAAGGAAGAAAGCAAAACCACATATTTCTCTGCCAAATTAGGGTATGAAAATGAAAAAGTAGAGCTTGTCCCTATTGATTCCTACTTTACAGGATTGAATAAGTTAGAAGAATTTTACATCACTGAATCAGATAGTACTGGGTTTTTTAATTTTGAACTAGAGAATTTCAGCTCAGGGTTTTATCAAGTATTATTAAATAATTATCCTATTTTAAATTATGACATTTACTTAGAACCAAACGATTCAATTTATGTTGAACAATCTTCTTGGCAAGACGAGCCATATTTTGAAATAACTGGAAGAGGTTCTGAAAAACTTCAATATCTTTTAGATGATTATCAGTTATTTAAAGGCACAAAAGAATTTTACAAAAGATTGAAAAGCGATGAGTTTTCGGATGAAATGGATTACAAAAAATTCATTGACAGCATTTTCAAACCAAGATTCAAAAATCTTTCAGAATCCGAGATCAACAAAACAAATTTAGGGATTCAGTTCAGGAAATTTCTTACAATTCAACGTGCTGATTTTTTACTTCGTCATTTAAGATTTCGAAATTATTATATGGAAGATGAATTTAGCTATCATTTACCTGAAGAAAAATATATTGGTTTCTTGGATAGTATAAATATGAAAGAGGATTTTTTAAATGTGAAACAAACATTTGAGTTCGCTGAAAACTATCTCATTTATAAATCAGAAAAGGAATTAGATGAAAATCCTAATTTAGAAAACAAGCCAGAAAACTTGAATTTGAAATGGAAATATATTACTGAACAAGAACCTTCATATTGGAATGATGCTTTGGCAATTAGTACCATCAACAGTTTTTCTTTTGGTATGCTAGAAGATAATTTTTTCAATGACTTTTCAAATTACAAATCAAAATTAGATTCGCTGTTTTATGATGAAAAAAATAAAAAACTCTTTCACTTAAATGCAGAACCTTTTTTAAAATTAGCACCTGGAGAACAAGCACCTAATTTTGCATTGCCAGACGCCGATGGAAAAATTCACCGTTTAAGTGATTACAAAGGAAAAATTGTATATATTGATTTTTGGGGAACCTGGTGTGGACCATGTATTGCTGAAATTCCAGCAAGTTTGGTTTTGCATGAAAAATACAAAGATGAACCGATTGTGTTTTTAAATGTAGCTTTAGAAGGTGGTAAGAAAGAAATTGAAGAATGGAGAGAGTTTATTGCAGGAGAAACTCCTTACGCTCAAAAAATATTAGATGGCAAAACATATACGGGCGTCCATTTGTTAGCTGAAGACCAATTTATAAATGAAGAAATCACTGATTATCTAATTAATTTTGCGCCAACTTACGTACTTGTTGACCAAAATGGGAAATTAGTAAACGCTCGTGCACCAAGACCCAAGAAAATAGAGGAAGACATTAATTTACTTTTGAGTAAAATGAAGTAAAGCAATGAATGAATAATATCAATTTTGGCTTATTATTTCAGAAAAATCTTCGATAAACTTATTTTGACAAACATTAAATTCCAAAGCAGAACTCATTTCAGAATTCACAAAAATTAAAAGCATGCAAAAAGCCTTTGAAATGCTACAGATAAAGTTAATTTTGTATATATGAAAAATGACAAAGCTTTAAAAAATTGGCTACAAGCCATGAATTTAAATCACCCATTGGTGATTGCTGGACCATGCAGTGCAGAAACAGAATCCCAAATCTTGACCATCGCTCATCAACTCAAAGATTCTGACGCTACTGTGATGCGTGCTGGAATTTGGAAACCGAGAACACGTCCAGGAAACTTCGAGGGCGTCGGCGCAATAGGTCTCAATTGGCTTCAAAAAGCTAAAAAGGAAACCGGTCTGATGATTGCCACAGAAGTTGCCAATAAAAATCATGTCGACTTAGCTTTGGCGGCCGATGTTGATATTCTTTGGATTGGCGCAAGAAGTACGGTCAGTCCATTTATTGTTCAGGAAATTGCAGATGCCCTGAAAGGTACAGACAAAATCGTTTTGGTCAAAAATCCCGTCAATCCTGATTTAGCATTGTGGCTTGGTGGTGTAGAGCGTTTATACAATGCGAATATCAAAAATTTGGGCGTAATTCATCGTGGTTTTTCAACTTACGAAAAAGCCAAATACAGAAACAACCCTGAATGGCAAATCGCCATCGATTTGCAGAACCAATTTCCAGATTTACCAATTTTAGTCGATCCGTCTCACATTTCAGGAAACCGAGATTTGGTGTTTGATATTTGCCAAACTGCACTAGATTTAAATTATGATGGTATGATCGTGGAAACTCATCACAAGCCAGATGAAGCTTGGAGCGATGCAGCTCAGCAAATTACGCCAGAAAGTCTAAAGCAAATGACGGTAGATTTACGGATCAGAAAAACTGAAGGCGCTGCAGAATTTCAGGAGAAATTAGAAGTTTTGCGTTCAAAAATAGATGTTGTTGATCGTCAAATGATTGAATTTCTAGGGAAACGCATGAAAATCGTCGATGATATCGGTGTTTTGAAAAAAGAAAATAATGTCGCTATCTTGCAACCTGAACGTTGGAACAAAGTTTTACAAAGTTTAATCATGGAAGGCGAAAAAAATCAATTATCCAAAGATTTTGTTTCTAGATTGACCAAAGCAATGCATGAAGAATCTATTCAGCACCAACATCAAATTATCAGTAAAAATTAAATAGATTTTATGAAAGGAGTGGTGTACAAATCTACAGGAAGTTGGTATTTAGTCAAGGGTGAAGACGGTGAAATGTACCAATCCAGAATCAAAGGAAAATTCAGAATTCAAGGTATTAAAAGCACCAATCCTGTAGCTGTTGGCGATCATGTCGAAATCGATACTGAAACCAAAGGCGATGAAACCATTGGCATTATCAAAGAAATTCATAATCGCAGAAATCACATTATACGGCGTTCGGTGAATTTATCCAAACAAACTCATATCATCGCAGCCAATATTGATATTGCCTTTTTGCTGATTACGTATAACAATCCACCGACCAGCACCACCTTCATCGATCGGTTTTTGGTCACTGCTGAAGCTTACCAAATTCCCGTTATTTTGTTATTCAACAAGGTTGATGCCTATAACATGGAAGAATTTGCAGAGATGAAATTCTTGGCAGAATTATACAGAAATATCGGTTACGAATGCATCGGTATTTCAGCTGAAACTGGGAAAAATATCGATGAGGTTAAAGCTAAAATGACAAATAAAGTCAGTGTATTTGCTGGTCATAGTGGCGTGGGGAAATCAACTTTGGTCAATGCGCTAGAGCCAGGTTTAGATATCAAAACTGCAGAAATTTCTGACCAACATCGTCAAGGACAGCACACCACAACTTTTGCAAGAATGCACGATTTGAGCTTTGATGCTCAAATCATCGATACACCAGGAATCCGTGGATTTGGTGTTGTGGACATTGATAAATATGAATTGGACAATTATTTTCCAGAATTTTTCAAGCTCAAACATAAATGTAAATTCAATAATTGTATTCACGTAGATGAACCTAAATGTGCTGTTAAAGAAGCTTTAGAAAATGATGAAATTGCTTTCTCCAGATATAAAAGTTACTTACAAATTATGGAAGGCGATGAAGACGAATCATACAGAAAAGACCCATTTCAAGAATCTAAATAATATGCGAGCAGTTTTACAAAGAGTTGATCGAGCTTCAGTAAAAGTTGATTTCGAAATTACAGGAAAAATCAATCAAGGTCTTTTAATCTTATTAGGTATAGAATCTGAAGATCGGCAAGAAGATATTGATTGGCTGGTCAAAAAAATTGTTAATATGAGGATTTTCCCTGATGAAAATTCTAAAATGAATTCCAGCTTGCTAGACATTAAAGGTGAGGCTTTGGTGGTTAGTCAATTTACTTTGCATGCATCTACTAAAAAAGGCAATCGGCCAAGTTTCACGAAAGCTGCAGCTCCAGATTTTGCCAGAACTATGTATGAACAATTTATTTCTAAACTACAAGAAAATATAACAACTGGTGTGCAAACAGGTAAATTTGGTGGCGATATGTCTGTAGAATTAGTTAATAATGGCCCAGTGACAATTAACATAGATTCAAAAGATAAAGTTTGAAAATTCTTGTTAATAAAACCTAAATTTTTATATTTTTGAAAAAAAATATTATGAAAAAACTACTTGTCCTAACTTTCCTATTAGGTTATATTTCTTTTTCTCAGGGTGATGCTAAGGAACTCGTTGCTTCTATCGGTTTAATGGATAATGCCAACTCATTGGTTTTGAATCATGAAACAGTGATTGAAATAACATCTTATGATGATATGCGAATTACTGAAAGTAAAGAAATTTTAGTATTGAACAAGAAAGGTTTTTCTGACATTGGAGCTTTTGAACCTTACGATGCAGTTACTAAAGTTAAAAATATTGAAGCCATTATCTACGATTCGAATGGGAATGAAATAGAAAAATTTAAGAAAAGACATTTTAAAGATGTTTCTGCAGTGTCTAACGGTACAATGTATTCGGATAGTCGAGTTTATTATTTAGATTATACGCCAATCAAATATCCTATAAAAGTTAAATATTCAAGTGAAATTAAAACTAAAAACACGGCATTTATTCGATCTTTTAGACCAATTTCAAATTATTATCAATCTGTAAAATCTTACAGTTTTAAAATAATAAACACATCAGACTCGGAACTACGTATTCATAAGAATGAGTATGTAACGGAAGATGTGAGTGAAGACATAAAGTCCAATCCAAAAACTTTCACCTTCACCGCAAAAAACTTAAAAGCAATTCAAACTGAGCCTTACAGCCCGTCTTTAGAAAATTTTACTCCAAAAATAATGTTTGCTTTATCTAAATTTGAATTAGAAGGTGTGACAGGTGAAGCTACCAACTGGTCAAGTTTTGGGCAATGGCAAAATGAAAACTTATTGAGTGGGGTCAATAATTTGCCAGAATCTACGATTAAAACTATTCAAGATCTTGTGGCCAATTTAGAAACTGTAGAAGATAAAGCCAGATTAGTGTACGAATATGTGCAAAACAATACCAGATACATCAGCCTTCAGATAGGAATTGGTGGTTGGAAACCCATATCAGCTGAAATGGTTGATGACACCCAATATGGAGATTGCAAAGGTCTCACCAATTATACAAAATCCCTACTCGAAGCGGTTGGCATTCCATCTAATTATTGCGTCGTGCAGTCAGGTTCAGAGATTTCAGATTTAGAAGCCGATTTTGCATCAATGCAAGGAGATCACGTCATTCTCAATATTCCTCAAGACAACAGTGAAGGCTACTGGATGGAATGCACAGATCAAAAAATACCTTTCAATTTTTTAGGAAGTTTTACCGATAATCGTAATGTTTTAGCAATAGGAAATCAAGGCAGCGAAATTATAAAAACACCAGCTTATATCGAAGACGACAATCATCAATCTACTTACGCCAAAATAGATATTTCAGGTATTGATATAATAGCAGAAGTCGAAATTGTAACAAAAGGAACTCAATACCAATCGCATTATTTTCTAGCCGATGCCGATGATAAACGCATCCAGAAACATTACAATAATTATTGGTCACACCTAAAAAGATTGAATTTGAAACAATACCAATTCAATAACAATAAAAAAGAAGTTCAATTTTCTGAAAATTTAAATATCGAGGTTCAAAATTATATTAAACAATACGGAAACGATTTGATTTTTGAAGTGAATCCATTCAATAAGATTTCTTTTAACCTTTCAAATTCTAAAGAACGCGAAAATCCATTTTTGGTCTCAAGAGGATTCGTAGTTGAAGATGTTTTTGAATTTCATATTGGAGAAATGACTGTAGAAACCATTCCAGAAGATATTATCTTAGAAAGTAAATTTGGAATCTATAAACTCAATTTTCAAATAAAAGATAACACATTCCTTGTCAAGCGATACATCAAACTAAATAAAAATAATTACGAAAAATCTGACTATTCAAACTTTGTAGAATTTACCAAACAAATAGAAACTTATGACCAAATCAAAGCCAGCTTTAAATCTTAAAAAAATGACCAGTAAAATTTTATTCTTAATTTGTTTAGTTAGTACTTGTATTGGGTTTTCGCAACCACAAGAATTGGAAGATATTACAGTTGAGATGCTCAAATCTACGCAAAGTGAAATCGACTCTACGGCTTCAGCAGAAGTTTTATATGAAAAGGGAAAGATTTCATTTATATTAGATGATCTTGGTTGGAGATATGTTTTTGAAATGCATCGAAGAATAAAAATTTTCAATAAAGATGGTTATGATCAAGCCAATATCGAAATTCCGTATTATGTAGGAGAATCTAATTCAGCCAAAGAAAATATTAAAAGAATAAAGGCTTACACCTATTATTTAGAAAATGATAAAATTGAAGACGAAAAAGTAAGAAATAAAGATATTTACGATCTAGAATTGAGTGAACTTGTAGAAGCTAAAAAATTCACATTTCCAAAAATTCAAGACGGTGTAATTATTGATTACAGCTTTATTATTGAATCTCCACACATCAGAAACTTACCTAAGTGGTCTTTTCAATCGAAAATACCAACAAGATATTCAGAATATGCAACCGTTATTCCTACTGAATATTTGAACTACCGATCTCAGTCACGAGGATTTTACAGAATAGAGACGACTACGGAAGAGTTAGATATTTCATTACAGACTATGAATGGCGGCGTACAAACTAAGAGTATACGCACAAGAAATTATACAAGAAATCTGCCGGGTATTGAGCCAGAGAATCATGTTAATAACATTTCTAATTACACCACAGCAGTAAGTTATGAATTGTCTTCTTATCGCTCTGGAGGTCAGTATGATATTGAATACTTATCTTCAAGTTGGAAAGATGTAATTAAAAATTTGAAAGAATCTGAAACTTTTTCAAAAGAATTGCAACGTACTAATTATTTTGAAGAAGATTTAGCCAATGTTTTGGAGGGAGCAAGTTCACAAATGGATAAAATAAATCGTATTTTGAATTTTGTAAAATCTAAAATGAAATGGAACGAAGAAAATAGGCGATTTTGTAGTGACAAACTCAAGCGAGTTTATGACGATGGAGTTGGAAATTCTGCAGATATAAATATTATGTTGACTGCAATGTTAAGACATGCAAATTTGAATGCCAATCCTGTTGTTTCTAGTACAATATCAAATGGAATTCCTTTCTTTCCAACAGTTTCAGGATTCAACTATGTGCTTAGCGGTGTAACTGTAGATGGACAATATTATTTATTAGATGCCACTGATAATTTTTCTAGTTTGAATTTATTGCCAACGCGAACGATGAATTGGCAAGGAATAGAATTGACTCCTGACAGCAGTAGAGATATAAGACTTGTACCAGAAAAGGCATCCAAAGTAAATTTCAATGTGTTTGCAAAAATCAATAAAGATGGGATGCTTTCTGGCCAATGTCGCGTGTATTATTTCGATCAGTTTGCACTTAATGCTAGAAACGCCTTTAGTAAGACTTCTGAAGAAAAAGTTAAAGAAGCTTATGAGAAACAATATAAAGTTAATAATGTACATGATTTCAGTCAGGATAATTTAGAATCCTTGAATAAACCACTAGTCCAAACCTTTAAATTTGGTGAAACTGAAGGTTTTGTAGAGAAAATTGGTGAGAAACTCTATATTTCTCCACTTGTTTTCTTAAAATCTGAAAATAATCCATTTAAAGCCAAGGAACGCAATTATCCAATAGATTATACATTTCCAAAAAGCTATAAATTTAGATTGAATATTGACTTGCCAGAAGGTTATGAAGTAGATTATGTACCTGAAAAAAATATTTTCAATTTCTCTGATGAAATGTTGAGTTTCACTTACATTATCAATGCCGCGAATGGAAAACTAGTCATAGATGTTACAAAAGACATTAATGTGGCAATAATTCCAACTCAATACTACACAAATTTAAGAGAATATTATATTTCAATGTTAGACAAAGAAAACGAAAAAGTAGTTTTAGTAAAACAGTAATAAAATGAACATACAAGACGCCCAAAAGGCTGTAGACGAATGGATTAAAGATCATGGCGTTCGCTATTTTGACGAACTGACAAATATGGCACAATTGACTGAAGAAGTTGGGGAAGTGGCTAGAATCATTGCTCGTCGTTACGGTGAACAAAGCGAAAAAGAAAGTGACAAAAATAAAGACTTGGGTGAGGAATTAGCAGATGTTGTTTTTGTAATTTTGTGCTTGGCAAACCAAACCGGAATCGATTTGCAAAAATCCTTTGACAAAAAATTGGATTTGAAAACAAAACGTGACCACGACCGCCATCATAATAACGAAAAACTTAAATAATGTTTCAAAAAGTAATTTCTTCCAACGGCTTTTGGAAGTCTGTCATAAGCTTAGCAATTGGTTTTATTTTAATATATAATTTGGTCGATGTTTGGTTTTCTTTCGATTTCGAATTTGGACTCTGGGCTGAAGAACGACTAGCCGAAGACTACTTATTGCGCTTCTTTGTTGCTAATATAATGAGTGGCTTCGTGTACGGTTTTGTAGTTACTTTTTTGAAATTCAGAGGGAAAATTAAAAAAGGGGAAAAACCTCAAAAATGAAACTCAACTTTCAAAAACCAAATTCACTACCACAATTAATTAAAATCACCGGTTCGAAAAGTATTTCTAACCGGTATTTGATTTTACAAGCCTTGTATCCAAAACTCAAACTTGAAGGTCTATCTGAAAGTGACGATACCTTGGTTTTAAAAAAAGCCTTAGAATCTTTTCAAAATTCAGAAGTTATAGATGTTCATCACGCAGGTACGGCCATGCGATTTTTAACCGCATTTCTAGCCACAAACGCTAACAACTCTATTGTATTAACAGGTAGTTCACGCATGCAAGAACGTCCAATAGGTATTCTTGTTGATGCCTTAAGGGATTTAGGAGCAAACATTGAATATCAAAAAAACACAGATTTTCCACCACTAAAAATTGAAGGACGAGATTTGTTGAAAAATGAATTAAAAATACCAGCTAACATCAGTAGTCAATTTATTTCAGCATTGATGTTGATAGCGCCAAGTTTAAAAGAAGGACTAAACATTCAACTGACTTCTAACTTAACTTCACGTCCCTATTTGGAAATGACCGCTAAAATTTTAAAATCTATTGGTATTCAAGTTGAATTTAAAGACGAAAACATTCAAATTTCATATCAACCTCATGTAGATTACCAAACAGTTTCAATCGAATCTGATTGGAGTTCTGCCTCTTATTTTTATAGTGCGCTAGCTTTACTTCCTGAAGGTGAAATACGACTAGCTGAATATCATAAAGACAGTATTCAAGGTGATGCTAAGGTGGCTGAAATCTATAAACAATTTGGAATTGAAACACAATTCAAATCCAATACCATTAAACTATCTAAAAACAAGGATTTCACTTTACCTAAATTTATTCAACTCGATTTGAACGATACGCCCGATTTGGCACAGACCATTGCAGTAACTTGCTTAGGTTTGAATATTAGTTGCATTTTGACTGGTTTGCAGACTTTGAAAGTTAAAGAAACCGATCGTTTACAAGCCTTAAAAAATGAAATTGAAAAATTTGGTGCTGAAGTAAATATTACTGATTCTACTTTAGAAATGAAAACTTCAAGTGAATTGAATTCAGGGGTTAAAATTGAAACCTATAATGATCATCGTATGGCGATGTCTTTTGCACCATTAGCAATAAAAACTGACCTTCACATTCTAAATCCAAAAGTTGTTACTAAATCATTTCCTGATTTTTGGGTTCAAATAAATGCGCTTGGTATAAAAGAAATTTATTAAAAAGCACAAATTTTTGATAAATAATCAATGATTTACTTGACAACGCCTGTTTGCAGATTGTATATTTGCGTTTTTTAAAAATACAGCCTTATGGGAATGAAACTTTCACAATTTGATTTTACTTTACCAGACGAATTATTGGCAGAATATCCGTCAGAAAACCGAGACGAAGCCAAGCTTATGGTCGTCAATAGGAAAGATGGTTCTATAGAACACAAGATGTTCAAGGATTTAATTGAATATTTTGAAGAGAAAGATGTGATGGTTTTCAACAATACGAAAGTTTTTCCAGCAAGATTATACGGTAACAAAGAGAAAACTGGAGCCAAAATTGAAGTTTTCTTATTGAGAGAACTCAATCCTGAAACTAGACTTTGGGATGTTTTGGTAGATCCAGCTCGAAAAATAAGAATCGGGAACAAACTTTATTTCGGTGAAGACGAAAGTTTAGTGGCAGAAGTCATTGACAATACAACCAACCGTGGCCGAACGCTACGTTTCTTATATGATGGCTCTTACCAAGATTTTAGAGCTAAATTGACAGAACTTGGACAAACACCATTGCCTAAATACATAAAACGTGATGTTGTGCCAGAAGATGCTGAAAGATACCAAACTATTTATGCAAAAGAGGAAGGTGCTGTGGCTGCTCCAACTGCTGGTTTACATTTTTCTAAACACTTACTAAAGCGTTTAGAAATAAAAGGAATTGATTTTGCAGAAGTTACTTTGCACATCGGTTTAGGAACATTCAACCCTGTTGAAGTTGAAGATTTGTCTAAGCATAAAATGGACAGTGAGCAGATTAAAGTAAACGACGACGCTGTTGAAATTATCAACAAAGCAAAAAATGAAAAGCGAAAAGTTTGTGCTGTAGGAACAACTGTTATGCGAACTTTAGAAAGTGCAGTTAGTTCAAACCATAGATTGAATCCATACGATGGTTGGACCAATAAATTCATTTTTCCTCCTTTTGATTTCAGTATTGCAGATTGTATGATTACGAATTTTCATATGCCAAAATCTACATTATTGATGATGATTTCTGCATTTGCAGGCCATGATTTGATGGAGAAAGCTTACAAAGAAGCTGTTAAAGAGAAATATAGGTTTTATTCATATGGCGATGCCATGTTGATTTTATAAAAGAATTCTATTCATATAAATTATAAAAAGCTGTTTCGTAATATTTTTCGAATCAGCTTTTTTTCGTTTTTATTGTATAATTGAATTATATTTCAGAATATTGTTGGTATTAAATTCAATTTTTTTAAATACACTTAATTACTATTTCTAATCAACTCTTCCTATGAAAAACAATATCCTAGTTTCGTTTAGCTTAATACTACTGTTTACAATTTTATCTTGTTCAACTTCACCAGATAAAGTGTTATTTGCTGTAGCTGGACAAAGTAATGCCAGAGGAGCAGGTGATAGTTTAAAGTCTCCAGACGCTAGTCATTGTTGTTTTGAATATGATTCTCGAGCCCAAAAATTCATACCGTTGAAAGATCCTGTTGGCCAATACCATATGGGATTTCAAAAATCAAGAAATGGAAGTTTTACTCCTTCTCTTGCGTCTAATTTTTATGAACGAACTGGCGCGAATGTTTATATTGTTCAAACTGCAAAAGGTGAAAGTGCATTACACCCAAAAGCAGAACAAAAAGATTGGGGTGTTTGGGGAACAAACGGTAATTTGCTGCAAAAAAGTTTTCAAAAAATTGATTCTGCGCAAGCTAAAGCAAACTTAAATCTTAGAGCTATTATTTGGTCACAAGGAGAAAATGATGGTGTTGCAATAGCTCAAAATAAAATTTCAATTGAAGATTATAAATCAGAGCTTAACCAATTGATCGATCAATATTTGGCTCGTTACGAAGAGGCAGATTTTGTTATTGTTTCGACAGGAACGCATTCCAATAAATTGAAAAATGAAGGGTTTTCAAAAGTTAGGAAAGCACAAGAGGAAGTAGCTAACAAACGAGAAAGAGTTCACATAGGATATAATAAAACGCATACTTTTGCTGATAAAGATTGGCTAAAAGATCCAGTTCATTACAACCAAAAAGCCCTTAATGACATCGGTAAAAGTTTGGCAGAATTTATTGATAAACTATAGTTGAAAGTTAGATTTAAACGGTAATTTCTTTTAAAACACACTCCATTTTTCTAAATAATTTGAAAAACTTCGAAAATTATTCATAGTTTTAAGAATCTATTATCACCTTGGTTGTTTTCAATTGTTTAATTTACAATGAATCTTAAATTTAAAAACATGAAAGCTGCACAAATACAAGAAGCCGAGGGAGATTTTAAAATTGTTGACTTAGAAAAACCCTCACCTAAACCAAATGAAGTTTTAATAAAAGTTGAAGCTTGTGGGATTTGCCATTCAGATGCATTTGTAAAAGATGGTACTTTCCCAGGCTTAGAATATCCAAGAGTACCAGGTCATGAAGTTGTTGGTCGAGTTGAAGCTTTAGGAAGTGATGTAAATAATTGGAAAATCGATCAGCGTGTCGGAGTAGGCTGGCACGGTGGACATTGTTTTGAGTGCGAGCCTTGTCGTCGCGGAGATTTTATAAGTTGCGAAAATGCAAAAATTAGTGGGATATCTTACGATGGTGGTTATGCTGAATATATGTGTGCACCAAAAGAAGCTATTGTTGCCGTCCCTGATGATTTAAATTCTGCAGATGCCGCGCCTTTACTTTGTGCGGGAATCACGGTATTCAATGCTTTAAGAAATTCTGGAATTCAAGCTGGAGATACTGTAGCTATTCAAGGAATTGGCGGTTTAGGACATTTAGCGATACAATATGCCAATAAAATGGGTATGCGTACAATTGCACTTTCGACAAGCGATGATAAACAAGAGTTGGCTAAAGATTTGGGTGCTCATCACTTTATAAATGCAAAATCTGAAGATGCTGCTGAATCTCTTCAAAAGCTTGGTGGAGCAAGACTTATTCTTGCAACAGCTCCTAACGCCAAAGCGATGACTTCAGTAATTGGCGGGTTAGGTATAGATGGAAAACTTTTAATCGTTGGAGCAACTGGAGATGCTGTTGAAGTAAATCCTATGGAAATGTTGATGGGTAGAAAATCTGTGGCAGGTTGGCCAAGCGGAACAGCAACAGATTCTGAAGATACACTAAAGTTTAGTGCGCTTTTTGATACTAAGCCTATGATTGAAGAATATAAACTTGATGATGTTAAAGAAGCTTACGCCAGAATGATTGACAACAAAGCAAGATTTAGAGTTGTTTTGAAGCCTTAATTTATGATATGATTTAACTTGATATTTTCAAAACCTCTGCCTTAAATGCGGAGGTTTTTTGGTTAAAAGGAAATTAAAATTAAATCTACTGATTTCTTAAATCTTCAAAACTCAAATTCATCAGTGGATTTTCTTCCCAACCTACATAGTCGAAATGCCACCATTCGTAAGGATAAACTTTAAATCCGTGTGCTTGCATAACATCGATGAGCAATTTTCTATTCGCCAAAACTTGTTGAGACAAATCCATGTAATTTGGATGCGCTTTTTTAGTAAAATCATCGTATTCTGTTGGCATTTCTAAAGGCTTTCCACTTTTCAAATCCACCAAAGTGAGGTCGACAGCACAACCTCGATTGTGCCTTGAACCGCTGAATGGTGAAGCAACATAAGTTGTATCCTCAACGCTTTCATAAAACTTAACAGTAGCTTCATAAGGTCGATAAGCATCAAAAATTTTTAGACCTAAACCTAGAGATTCCAAAGTATCTTGAATTTGACTTAAAGCTTCAGCTACAGCTTTCCGAGCAAAAGCATCGGCAGATGGATAAACTTTTTGTTCTACGAAATTGTTTGTCGTTGCATACCGAATGTCAAACTGAATTCCATCAATGTTTCTTAAGTTAACTAGCTTGTATTTTTCATCAGCTTTCATTTTTTTTCGATAATCCTCAATATCATTCATTACTCGAACACCATACTTATTTTTTTCTTGTGCAAATCCAATATTTGAAAAAACACAAAGCCATAGCAAAATAACTAATAATCTAACTGACATATTTTTGAAATTTTCAGGTTTTTAGTGTAAAAATATTTAAATTTTACATTTAAATTCAATGTGAAATTTTTGGGTGATGATTTTTTATGGTGCTAAGTAACAAAACGGCGCGTATGGGATATTTCTAATAATCCAAAATCCAACAACTAAAATCAAAATAACCCAGGGCGTAGCATTATGATATAGTAAATTTTGATTAGATTTTTGGGGACGCTTTTTATTTCGGAAAAACACAAAAAATTTATAGCCAATGATGAGAACTGCCAAAACTATTAATAAATTGTGTTGAATTCCTCCAATAATATTTCCATGCAATATTTCGTGAAAGGCTCTTTGGCTACCGCAGCCAGGACAATGGAAACCAGTCAAAACATAAAAAGGACATTTCGGAAAAAAATTAAAACTTTTTGGACTGAAATTAAAATAGAAAACGACAATTGCAATTGAAGCAATTGTTGTTAAAATATAAACTATTTTTTTTGTCAAACTCAATGTTGAAACGAAAAAGCTGTTAATCCCACAAAAATATAAAATATAAATATGAGAATAAAAATCCCAGCAAATGATACCGCCGACACTATTGCCCAAGTTTTAGCATTCTGAGATGCACGATAAGCACCTTCATAGTCTTGTGACATCCATTTTCTATTTACTTCTGAAGCATAAACGATACTGACAATTCCAGCTGGTAAACAACATAAAATTGTTGTTATAATCGCAAAAGCTAAATAATTTGGCGGTGGTGCTTTTGGGTTATAGTTTTGACTCTGTTCCAAATTAATTATTTATTGTTGCAACTGTTCTTGACGCTCCATTTCTCTTTGGATTTGTTCCATAATATCATCGCCAGCAAAAGCAAAAACAAATACTATGTAGCCAATTAATATTACTAATGCTGTAACCATAGATACAATCCACCAAGTTTTAGCGTTTTTAGAAGCGCGTTGCGCACCTTCATAATCTCCTGCATTGTATTTTGAATTGACTTGAGTTGCATAAACGATACTGACAATTCCAGCTGGTAAACAACAAATAATTGTTGTTATAATAGCCATAGCTAAGTGATTGCTTGGCTGTGGTGGCTGTGGCTGGTTGGTTTGATTCATTTCCATTTTTGTTGATTTAAATATTTCGTTGTTAAAATTAGTATTTTATTAACTTATGACAAGTAAAACTTTAAAATTATTTTAATGTCCCAGCAAATTCTTTTAACGCACTTAATGTTTTGTCTAAATCTTCATAAGACAAAGCGTTGTTCAGAAAATAACTTTCAAACGCGCTTGGTGGTAAATACACACCACGTTCTAACATGCCATGGAAATATGTTTTGAATTTAGGGTTATTTCCTTTTGCTGCGCTTTCAAAATCTCTAACAGGGTTTTCACAGAAATGAACCGAAATCATTGAGCCCAAACGATTTATTTGATGTGTAACTCCAGCTTCTGTCAAAATTTCAGCAATTCCATTATGCAAATAAGCTGTTTTTTCTTCTAGGCTTTTATAAATTTCAGGATTGTTGTTTAGCTCAGTCAGCATAGCAAGTCCTGCTGCCATAGCTAGTGGATTCCCACTCAAGGTTCCGGCTTGATAAACAGGACCATCCGGTGCTAAATAATCCATAATTTCTGATTTTCCAGCAAAAGCGCCAACGGGTAAACCACCACCTATAACTTTACCGAATGTTACAAGATCAGCTTTTACACCTAATAATTCCTGAACGCCACCCTTTGCAAGTCTAAATCCTGTCATTACTTCATCAAAAATCAGTAAAATATCATTGTCATCGCAAACCTGACGCAAGCCTTCTAAAAAGTCTTTTTCAGGAATAATACAACCCATATTTCCCGGAACGGGTTCAATAATGATACAGGCGATCTCGCCTTTATTTTCTTCAATAAGCTTTTTTACACTTTCCAGATCGTTATAATTTGCTAAAAGTGTGTCTTTAGCTGTTCCTTTTGTAACTCCTGGTGAATTTGGTTCGCCAAAAGTTGCACCGCCACTTCCAGCCTGAATCAAAAACGAATCGCTGTGTCCGTGGTAGCAGCCAGCAAATTTTATAATCTTATCTTTTTTAGTAAATCCTCTAGCAAGCCTAACAGCGCTCATACAAGCTTCTGTACCACTATTTACAAATCTAATTTTGTCAATATTTGGAACCATTTCAACCGCAAGTTTGGCGATTTTAGTCTCAATTTCTGTTGGAATTCCAAATGATGTTCCCAATTTGGTTTTTTCGGTCACAGCATCAACGACTGGTTGGTGCGCATGACCCAAAATCATCGGTCCCCAAGATGCAATATAATCTATGATTTTTCTATCGTCTTCATCATAGAGGTAAGCACCTTCGGCTTTTTTGATATAAATAGGCTCTCCGCCAACTGCTGAAAATGCTCTTACAGGTGAGTTGACGCCGCCTGGGATGTATTTTTTAGCTTCGTTGAATAATGCACTACTTCTTTTGTAAATCATATATTTTTTAATTTTTAACTTTCAATTTTTGTCCAATTTGAATATTGTCAGATTTTAATTTATTAATCAATTTCAATTCTTCAACAGTTAAATCAAATCGTTCTGAAATATTATATAAGGTGTCTCCTTTTTTTACTGAATACAATTCGGAATGTTCAGTAGTTTTAGCAGGCTTTGGTAATTTTTTTGAATCCCCATCTAGTATTTCTCGGTCAAAATCATCTAGATTGTATCGCTCTATTAAACTGATTAATTTATTTGGGTATCTTGGATCTGTTGCATAACCAGCCCGTTTCAGTCCTTTCGCCCAGGCTTTATAATCATCGCTATCATAGTCAAACAAAAAGGCGTAACGCTGACGTTCAAATAAAAAAAGCGAATGATCTCTGAAAGAGTATCTCGCATCGTTGTATTTTCTGAAACATTCTTGAGCTTCATCATCATCGTGATATACTTTTTCACCTTTCCAGCCATTGCATTTTATTCCAAAATGGTTATTAGATTTTTGAGTCAATGGTCCACTTCCTGACCCTGATTCTAGAATTCCTTGTGCCAAAGTAATACTGGCAGGAATACCATATAATTGCATTTCTTCCTTTGCAATTTCAGCAAAATCAAAGATATAAAGTTCCACAGCACTCATTTTGCTTCTATCGATTCCAGTATCTTTGTTTTCAGTAGATTCTGTGTTGATATGATAATCATCTTCAGAATCTTTCATTGAGGTGTCTCGCTGTGTAGAAACTTGTCTGTCAACTTGTGAATTCTGTCGAGATTGCTCTTGCTGAGCAACTTTACGTTTTGAGCCACATGAGGCTAAAGTTAAAATAATTAAGATATAAAGCAGTGATTTAAACGTCATTGTAATGTATTTTTTCAAGTCCTTTTTTATCAAGTAAAACATTCATGCCCTCGATACCTTGTAAACCGCCAGTATGAACCGCTAAAATACGAGTATTTTTTGAAAAATAACCGTCTTCAATACGTTGAAGGATACCAAAAATCATTTTACCAGTGTAAATAGGATCGAGTTGAATGCGAAATTTTGTTTTGAAATCATTGATAAATCGAATTAATTCTGAATCGATTTTTGCATAACCACCAAAATGAAATTCATCGTCGATTATCCAATTGGTTTTTGAAGTATATTTTTGAATTTCATTTTTCAAAAAATCTCCTTTTAAAGCTGGAAATCCTATCAACTTTTGATGACTTTTAGAGGCTTCAATTAATCCTGAAAAAGTACCACCAGTGCCTATTGATGAGCAAATAACATCAAAATAATCATCTTTGTTTTTTAAAATTTCTCGACAACCTTTTATAGCTAATTCGTTAGTGCCTCCTTCTGGAATGACATAAGTTGAAGTCGATTTTTGAATAATTTCTTGAACAAGAGGCATTTCAACTTTTTGCCGATAATCCGTTCGGTTGACAAATTTTAGTGTCATTCCTGATTTGACAGCAAAAGCTAAAGTTTTATTTTGACTTAATGTTTTGCTTAGATTTTCTCTTAATTCTTCACCGCGAATAATTCCAATACTAGGTAATTTCATTATTTCGCAAGCTTTGGCTGTGGCTGCAATATGATTGGAAAATGCACCCCCAAAAGTCAAAATTTGTTGTGCATTTTTAGATTTCGCTTCTAACAAATTGTATTTCAGTTTTCTAAATTTATTTCCAGAAACAAAAGGATGAATTAAATCTTCACGTTTTATATATAAACTGACATTGTTTTTCTCCAACACAAATTCATTTTCAGAAATTGGTGAATTTTCAAAAAAAATTAATTCTTTCATATAATATTGTTGAAAACGAATGATATTATTTTACAAAATTACAGTCTAAAATTCGATATAAATATGGGATTCATTAAATTTGTGCATGAATTTTTTTAAAAAACAAATTCCATTGGAAGATGGTGATTTTTATATCACAGAAGAAGGTTATCGTTGCTTTACCGAGCAATACCATTTAAAACGTGGCTATTGTTGTAAAAGCGGTTGCCGACATTGTCCCTATGGATTTGATAAAAGCAAAAACTAATGCAAACATTTCAAGAAGAAATATTAGAAGGCATTCCTTCAAAACTCCCACTGCCAAAGGCTTATGATGAAAATATCAATCACGCACCAAAGCGAAAAAAAATATTGAGCAAAACTGAAGAAGTTTTAGCTTTAAAAAACGCATTACGTTATTTTGAAACGGAACATCATGAGGTTTTACTAAAAGAATTCAAAGAAGAATTGGAGCAATACGGCAGAATTTACATGTATCGTTTGAGACCAGAACATGATATTTATGCGCGTTCTATCGATGAATATCCAGGCCAAAGTTTACAAGCTAAAGCCATTATGTTGATGATTCAAAATAATCTTGACAAAGCTGTTGCGCAACATCCACATGAATTGATTACTTATGGCGGAAATGGTGGTGTGTTTCAAAACTGGGCGCAATATAGATTGACCATGAAATATCTAGCCGAAATGACCGATGAACAAACATTGGTGATGTATTCTGGACATCCGATGGGTTTATTTCCTTCGCATGAAACTGCACCAAGAGTAGTGGTAACCAACGGGATGACAATTCCGAATTATTCTAAACCAGATGATTGGGAAAAATTCAATGCGCTAGGTGTTTCTCAATATGGTCAAATGACCGCAGGAAGTTATATGTATATCGGGCCGCAAGGAATTGTTCACGGAACGACAATTACAGTATTAAACGCTTTCAGAAAGATTAACAAGTCTCCAAAAGGAGGTTTGTTTGTTACTGCTGGACTTGGCGGTATGAGTGGCGCTCAACCAAAAGCTGGTAACATAGCAGGTTGTGTGACTGTTTGTGCAGAAGTCAATCCAAAAGCAACTCAAGTTAGACACTCTCAGGGTTGGGTTGACGAAGTTATTAGCGATTTAGATAAATTAGTTGAACGTGTTCAAACTGCAAAATCCAATAAAGAAGCAGTTTCAATTGCTTACGATGGAAATGTGGTAGATGTTTGGGAAAAATTTGACCAAGCCAATGTGAAAATTGACTTGGGTTCTGACCAAACTTCACTTCACAATCCTTGGGCTGGTGGATATTATCCTGCAGGAATGACTTACGATGAAGCTAATAAATTGATGTCTGAACAGCCACAAAAATTTAAAGCCGAAGTTCAAGAAAGTCTTCGTCGTCATGCATCTGCCATCAACAATCACACTGCGAAAGGCACTTATTTCTTCGATTATGGAAATGCGTTTTTATTGGAAGCTTCAAGAGCTGGTGCCGCAATTCATAAGGATGAAAATGGAAATTTAGTGGAAAAAATTAAAGCTGGAGAAAATGCAGAAAAATTTGCTTACTCAAGTTATGTCCAAGATATAATGGGACCAATGTGTTTCGATTACGGTTTTGGTCCTTTTCGTTGGGTTTGTGCTTCCGGAAAGGCTGAAGATTTACAAAAAACCGATGAAATTGCTACTAAAGTTTTAGAAGAACAAAAGAAAAATTCTGAAGAAGACATTCAGCAACAAATGCAAGACAATATCACTTGGATTAAAGGTGCTCAGGAGAATAAATTAGTCGTTGGTTCACAAGCTAGAATTTTGTATGCTGATGCTTTAGGGAGAATGAAAATAGCAGAAGTTTTTAATAAAGCTATTGCAAATAATGAAATTGGGCCAGTTATCTTAGGTCGTGATCATCACGATGTTTCCGGAACAGACTCACCATTTAGAGAGACCTCAAATATTTATGATGGAAGCAAGTTTACCGCAGATATGGCAATTCAAAATGTAATTGGTGATAGTTTTCGCGGAGCAACTTGGGTTAGCATTCATAACGGTGGTGGCGTAGGCTGGGGCGAAGTTATTAATGGTGGTTTTGGCATGTTACTTGATGGTAGTACAGTAGCAGATTCCAAGTTGAAATCAATGTTACATTGGGATGTCAATAACGGCATTGCCAGAAGGTCTTGGGCAAGAAATGAAGGCGCAGAAATCGCCATCAAAAGAGCGATGAATATAGAGCCCAATCTAAAAGTAACTTTGCCAAAACATGTGGATGATGCTTTGTTTAATAACATTTAAATGAAACATTATGAAAAGTTTTAAAATTTTATTTTTCACCTTATTTGCTACCATTTTGATGTCTTGTTCATCTATTAAAGTAGCAACAGATTACGACCGAAAAGTCGATTTTGACCAATACGAAAGTTTTGCATTTTATAAGCCTGGCATTGATAAAGCAGAAATTTCTGATTTAGACAAAAAAAGGATTCTTAGAGCTATTGAAGCCAATCTTACTGCCAAAGGGATGACTAAATCCAAAAATCCTGATTTATTGGTAAGTATATTTACAGAAACGACAGAAAATGTGAATATTTACCAAAACAATTTTGGTTATGGCTGGGGTTGGAATCCTTACTTTTGGGGAGGTGCAGGAAGAAATACTGTATCGAGAAATGTTGAAGGAACGCTTTACATCGATTTGATAGATGCAGAGCAGAATGAGCTAGTTTGGCAAGGATTAGGGACAGGAATTTTAAGTCTTGATATGGAAAAGAAACAAGAAAAAATTAATGAAATTGTTCAAAAGATTTTAGAAAAATATCCACCACAATTAGAAGAAAAATAGTTTGTAGTTGATTATTTTTTGTTTGACGAATAAGGCTGTTCAAATGTAAGTCACTTTTGAACAGCCTTATTTATTTTGAAATAAATATTAGATAAATTGAATTTATATTTCCGATGTGAATGAGATTGCTTTATTTTGCAACTATTTTGAAGAAGATTTTCAATTCAATTATAAAATTTTAATTATGGAGCAAGATCAACGGCCTTGGGGTTCTTACTATGTTTTGGAAGATGCTGATACGCACAAAGTTAAACGCATTATTGTAAAACCAGGAGGTCGACTTTCATATCAATTTCATTATAAAAGATCTGAAGTTTGGACTATTGTGAAAGGCGAAGCAAGAATTACTTTGAATGATGTCGATACAGACTACAAAGCTGGTGATGTTATAAAAATCCCTTTGAAAGCCAGACACAGAATTCAAAATATTGGCGAAAACGAATTAATTTTTATAGAAGTTCAACTCGGTACTTATTTTGGCGAAGACGATATTGTTAGAATTGAAGACGATTATAAACGTTCTTAGCTAAAGCTATTTTCTTTCAGATTCACATAGTTTTTTTAGCTTTTAATATATTCATAAAATTATTTCGGCTAATTTCTTTTGCTCCAAGACTCTCTAAATGTTTTGTGTAAACTTGGCAATCTATAGTTTTGATACTGTTTTTCTCCATATTTTTTACCATAGTTATAAAACCAAATTTCGAAGCATTGCTAACTTCACTAAACATACTTTCACCACAAAATACTTGTTGTTCTTTCAGTAAAATACCATACAATCCGCCAACAATTTTATCATTTTGCCAGACTTCAAAAGATTTCGCAACACCTTCTTCATGAAGTGAAATATATGCAGAAATCATGTCTTCAGTAATCCATGTTTCATCTTGACCAGGACGATTGATTTGGGCACATTTTCTAATCACATGTTCAAAATTTTCATTGAAAGTCACTTTGAAAGCCTTTTCTTTGAATAGTTTGATCATAGATTTTGATACTTTTAAATCTTCAGTAAAAAGAACCATTCTAGGGTCTGGACTCCACCATAATATTGGTTGACCTTCTGCAAACCATGGGAAAATTCCATTTTCATAAGCAATTTTTAAGCGTTCTGTACTCAAGTCACCACCGAAAGCAAGCAATCCTTTTTCGTCTGCAAGATTTGGGTGTGGAAAAATAAGGTCTGAAGTAAGTTTGTACATAAATTTAAAATATAAATAGAAGTCCTAAAATATAAATGATGCTGCCAATAATAAACAAAATGAATGTAAATGGAAAAATGTCGCTAGCTTTTAATTTTGTTATGGCTAAAAGCGGCAAAGCCCAAAAGGGTTGCAACATGTTAGTAATTTGGTCGCCGTATGACAATGCCATGACAATTTTGGGCAGTGGCACACCGAGTTTTGAGGCAGAATCTATAGCAATTGGCCCTTGAATAGCCCATTGCCCGCCACCGCTTGGTACAAAAATATTGACTATTCCTGAACTGATAAATGTGAAAATCGGAAGGGTAGTTTCATTGGAAATACTAACAAAAAAGTTAGCGAAATTGATAGCCAAACCACTGTCTTTCATCAAACCAATGATGCCAAAGTATAGCGGAAATTGAATTAAAATTCCAGAAGCACCTTTGATAGCTTCAGAAAGTGCTTTTAAATATTTAAAGATGTTTTTATGAAGTAAAACACCTAAACCAAGCATGAAGAAATTAAGCATGTTTGGAGTTAAGTTCAAACTTTTAATATTTTCAAAATACGAAATAAAAAATGCGATTAACAGTAAACTACCAAAAACTAAACTTACAATTCTGTGTTGTTCTAATGGATGTTTATGATCAGAATCCGTTTGGTCACTTGTTTTGTCGATAAGAATATTGACTCTGAAATTTAATTTAGAATAGTGCTGAATTTTTCTGAATATAATAGGAACAGCAACAAGCACAATTCCAAAAATAATTAAATTTTCAATGCTAAAAATTGTATCGGATGTGGAAATATAATCAGGAAAAATATTGGAGTTTTCTCCCATCATGTTTTTTAAATGTCCCTTTTCAGCGACTTTTAAAGGTGCAGAACCAGAGAGACCGCCATGCCAAATCATCATTCCTGAATAGCCCAATGCACCAACTAATGGATAATTGATATTCAGGTTCTCATTTGCTGATTTTTCGCCTATTTTCCTGACCAAAATTGCACCGAAAATAAGTCCTAAACCCCAGTTGAAAAATCCCATTAGCATTGTTGCTACAGTGACTAAAACTACAGCGCTTTTAGTGTCGCTAACAAAACTTGTAATTTTCTTCAGGACAATATTTACTGGTTGACTCAGTACTAAAATATGTCCTAAGACCAAAATTAACATCATTTGGTAACCAAAAACTAACAAATCTGAATTCCAAATACCGTTTTGCCATGCTTTGAAGACAGAAAAAATTTGAGATTGATCTGAATCAAAATCTCCAAACAAATAAGCCAAAATCAAGCTTATGATACTCAAAATAATACTTAGAGTAAAAGGCGAGGGTAGGAACTTGGCAAAAAAACTTTCTATTTTGGAAATCAATTTCATTCAACTAAAGTAAAGAATTGTGTGGCATATTTAAAAACAAAAAAGCTTCAGCAAAAATACTGAAGCTAAATTTAAAATATGATGTAAGTTCAATTTAAAAAGGCAAATCGTCTTCGTTATCGTCGTTCAAATCTTGAACTGGTTCAAATTGATCTGACGGTGGAACTGGTGGAGCTCCAGCACTATTGCTTTGTTCATAATTTTCTATTCTCCAGCCATTCAAAGAGTTGAAATATTTGGTTTCTCCCTGTGGACTGACCCATTCACGACCTCTCAAATTGATACCGACTTTTACATTTTGACCAACTTTAAATTTATCGAGCAAATTTGTTTTATCTTGAACAAACTCTATCAGAATGTGTTGTGGATATTGCTCTTCTGTAGTCACGACCATTTCTCTTTTTCTGAAACCATTGCTTCCGAATTCTTTGGTTTCTCCAATCACTTTAATTTTTCCTTGTACTTCCATAATTATTGTTTTGCGAGTAATATTTTCCAGGCTTTGTCTACCTCATTTTTATTTAAATATTCTTGTGCGATAATCTGTATTTTTTCTTCAGAACTTTCTTCCATGAAATTTGCTAACTCATTAGATTCTACAAAATGTTTTACTGCTTTTGCATCTGGTAAACGCTCTACATTTGCCAATTTTCCTAGATCGTTTCCAGTTAGTGTTTTGCTAAATCTAATATATTCTGGGATTTTGTCCACGCCAATACCAAGTGTAGATAATGGTTTTTCAACCTCAAACATGCCTTGGTTTGCTCTGGAATACCAGTTGCCACCCATTCTGGCAACCAAATCTATTTTATGTTGATCTATTTTTAAATTGTCATCTAGCAAATCTTCTCTTACGTGAACTTTGACGACTTCAGAAATAATTAAATTTCCTGCTCCACCTTCTTTGCCTAAATGAACGATTTCATTCACTTTACATTCATATTGAACCGGAGATTCTTTCACTCGGTAAGGCTTTACTATGTCTGATTTCAACATATTCAAACCAGATTTTTCAAATTCATTTACTCCAGCCTCGTATTCTGTACTGGACAATGACATTTGCTGAACAATGTCCCAATTGACAACATTGATCACAACTTCTTTGGTTTTTTCTATATTTTCTAAAGTGTGTTTTGTTGTATTATTTCTGACGCGTCTCGCCGGAGAAAAAATCATAATCGGCGGATTCGCACTGAACACATTGAAAAAACTATATGGCGAAAGGTTTGGTTTTCCATCAGCATCCATCGTACTGGCAAAAGCAATAGGTCTTGGACCGATGGATCCTAATAAAATTCCATGGAGTTCAGGTGTTTTCAATTCTGAAGGCAGGAAACTTTTCATATTAATCAATTTTTACAAATGTAATTAATCTTTGTTGAATATCGGTCTCGTCTATGAGTAGTTGCATGGTTTAGCATTTAACTTTGCAAGTACAAAACAAGTTGGAAATTCGAATTAATTTCCAAAGTAGGCGAGAACAAGTTATTAAATATAGTCACTGTTAGTAGCTGGCTTCTTTTTTTCTATTATCTTCAATTATTAATTTTGGATTTCTAATTTCAAGTATTTATTTCTTCCAAAGGTTATGTAGTATAAAGCTAAAAATGGATTCGTTCCTTTCAGTGATATATTTTTATTTTCTCCCTCTTTTATATCCAATTTTATTTCGTTCGATTGACACCAATCAATTTTTGCCTTTAATATATGTTTTCCTGGATTCACATTTATAGTTTTATCTTCACCATCTTTTATTTTATATTTTACTTGATTATCTAATACGAGTTTTATTTTTCTCAATTTATTAGAGTATCCAGAGATTCTATTAATTGTAATTTGAGCCATTTCAAATGTGTTTAATTATTTAATTTGAAGTTAGTTTTACTTATTTGCTTGACTCTAACTTTTTGAATAAAAATGAGTCTGAAATATTTATGATATTTTGAAAAAACTAAATACTGAATTTCCATAACGTCTTTGTTCAGAAAAGGTTTCAATATGCGATAAATCGGTGTGTTTGCTGTGTTCCAATATCAAAATCCCTTCGTTTTGAAGTAATTTTCGTTCTCGAACAAGAAATTCAATCTTTTCTAACTGTTCAATTTCAAAAACATAAGGTGGATCAGCGAAAATAAGGTCGAATTTGTTGTTTGTTTTTTCTAAAAAATCAAATACATCACTTTTTACAAGATTCAAATTTGTATCTAATTCAAGATTCGTTTTTGATAAAAATTTGATACACTCGTAATTTTTGTCAACACTTGTAATCGTTGTGGTTCCTCTGGAAGCAAATTCAAAAGAAATGCTTCCGATGCCAGCAAAAAGGTCTAAAACTACCAGGTCTTGAAAGTGAACTTTGTGGTTCAAAATATTGAATAAACCTTCCTTTGCCATATCTGTTGTGGGTCTGACAGGTAATTTTTTTGGTGCAATAATTCGGCGACCTTTCAGGCTTCCAGAAACAATTCGCATAGGTATTAAATTAAATTAAGATGTTGAAGATAAGATTTCTTAGATGAAAATTGACCTGAAACTTCAAGATTATATTGACTTTCCTGAATATTTTGAATATAATTTTTTAAGATAACATATTTTTCATCGTCATTGTTGAAGTTCATTTCACCTAAAATTTTAAGTTGAAGTGTTTCTCGATTGAAATTCAATTCTTCTAATGTAAACAATGTATAATATACAAAATCTTCAGCAGTATCGTAAGTGAAAGTATTAGCTACAATGAGTTTTCCATTTCTGTAGGCTATAAAATCTAATTCTGTATTTCTATCATTCAAAAGAACAAATTCTTTAGATGTTATGGCTTCTTCTGAAAATTTATTTAGGCAAATACTCAAATGGTGTTTGTATGAAAAACTGCCAAAAATTTCAAATAAATAATTATGAATATTTACGTAAGGAATGTAAACGTTTTTACCATTTAGAGAAGGAATATCATCATATTCAAAATCATCGCCTTCTAACAATTTTGCATTATATTTTAAGTAGTGTGGTAAATAATTTTCATCGAAAAGTTCATCTGGAACTATTGAAAACAAAGGATTGACATAAATTAAATTTAAATCTTCAACCTGATGTTTGTCCTGAAAATCCTTATTGATGTATTTTTTTAAATATTTTAATATCTGATTTGGCGCTAACTTTTGCTGCAAAAAATGACTTTCGAATTCTATAATTTCTTGGTGATGAACGACCAAAAAAGAAAATCCATCTTGGTGAATCAAGATGGATAAACTTTTAATATTGTATTTGGATAAATTATTCACCAATTGCTCCAAAATTCTTTGGCCAGTTACCGCTGGTTTTAACCTCGTCCATAGAACCAACTCTAATGTGAGTCCCGTTTACGCCGTCAACAGATTTAACTTGTTTTTCCTGTTCTACTAAATCTTGGTCTTGATCTGCTAAAATCAAGTCTTTAGAGACTTTAACTTCAAAAACAGGAATTTCTTTTTCGTTGTCTAAATATCCAGCATCGATGTCAAATTTAGCTTGATCTGTATGTGGCACATACATCAAATCTTTGTAGCGGTCTGTGCCATCAAAAAGTGAATCTTTTACAGAGTAAAACCCTAAAGTGTCGATTACTACTTCTTCAACATATTTGTCTACATTATAAGTTTCTAAATATTCTTGATCTAAAATCAAAGTATCTCTTCTTTGCGTCAACACAAATTCAGCAGTATCGATAAATTTGATTAAGCCTTCGAAATCATCTTCATAATTGCCGACAATATCTTTGTGTGCAATTTGAGATTCACGAATATCTTTCATCTTTTCGACAACATCTTTGTATCGTCTATCTCTAATTTTATTGAACTCAACAGGTCCGTAAACAGCGTGATAGGTAAAGTAACCTAGTACACCAATAATAACCCATAATACTATTTGAAAAACAATCTTCATAATTTTAAATTAAGAATTTTAGCTGTAGACAAAACTACAACTTTTTTTTAATCACAAAAGTTTCGGTGTGAAAAATCGTGCTTATATTTGAACTTTTCACAATTATTTAATTTGAAAATGGATTCCAAAGAATTTTATCAAGCACTCAAAAAAGATTTTGGACATTCGCCAACGGCAAAACAAGACATCACACTTGAGTTATTGTCAAAATTTGTTTTGGAAACCACAAACAATCGTTTATTTCTCCTCAAAGGTTATGCCGGAACTGGTAAAACAACAATTATCGGTACATTGGTAAAGAATATTTGGAAGATTAAGAAAAAAATTGTCCTCACTGCACCCACAGGGCGAGCAGCAAAAGTGATTACAAATTACAGCAAGCATAACGCCCAAACCATACATCGCAAAATATATCAACCTAAAAGTACAAGTGGAGGCGGAGTTGAATTTGTTCCACAAGAAAACAAACACAAAGACACTATTTTTATTGTCGATGAAGCGTCTATGATTCCTGATTTTCCAACGGGAGATAATCTTTTTAACCGTGGTTCTGTTTTAGATGATTTGATGGAATATGTGTATTCTGGCGAAAACTGTAAGCTTATTTTTATTGGCGATACAGCACAATTGCCACCTGTAAAATCTGATTTGAGTCCAGCTTTGTCTGCTCAAACACTTAGCAATCACTATCATATGGATGTGATTCCTGTAGAATTAGACGAAGTTGTCAGACAACGACACGAAAGTGATATTTTGTTGAATGCAACTAATATTAGAGAATGCCTTCAAACGGAAGATTTCGAAAATTTCAAATTCGAATTGACCAATAATACCGATATGATTCGATTGGTAGATGGTTACGATATAATGGACGCCATCAATGATTCTTACGACAATTTAGGACACGAAGAAACTGCAATTATTGTACGTTCAAACAAACGTGCAAATATGTATAATCAGCAAATCCGTAGTCGAATTTTGTTTCGTGAAGAAGAAATCGCACCCGGCGATTTTCTTATGGTAGTGAAAAACAATTATTTCTGGGTTAAACCTAGCAGTGATGCGGGATTTATTGCTAATGGTGATATTGTGGAAATTTTAGAAATTTTTGGACTGAAAGATTTGTACGGATTTCGATTTGCAGAAGTGAAAGTTCAAATGGTGGATTATCCTAAGATGAAGCCATTTGAAACGGTTATTATGTTGGACACTTTAAGTCTGAATTCACCATCGTTGCCTTACGAAGATTCGAATAAACTGTATCAAGAAGTGCTTAAAGACTACGACGATATTCAGTCAAAATATAAGAAATTCCTGAAGGTGAAAAAAAATAAATATTTCAATGCATTGCAAGTCAAATTTAGTTATGCGATTACTTGTCACAAATCGCAAGGTGGACAATGGCACACGGTTTTTGTAGAACAACCCTATTTGCCAGATGGCGTTTCAAAAGACTATTTGCGCTGGTTGTATACAGCCTGTACGCGTGCTAAAGAAAAATTGTACTTAATCGGTTTTAAAGACGATTTTTTTGGTGAGCAAAAACTTTGATGAAAATTTTAGTTGAAACAAATAAACTCAAAAAATAATTATGAAAATAATAGCCATGATTCCAGCGAGATATGAAGCAAGTAGATTTCCTGGAAAACTAATGCAAGATTTAGGTGGAAAAACTGTTATTATGCGAACTTATGAAGCTGCTAAAGCCTCAAAGCTTTTTGATGAAGTTTATGTTGTAACCGATTCTGATATCATTTTTCAGGAAATTGAAAAGCACGGTGGAATTGCTTTAAAGAGTCACAAAAATCATGAATGTGGTAGTGACAGAATTGCTGAAGCTGTAGAGAATATCGATGCTGATATTGTGGTGAATGTTCAAGGTGACGAACCTTTTATTAATAAAAAAGCATTGTCTAAATTAATAAATGTATTCGAAAATGATTCAAAACAAAATATAGATTTAGCTTCTTTAAAAACTCCAATCAAAGACACTAAATCAGTTCAAAATCCTAATAACGTAAAAGTCATCACAGATTTGAATAATCATGCTTTATATTTTTCTCGCTCTCCGATTCCTTTTCATCGTGATCAAAATATTGAGGTGAAATATTATAAACATGTTGGAATTTATGCGTTTCGGAAACAAGCCCTTTTAGATTTTTATCACACACCAATGTCGCCTTTGGAAGCCACCGAAAAGATAGAATGCATTCGTTATCTTGAACACGGAAAAACTATAAAGATGGTTGAAACTGACCAAGTCAGTATCGGAATTGATACTCCAGAAGATTTGGAAGAGGCAAGAAATTTTTTCGCTTAATTCCAATTATAATTGTCTCTAATCTATTTTATTTCTTAAAGTATGCTTGTTAACAATGGTTTGGCCTTGAATTTTTGAACTTTCAGATTGAATAATTGACCAAAGTTCATTAGATGCTTTTTGTCTGGCTTCCTCTAAATTCACAATTGGCGCTGGATAATCTTTACCCAATTGAAAATCGTACAACTGTTCTTCCATCGGTGTGATTTTCCACGGTTCGTGCACAAATGTTTTTGGAATTTTTTTCAATTCTGGAATGTATTGTAGTATAAACTCTCCATCTGGGTCATGTTTGTATGAATTTTTAATCGGATTGTAGATTCGCAAAGTGTGAATGCCAGTTGTCCCAGCTTGCATTTGCAACTGTGGGAAATGAATGCCAGGTTCAAAATCTAAAAATAAACTTGCCAAATGGGCTGAAGCGTATTGCCATTTTTGCCATAAAATGTGTGTGAAAAATGACACCAAAAGTGCACGCATTCTGAAGTTTAAAAAACCGGTTTGCAACAAACATCGCATGCTAGCATCTACTAAAGGAAAACCAGTTCGACCATTTTCCCAAGCTTTGATTAAATGCTCGTTTTTTGGTTGCTTCAATTGATCGAAAGCTGAATTAAAATTTTGAAATTCAACGCGTTCTTCCATTTCAAACTTTTGAATGAAATGTGCTTGCCAACGCAATCGCGACATGAATTGAGCTAAAGCCGACTTGTATTTTGTGTTTTGACTGGTTTCTGTGGCGGCTTGGATGACTTCTCTCATAGAAAAATTTCCCCAAGTAATATATGGTGATAATCGACTACAGGATTTTCGTGCAGCTAAGGGTTTAGAGATGTTTTTCTGATAATTAGCATGTCTTTCATTTAAAAAAGATTTCAAGTATTTTTCACCATAATTTCTACCACCTTTTTGAAATTTAGGATGGCTTTCAGTTTCAAGATTTACAATTTCAAAATGCTTTGAAAGCTCATCGATGTGTTCAATATTTAGAAAATTAGCAGAATTCCCATTGAAAACATAAGGCTTTTGATTCATATGATTTTCCCAAAGATTCACCCATTTTTTTCTGTTTTTCAATCCTCTGAAAACTCCGTTTGTAGTAGATTCTTTCCAAGTAATATCTTTCTTTTGAAAGAATTTTTTCAACTCTAAATCTCGTTGATAAGTAATTTTAATTCCGGTTTCTTGATGTGAAAATACGGTCTGAATCTTTTCTATTTCATCTAGTTTTTCAAATACAGAATTGGCTTCACCATGAACAACTAAAACTTGTGTTTGATAGTTTGCTAATTCTTTTTGTAATTCTAGTAAAGATTGTTTGATGAATCTAAAATGTCTTTCACTGTAGTGATTGTCACTTAATATAATAGGTTCAAAAGTGTAGAGTAGGAGCGTCGAAGATTTTTCTTGAGTAGCTAAATGTAGTGGCTCATGGTCTTGCAAGCGCAAATCTCTTTTATACCAAACAACATTCATTCTAGCTTTTTTTAACCGCTGCTTTGTAAGTTTCTAAGCAGCGTTCTCTAGCTTTTTTATGTTCAACCATTGGCTCAGGATAATTTTTTGTTTCATATTCAGGAACCCATCTTTTTATATATTTTTCATTTTTGTCAAATTTTTCAGTTTGGGAATAAGGGTTAAACACCCTGAAATATGGCGCTGCATCTACGCCAGAACCGGCAACCCACTGCCAGCCCCCAACATTGGAAGACATTTCGTAATCCAGTAATTTTTCTGCGAAATAAGCTTCGCCCCAACGCCAATCGATAAGTAAATGTTTGCATAAGAAACTGCCCACAACCATTCGGATTCTGTTGTGCATCCAACCGGTTTCATTTAGTTGTCGCATGCCAGCATCTACGATTGGATAACCAGTTTGACCTGTTTTCCATTTTTCAAATTCTTGTTCATTATTGCGCCATTCGATATTATCGTATTTAGCTTTGAAAGCTTCATCCGTGGTTTTTGGAAATTTCTTAAGAATTACTTTATAAAATTCTCGCCAAATCAATTCATTAAGGAAAGTTTTATTTTCCACACTCAAAGCTTTTTGAACGACTTTACGATATCCAATTGTACCAAACCTCAAATACGGGCTCAACCTAGAAGTGCCTTCTATGGCAGGAATATTTCTGGTATCTTCATAGTTTGCTAATAATTCTTCATCCAAATTGTGATCTGGCACTTCAATATCTGAATTCACAAACCCCATATCCGCCAAACTTAAATTTGGTAATCGAGAGTTTTTGTAAAGATTATTTAAATGTAATTCTGAAGGAACTGGATTTGCTTCAATATTTTTGAATTCTTTTTTCCACTGCTTCATGTATGGCGTAAATACTAAATAAGTCCCACCTTCTTTTTTTTGAACTTCTTCAGCTTCAAAAATAACCTGATCTTTATAATCATGGAAACCGATGTTTTTCTTATCTAGAAAAGACTTGATTTCAGCATCTCGATTTAATGCATAAGGTTCATAATCTCGATTGGTAAATACTGCATTGATGTTGAATTCTTTTGAAATTCTTTTGAAAATATCTAAAGGTTTACCGTAATATGTAGCGATTGAAGATTGATAATTGTCTTGCAGATGTTGTCTAATCTTTTGAAGTTCTTTGAAAATGAAACTCACTCTTGCATCATTTTCTGGCAATTCTTCGAGAATATTTTCATCGAAAATAAATAATGGAATTACTGGAAAATCATTATTTAAAGCTTCAAATAAGCCAACATTGTCATCCAATCTTAAATCTCTTCTGTACCAAAATATATTTACCTTGTCTTTCATCTTTATTTTATGACTTACTAAAAATAAAAAATTCCTGTAAGTTAGAAACCAACAGGAATTTTAAATTAGAATAATTTCTTAACTGACGTTTAGCGTAGACATTCCGCCATCTACACCAATAACTTGTCCTGTAATCCAAGAGCTGTCTTCAGAAAGTAGGAAGCTTGCTATTTTGCCAATATCTTTGGCTTCACCAACACGTTTAAGCGGGTGTCTTTCATCCATCTTTTCTTTTTTCTTGTCGCTTCCTAAAAGTTTTCCTGCAAGTTGTGTATTGACCAATGATGGAGCAATTACATTTACTCTAAAGGAAGGCGCATATTCAGCTGCAAGCGATTTTGCAAAACCTTCGATGGCACCTTTGGCGGCAGCTACACTAGTGTGGAATGGCATACCGGTTTGTACCGCAACAGTACTAAAATATACAATACTTGCTTGGTCCGATTTCTTAAGTTTGTCAAGTAAAGCATGTGTATTTTTGACTAAACTCAAAAAATTCAAATGAAAGTCTTCTTCAAAAATTTCTGGTTTCATCATTTTGAAAGGTTTCAAATTGATACTTCCAGGACAATAGACCAAACCATCTAATTTTTCTGGTAAATCAAGAGTTGATACATCATCTTTGGTAGCATCAAATTCTAAATGTGTAACATCAAAGTCAGATAAATTTTCTTTACTTCGTGAAGCTACATAAATATTGTGCTTATCGTGTAAATCTTTAACAATTTCTAGTCCAATTCCTTTGGAACCTCCGATTAGTAAGATATTCTTTTTCATAGTAATTTTAATTTTTATTTATATTCTCCGAATAAATTAGTCATTTTCTCTGTTCTTGCTTTGAAAATACTGTTCAATTTTGGTTTTATTAAAAGCGGATGTAACATTCTACCAAATATTCCAAAAGGTACTTTGTAATGTACCAAATCTTCAATTTCAACACCATTTTCAATTTCATTGATAAAATGTTTATGATGCCATAAGCTGTAAGGTCCAGATAATTGAATATCAACAAAATAATCTGGTTTTTCAACGTGAGTTATTTCTGTGACCCATTTTGTACTAAAACCTGGTAGAGGCGTTACATTATATTGTAAAATTTGGCCAGTAAACATAGATTTATCAGCACCAGAAAGAATTTTGAAACCCATATCTTTTGGCATAATTTCCTGAAGATTTTTCGGGTTTGATAAAAAATTCCATGCTTTTTCTTTCGAGATTGGCAACCTTTGTTTGGTATGTATTTCGTAAATCATTTCTCAAAAATATAATTATTTTTGTTTATCAAAAATATTTTAAAGTTAAACAAAAGTTATTGTTAGTTTGTTTAGGTTTAATGTTTTGATAAATATTTATTGATTTAATGCTTTTTTAGATATGTATTAATTTACTTTGCAATAAATTAAATTTATTATAATGCGTTATTTTAAAATATTGATTGTTTTGTGTATTGTTTTTTCTTGTAAATCTTCAAAAACAGGTTTGCCAGCTATGATCGACTGTCCTGATGGTGGTGAATGTGATGTAAAAGTGATGAAAAATTCTATGCTAAATTTAAAATCTGATAGCATAGGCGAAATTTATCCAGAAGTTACCGAAGAAGAAGGTTGGCAAGTCATAGAAGTGACATTTTCAAAAAAAGCTCCTGAAAATACCGTTGATGGTCAATATTCTGAAATCGTCTATTTACAAGTCCCAATGTCATTTAAAGATATTCAATCTTCTAATAAGTCACTTCAAAATCAAAAAGTAATTTTTGGAAAATTTTGTAAATGTCCAGAAGCCGGATACGAAAAAGTAATCTCTGGTGATTTAGAATTGGTCAATTCCAAAGGTAGTATTTTGTTGAATCTAACTTTCGACACAGAAAAAGAAAAAGAATTAGAAAAAATTCAGGCGGAGTTGAATTAATAATCCTTAACGTCTCCTTTGAATGGTGGTACACCTGGTGAAGGACTAGGTGTATTTTTTTTGTCTTCTTCAGATTTCAGTTCTAAAACTCGATATGGATAATTTTTTGAAATGATTTTCGATCTTTTCTTACAATTTAGTTTTATATAATTTTCATCATATTCTTCCTTAGATTTCAAATCCCAGGCATACAGATAAACTTCACGGATGTAATTTAAAACCATTTCGTAACGGTCTTTTTCACCATAAGAAGCCAATGCAATAATTGCTTTTTTTGGAGATTCAGCTTTATCTTTATCAGAATTTGGGTTATTCAAGAAAGTGTAAACCAATTCTTTAAACTTGATTTCAGACAGGTCATTTCGCTCCTTTTCATTTATAATCAAATTATTATCTTGGTCGATAATGACGGTCAGAATATTTCGCTCATTAGTCGATTCATATTCAGCTTCAGAAACTTCATCTTCTATTTCACATTGCTGGTCATACCATTTCTGACCAAAAACTCCTGTCGAAGCTAGGACTAATCCCAAAAAAAATACAATACTTTTCATAAGCTAAATCTATGTTAGTTTGAATAAAACAAATATAAGAACTAATATCTATTTTTTTAATAAATACTGATTCTTGTCATTTTTATAAACATCGATATGTCAGAATTTTGTCTTCATTATAAAAGTGAAAATGTCTATACACACATGTTACCATTGTGGCGATTCTTGCAAAACGAATGCCATTCATTACGATGACAAAGATTTTTGTTGCCGGGGCTGCAAAACGGTTTACGAAATTTTCTCTGAAAACGACTTGAATTGTTATTATGATTTGGAACATACTCCTGGAGCTACACCAAGTGATATTCAAGGCAAATATGATTATTTGGCTGATGCTAAAATCATTGAAAAGCTTGTAGATTTTCAAGATGAAGACACAGAAGTCGTCACACTTTATATTCCTCATATCCATTGCAGTTCTTGTATTTGGGTATTAGAAAACCTCAATAAATTGATTTCTCAAGTTGTAACTTCCCAAGTAGATTTTCCAAGTAAAAAAGTGAGCGTTACATATCATACAGAAAATTTTTCACTTCAGAAGTTGGTAGAAACTTTGTCTAAAATTGGGTACGAACCTTATATCAGTTTAGAAAATTACGATAAAAAAAGCACTGAAGTAGACCGAAGTTTAATCTATAAGATTGGCGTTGCTGGTTTTGCTTTTGGCAACGTTATGTTTCTAAGTTTTCCAGAATATTTTGAAGTTTCAGAATATTGGTTAGAACAATACAAACCACTTTTTAGATGGTTGATGTTTTCCTTTAGTTTGCCGGTGGTTTTCTATGCTGGATTAGATTATTTCGTATCTGCATTCAAAGGCATTAAAAACAAAATTTTAAATATTGATATTCCTATTGCATTAGGTATTTCTGTACTTTTCATTCGAAGCAGTATTGATATTATTTTCGATTTTGGTTCAGGTTTTTTCGATAGTTTAACGGGTTTGGTTTTCTTTTTATTACTGGGAAAAGTCGTTCAGCAGAAAACATACAAGTTCATGTCTTTCGAAAGAGATTATAAATCTTATTTTCCGATTGCTGTCACTAAAATTAAAACCGACAAAACAGAAGAGAATATTCAGGTTTACGATATCAAGTCAGGCGATGAGTTACTGATTAGAAACCAAGAGCTAATTCCTGTCGATGGAATTTTGATGTCGGATTCTGCAGAAATAGATTATAGTTTTGTTACAGGCGAAGCTAAAATTGTCCATAAATCTTCTGGCGATCGTGTTTTTGCAGGAGGTAAACAAATCGGAAACGCCATAGAAGTTGTAGCTGAAAAATCAGTAGAACAAAGTTATCTGACCCAACTTTGGAGTAACGACGTTTTTGGGAAAAACTATGATCCGAAGTTTCAAACACTCATCAATAAAATTAGCAGAAAATTTACGATAGCAGTTTTAACCATTGCGTTTTCGGGATTGATATTTTGGTTATTTTATGACGCTAGTTTGGCACTAAACGTGTTTACCGCTGTTCTGATTATTGCATGTCCTTGCGCTATTGCGTTGGCAACACCTTTTGCATTAGGAAACTTACTTCGCATTTTCGGGCAACGCGGTTTTTATTTGAAAAATACCAATAGTTTAGAGCAATTGGCAGACATCAATGCTTTTGTTTTCGATAAAACAGGCACCTTAACTACCAATCAGAAAAGTGAAATCACCTACGAGGGCCTAGACTTAGAGGATGAAGATCGCTTGGTGCTAAAGAATTCTTTTCGAAATTCTAATCATCCTTTAAGCCGTGAATTATATCAATTTTTGGAAAGCAATGACATATTGACTTCAGATTCTTTTGAGGAGCATTTGGGTGAAGGAATTGTATCCAAACACAACAACCATACTTATAAATTAGGTTCTGCTAAATTCGTTTCAGGTCAGGTTTCATCTACGCTTTCTACAGCTGTCCACATCAGTAAGGACGAAGAATATTTAGGTAAATTCGTTTTTGAAACTCAATATAGAGATGGAATTCAAGAACTTTTTCAAGCAATGGATGAGCATTTTAAACTTATTATTTTATCTGGAGATAATGAAGGTGAAAAGGCATTTTTGACTAAGATGTTGCCCAAAACAACGCAAATGTTCTTCAATCAAAAACCAGACTCTAAACTCAGATTCATCAAAAAAATCCAAGACGAAAACAAAAAAGTTTGCATGCTTGGTGATGGACTGAATGACGCCGGCGCATTGAAACAAGCCGATGTCGGTATTGCGATTTCAGAAAACGTGAATGTGTTTTCTCCTGCCTGCGATGCTATTATGGATGCCAAAATACTTCCTAAACTTGACATTTTCGTTCAGATTGCAAAACAAGGAATCACAATCATAAAACTCAGTTTTATTTTTTCATTTATTTATAATGCAATCGGATTGTATTTCGCACTCACGGGACAATTGAAACCAGTTATTGCAGCAATTTTAATGCCGCTGAGTTCTATCAGCATTGTTGTTTTTACAACTTTAGCAACAAATTATATATCAAAAAAATTGAAGAATTAATGAAATACCACAAACATGACAGAAGTCATTTTTTAAGCTTCTGTTCACATTTATTTTTGAAACAAATTTAAATCACTATGAATGTCATTTACGGTTTGTTAGCTATCAGTATTATTGTTGCCCTTGTGTTTTTTGTGATGTTTATTCTTTCAGTGAAAAAGGGACAATTTGACGATGCTTACACACCTTCAGTAAGAATGCTTTTCGATGACGAAATCGTCAAAGACAAAACAAAAGAAACCAAAGAAAAATCTAAAAATTCTAATACACAAAAACAATCATAACTATGGAGTTACAGCAATTTCATTACGATAATAAAATCGTAAAAAACTTCCTCTATGCCACAATTATTTGGGGTGTAGTTGGTATGTCTGTAGGGCTTTTATTAGCCTTTATGTTTATTTTTCCAAGCGTGACCGATGGGATTTCTTGGCTGAGTTTTGGTCGATTAAGACCGCTACATACAAATGCAGTTATTTTTGCTTTTATAGGTAATGCAATTTTTGCAGGTGTGTATTATTCTACACAGCGATTACTTAAGGCTAGAATGTTTAGTGATGTTTTAAGCAAAATCAATTTTTGGGGTTGGCAATTAATTATTGTCGCAGCTGCAATCACTTTGCCTTTAGGCTTTACCAGTTCTAAAGAATATGCAGAATTGGAGTGGCCAATTGATATTATGATTGCTGTAGTTTGGGTTGTTTTCGGCTGGAATTTAATAGGAACTATTTTAAGACGTCGCCAACGCCATTTGTATGTGGCGATTTGGTTTTACCTAGCTACCTTCGTTACTGTTGCCGTACTTCATATTTTTAATAGTTTAGCACTTCCTGTAAACTTTTTGAAAAGTTATTCCGCTTATGCCGGAGTTCAGGATGCACTTGTGCAATGGTGGTACGGTCATAATGCGGTAGCTTTCTTTTTGACGACACCATTTTTAGGTCTCATGTATTATTTTGTTCCAAAAGCGGCCAATAGACCTGTGTATTCTTATAAATTATCTATCATCCACTTTTGGTCTCTGATTTTTATATATATCTGGGCTGGACCTCACCATTTGCTTTATACAGCTTTACCAGATTGGGCTCAAAATCTTGGTGTAACTTTTTCCGTAATGTTACTGATGCCATCTTGGGGAGGAATGATCAACGGTTTATTAACGCTTCGTGGCGCTTGGGATAAAGTTAGAACAAGTCCAGTACTCAAATTTATGGTAGTTGCTATTACTGGTTATGGTATGGCAACTTTTGAAGGCCCGATGTTGTCTTTGAAAAATGTAAATGCAATTGCTCACTTTACAGATTGGATTATTGCTCACGTTCATGTTGGCGCTTTGGCGTGGAATGGTTTCTTGACTTTTGGTATGGTTTACTGGTTAGTGCCGAGATTGTTTAAAACCAAACTATTCTCAATTGGCTTAGCCAACTTGCATTTTTGGTTGGGAACTTTAGGTATTGTAGTTTATGCTTTACCTATGTATGTAGCTGGATTCCTACAAGCGTCAATGTGGAAACAATTTAATCCAGATGGCAGTTTATTTTATGGTAACTTTTTAGAAACTGTTACTGAAATCATGCCGATGTATTGGATGAGAGCTATTGGCGGAAGTATGTATATCATCGGTGCTTTTGTTATGATTTATAACGTTATCCAAACTGCAAGATCTGGTTCAAAAGTTGAAGATGAATTGGCAGAAGCTGCTGCTTTATCTAAAATTACTGGTAGAAAGCGTGGCGAGAAATTCCATACTTGGTTAGAAAGAAAACCAATTCAACTTACAATTTTAGCCACTATCGCTATTTTAATTGGTGGAATTGTTCAAATCATACCAACACTTTTGGTAAAATCTAATATTCCGACGATTACAAGTGTAAAACCTTACACGCCACTGGAATTGGAAGGACGAGACATTTATATAAGAGAAGGTTGTGTCGGTTGTCACTCGCAAATGGTGAGACCATTCCGAAGCGAAGTTGAACGTTACGGCGAATACGCAAAAGCTGGAGAATTTGTTTACGACCGACCATTCTTATGGGGAAGTAAACGTACTGGACCAGATTTATTGAGAGTTGGCGGAAAATACTCAGACAGCTGGCACTTTAACCACATGTACGATCCACAAAGCACGTCTTCAGGCTCAATCATGCCTAGTTACCAATGGCTAATTAAAGATAAATTGGATAAATCTTCGACAGAAGGGAAAATGAAAACCATGGCAGATCTTGGAGTTCCATACAGTGAAGAAGATATTGAAAATGCAAAACAAAGTATGGATAAACAAGGAAAACAGATAGAGAAAAATCTATATGATGATCCAGATTTTGTTAAAAGTTATGAAGCAGACAAAGCTTATGCAGAACAAAATAACGAAGACTTTGTTGAAATGAAAGACCGTGAAATTGTCGCGCTTATTGCTTATCTCCAAAGATTAGGAACAGATATTAAAGTCAAAGATAATAATGAAGTTTCAACTTCAAATTAATTCAAAAATTTAAAAGCTATGTTGAAATTTATAAAAGGACACATGGAAACCATTGAAGGTATAGAAATCTACCCAATAATTTCCTTACTGATATTCTTTCTCTTTTTTGTTGGACTTTTCTGGTGGGTTTTTACTGCCAAAAAGGATTATGTAGAGAAGGTTAGCCAAATTCCATTAGAAAACCAAAACGATAACGAATTATGAGAAAATTATCATCATTTTTAAGATTAATAGCATTGCTTGGCATTGCTTGGTTAGGCGTCGAACTTTTGTTAGAAACAGAATCCGGACAATGGGCGATTGTGGAATATCCAATGTCTTGGCTTTTTTTAGGTGTGGTTTTTCTTTTTGCTCTGGCGATGGAAGCTTCTGTATCGGCTTTGCAAAACACCCTTTATAAGTCATTATCCGAAGAAAAAAGAGAAAAATACCACGAACTTGAAACTGATAGATTAGAAAATCTGAAGTCGAAGTTCAATTGGATTTTTATATCTCTAACAAGATCTAAACCCGTTGAAGAGGAAGATGAAATTGAACTTGATCACAATTACGATGGAATACGTGAATTGGATAACAAACTTCCGCCTTGGTGGTTGTATAGTTTTTATGCAAGTATTGTTTTTGCCGCAGTTTATCTTGTGAGATTTCATGTCTTCAATGATTATGATCAAATTGAAGAATATGAAGCTGAAGTCGCTCAAGCTAAAATTGATATAGAAGAATACAAAAAAACTGCTAAAGACTTAGTTACTATAGAAAATGTATCAGTTCTTGAAGAAGCAGCAGATTTAGAAGTTGGAAATCAAATCTATCTAAATAATTGTGTAGCCTGTCATAAAGCTGATGGTGGAGGTGGAATTGGTCCTAATCTAACCGATGAACATTGGATTCTTGGTGGCGGGATTAAAAACGTTTACAAAACTTTAGTTGAAGGCGGAAGACCTGGAAAAGGTATGGTAGCTTGGAAAAACGATTTTTCACCATACGAGCTTCAGCAAGTTGCGAGTTATGTATTGAGCTTGCAAGGTACAGAACCAGCAGAACCCAAAGAACCTCAAGGTGAAATTTGGGAAGATGATTCAGATTCAGAATAAAACTTAGCAAGCAAAAGTATGGACAATCAGGAAAAGTTTAGAGACAGTATCGGTACCTTGGATGATGAGGGGAAACGCAAGTGGGTTTATCCAAAGCAGCCAAGTGGCAGATATTATGATTACCGAAAATGGGTAAGCTACGCACTCTTAATTTTCCTTTTTGCAGCACCTTTTATCAAAATAAACGGCAATCAGTTTTTATTGTTTAATGTATTGGAACGGAAATTCAATATTTTTGGATTTCCGTTTTGGCCTCAAGATTTTTATCTTTTTGTCATTTCAATGATTATTGGTGTGGTGTTTATCGCACTTTTTACAGTTGCTTTTGGAAGAATTTTCTGTGGCTGGATTTGTCCTCAAACCATTTTTTTAGAAATGGTTTTCAGAAGAATAGAATATGCCATAGAAGGTGATCGTGGCAAACAAATTAGATTGGATAAAATGCCTTGGAATCGCGAAAAGATTGTCAAAAAATCTTCGAAATGGGCTATTTTTGCATTGATTTCCTTTCTAATTGCCAATGTATTTTTAGCCTATTTAGTCGGTAGCGACCAACTTTTAAAATACATCATCAACGGTCCTTCTGGTCATTTGGGAACTTTCATTCCGCTACTTATTTTTACTGCTGTCTTTTATTTCATTTTTGCTTGGTTTAGAGAACAAGTCTGCATTATTGCTTGTCCTTATGGCAGATTGCAAGGTGTGCTTTTGGACAATAAATCAGTAGTTGTAGCCTACGATCACAAACGCGGTGAGCGAGAAGAAGGACGTCAAAAGTTTAAGAAGAATCAAGATAGGAAAGCCAGTGGAATAGGGGATTGTATCGATTGTTTTCAATGCGTACAGGTTTGCCCAACCGGAATTGACATAAGAAACGGAACGCAGTTGGAATGTGTAAATTGTACTGCATGTATTGATGCTTGTGATGATATTATGGTAAAAGTTGATTTGCCAAAAGGTCTGATTCGTTACGCAAGTGAAGAAAATATAGAAAAGAAAGCCAAATTTAAATTCAATGCCAGAATGAAAGGCTACACGGCTGTTTTGGCAATATTAATCGGTTTATTGGTTGGCATGCTCATGATTAGAAGTGATGTTGAAGCGAAAGTTTTAAGATTACCTGGTCAAATTTATGAAACAAAAGACAATGGTAATATTTCCAATGTATTCACTTATAAATTAATCAATAAGACCAACCAAGATATGGATAGTATTCATTTTAAACTGCATAACATTGATGGTGATTTGAAGCTGGTCAAAAAAGATTATTTTCTGTTGGAAGAAAGTGGGCTAGCCAAAGGCACATTGTTTATAGAAATTGAGCCTGAGTTACTGAAAGAAGCCAATAACAAAATTGAAATTGGCGTCTACAGCAAAGACGAATTAATAGATATGGCAACCACTAATTTTATGGGGCCAAGAACTTTTAGATAAAAAATTATGAAACTGAATTGGGGAACTTCCATTGTTATCGCATTTGTACTTTTTATAGGTTTCATCATGTTTATGGTGGTGCAAATGGTTTCTAGTAAAGAATTGGAACACGACTTGGTCGTCGAATCTTATTATCAAAAAGAATTGACATTCCAGAATGAACTTGATGAGGCACAAAATGCCGTAGATTTAGACGCAGATATAGAGATTAAAAAATCGAGCGAAGGGCTAAAGTTTATTTTTCCTGAAACTATAGAATTTTCAAAAATTTCTGGTGAAGTTTTCATGTATCGACCTTCTGATAAAACACTTGATTTTACGGTAGACTTGAAATTGAAAACACAAGAGTTTGTCATTCCAAGACAACTCATTAAATCTGGACGTTGGAATGTCAATTTGAAATTTAAAATAGATGAAAAGTCTTATTTAATTAAAAAAGAAATCTTGTTTTAGATGCTTTGGTCGGCTTTCATATTTGGTTTATTAGGAAGTTTGCACTGCGTCGGTATGTGTGGGCCAATTGCACTAATGCTACCTGTCGACCGACAAAATAAAACCCGAAAGTTTTTTCAAATTTTCCTCTATCATTTAGGTCGAATTTCGACTTATGCATTGATCGGACTCCTTTTTGGCCTGATTGGTGAAAGTTTTGCAATGTTCGGTTTTCAGCAGCAATTGTCCATAATCATAGGTGTTTTGATGTTGCTTTCTGTAATTTTACCTCAATCGACATTGAATTCAATTAAAATTACACAACCATTATATAGATTCATCGGTAAAATAAAATCTGAAATCGGTCAATCTTTGAAGAAAAAAGAAATTGATACATTTTTTTATCTAGGATTTCTGAATGGTTTTTTACCCTGTGGATTGGTTTACATGGCGGTTTTCGCTTCAGTTGCAGTTTCTGACCTTTTGAATAGTTCAGCTTACATGGTGATTTTTGGATTAGGAACTATTCCTTTGATGACTTTAGTGATTTATGCTAAGGATTTCATTCAAAAAATAATTAAATTCAATGTTAGAAAAATTATTCCTGTTGCTGTGGGAATTATCGGGATTTTATTTATTTTGAGAGGAATGGGTCTAGGTATTCCATATGTTTCACCGAAACCGGCAACAGAACAAGTAGACGCATCAAAGTCGTGTCACTTTTAAAATTTAAAACTCAATTTTATGCAAAATTATATCGACAAATCAACCGCTGTATCTTTAGTCAATAGCGGCGATCGAATTTTCTTTCAAGGTGCCGCCATGACGCCTAAAATTTTAATAGAAGCTTTATGTCATCGCTACGAGAATCTTTCTGAAGTGGAAATTGTTCAACTTCATACCGAAGGCGAGGCGCTTTATACGCAAGATCCTTATCGAAAAGCTTTCAAAACCAACTCTTGTTTTGTAGGTGGAAACGTCAGGAAAGCAGTAAATTCTGATTATGGGGATTATATTCCGATTTTTCTGAGTGAAATTCATCTACTTTTCAAACGCGGAATTTTACCGCTAGATGTTGCTTTTATCCAAGTATCTCCACCAGACAAACACGGCTATTGTTCATTAGGAACTTCTGTAGATGTCACGCTTGCAGCCATACAATCGGCTAAAAAAGTCATCGCCCAAGTGAATCCAAAAGTACCGCGTTCTCACGGTGACGGCATCGTGCACATCAGCCAAATAGATGCTGCTGTAGAAGTCGATATGCCAATTCACGGGCACGATCCGCTAGTTGCCAATGAAATTGAAGAAAAAATCGGTCAGCATGTGGCACATTTAGTTGAAGACGGTGCAACTTTACAAATGGGAATCGGTGCTATTCCAAATGCGGTTTTGAATAATTTGTATCATCACAAAGGTTTAGGGATTCATACTGAAATGTTTTCAGATGGAATTTTGCCTTTGGTAGAAAAAGGAATTATTACTGGTGAACATAAAGTCGTCAAACCGGGTAAAATTGTGACTTGTTTCGCGATGGGTTCGCAGAAATTATACGATTACATAGATGAAAATCCAATGGTACATTTCAAAGAAGCCGCTTATACAAACGACACTGCGATTATAAGAAGAAACCCTAAAGTTACGGCGATTAACTCTGCTATAGAAATAGATTTAACTGGACAAATTTGCGCTGATACTATTGGAAGACGACAATATTCTGGTGTTGGCGGTCAGATGGATTTCATTAGAGGTGCATCGCTTTCTGAAGGCGGAAAAGCTATTATTGCCATGCCTTCAGCAACTTACAAGGGAATTTCCAAAATTACACCATTTCTAAATGAAGGTGCAGGCGTGACCACAACAAGAGCACATGTTCATTATGTGGTGACCGAAAATGGCGTGGTCAATTTATATGGAAAAAATTTAAAACAACGTGCCAAAGCTCTGATTTCTATCGCACATCCAGATCATCAGGAAAGCTTAGAAAAAGCAGCTTTTGAAAGATTTGAATCTTCAAAATTGAACTAAATGGAAGATATTGAGAGTAGGGAAGATGTGAGAATTTTAGTCGAAAAGTTTTATGAGAAAATAAGGCAGAATGATGAAATCGGTCATTTTTTCAATGAAACAATTACAGATTGGGAAGCGCATTTAGAAAAGTTGACTGATTTCTGGGAAAGCAACTTGTTTTTTAAATCCACATTTACAGGAAATCCAAAGCGGGCTCATATCAAAGTCGATCAAGCATTTGGTGAAAAAATCACCAATTATCACTTTGGGATTTGGATGAATTTGTGGTTTGAAACCATCGATGAGCTATACAGTGGAGAAATTGCACATCGTGCTAAAACTAATGCGAGAAAAATGTCGGTGCATTTGTTTTTAGGAATTTATAAAGCCAGGTCGAAATAGGGCTTCCTTCGTATATAAATATTCACGTCAAATAGAAGTTCAGCTTTATAAGACCGCAAACTCTTATCATTTTTTTTATATTCGTATTTGTACTTCTGAAAACAAATATTATGAAAAACATGTTTTTAGCATTATTAGCGATGAGTTTGTTTGCTTGTAGTAATGATGACGACATTCAGGATAACGACCAAGACAACCAAGAATTCTTAAATAGTGTCCTAGGAAGTTATGAATTGAAAGCAGCTTATACCGATGTTACTCTAGATTTAAATCACGACGGCAAGAAAACCACCGATCTTTTTGAAGAAGCCACATTTTGCAATATGTCTTCACTTCTAGAGTCATATAGAGGTTGGATTACTGATGAAAATTTTTCTGAAATTGCGATTAAAATTCCCTACTCATACTATCTTGTAGAAACTGAAAATTTCAGTACTTGTTTAATGGATACTACTGTGTTTTATAAAATCAATATTGATGAAGACCAAGAAGAAGTATCTTTGATTCCTAATGATTTTGAAGATGATTTCATTTCTGAATTCAATGCGGTATTTGTAGAGATGTATTGGGAAAATGAAGTGGCATATTTTACCATAGAAAAAGAATTCTATAATTCTAACGGCGAGTGGCAAGAAGCGACGCTTTATATGGAATATGAGAAATTTCGAGATAAATAACATTCAAAATAATTATTTTAATTGAGATTTAAATCCCTGCTTTTTTGTGGGGATTTTTTATACTTGGCATTATGACCAATACAGTTAAGTTCAAGTTTGATATTGGTATAATTTGCACGATATTTGAATAGAGGTTTTTAATGAAAACAATAAATTATGAGTAAGTTTAGTCAGATTATTTCAGGAGACACACCGGTTTTAGTAGATTTCTTTGCAGATTGGTGCGGCCCTTGTAAAACTTTAGCACCAATTCTAAAAGACCTCAAAGCGGATTTAGGCGATGAGGTGAAAATTGTAAAAATAGATGTTGATAAAAATCAAAGTTTAGCCGCAAAATATCAAGTGCGTGGCGTTCCAACACTGATTTTATTTAAAAATGGAGAACAACAATGGCGACAAAGTGGTGTCCTACAAAAAGATGACTTAATCAAAGTGATTGAGTCTGTCTAAATTTAAAAGTATATTTCTGAAATTAGTTATTTTCTAAAGAAACGATAAGCCCTAAAGCAAAAGTGACGAAATTATTTTTATTCAAATAATCACTCTCCTGACGTGGTGCATCTATTGAGTTTGACAAAGAAAAATGAAAATTTGAACTAGCAAAAGCACGTAATGTTTGTTTTTCATTTAAGTAATACGAAACCTGTAAATCATTTTTTATGCCGTTATAATTTAAAATGTAGTTTCCAGTAAAATAGCTATTTCCTTCATTAACTTTGTGCCTTATGCTTCCATTAAAATATCCAAAATTTATGGTAGCGAGCAAGTTTTTGGTAATGAAATGTTCGTAATACACGAAAAAACTTAAAGTTGCCAAATGTTCTTTTTCAAAATTATCGCCTAGAAATACTTGACTATCCAACGATAGTTCAGTTCGGGAATAATTAATTCCAATGCCACCTAAATTTTTTATTCCTCCTAAAATTCCCACGTTGATGCCTAAACTTGGGTCATAAGCTTCACTGAAGTAGCCATCGCTTAGACTTGATAACAATTGACCGCCAGCAGTTATTTGAACTGTAAAATTGTCGTCATAACGTTGATCTAGATCATTCAAATTAGTACTTAAACTATCGGTTTGAGCAATTATAATTTGACAAAATAAAAGTAAGCAAAGTGTTTTTTTCATAATTATTCAGATGGAATCAGTTGAATTGTGCCTAAATCATAATACAATTGGTCAGTATTTACAGGAATTATAACATTATCTCTTTCTATAAATTCACCTTCAAATAAATACCTGAATTCGAGATCTGATGCTTCGAGATATAAAACCAAATCCAAAAAATTAGTGCCAGGAAAATACATTTTGAATTCCCCAGCGGAATTGGTAGAAACGTTCATCCTTAAACTAATCGGGTTGCTGTAAAATGAATTGTTGATAATGTATTCATGCTCATTTTCACCTAGAAAAATCTTTAAATTTTCAACTGGTTGATTATTTTCATCGACAACTTTGCCTTCAAAAACATTTACAACATTATTCCTGAATTCATTTTTACAGCTAACTAAACTCAGTAGAAGGCAAGCTGAAATTAGCTTGAATATAAAACGATTGGTCGATTTCATTTTCAAACATAATAAAAAAGAGGCTAATTTTGCAAAAAGCCTCTATTAAATTTCGGTAAAGTTTTAAATATTTAGATTTTAAAAGTCATCACTGGCAATTCTGAATGGTTCACCACATCTTCACCAATACTGCCATTGAAAAAATGTGACAATCCTTTTCTACCGTGAGTTGGCATGGCTATTAAATCTGCTTTCAGTGATCTAGCACCGTTAATGACACCCTGTTCTATAGTGTAATCGTTATAAATTTCAATATTTTCTCTTGAAAGTGGCACTTCAACTTTATTCAAGAATTTACGCATTTGCTCACGGATTTCTTCAGTGCTGTAAAATTGATTGCCAGGTAAATTCACATAAAGCAATTGGATTTTAGCATCAAAACTATCAGCAAAATTTTTAGCTTTTTTATAAGCGTCTAAATTTTCCAATTCAAAATTTGAAGCAAAAACTACATTTTTGATATTGAAATCTTCAATTTCATTTTTTACAACCAAAATTGGAACTTTGGAATATCTTACTACTTTTTCTGTATTAGAACCTATGACAATTTCCTCAAAACCAGAACTACCGCTTGATCCCATGACTACCAAATCGATGTCGTTTTTTTCTACGGATTCGTTGATTCCAAAAGTCGTTGAACCAGATTCTACATTGTCAATCACATTTACGTCTTTTAGAAAGTCTTTATCTAAAAACTTACTAAACCTTTGTTTTGCCAGTTTCATAAAGAAAATGATTTGCTCATCATCAACATTGAATTGTGCTCCTCCGAATAGTGATTCTGCCAATTCAATAACGTGTAAAACATGCAGTTCTGCGTTATTTTTTTTAGCCAATTGTGCTGCAATTCTCAAGGCATTTTCAGATGGTTTTGAAAAGTCTACGGGTACTAATATTTTTTTCATTGTTTTAGGTTTTAAATAGTCATTGAAAATAATTTGGTTTCAGGTTGTTTTGATTTTAATCTTAAATCGAAAGCCATACAAATATTTCTTATAAAGGCTTTTCCCTTATTTTTTACAATAATTTTATTGTTTTGTATTGAAATTAACTCATCTTGCTCGAACTCTTTTAAATCTGTGATAATATCGTTAAAAATCAAGTTATTTTCATCATTTTTATCCCAACTTGTTTCAAAGTTACACATTAAATTTAAAATATGTCGACGAATATTTAAATCTTTTTGATTCAAAATATGACCTCTAAATACTGGTAATTTCATTTCTGAAATTCGACTGTAATAATCTTCCAATTTTTTTTCATTTTGGGCAAATGCAAACCAACTATCACTAATTGCAGAAACTCCTAAACCGATAAGTTGTTCGGTTTTTGTAGTGGTATAACCCATAAAATTTCTGTGTAATTTTCCATTTTGAAAAGCGATGTTTAGTTCATCTTCTGGAAGTGCAAAATGATCCATACCAATTTCAATATAACCGATATCTTCTAGCATTTTTTTGCCAGTTTCATATTGCAAACGCTTCTGTTTTGGAGAAGGTAAATCCGTTTCGCTAAATCCGCGTTGTCCATTGCCTTTGGTCCAAGGGACGTGCGCATAACTGTAAAATGCAATTCTGTCTGGCATCAAGATTTTGGTTTTCTTGATTGTGTTTATGATGTCTTCCAGAGTTTGTTTTGGCAAACCGTAAATAATATCATGACCAACAGAAGTATAACCTATTTTTCTTGCATTTTCGGTTGCTTTTTGAACGTTTTCAAAAGATTGAATTCTGTGAATTGCTTTTTGAACTTCAGGGTTGTAATCTTGAATGCCATAACTGACTCTGCGAAAGCCAAGATTGAATAAAGTTTCAAGATGTGATTTTGTGGTGTTATTTGGGTGACCTTCAAAACTGAAATTGATATCTTCCGTTTTTGCTGAAGTTTTTAATAAAGTTTCAATGAGAAATTTTAAATTTTCTGGATTGAAAAAAGTTGGTGTACCACCGCCTAAATGAATTTCTTTGATTTTAGGTTTATGAGAAAAAATATCCAAGTACATATTCCATTCTTGAAGCAATGCTTGGATGTAAGGAGATTCGACCTCGTGTCTTTTGGTGATTCGCTTATTGCAGGCACAAAATGTACATAGGCTTTCACAAAATGGCAAATGAATATACAAGCTGATTTCATCACTACCATGTTGCTGAAGTGATTTTTTCCAACTAGCGATTGAAAAATTAGCCTCTTCCCAGTATGGCACTGTTGGATAGCTTGTGTATCTCGGCCCTGGTACATTGTATTTTTCAATTAAATTTCTCATTCTCAACTAAATTTAAATCAAAGATACTGGCTAACTTCAGCATCGTAAATGATATAAATCAGTAAATATGATATTTTGAAAAACTAGTTTTTAGGTTAAATTTTATTCCTCATCAAAATTGTAATATTCAAATTTTAGTTTTACAATTTTTGTGACTTGTGTGACAAAAGTAGAATGAAAATCTGTTTACTTTTGCCTTAAAATTTATTGATGGATAAATACATCGACATTTTCTTAAACTCTTTCACAGGTTACTTTAATTATTTGGTAGAAGAAATTCAAAATCCATCTTGGACCAATTACTTTTGGTGGCTTTTAGGTTTGTCTTTTCTAGTTCTAATTCTTGAAATCCTAATTCCTTGGCGTAAAGATCAAAAAATATTCAGACGTGGATTTTGGTTAGATGTCTTTTACATTTTTTTTAATTTCTTCATATTTTCATTAATAGGATACAATGCTATTTCCAATATTTTTGTTGAATTATTCAATGATTTTTTAAACTTATTTGGCATAGATAATATTGTAGCTTTTCACATTCAGGATTTTCCAGTTTGGCTGCAATTGCTTATCATGTTTTTAGTGGCAGATTTTATTCAATGGAATGTTCATATACAATTACACAAACAGCCGTGGTTGTGGAAGTTTCATAAAGTTCATCATAGTGTTAAAGAAATGGGTTTTGCAGCCCAATTTCGATTTCATTTCATGGAAACGATTGTTTATAAAAGTGTTCAGTATTTGCCTTTAGCAATGATTGGTTTTGGTATTGAAGCTTTTTTTGTCGTTCATATGTTTGGTGTGCTCATCGGTCATTTGAATCATGCCAATTTATCTTGGGATTATGGTATTTTCAAATATATTTTCAACAATCCTAAGATGCATATTTGGCATCACTCTAAAGCCTTGCCCAAATCGCATCCGTATGGCATGAATTTCGGTTTATCTTTGAGTATTTGGGATTATCTTTTTGGTACAGCACACGTCCCAAAAGATGGCAGGGATATCGAATTGGGTTTTGAAAATGATGAAGATTATCCGCAAGATTTTTGGAAACAATTGAAACAACCTTTCAAGGAATAGATTTTATCTTAATTGAATTAAATTCTTATTAAACTTACTCTAGTTTCACTCATCAAACATTGCACTCAAAATAATTTTTATTCCTCTAAAAATTAAATATCCAGCAATAATGCAAATTATAATTCCTAATATTAAAACTGGCCAGTACAAAGGTTTGTCCTGATTGTTGAATGCACTAAAAATTATCGAAGGTCCTAAGAATATGAGTGGTAGAGAACCTGCAACGAATTTTATGCCTTTGCCCAGAGTATTTTTATTGGTATGTTTCATTGGCGATTGCTTTTCTTACACTACCGTGTTTTTCCAGTAGTTCTTTAGCTTTATCTAAATTTACATTCAAAGTTTCCATAATTAATTTTGCCCCTCGCTGTTTCAGTTTTTCATTGCTGAGTTGCATGTCAACCATTTTGTTGTCTTTCACTCGGCCTAACTGAATCATCGTAGAAGTAGAAATCATATTCAGAATTAATTTTTGTGCTGTTCCTGCTTTCATTCTTGAACTGCCAGTGACAAATTCTGGCCCAACTATTACTTCAATAGGGAAATCTGAAACTTTTGACATCGGAGAACCTTCATTACAAGTGATGCAAGCGGTTTTTATTTGATGAGCTTGGCAATCTTTCAAACCACCTATAACGTAAGGCGTGGTTCCCGATGCAGCAATTCCAACAACAACATCTTTGTCATTAATTTCAAATGTCAATAAATCTTTCCAGGCCTGAGTTGTGTCGTCTTCGGCATTTTCTACGGCATAACGAATGGCATGATCTCCACCAGCAATAATACCGTTTACTAAATCGGAAGACACGCCAAAAGTTGGCGGACATTCACTAGCATCCAAAATTCCTAATCTTCCGCTTGTTCCTGCGCCAATATAAAATAAGCGTCCGCCTAGCTTCAATTGTTCAACAATTTTTTGAACTAATTTTTCTAACTGTGGAATGACTTTCTGAACTGCTAAAGCAACACTTTGGTCTTCATTGTTGATGTTAACCAAGATCTCTTCAACTGACATTTTTTCTAAATGTCGGTATTTTGAATCTGATTCTGTGATTTTTTTGAAACTCATTCTTCCTCTTCTTCTTCAATGATAAATTCGCGTTGGTTCATTTCTGAAAGACTAAAATAACCAAAAATTAATTCATCTGGATTTTCTGTATTTTTAATATTTCCTCTTACTGTAGCTGGTTGCGTGGCAAAAGGTCCGCCAGAACTTCCAATCTGATCCAAAAGTATATCTAGAAAATTGTAATAACTTTCTGAAATGCCTAACATTTCAATATCGATAACATCTCCCGGCTCGAGCTCGTCGTCTGAATAAGTAGCAGAAATTTGATTTCCATTGGTGAATCCATCATCAAAAATGTTGAATTCTGGATAAGCGAAATTTGGATCGTCAAAGGTGAACAAATAAAAATTCTCTTCCTCTTCTGGGTCTAAAAAAGTGATTTCAATTTCTATATTATCTCCGAAAAAACCACCTTCATTATTCTGATAAACAAATTCAATCGGTACTATTGGAGTCATTATTTCAGTAGCTGTGTAAGTTTTGCCATCAACTGAAATTTCCAGCCGATATTCCATGCCAATTTCAGGAATGAAAGTCGAAGTTTTGTATGTTCCAGCCTCAGTTTCTTCAAAAATAAATATATCTCCGTTGCTGTTTTCTATGTGAATTTCTGCATCTGAAACTTTCTCTAATTCATCAGCATAAAATCCGCCAGATCTTGATAAATATATGAATTGTTCATTACCGTAAGTTTGTTTTTCCCATTTTATCGCTGCATCTACAACGAGTCTTGGTTCTGCATCTTCAAGGTCGACTTTTACAACATCTTCACAAGCTGTAAAGCTGAAAATCAATATTATATAAATGAAAAGTTTTTTCATGACTAAAATTTAAAATTATAACTCACCGACGGTACAATACCAAATATTGAAAACCTAACCGCCTCGTTTTGTCCAGTAGTTTCATTTTGTTCAAAATTCAGTGAAGCTGCATTTCTTCGGTTATATAAATTATAAATACCGAAATTCCATGAAGATTCCCAAGCTTTTTGTTGTTTTCTTGGTGTGTAAGTCGCAGAAACATCAAATCTGTGAAAAGTCGGTAAACGATTCAGATTTCGTCCTTCATAAATTGGAATATTCAAGTCTTGGTATTCAAATTGTCCCACAGGAAAATTGACTGGTCTACCAGTTTGCAAGTTGAAATTTGCATTGAATGACCAGGCTTTATTCAATTCGTAACTACCAACGATGGACAAATCATGTGTTTTGTCGTAGGGGTTGAGATACCAATCTCCATTATTGATGCCTATTTCTTCTGGTGAACGCCCTGGTGTGCGTTGTTCACTTCTCGATAATGTGTAAGATATCCACCCTGTAAATTTACCAGTATTTTTCTTGAAATAAACTTCCCAGCCATAAGCTCGAGATTCACCGTTCAAAATTACACGTTCAATCGCATCATTTGCTATTAAATTTGCTCCGTCTATATAATCGATGCGGTTATTTATTTTTTTATAGAAAACTTCTGTTTCAAGTGTGTAAGGTGAATTTTTGAAGTCTTTAAAAAAACCAACAGCAAATTGGTCTAATTGCTGCGGTTTTACATATTTTCCGCTGGGTGTCCACACATCAAAAGGTGTTGGTGAAGAAGTGTTGGATAATAAATGTAAGTTTTGAACCATCCTATTATAGCTGGCTTTGATGGAGGTGTTATCATTTAAAATATAAGATACTCCAAGTCTAGGTTCCAGATTGAAATAAGTTTTTTCAATTTCAGATTCATCGCCATCGATAGTTTCAATCGGAGAAGCTTCTACATAAATATCTCTATTTTCATCATATAACAGTGGTTGGTCATTCTCATAGATGTCTATTGTTTTGTCTTGCATTCTGGAAAATGCATTGACTCTCAATCCGTACTGTAAATTTATATTATCGGTAAGTGAATGTTTTACAGAAAAATATGCAGAATTATCATAAGCGTATTTGTTATTTAGAATTCTAGCGTTAAAACTAGATGTCACTGAAGTAGGAATTATTTCTCCTGGATTGATAGCAAACCGAATACTATTTATGCCGTAATTGAAATCTAAATTTTCATTGATATTGTGTTTCAAATCATAATTGATTTTGAAATTAGAAATACTATTTTTGAAATTGAAACCAACCTCTGGCAATTCCAATTCATAACCATATCTACTAAATGAAAAATTTAAGTCGCTAGTTAGATTTTCATCAAATCGATGTTTCCAATTTACAACGCCAAACGCATTGCCGAATATATTACTAAAACTATCATTAATATTTATTAAATCCCGACCATAATAGCCAGAAAAACTCAGTTGGTTTTTTTCATCCAGTCTGAAGTTGAATCTAGTATTAATGTCATAAAAGTATGCCGAGTTATTATTGTCTGTGAGTTTTAGAAAAAGATGTGCGTAAGTTCCACGACCACTGACGAGAAAAGAACTTTTGTTTTTTTGAATTGGCCCTTCTAAGCTAAGTTTACTAGAAATCACGCCAATGCCACCTTCACCTTTTAGCTTTTGAGTATTACCTGTTTTTTGACGAATGTCTAAAACCGAAGACACTCGACCGCCAAAACTGGCAGGAATTCCACCTTTGTAAAGTTTCAGATAATCGACCGCGTCTGGATTGAAAATGGAAAAGAATCCAAATAGGTGAGAGGATTCATAAATAATAGCATCATCGATCAATATTAAATTCTGATCGGCTGCGCCACCACGAACATTGAAACCAGATGTTCCTTCACCACCATTCGAGATTCCAGGTAACTGTAATAAAGAACGAATGACGTCTGGCTCGCCAAAAACCACGGGAATTTTTTTTACACTAGAAGCGTCAAGTTTACTTACGCTCATATCTGTATCACGAATGTTGACTTTTTCAACACTACTAGAAATAACAACTTCTTCTAAATCCTCAGATTTGGGTTCAAGCTGAAAGTCTAAAGTCAAATTTTTGTTGAGATTGACGGTTTCAGTGATTTCTTTAAAACCGAGATAACTAATTTTTAGATTGTATTCACCTTGTGGCAAAGTAATACTGAAATTTCCCTTGTCATCACTAACTGTACCGCGATTTTCGCCTACAATAATTACATTTGCGCCAAGAATAGATTCACCTTGATCATCGGTGATTTGTCCAGAAATTTTAAAATTTTGACCAAAACTGCTTAAGGCGCAAAAGAACAAAATTGAAAAAAATAACTTATAGATTGGTGTCAATTTTTTAGAGCAAATATATTTAAGAAAAGTAAACGAACTCTAATAATAGTTTTAAATAAAACTAAATTTTTCGGATTAAAATTCTTTTTTTGTTAAATAAAAATCTTCACTAAATACAACTTTGAGTTCAACTAAAAAAGAGATTTAATTTTACAAAAACCAAAAGGAGTTAATTTTATAAGTTCTTTTAGCAAAAATAAAGGTTCACAACGAACTTATTTTGATTCATTATGAAAAAAACTAACGAAAAAACTATTTCTTCCTCGAGATCGTCAAACCATCTCGAATTGGCAATACGATAGTTTCGATGCGGGAATCTTCTTTAAGTAAACGGTTGAAAGTTAAAAGTGCTTTCGTTGAAATATCATTTGGATCAACTTTCTCAACAACTTTGCCGCTCCATAAAACATTGTCTGATAGAATGACACCACCTGAATTCAACTTATCCATTACTAATTCAAAGTATTTAGGATAAGAAGTTTTATCTGCATCTATAAATACCAAATCAAAACTTTTTTCCAACTTTGGAATAATTTCCTTAGCATCTCCAGTATGCTGGAAGATTTGTTTTCCATAGCCACTCAAATTAAAATATTTTCGCTGCAAATCATGTAATTCTTCATTGATATCTATTGTGTGCAATTCGCCATTTTCGGATAAACCTTCTGCAAGGCTAAGTGCGGAATATCCTGTATAAGTGCCAATTTCCAGAATATTTTCTGGTCTAATTATTTTGGATAAAATACTCAACAAACGCCCTTGGTAGTGTCCGCTCAACATTCTTGGCTGAAGCACTTTTTGCCAAGTTTCTTTATTCAACTGTTGAAGCAATTCTGGCTCTGCTTCGGAATGTTTTTCTACATAATCTTGAAGTGATTCATCAATAAAATCCATCAACTCAATATTTTGTTTACTAATTTATTTTTGCTTTCATCGTCGCTGCCATAAAGCCATTGAAGTACATTATCCGACCAGATTTCATCTTTTTCAGTTTCAGATATGATTTTCTCGTTTAAAGCTAAATCCAAAATTTTTCCTGGATATGAAGATTGCGGAGCACTTTCCATTTCACCTAAAGGATAAGGGTCATCTAGTCCGGCTAAAATTTGAGAACTTTTCTGGTTCTCAAGTAAGAGTTTCAATGACCTTGTGTCGTGTACAAGTGTATCAAAAAAGATGTTTTTGTGTCCAACTGATTTTCGAGGGTGTGTTTTGCCTTCAAATAAATCTGGTCTTCCATCGAATCCCTGTATTCTTCTTCCTAAATTAATTTGTGCCAACTGACCGCCATGAGCAAAGCAAACACGCATATTTGGATATTTATCTGGATAACCGTTCAATGTTAAAAAATGATAAGCATCTGCACATTGCGCCAACATCCATATCAGATGAAATCGCCAAGCTGTGTTTTCTAATTTAATGAACTTTTCGCCATCATAAGGATGGATTTCTACAGCTAAATTGAATTCGCTTGCCATTTCAAATATTGGCTCATTTTCTTCATCAAAAATACAACGCCAAGTCCCAATACTGTCCATATAATGCGTTGGTAAGCATAATAATTTCAAGTCGAGTTCTTTCACGCAACGTTCTATTTCCCAAAGCGCACTTCTTACAAAAGCTGGATGAACAACAAATCCGCAGGAGAATTTTTTAGGATGGTTATGCTGTACTTTCGCATTGAAATCATTTTGAAAACGCAAAGCTTTTTTCATTTCTTCTACGCGCAAACCATTGCCATATAATTGAGATAAATTAAGCACTACAGCATGGTCAATATTATATCGCTCCATCCATTCTAGTTTTTCATTCAAGAAAAAACTAGAATCTGTTACTGGGCGTTTCCAGTTTTTTTGGAGCATAAATTTCTTATCCTCATCAATCCAAAAAATTTCCTTTTCCCTCATGAAATCAGGAATTTCCTCAGGGTATGGCAATAAATGAGAATGTCCGTTAATTCTGAGTTTTCTCTTCATAATTTTAGAATTTTGGAATCTTTTGTTGAGATTTTTTTAGTTTGAAATCACTATAAACTTTTGGTACGTCCACCATCGATAGGCAAACTTACACCGTTGATATAGCTAGCAGCTTCACCAGCCAAAAATGCAATAGCATTGGCTAATTCTTCTGGTTGACCGAAACGTTTTGCGGGCACGCTGTTTTTCATAGCTTCAGCTACTTCACTTTCAGACTTATTTTGTTTTTTTGATTTGTTGGCAATAATTTGATCTAAACGACCAGTAGCCGTGAATCCTGGTAAGATATTATTTACTGTAATTCCAAATTCACCTAATTCGTTTGCCATAGTTTTGCTCCAGCTAGCAACGGCACCGCGGACAGTATTACTTACACCAAGTCCATCAATCGGTTGTTTCACTGAAGTTGAAATTACATTGATGATTCGACCGTATTTGGCTTTTTTCATTCCAGGAACCAAAGCTTGAACCAAAATTTGATTGCAAATAACATGTTGTGAAAACGCATTAGTAAACTCATTGGTTTCAGCTTCATAAATTGGTCCACCTTTAGGACCGCCAGTATTGTTCAGTAGAATATGATAATCTTTTTGCTTTGTTGCAGTTTCAACTTTAACTTTTAGATTTTCAGGAGCATTAAAATCGGCAACAATATAATCATGTGTTTGACCTGCCACTTTAGATAATTTTTTCAGTGTAGATTTTAATTTTTCTTCATCTCTAGCCACCAAAGTTATGTTAGCACCCAAATCTGCCATCAATAGAGCAGTGGCTTGTCCGATTCCTGCAGTACTGCCACAAATCAAGGCGTTTTTATTTTTTAAATTGATATTCATAAATTAAAATTTTTATTCGTAAGTAATACAAATGTTTTTAGGTTCCGTAAAAAATCGCAAAGCTTCTAAACCGCCTTCTCGACCAACGCCACTTTGTTTGGTGCCGCCAAAAGGGGTTCGCAAATCTCGATTCAGCCAAGTATTGACCCAAACAATACCACATTCAAGTTTTTTGGACATTCGCATCACGCGATTCATATCGGAAGTCCATAATGTAGAAGACAAACCGTATTTGGTGTCATTTGCCATGTTCAATGCTTCTGTTTCTGTTTCAAATGGCATGATGCTGACGATTGGTCCGAAAATTTCTTCTTGATTGATTCTACAATCATTGCTTTTGACTTCTATAATTGTAGGCTGAAAATAGTAACCTTCACTGAAGTTTTCTACATCAACTCGTTTTCCGCCAAATAAAATATTTTGATTTTCAGTTTTGGCAATTTCAACATAAGATTCTACTTTTTCTAAATGTGATTTTGAAACCAAAGCACCAATTTTTGTTTCTGAATTCATCGGATGTCCTATTTTCAATTGAGAAACTTTTTCAATGAAATCTTTTTTGAATTGTTCATAAATTGAAGCTTCTACAAAAATTCGACTGCCACAAAGACAAATCTGACCTTGATTGGCAAATGAAGATTTTACAGTGGTTTCTAACATTTTATCATAATTGCAATCTGCAAAAATCAAATTTGGATTTTTGCCACCGAGTTCCAAGGATAATTTTTTGAACATCGGTGCAGCAATTTTGGCAATATGTTCACCGGTTTTGGTGCCACCTGTAAAGGTGATTGCTTTAATTTTTGGATGTTTGGTGATGGCTTCTCCTGCGGTTTGACCTAATCCATTTACGATATTTAAGACGCCTTTTGGTAAACCAGCTTCAGTGCAAATTTCACCCAATAAGTATGCGGTATACGGTGTGATTTCGCTGGGTTTTGCAACGACGGTGTTTCCAGCGGCTATTGCAGGAGCAATCTTCCAAGTGAATAAATATAAAGGCAAATTCCAAGGTGAAATACAGCCTACAACGCCAATTGGCTGGCGCAATGTGAAATTCATACTTTGTAAACCGATACTTTCGTGGGCTTCACTACTGAATTGTGTAATTGCTTTTGCGAAAAAACTAAAATTTGAGGCTGCTCTGGGAATGTCAACAGATTTTGCTAAACTCAATGGTTTCCCATTGTCCAAACTTTCAGCTTCAGCCAACTGGTCTAGATTGGCTTCAATAATATCCGCAATTTTTTGAAGAATTCTACTCCGTTCATCCAAACTAGTCTCCGACCATGATGGAAATGCATCGGCTGCTGCTTTGTATGCTTTTTCTATATCTTCAGCTCCAGAGTTGGCAATTTTACTGTAAATTTTTCCTTCAGCCGGATTGTAATTATCCAACCATTTGTCATCTATTGGTTTGCAATATTCACCGTTGATATAATTTAAAATCAATTGCATAAAATTCAGTTTGAATGATTGCAATTTAATGATAAAATTGATTGATTACCGTCCACTTTTTAAAAAATAATTAGCAATTGTCAAGATCAATTGAGGATTAGATAATTATATTTTTTTGTAAGCTACAACTTTAATTTCTATCAATAAATGTGGGTGTGGCAATTGGTGTACTGCAACCGTTGTTCGTGTTGGACCGTTTTCTGGTTTGAAATATTTTGCATAAGTTTCATTGTAACCTTTGAAGTCGTTCATATTGACTAAAAAAGTGGTTACATCTACGACATTTTCTAAACTTGCATTTTCTTCTTTTAGAATACTGTCGATATTTTCTAAAACTGCTGCTGTTTGCTTACGAATGTCCAAATTGGTCGTTCCCATTTCATCTACTTCAACACCATCAAAAGTATTATCGGAACGTCGTGAACTCGTTCCTGACACGTAGATGAAGTCTCCAACGCGTTTCACATGTGGATAAGCGCCGCGAGGTTTTGCTTTGCCTTCTACTAATTTGCTTGACATATATTTTACTTTTTAAATTATTTCAATATTGATTTTTAAAAATGAATTACTTTCAATGTTCTAAAATAACATCGCCTTCCAAAATTTGTTGGGTTACATTTCGAATGAGCTCCAACTGTTCTTTAAGAGATTGTTTATCGTGCAATTTGTTGTTTTTAAGCAATCCCAAAATAGCTTTATCTTGTCCGCGACCTCTATCCATGGCTGTTTTATATGAAATTTGCTCTTCAAAAGTAACCAGGCTATATTTGGAAGAATATTGTTTTGGAAATTCCTTTTCTAAAGCCAATTCTATTTTTCTTTTTTGTAGAAATATATCTTGCGCAGTATGCGATTTCATTTCATGGAAATTATCCAAAGCTAAATCCGCAATCGCGTCTGCATCGGGTTTTCTTGTTTCACTAAATACTTTGAAACTCTTAGAAACATCAAAATTATTTTCGACTAAAATTTTATCAAATTCGAAAACATCTTCAAAAGAAGCGTTCATGCCTTGTCCGTAAAACGGAACGATGGCATGTGCGGCATCGCCCATAATCAATGCGTTTTTAAAAGTCCAGGGTGAACATTTCACCGTGCCTAATGGCGCAGTAGGATTTTCAAAAAATTCAGTTTTCAATTCTGGCATAAGTTTATAGGCATCTGGATAGATACTTTTAAAATATTCCTCTACAATTTCAGGATTGTTCAAATTATTGAAATTGTATTTACCGCCTTCGTAAGCTAAAAATAAGGTAACTGTAAAACTTTTATCCAAATTTGGTAAAGCGATGAGCATATTTTCACCTCTTGGCCAAATGTGCAGCGCTCCTTTTTCAGTCGCATATTCTCCAGATTCTGAAGGGGGGAAACTCAACTCTTTATAGCCATGTGTTAGAAAATTTTGCGAATGACTGAAGAGAAAATTCTTTTGATTTTGCATTTCTTTTCTCACGACAGAACCTGCCCCATCTGTACCAAAAATATAATCAGCATTGAAACTTCTTTGTGCTTGGTTTTCAGAATCTTCAAACGTGGCTGAGGTTTTTTCCAAATTTACATCTGTACAAGATTGATTGAAGTGAATTTCAACATTATCATGTTTTTCAACAGCATCTAGAAGCAAAGCATTCAGACCACTTCTTGAAATGGAATTGATATATTCGCCTTCACGGCCACTGTATTTAGACAATTGCATTTCGCCTTGTTGATCGTGCAACATTCTGCCATACATCGGAATGCAGAGTCCTTGAACGGATTTTTCTAAACCGACTAGCTTGATGCCTTTCATCCCGCGGTCAGAAAATGCTAAATTTATGGAACGTCCTGCAGAAATATCAGCTTTTCTTAGGTCTGCACGTTTTTCAATTAAAGTAATTTTATAATCGTGTTGGGCTAAACGCAAAGCCAAAAGTGAACCACAAAGTCCTGCGCCAATAATAAGTATGTGTTCTCTAGATTTCATTCAATACTTTTTTTAAGATTTGGACAAATACGTAAACATCTGTATAAGAATTATATAATGGAGCAGGAGCTACTCTGATGACATCTGGCTCTCGCCAATCTGAAACCACGCCAGCTTCAGTTATTTTATCGAATAAAGTTTTGTCAGCATTTTTTACTTGAATGGAAAGTTGACACCCACGTTCTTCAGGATTTCTTGGTGTAATAATATGAATATCTTCATTGTCTAATTCATCGATTAGGAATTCTAAAAAGCCTGTTATTTTTTCAGATTTTTCTCTAATTTTTTCAAAACCAGCGGCATCAAAGACATCTAATGAAGCACGAATCGCAGCCATCGACAGAATCGGCGGATTGCTGAGTTGCCAACCTTCGGCGCCAGGAATAGGGGAGAAGTCCTTTCGCATATTGAATCTAGTAGATTTGTCGTGTCCCCACCAACCTACAAAACGCTTCAAATCTGGATTGTTGGCGTGTCGCTCATGAACGAAACATCCACCGAGACTTCCTGGTCCAGAATTTAAATATTTATATGTACACCATACGGCAAAATCTGCACCGACTTCATGAAGATTCGGTTGGATATTTCCTGCACCGTGAGCCAAATCGAATCCAACAGTGATATTTTTGTCGTGAGCGAGTTTGGTTATTTTTTTTAAATCGAAAGATTGCCCTGAATAATAATTAGTAGAACCAATCATTACTAACGCAATTTCGTCGCCATGATCTTGAATGATTTTTTCATAATCTTCCATTCGACAGGTATTTTCGCCTGGTCTGGGCTTCCATAAAATCATACCGTCTGTTGGATCGATGTCGTGGAATTTTAACTGAGATTCCACAGCATATTTGTCGGAAGGAAATGCATCGCTTTCAATAAGGATTTTATACCGTTTTTTTGTTGGTCTGAAAAACGAAACCATCATCAAATGCAAGTTGGTCGTCAAGGTATTCATCACAACCACCTCTTTAGGCTTAGCACCAACAATTTTCGCCATTTTTTCAGTCAGAAATTCGTGATAGGGCATCCAAGCGTGTTCGGCTTCTGTATGACCGTCTACGCCATATTTTGCCCAGTCATCTAATTCTTGTTGAATGTATTTTTGCGTGTTTGTCGGTTGCAATCCCAATGAATTTCCACAGAGGTAGATTTTTTCTTCTCCGTCAGTGTGTTTGGGAATATGAAATTGATTTCTAAATGTTTTAAGTGGATCGGTTCGATCCAAAGCTTTTGCAAATTCTATACTATTTTGGTAAATCATGCTATTATTTTGCGCTTATATCTGTAAAATAAAGTTTGAAAGTTTTGTCTGGATTTTGGTGAGTTTTAGCAATTTTTAAACCTTTGAAAGTTTCGTAATCTTCCCAGGTTGTACTCATTGCCGGCTCTTGTTTTCCACTAGGAATATAAGACCACTCACGAATTATATTTTGGTCATCAATGTAAATTTTATAGGTGTCGCCTGGCGTATAACCGGCTTCATTTTTATAATTGATGCTGACTTCTGTAAGTTTTTTTTCTGAAATCGGGGCTTCAACTTCATTTTTGATTTCGGTATCGAAATTATCGTCCCAAACTAGCTGAAATGGAAAAAGCAACCAATATTTATCGTTGATAAATGCTTGGTCTGTGCGTTGTAAAGTGCTGTCAACTTTATTCAAATTGTAGGTTAGAGTTGTGTCTGCTGTGGTCATGCTGACTTTTTCAATTTTGGGTTGCCATTCCCAACCTCTTGTAAAGACATTGCCGCCTCGATCTACATTGAAACTATATTTGAGTTCGTCAATGTCAGACCAATTTTCAAAACCGTGAGCTTTAGCGATTTTCATTAAAATTTCTGGACGATCGTTTTTTACTTCAGTTGAATTCATTTCAGATTTTGAATCTGAATTTTCGCTTTTGTTTTCTGCTTTTTTACAGCTGAAAATCAAGCTTAATATTAAAATAAAGTACAGTTGTTTCATAGCTTTCGAAAAGTTTTTCGTAAAGGTAAATGAAGCCATGATGCTTTACAAACGATTTTCACTTTTAATTGAATTGAAATTTTTTTAACGGCAAATTTATCGCAATACAATTTTCTGAATGACTTCACGTCCAAGACTTTCGTTGAGGCGTTCTATGATTTTGGATTTTCCATAACTGAGTTCTTCTCTTAAAGTAGAAGAGTTCAAGTGAACAGTTAGTGTTTCATTTCTGAAACTCACTTTCTCAGTGTAATTTTTTATGGCGGGACCGAGTTCTGTCATCCAAGCTTTTTCAACATCTACGCGATCTAAACCAAGATTCAAACGATGTTTGCTTTTGAAAATTTCCATTAAATCTTTCATGGATTTTTCTTCGTGCTGCCGTTTATTTTTTGCCATTGTTCTCAATATCTATACGTTCGTGTCTTTTATAAGTGTAGATGAAATCTTGCTCGTTTTTAACGACAAACTTATTTTCACTAATGCTGATAATAGTCTCCTTCCATTGGTCAAAGCTGTTACTGTAGTATAAGCGAATACTGTCGTTTTCAACTTTAATTTCAAAATTTTCTAGGTCTTTTGAAGCTGTGTAATTTCCGATAATACTTGGTTGTAATTTTTTTCTGAAACCAGTGGAATCTTCAATTTTAATGAAATCTATATTTTGATTCATTTCATATTTTTTCGCGCCATAAGGTGTTTCGGCTTTTTTAATTTCCCAGAAACCGTTCAATTGGTCTATGTTGCCAAGATTATTTTCATTTTGACAGGCGAATAATAAAAAAACTAAAGGTAAAACTAAATATTTCATGCTTCAAGATTAATCATTTTATATTGATTGGCGTTTTGTTTGACGACTTCTTCTGTGCGTTCGGGATGTGTGTCGCTAATGAACATCTGACCTAAATCTGATTTTGAAACCATTTGAACTATTTGTTTTACACGATCTTCATCCAGTTTATCAAAAATATCGTCTAAAAGTAAAATAGGTTTCATGCCGTGTTGCGATTTTAAAAAATCATATTGTGCGAACTTTAGCGCAACTAAATATGATTTTTGTTGACCTTGAGATCCGAATTTTTTAACCGAATGCTTTTTAATTTTAAAAATTAAATCATCTTTATGAGTTCCAAAATTAGAATATTGGCGTTGTAAATCTGTTTTTAAACCAGATTTCAAAATCTCGCTAAAACCTGTTTTTTCTTTGAATTGACTTTTATAAGTCAAACTGATTTCTTCTCTAGAATGACTAATTTCGCTATATCTGGCTTGAAGAATTGGTAAGAATTTTTCAATAAAGTTTTGGCGTTTTTCAAAAATATTTTGACCAATTCCAACAATTTGATCGTCATAAACATCTAAAGAAGTTTGGTCGAAAGTGCGATTCGCAGCAAAATATTTCAGCAAAGCATTTCTTTGAGAAAGGACTTTGTTATACTTCAGCAACTCGTTAAGGTAAATTTTATCGCCTTGTGAAATTACACCGTCCATAAATTTTCGGCGTGTTTCGCTACCTTCCAAAATCAAATCACGATCTGTTGGTGATATTATGACCAGTGGAATCGTGCCAATATGATCACTGATTTTGTCGTAAATTTTCCCGTTGCGTTTGATTATTTTCTTTTGCCCTTTTTTGAACGATGTAATTATTTTTTCATTTTTTTCACCATTAAAAAAGTCGCCTTCAATAACAAAAAAATCAGCATCGTGATTTATATTTTGACTTGTAACTGGATTAAAATAGCTTTTTCCGAAAGCTAAATGGTAAATAGAATCCAAAATATTCGTCTTACCGATGCCATTTTGACCAACTAAGCAGTTGATTTTGTCATCAAATTCTAAATTGATGCTATCGAAATTTTTATAATTTATAAGAGATAAATCCTTTATGATCATTGAGTTGATTTAAAGTATTTAATTTTTATTTTGGTTTAAAGCACTAAAATTAACATTCTGTAAAAATATCAAATAAATAGTGTATTCTATATGAATAAAAATTATATTTTTGCCAGTCGAATAAAATACAACTATGGCATCATATAGAAAAAGAGGTTACAAACCGAAGAACAAGGCTGAAAAAGAAGAGCAAATAGAACAAGAATCAACAACAGCCGAAGTTTTTAATACTTTAGATGAACGCGCGACTAAAACCGAGGCATTCATTTCCAAATACCAAAAACCGATTTTCGGTGTAATTATCGCTATTGCTGTGGTTATTATCGGCTTTTTAGCTTATCAAAAGTTTATTCAAGAACCGAATGAAATTGAAGCAGCTAATGAGATGAATCAAGCGCAACAATATTTCGATAGAGCGATAGAAGCAACAGAAAAAGAACAAGATTCCTTATTCAACTTGTCTTTGAAAGGTGGAAACGGTAAATTTGGATTTGAAGACATTTCCAGTAATTATAGCAATACGAAAGCAGGAGAATTGGCAAACTATTATGCCGGAATTTCTCATTTGAATTTAGGTAATTATCAAGAAGCAATTGAATATTTAGATAATTTCAATGCTGGAGATGAAATCCTAACACCACTCGCAAAAGGTGCGATTGGAGACGCTTTTCTTGAATTAGAGCAACCGAAAGAAGCTTTAGGCTATTTTGAACAAGCTGCTAATATGCGCAACAATTCATTTACTACTCCAAAATTTTTATTGAAAGCTGCGGTAACTGCAATAAATTTGGAACAAGCTGAAAAAGCAGAAAAACATTTAACACGTATTCAAGATGAATTTCCTGAATCTGATGAAGCAGAAAATGTTGATGTTTATTTAGGGCAAGCGCAAGCATTATAACATGTATGGCAACATCAGGAAAAAATCTTTCAACTTACGATAAATCAACTTTGCCGAACGCTAAAGATATGCGGATCGGCTTAGTTGTTTCTGAATGGAATCCAGAAATTACAGAAAATTTGTTTCAAGGCGCATTTGATGCATTAATAGATGTTGGTGTCATCAAAGAGAATATTGTTCGCTGGAACGTTCCCGGAAGTTTCGAATTGCCTTACGCTTGCAAAAAAATGCAGGAAAGTTTTGAAATGCTAGATGCTATTATTGCTGTCGGAAATGTAATTCAAGGAGAAACCAAGCATTTCGATTTTGTTTGCCAAGGTTTGACCAAAGGTATTATGGATTTGAATCTTCAAAACGATATTCCTATTATTTTTTGCGTGTTGACCGACAATACAAAAGCTCAATCTGAAGCGCGTTCCGGTGGAAAACACGGTAATAAAGGTACCGAAGCCGCAATTGCAGCCATCAAAATGGCACAATTGCGAAAAGATGCTAAATTCTACAAACCGATTTAAAAATTAAATGTTGATTTCAGGTTAAATTCGAGCTCGAAATCCATTAATTTGATTCATTTTCCTTAATTTTGACTTTATAGAATAAACTATGTTTAAAGTCAAATCACTCAAGCTAAGAAAGAACAATCGGTACAATTATACACCGCGTTATTATAACGGGAAAGATATTGGAAATCCGTATAGTTTTGATTCCAAATTCAATAAATACAAAGACACCCATAATACCATAGATTTTGGCTCACATTGGGCTGAAGCTAGAACAAATTCCAGACACCGCGGTAACCGAAGCATCAACCGAAGGGTGATTCTGATCGCATTAGTTTTAGCATTTATTTTTCTATGGATCATCGATTTTGATCTTTCAATTTTTACTGCAAAATAAAAAATGAGTGATATCATCCAATTATTGCCCGACCATGTAGCCAATCAAATTGCTGCCGGAGAAGTTGTTCAACGTCCGGCTTCTGTAGTTAAAGAACTTATGGAAAATGCGGTAGATGCTGAGTCGAATTCTGTGACTTTGGTTGTAAAAGATGGTGGTAAAACTTTAATTCAGGTTGTGGACGATGGTTTTGGAATGTCTGAAACTGATGCGCGTTTATCTTTTGAACGTCATGCCACCTCCAAAATAAAACAAGCCGAAGATTTATTCAATCTGCATACCAAAGGATTCCGTGGTGAAGCTTTAGCTTCTATTGCCGCAGTTGCTCATGTAGAAATGAAAACCAAACCTGAAGCTGAAGAAGTTGGTACACAACTCGTCATCGAAGGCAGCAAAATTGTCTCTCACGAACCTTGTGTAACGTCCAAAGGAACTTCGATTTCTATTAAGAATTTATTTTTCAATATTCCCGCTAGGCGAAATTTTTTGAAGTCGAAACAAGTTGAACAGAAACATATTATAGACGAATTTCAACGCGTGGCTTTAGCTCATCCAAGTATTGCTTTTAAAATGATTCACAACGATAGTGAGATTTTTAATTTGCCAAGTGCTAATTTCAGACAACGCATTGTTGGCGTGATGGGTTCGAAAACCAATGAAAAGTTAGTGCCGGTTAAAGAAGAAACTGATTTGATTAAAGTCAGTGGCTTTGTTGGAAAACCAGAATTTGCAAAGAAAACAAGGGGCGAACAATTCTTCTTTGTCAATCACCGATTTATAAAACATCCATATCTTCATCATGCCGTTTCTAGTGCTTTCGAAGGTTTGCTAAAAGATGGTGCATATCCTAGTTATTTTTTGTATTTGGATGTTGATCCAAAATCTATAGATATCAATATTCATCCTACTAAAACTGAAGTGAAATTTGATAATGAGCATGCGTTTTATTCAATTTTGAGAAGTGCAGTGAAACATAGCTTAGGTCAATTCAATGTGGCACCTGTTTTGGATTTTGAAAAGGATGCTAGCATGGATCCTAATTATATTCAACATAAAAGTAATGCTAAAATTCCTTCTCTGAATGTTAATCGGAATTTCAATCCTTTTGAATCTGAAACTAAATTTCAGTCAAAATATAAGCATAATCATCAAACACAAAAATCAGCGCCATGGGAAGCGCTTTATACTGGTTTGAATCAAGATGTTGATTTTGATACCAAATCAAGTGAATTAGTTGATATAGAAGTAGAAAGTGAACATGTTCGTGGAGATTTGTTCCATGGGAATCACCAAAAAACAAATTTTGAATATAGTGGCACTTTTCAACTTCAGAATAAATATATTATTACATCAACGACTTCAGAAATGTTGGTCATTGATCAACATCGAGCTCATTTTCGCGTACTTTATGAAGAATTGTTAAAGAATATTACAGATCGACCTGCATTAAGTCAGCAATTGTTATTTCCATTACAACTTCAATTGAATACTAATGAAATTCAAATTTTTGAACAGTTGAAATCTTCATTGGAAAATGCTGGGTTTTCTTTTTCTGAAATTGGAAAAGATTTTGTGAAAATCAATGGAATTCCAAATAAATTACCCGAAAGTGAAGTATCGATTTTGTTAGATCAACTTTTGTCAGACTTTGATAATGAAATTCCAGATTCTGGTTTTCATCAAACCGATTTATTGGCTAAATCTTTAGGGCAAAGTATGGCGGTTAAAAATGGTACACCACTTGAAAAGGAAGAACAGACGGAATTGGTCAATCAGCTTTTTTCTTGCAAAGAACCAATGCTTACGCCGATGAATAAATTGATTTTCGTCAAACAATCGGCGTCAGATTTCGATAAAAAATTTATGTAAATGGGAGGAAGAATCACAGAAACTGTAAAAGTCTTATTAATCGTAAATATTTTGTTCTTTTTTGGAGCTGAATATCTAGGTGATTATGCCTTTAGAATGTTTGCGCTTTGGTTTCCAGAAAACGAAAATTTTGGCTTTTGGCAAGTTTTAACGCATATGTTTATGCATGGTGGTTTTTCACATATTTTGTTCAATATGTTTGCTTTATACATGTTTGGCAGTTTATTGGAACAATATTTAGGGCAAAGCAAATTTTTATTCATTTATTTTTCAGCTGGATTAGGTGCTGCCGGGCTTCAAATTTTATTCAGCTATATTGGTTATAATAACGCTTATGAGACCTACATAGATGCAGGCGTAAGTCCTAGAGAAATTAAAGATTTGATTCAAAGTGTTAAAAATACAGGTGAATATCGCCTCTATGATTCAATTCCAAGGGATGTGAGTGAACAACTTTTCCGTAATTATTTGACGCCAATGGTCGGTGCGTCAGGTGCTATTTTTGGAGTTTTAGCAGCATTCGCCGTTGTCTATCCAAATTTGCCTTTGTATATTATTTTTGTGCCGATCCCAATAAAGGCCAAATATTTAATCGGTGGCTATTTCTTGTTGAATTTGTTTTCTGCTGTGACTGGCGTTACCCTATTAGGTCCTTCAAATACCGCATATTGGGCACATATCGGCGGAGCAATCATCGGATTTATCACAATGTGGTATTGGAAAAAAAATGAACCTAACCAATACAGATGGAATTGATATGAACTGGAAAGATAATTTAAAATACAGATACAATACAGCGAATATGCTCGAAAAATTGATCGGGTTAAATGTGCTGCTGTTTATACTCACATTTGTTTTTAGAACCATAGGTTTTTTATTTCAAATTCCAACTGAGTTTTTTGTGGAATGGCTAGTATTTCCAAAGCATCTAGTTGATTTAGCTTTTAAACCCTGGACAATCATTACTTACGCATTCATGCATGCTGGTATTTTTCATATTCTTTCGAATATGATCATATTATATTTTTCAGGTCAGTTTTTTCTGAATTTTTTCTCGGAGAAACGTTTGTTGAATTTGTATTTACTCGGTGCTATCGGCGGCGCTTTGATTTATATGTTGAGTTATAATTTGTTGCCAGCATTTGCAGGAACCGGTCGTTCATATCTCATTGGTGCATCGGCATCTGTCATGGCTATTTTGGTTGGTGTGGCAACGCAAGCACCAAATATGCAGGTGCGTTTGTTTTTTCTAGGAAATTTAAAATTGTGGTGGATTGCTGCTTTTCTAGTTGTTTTGGATGTAGTTCAAATTCCAATTTCTAATCCGGGTGGGCATTTAGCACACATTGGCGGTGCTACTTTAGGTTATTTGTACATCACACAATTGAAAAAAGGCAATGATATTGGATCTTGGTTACAGAATATTACTGACGGATTTGCTTCTTTATTTTCTTCAAAATCAAATCGGAAAAGTCGAATGAAAACTGTGCATCGTAAAAAAACTAAAACAGAAACAACTTCAACTAAAAAACGATCTGAGCAACAGGAAAAAATAGATAAAATTCTTGATAAAATAAGTAAAAGTGGTTACGACAGTTTATCTAAAGAAGAAAAAGATTTTTTATTCAAAGCCGGAAAAGACATGTAAAGACAGTGAAGACCAAACTCAATTTTTTTGAAAAATTCATCTACGCTCTGAACTTAATTTTTGTCGTATGCTTGATTATTGCCTATCTTTTACCATTTGTGCCTCCAAAATTTTCAGCATTTTTATCTATTCTGAATTTAGGTTTACCGTTTTTCTTATTTGTCAATTTTTTATTTTTCTTCTACTGGTTGGTCAAGTTGAAAAGACAAATGCTTTTGTCTCTTTTTGCAATTTTGGTAGGTTTTGGTTATTTCAATAAAATCTATGTTTTTAGTGATTCTGTGAAATATCAATCTCCAAATGTTTTGAAAGTAATGAGTTATAATGTTAGATTATTTAATCATTATAAATGGATTGAGCAAAATAATATAACCAATAAGATTTCTGATTTTATTAGAAATGAATCTCCGGATGTTGTAGCTTTTCAAGATTATTATAAAGATCCAGATTTGAAATTGACTGATTTCAAATATAAGTTTGAAAAGTTTAAACACGAAGGTTCTAGAATTGGTATGGCAATTTTTAGTAAATATAAAATTGTAAATACGGGAACTATTGATTTTCCAAAAACTCAAAACAACGCAATTTTTGCTGATATAATCAAAAATAGAGACACCTTACGAGTCTATGCGGTGCATTTGGAATCTTTAAAAATTCTGCCAGATGTTGAAGAGTTACAAAAAGAAGACCAGCAGAAACTTATTAGTCGAGTAGGGAAGTCCTTCGTAAAACAAGAAGAACAGGTTGAGATGTTGAAGCAGAGTTTCGAATCCACCGACTTACCAAAAATAATCTGTATGGATATGAATAATGCACCGTTTTCATATGTCTCTAATCAAATACTGAAACACAATCTCAGAGACGCATTTACAGTCGCTGGAAATGGTTTTGGCAAAACCTTCGATTTTGACTTTTTACCCATCAGAATTGACGTCATTTTCTCTGAAAAATCGATTAAAGTATTGGACTTCAAAAACTATGAAGTCCAGCTTTCAGACCATTACCCAATTATGGCAAGTTTCGCTTTTTAGCCTTTTCTTTTCTGATTTTGAAGATAGCTTAAAGCTGCAGGTCCTTCATTAAATAACAAATCTAAAATGCTTAAGTTATGGAGGTAACCGAATTTTGCCTCAAAAACTTGAATGTACTTTTCTAATTTAAATTCTGGCGTTCTTTTGGCATTCACTAAACTCCTACAATCCTTATATTCTTCATGAATAAATTCAAACTTTTTAGTTTCATCATATTCAAAATTGATTTGAAGACAATCAAAAACAATTTGCATACACATCAAGTTAAAATCCATTAAAAAAGTCGCCCTTTTTTCAAATAATGGTAAAAATTCGTCTTCATAATATTCGAAAAATGGTGAAGTTCTGTAAGCTGCTTCTAAAGATTTCCAATGTAGCTTTTGCCACTTGAATTCATTCTCGATTTTTATGTCACGGTATTTTTGATGCTTATCGGTTTTGTTTTTTCTATGTTTTACAGGAATATTCAATAAAAGTCTTCCATTGGCACCATAAATATACTGCCGACTTCTGTAAGTTTGTTTTTGGTAATTGTCTTTCGTTTCAAAAACAAATTTGTCTGCTTGGGCAATTTCCGCATATAAATCTACAGGACCGAAGTAACTCGGATGAATAAGGCTTGGCTTCAAAATTATTTAGATTTTTTGTTTTTGATGAAATAATTATAACCAATATACAAAACGACTGCAATTAAAAAATACACGAAGTAGGAGACTGGCTTGCCTTTACCACCAACAGTTGTAAATAAGCGCTCCCAACGTACTTTATCTATTAAACTTTTAGCATTTCCATCTAAACTCATCCATACAAAAACAGGTTTTCCGACAACATGATTAAAAGGCACATATCCCCAATATCTGCTATCTTCACTATTGTGACGATTGTCTCCCATCATCCAATAATAATCTTGCTTGAAGGTGTATTCTTCTATTGGTTCATCATTCATGTAGACTTTATTTCCACGGACTTCAAGCTTCTGTTGAATGCCCATTTCTTCACCTTCATAGACTTCAATGATTCGTCGATATAATGAAAAACTTTCAAGGTTTATATCGACAGTTTTACCAGCTTTTGGAATATAAATCGGTCCAAAATTATCTTTGTTCCAATCCACTTTTCCATTATTTGGAAAAATACCATCTTCTTTTTGTCCTTTTGGTGCAATCCAACGTTCTATATATTCTACATTCGGATGATTTTTTAATTTTTGGACGCCTTTTTCAGTTACAGATGTGAACTTGTATAAACGTTTAGACTGATCGATCCAACTTGCTCCGTCTGTGACATCATAAATTTCAATTAGACTCCGCGGATTGAAGCCTTGACCCTTACCTTGAACAATATACGAGTATTGCGGTTTAGCACGGTCAGGAAGCTGCAGAGGTTGGTTATTTACAAAAATTTTACCATCTACAATTTCTAATGAATCATCTGCAATAGCAACTGCTCTTTTAACGTAATTCGATTTTTTATCAATCGGTTTATCGTAGTGTCTCCCAGAATCATCTCTAAACATTCTCACCGTATCTACTGGCCAATTGAAGACAACAATATCATTTCTTTGAATATCTTGAAACCCCGGTAATCTCATATATGGAATCTGCGGCTTATTGAGATAAGATTTTATACCAACCAATGGAATTGTGTCATGAACCATTGGAAATGAAACTGCGGTTTGTGGCACTCTGGCACCATAGTGAAACTTACTGACAAAAAGGAAATCGCCAACCAACAAAGTTTTCTCAAGAGAAGATGTTGGAATCGTAAATGGCTGCATGATATAGGTGTGAACTATTGTTGCAGCAACAACCGCAAATAAAATAGAACTGACCCATTCGCCAGTTTTAGATTTTGCTTTTAGACTTCTGTTGCCAACATATTTGTGTTCCGCAAAATAATTGATATAATAAGTGTAAAAACCAAGAGTTACGATTTCAAGAATAGTGTCTGTATCCGAATTTTTACCAAAACTTCTAGCAGTTTCCACCCAAATAACTGGAAACATAATTAAATTTACAATAGGAATGAATAGCAGAAAAACCCACCACCAAGGTCTATTTATAATCTTGAAAAGCACAATGGCATTATAAATTGGAATTGCAGCTTCCCATGCCTGTCGCCCGGCGCTTTTGTACAATTTCCATGTGCCCAAAAAATGAACAACTTGAATTATAAGTATAAAAATTAACCATTCTGAAAAAGTCATAGGTTTTGGTTTTTAGTCGTTTTTATTTTTATTCTGAAGCACATTTTTCATTTCATAAACGCCTTCATCTTGATTTATAATCCATTCTGCAGCTACCACAGCTCCAAAAGCAAAACCGTCTCTGGATTTGGCTTCATGATTGATGTTAATTTTGTCAATTTCAGATTCATAAGTGATCTCATGAATACCGAAAATACCAGCTTTACGCTCTGCTTCAATCGGAATACTATTATTGTCCTGTTTGGGTGGATAATTCCAGTTTGTAAATCTTGTTTTATCGATAATTTGTTCTGCTAATGAAATGGCTGTTCCACTTGGTGCATCTTTTTTTTCAAGATGGTGGATTTCTTTTAAATTAACATTGTAGGAATCCATGTTTGCCATCATTTCGGCAAGATAGGCGTTCACTTCAAAAAAGATATTTACGCCTATGCTAAAGTTAGATGCGTATAGAAATCGACCTTTATGATCGCGACAAATATTTTTTGTTTTTTCAAATTTATCCAGCCAACCAGTAGTTCCTGATATTACAGGGATATTATATTTTAGGCAAGTTGTGATATTTTCAAATGCAGCTTCTGGTGTGCTGAAATCAATAGCAACTTCAGCGGATTTCAGTTTTTCAATATCGAGCTTTTCAGAGGTTTTAAAGACAATTTCATGTTGTCTATTTTGGGCAATTTTTTCAACTGTTTTTCCCATTTTTCCGTATCCCAGAATTGCAATTTTCATCTAGTTGAATTTAAAATTTAAACTTAATCCATAATCAATTCTACCGCTGATCACATTGGGTTCAAAATTGGGTTCCAAACTCAAATCTTCAGACACGTCAAACTGACTCAAATGTGCGTCAACATTGGCGTCAACAATATTTAGAATGTACAAACCAATGGTAGCTAAAATAGCTAATTCTTTATTTTTTCTGAATTGTTTTTGAGCAGAAATCAAACTTTCATCGGTCAAAATATCTTGAAATTCATCGTTTTCAAAGCCTGCCAAACGGCTTTTGTAGGCATCTCTATAACGTTGGTATTCTTTGTCGTTTTGAAATACTAAATACATCGTAAAACCTAAACCGCCGTAAACGATAGGAATTTTCCAATAACTGCCATTGTAAGCTTGTCCCAAACCTGGCAAAATAGCGGAGTAAAATGCTGCTTTCGAAGGTGCTAGCGGATCGTAAGGACTTGCGCTAAAGGCGTTTTCGGTTCTTAAACTGCCTTGCTGATCTAAAGCTAAAGTATCGTTTTGTCCAAAACTGAATTTTGTTGATAAGCACAACAAAAAGAATACAGCGAGAAGTTTAAGATTCACCTTGAATTAGTTTTTTGATTCTTTCAAAATCTTCATCAGAAGAAAACGGCACAATGATCTTTCCATTGCCTTTTTTATTGACTTTTAACTCAACTTTAGCACCAAAATGATTAGAGATTTGTTTCAAAGCTTTTTGCTTTTTCTCATCTATTTTCGGTGTTGAATCAGATTTTTTCCCTTTGTTTTGTTGAATTTGTCGGACAAGTTTTTCTGTTTCTCTCACAGAAAGTTTGTCTTTCAAAATTTGTTCATAAACTTCTAGTTGGATATTCGGGTCGGAAACATTGATTAACGCTCTGCCGTGTCCCATACTCAAAAACCCATCTCGCATGCCAGTTTGGATAATAGGATCTAATTTTAATAACCTTAAATAGTTGGCAATTGTAGATCTATTTTTTCCAATTCTGTCACTCATTTGCTCTTGTGTCAAATCAATTTCATCTATCAATCTTTGGTAAGACAAAGCAACTTCAATCGGGTCTAAATCTTGGCGTTGGATATTTTCTACCAAAGCCATTTCTAAAGATTCCTGATCGTTAGCAATTCTAATATATGAAGGTATGGTTTCCAGACCCAACATTTTGGATGCGCGGTAACGACGTTCACCAGAAACCAATTGGTATTTATTGAAATCTAGTTTTCTGACAGTAATTGGCTGAATGACTCCAAGTTCCCTAATCGAACTCGCGAGTTCTTTCAAAGCTTCTTCGCTGAAACTTGTTCTTGGCTGAAACGGATTGACATCAATAGCGTCGAGGCTGAGCTCAACGATACTCCCAACAACTTTGTCGGCATTTTTATCTTCAGCTGATTTTATATCGTTTTCAGGATCGCTCAATAATGCGGATAAACCGCGACCAAGAGCTTTCTTTTTAGTTGTTTTTGCCATTCGAATTTTACTTTGACTTTTTGATAATTTCTTCAGCTAAACTTAAATAATTATTGGCACCGCGACTGGCTGCATCATATTTAATAATGCTTTCACCATAACTTGGCGCTTCGCTCAAACGTACATTTCTTTGGATAATTGTATCGAATACCATATCGCTAAAGTGCTTTTTCACTTCTTCCACAACTTGATTGGATAAGCGCAATCTGGAATCGTACATTGTGAGCAAAAGCCCTTCAATACTCAATTCTTTATTATGAATCTTTTGAACACTTTTGATGGTGTTGAGCAATTTTCCTAAACCTTCTAGTGCAAAATACTCGCATTGAATAGGAATCAAGACTGAATCTGAAGCCGTAAGTGCATTTAGAGTCAATAAACCAAGAGATGGCGCGCAATCGATGATAATGTAATCGAATTTACTTTTCAAAGGAGTTATAGCTTTTTTCAACATGGATTCACGCTCATCTTCATCAACTAATTCCAATTCAATAGCAACCAAATCTATGTGGGAAGGAATCAATTCTACGTTTGGAGAATCTGTTTCTATGATGGCTTCTTCTGCATTTTTAGTATGTTCTAAAAGCTGATAAGTGCCAATTTCCACAGATTCCAAATCAATACCAAGACCTGAAGTCGCATTGGCTTGCGGATCGGCATCAATCAACAATACTTTTTTCTCTAAAACGCCTAAGGCAGCTGCTAAATTTACTGCTGTTGTGGTTTTGCCAACACCGCCTTTCTGATTCGCAATTGAAATTATTTTTCCCATTAATTTATCTTAATTTTGACCTGTAAAATTACAATTTATTACGCCATTTGAAAATTGATTTTACGCTTTCTGAATACTTTTTTATTTCAGTAATAAATTATTTTCTTTTTTGAGACCGGATCATTTGTTCAAGCTGATCCCACATCTCTGGTGAAATTTTTTCTAAAAGGTTGAACTGTCCAGCACCTTTCAGCCATTCACCACCATCTATAGTTATGATTTCACCATTCAAATATTGTGCGAAATCTGAAACTAAATAAGCGGCAAGATTAGCTAATTCTTGATGTTCGCCGACTCGTTTTAATGGCACTTTTTTAGCCAAATCAAATTTTTCTTTCAATTCACCAGGTAAAAGTCTGTCCCAAGCACCTTTAGTGGGAAAAGGTCCTGGCGCAATGGCATTAAAACGAATACCATATTTAGCCCACTCTACAGCCAGAGACCTTGTCATTGCTAAAACGCCAGCTTTGGCGGTAGCGCTTGGTACAACGAATGCAGAACCTGTCCAAGCGTATGTTGTGACAATATTCAATACAGTTTTATTGGTTTGTTTTTCTTTAATCCAATGTTTGCCAAGCGCCAAAGTGCAATTTTTTGAGCCTTTGAGGACAATGTCAATGATCGTGTCGAAAGCATTTGCAGAAAGGCGTTCTGTAGGTGAAATAAAATTTCCTGCAGCGTTGTTTAATAAAATGTCGATTTCACCAAAAGCTTGATGAGCTTGGTCAATCATATTTTCAACTTCTTCATAATGCCTTACATCGCATTGTAATGCGAGACATTTGCCATTGGTTTCAGCCTCAAGTTCGTCTGCTGTCTTTTTCAGTTTTTCTAGATCTCGACTAGTTATTACAACTTTAGCACCGAGTTCCATAAAATATTTGGTCATTGACTTGCCAAGACCGCTACCACCACCAGTGACGATGATTGTTTTGTCCTCTAAAGCGTCGTCGCGTAACATTTTCTTTTGAAAATTCATGATTTAAATTTTTTTCAATTTACGAAATTTAAAAAACTAAAAGTTCAGAACTGAATTAATTGAATGAGTTTTTTAATTGAAATAATAGACCAAGAATAAAAGCAGTGAAATTAAAAAAGTGCTCAAAGCTACTTTTTTTAATTCAGGGTCAAGATGCCTAGGGTTTTGGTAATTGTAAACTTTTTTTAGATGTATAAACAGAATTATAAAACCAGTAAACGGTAAATATACTATCCAATTATTAAATCCAAAATATTGAATCTGATAGGCAAGTAAAGAGAAAAATGAAACAATAATTAAGCTGAAATGATAAGTTTTGGCAAAACTTTTCCCAAACTTGACTACTAAAGTATTTTTTTGAGAATTTCGGTCACTATTTTCATCTCGCATATTATTTAGGTTTAGAACAGCAGAACTTAAAAGTCCAATGCTTGTTGCTGGTAAAATCAACCAAAAATCAATTGTTTTTGTCATTAAAAAATTTACTCCAATAACACTGACTAAACCAAAAAAAACAAAAACAAAAATATCGCCAAGTCCACGATAGCCGTAAGCAGAGTTGCCAACTGTGTATTTTATAGCTGCTAATATTGAAGCTATACCTAACGCAAGGAAAAGTAAAGAATACAAAAATTCATTTTTACCAAAACTGATATAAATTAAGCAAATGGCTAATATTAAAGTAATGATAGAAGTTATAATCATTCCTACCTTCATTTCTTTGTCAGTGATTGCACCACTTTGTAATGCACGAACTGGTCCAAGTCTTTCATCATTATCGGTGCCTTTGACACCATCGCCGTAATCGTTTGCGAAATTTGATAGAATCTGTAATCCTAGAGTTGTGGCTAATGCTAAGAAAAAAATACTTGAATTAAAATTATTGGACAAAAGCGCTGTTGCACTTCCAGTCAAAATACCAGAAATCGAAAGCGGCAAAGTTCTTAGCCTTGCAGCTGAAATCCATGCTGTTATTTTTTTCATTTAGATGCCAGTATAATTTTGCGGTGTAATGGCTTTCAATTCATTTTTCACACTTTCTGAAACCGAGAGAGTGTCTATGAAATCCGCAATACTTTTTTTATTGATTATTGTATTTGTTCTTGTCAATCCTTTGAGTGCTTCATAAGGTTTGTCAAATCCTTCACGTCTTAAAATTGTTTGAATTGCTTCGGCAACAACAGCCCAATTTTGTTCAAGGTCAGATTCAATTTTGGAAGAATTCAATAATAATTTATCCAAACCTTTGATGCTAGATTGTAAGGCAATTAAAGTATGACCAAATGGCACGCCAATATTTCGCAATACCGTGCTATCTGTCAAATCACGTTGCAAACGACTGATTGGGAGTTTGGCCGAAAGATGTTCAAATAACGCATTAGCAATACCGAGATTGCCTTCAGAATTTTCAAAATCAATAGGGTTCACTTTGTGTGGCATCGCAGAAGAGCCAACTTCGCCAGTCTTTATTTTTTGTTTGAAATAATCCATAGAAACATAACTCCATATATCTCTATTGAAATCTATAATGATATTATTGATGCGCTTCATGGCATCAAAAAGCGAAGCCATATTATCGTAATGCTCAATTTGTGTAGTTGGGAATGAATGATGTAAATTCAAAGTGTTTTCTACAAAATTTTCACCAAATTTTCGCCAATCTATACTTGGATATGCTACTTTGTGCGCATTGAAATTTCCAGTTGCACCACCAAATTTTGCTGAAAACGGAATTGTTTTTAATTGATTTATTTGTGTTTCAAGTCTGGTGACGAAAACCTGAATTTCTTTGCCTAATCGGGTTGGGGAAGCAGGTTGTCCATGTGTGCGAGCCAACATTGGAATTTGCTCCCATTCAGCAGATTTTGCAGATAATTTTACAACAAGATCTTGAAGATTTGGTAAATAAGTGTTTTCAATAGCATCTTTAAGACTAAGCGGTACAGCTGTATTATTGATGTCTTGTGAAGTCAAACCAAAGTGAATGAATTCTTTAGAATCGGTTAAACCCATATCATCCATACGTTCCTTGATGTAATATTCTACCGCTTTGACATCGTGATTGGTAATTTTCTCAATGCTTTTGATTTTCGTGGCGTCTTCAAAAGTAAAATCTTTATAAATCGATCTTAATTTTGGAAACAAAGAGGCATCGAAATCTTTCAATTGTGGCAATGGGATTTGACATAAAGCAATGAAATATTCAATTTCTACTTTTACGCGATAATTGATGAGCGCTTGCTCACTAAAATATTGACTTAAAGCTTCAGTTTTTCCAGCATACCTGCCGTCTATAGGAGAAATAGCGTTGAGCGAATTCATCGGATTTATTTTGATTTCGCTCACAAATATAAGCTTTCAACATTGAATTGTAAGCACATTGAAAAGCTATTTTTAGTTTTTCAAACAGACTCCTTTTTAAATAGTTTTCAATCTGATATTAACATTGCCTTTTTTTCCTTCAATTTAAATCTTACTAAAAGAAAACTACTCAAAAACAGGCAACCAAAAATTGTCAAAGCCATTGGCACAATACTGATTCCAGTGAATTTGCTAATTATGTATGAGGTTATAGCACCGAGACACATTTTCAAACTACCAACTAAAGCAGAAGCTCGACCTGCTCGTTTGGTAAAAGGAAATAAAGATAACGCAGTTGTATTTGGATTTTGAAATCCTAGTAAAAATAAAATAGCGAATAATAAGATTACAGTCACATAAAAGCTGTTGATAAACAAACTATTTAGCAAAAGAAATATTGCTAATCCTACTAAAATATAACTAATATAAAGCGTTAATGTAAAAGTTTTTATTCTGATTAAAATTGCACGATTCAATTGGCTACCTAAAATTAATCCCGATGCATTCAACCCAAAAAACCAAGCAAATTCTGTTTCAGACATACCGAATCTATCCATAAATAGAATAGGCGCATTCGAAATATAAGCAAACATTGCGCCTATAGTTAAGCTTCCTGCCATAGCAAATGTGAAGAACATTTTGTCTGTAAGAATACCTTTATATTTCAGAAAAATTTGTTTATATTTTAATTCTACAGTTTTATCGGGCGTGATACTCTCTGGTAAAAAAAGTAAAACACTGATAAACATAAGTGCAGCAAAAATAGCCAGAAACATGAAAATCATTTCCCAATTGAAATAGGCAATGACCATTCCGCCTAATGTTGGCGCAATAATTGGCGCTGCTCCCATGATTAGCATCAAAAATGAAATGGCGCGCGCGACTTCTTCTGGAGGGAAAATATCACGGATTACAGCTTTTGCGGCAACCATTCCTGCTGAAGCACCGACGGCCAGAAAAAATCTGGAAATAATGAGCCAGTAAATGTCTGGTGAATAAAAACAACTCAGTGCTGAAATCACATAAATCACCAAACCAATAAGCAAAGGTATTTTTCTGCCAAACTTATCCATAACTGGTCCGTATGCGAGTTGCCCTAATGCTATTCCTATAAAATAACTGGTTAACGAAATTCCAACTTGGGCTTTAGTCGTTTGAAAATCTGTAGCAATATGTTCAAAACTTGGCAAATACATGTCGATAGATAAAGGCCCGATGGCGATCATAGTGCCTAAAACCAATAAGATGATGTATTCTTGCTTTTTGTCTCGTATAACATTAGGATTTTGCATTTTGCAAATCTCAACTAATTTGTTTTGATAATTGGTATGCCTAATTTCAATTAACACTTAATTAGTATGCGAAAACCTTTTCGAGTTTCAATGCTTGTCTCGAAATGTTAAATAAAAAAACCTTACCAATTTTAAAATTGATAAAGGTTTTAATTTTTTTAAAGCTATGGAATTATTTCAATTTAGGAAATTCACTTGGTTTAAATTCGTGCATGATTTCATAAACTTTCTCAAAAACATCTTCTGAAGATGGTTTAGAAAAATAATCACCATCTGTACCATAAGCTGGTCTGTGTGCTTTTGCAGTTAGCGTTTGAGGTTTACTATCCAAATATTGATATGCATTTTGCTCATCCAAAACTTGTTGTAAAATATACGCAGATGCACCACCTGGAACATCTTCATCTATTACAAGCAAACGACTTGTTTTGGAGACACTTTTTACAATGTCATGATTTAAATCGAATGGCAATAAAGATTGACAATCAATAATTTCAATATCGATGCCGACTTCTTGCAATTCTTGCGCTGCTTTTTCAATAATTCTTAAGGTTGAACCGTAAGAAACCACGGTCAAGTCTTCACCTTCTCGAATAGTTTCAACTACACCAACAGGTGTTTTGAATTCACCTAAATTATTAGGCAGTTTTTCTTTTAAACGGTAAGCATTTAAGCATTCCACAATCAGTGAAGGTTCATCGCTTTCTAACATTGTGTTGTAGAAACCGGCGGCTTTAGTCATATTTCTTGGAACTAAAACATTGATGCCTCGAATCAAGTTCAAAATGCCACCCATCGGTGAACCTGAATGCCAAATGCCTTCCAGTCGGTGTCCGCGAGTTCTTACAATAAGCGGCGCTTTTTGTTTACCTTTTGTTCGGTAGGATAGCGTCGCCAAATCATCGCTCATAATTTGTAAAGCGTATAATAAGTAATCTAAATATTGAATTTCAGCGATTGGGCGTAAACCTCTCATTGCCATTCCGATACCTTGACCTAAAATCGTGGCTTCGCGAATTCCTGTATCAGCAACTCTCAGCTTACCATATTTTTTTTGAAGTCCTTCTAAACCTTGATTCACATCACCAATTTCTCCAGAATCTTCTCCAAAAATTAAGCTTTCAGGTCTAGTTTCAAAAATTTTATCAAAGTTGTCTCTCAAGACCACTCTTGCATCAACTTCTTCTACATCTTCAGCGTAAGTAGGTTCTACGGCTTCAATATTTATCGCTCGACCTTCATATGCACTCCATAAATTACTGCTATAATCAGGTTGTGTACGGTCAGAGAAATCTTCAATCCATTGAATTAGTTTTGTTTTGGCCTCAGATTCTTCGCCTCTTACGTAACGCAAAGCTTTTCTAGCTGTTGCTAAAATGACAGATTTTAAAGGTTCATCATTGTTTTTTAATTCATCGACTAGAGAGTTGATGAAATTTTTATTCTCAGAACTTTGTGCAAGATTCGTCAATAACTTAATGACAGTTTTATTTTCAGATTTGGCAGTTTTACCAAAAGCAGTCCAAGCAGCTTTTTTACCATCTCTAACTTCCTTTTTAATACTCTTTTCTATATCTTTTAATTCTTCATCAGAAGCGAAGCCGTTGGAAATCATCCATTCTCGCATTTTCACATTGCAGTCATGTTCTTTTTCCCACTCCAAACGGTCTTCACTTTTGTATCGCTCGTGTGATCCTGAAGTAGAGTGACCTTGCGGTTGGGTAATTTCTGTAACATGAATCAATACAGGAACATGTTCTTCTCTGGCAATTTTCTCAGCCTTTTGATAAGTCTCTATTAATGACGTGTAATCCCAACCTTTTACGACAAGAATTTCGTAACCGTTGGTGTCTTTTTCTTTTTGGAATCCTTTTAGAATTTCAGAAATATTTTCTTTTGTAGTTTGGTGTCTTGCGTGCACGGAAATGCCATAATCATCATCCCAAACATTTATTACCATAGGCACTTGCATCACACCAGCGGCATTGAAAGTTTCCCAAAATAAACCTTCACTAGTACTGGCATTACCAATGGTTCCCCAAGCAATTTCATCACCATTTTTAGAAAATTTTTCTGAATTGATGTTTTCTTCGTGACGATAAATTTTAGATGCTTGCGCTAAACCAAGTAAGCGAGGCATTTGCCCAGCAGTTGGAGAAATATCTGCGCTAGAATTTTTTTGTTCTATAAGGTTTTTCCAAGAACCATCTTCTTGCAAACTATGTGTCATAAAATGTCCGCCCATTTGGCGACCACCTGACATTGGTTCATCTTCTAAATTTGTGTTGGCGTATAATCCAGCAAAAAATTGCTCGACACTTAACTGTCCTATTGCCATCATGAAAGTTTGGTCTCTGTAATATCCAGAGCGGAAATCTCCGTTTTTGAAAGACTTCGCCCATGCCAATTGAGGCACTTCTTTTCCATCGCCAAAAATCCCAAATTTTGCCTTGCCGGTAAGCACTTCCCGTCTTCCCAAAAGACTGCATTCACGGCTGGTTACGGCTATTTTATAATCTTCTAAAACTTCCTTTTTAAAATCTTCAAAAGAAATATCTTCTTTCTGAATTTTGTCTTGCATTTTCTCTTTTTTTGAACTCTGGCGAAGATAATGAATTTAGACGAGAATAACATTCTAAGTGATTCAAAAATTATATTATCCGTAATTATAATTAAAATAGATTCACTTTTTTCAATTATTCTTGTTTAAATTAGATAATACTTATTAAAAACGGAATTATTCAGTCATTTATTTAATTGCCTAATATTTTTTATTGATAGATTTTTTACTAAAAAAACTTATCCAACAACTTTCAAACTACTATAACCTTGCGCATTTCTGTCCAAAACAATTTGAGTTTGGATGCGTTCCTTCAGGGCAGAAACATGACTAATAATACCGATGGTTTTATTACTTTCGGCTTGAAGTTTTTCTAAAGTATCCAGCGTTAAATCTAATGTTTCAGGATCTAAAGTGCCAAAACCTTCGTCGATAAATAAACTATTGATATCGATATTTTGCGCTGCCAAATCTGAAAGTGCCAAGGCCAAAGCCAAGCTGATCATAAAAGTTTCGCCGCCTGACAATGTTTTGACCGATCGCCGCATGCCGCCCATGTGTTGGTCGATAACGTAAAGTTGGTCTGGATTTTCATGATCCACTGCTTTGTCCAATTGATAGCGGTCATGCAGTTTTTCCAATCTTTTATTGCCCAAAACTATTAAATGTTTTAAGGTTAAATCCTGAGCGAATTTATTAAATTTATTTCCCGTTGCATCGCCGATGAGTTCATTTAGAACTTCCCATTTTCGGTTGTTTTTTTGTTCTTCTGAAATGTGTTTTTGAATCTTTTGATAATCGGATTCATATTCTTTGTTGTTTTTTAAAATCCGTTTGATTTCTGCTGAATTTTTTTGATCGGATTCTAAAATTTGCCGTTGTTCAGCAATGGCAGATTCGACATCTTCAGATTTTGAAAAATGCTTTAAATCAATATTTGAAATTTGCGTGTTTAAATTTTTTATTTTATCCTGAGTTGAATTTAAATCTTTATCGAGTTTGTGTTTTTGCTCAATCAAATCATTGTAAACTTTCGCCTGAAGTTGCGCTGATTTTGCTTCTTTTATATTTTTGAAATCTTCTTTAGTGACTTCATCTTGAAGCTTCGATTCCAAAATCGTATTTTGTTTGGTGTAGTTTTCTAAATCTTGAATTTTTCCTTTCAGATTTTTTTTATGGTGTTTCAAATTGGACTGTTGATTGGTCCAGTTTGATTTGAATTGTTTGACAACAGATTTTAAATTTTCTCCCTCGTACATCTCCTGAATATTCTGTTGAAGTCTTTTGCCCTCTTTGAAAATTTCAAGCATGTTTTGCGCTATTGGTAGTGCTTCATTAATGCTATTCAAATCTTGACTTTGAGATTTGAATGTCTTCAAATTTTCAAGCTTATTTTGACGAATTACAACTAATTCATCAAAATTCTTGTTATTAATATTCTCAAAAAAATCACCAAACTTCTTTTGAAATTCATCTTCAAGATTTTGTATTTGGCGACCTAATTTTTGCAATTCTTCATGTTCTTTGTCGTATTGTTCTTTTTTGAGTTTTAAATTCGATTTTAACTCAACCAATTTACTTTTTTTCGTTTCTAAATCTTGCTTTAAATCTGTGATTTTGGCGTCAAGTTGGTTTGGTTTTTCTGGCAGATGCTCTGCAAAAGGATGTTCAGTTGAACCGCATAAGGGGCAAGTTTCACCAGTTTTCAATCGCTTGCGCAAATCTTCTAATTCCAGTTTTAAATTCTCGTTTTCTTTTTGATGTTCTAGAATTTCCAAGTTTTTACCTTTAATTTCAACGTCTTTTTCCAACTTGGAAATTAACTCAGGCAATTGACTGATTTCCTGGTTGATTTTTGAAATCTCTTTTGTTAAATCTTGACTACGTTGCTGAATATGATCAAGATTTCCTTGAAGATGTTTTGCGTCTTTGATCTTATCAATTTCCAGATTCAGATTGTCAATTTTAACTTCAATATCTTCAACATCGGTGTTGAGTTTGTTTTTTAAATTATCATAAATCTTAGATTTCTGAGATTTAAGTTCTTTTAATTGTCCAATCAATTCCTCCAATAGATTATTTTGAAGTGAAACGTCAAGCTGCTTTAATTGTGGTTTAAGCAATTCTTTTTTAGACTTAAAAGCATCCAGTTTTTTGTCTTTCTGAATACGTAGATTCTCGTAGTTTTCAAGAAAATCATCTAAATCAGTTTCCAATTTCTCGGCTGAAGTATCGTGTTTGACAAGTTCTTCAACTTTATTTTGAAGCCTGTTCAATTCCGTTTCAAGCTGGGAAATGCTATCTTTTTCAGTTGAAATCGATGTTTTTGAGTCAAAAATTTTGACTTGCAAGTCGTCCCAAGTTCGCAAACTTTCTTCAAAACCCAAAGTTTTTTGATGCTTGGCGATTCGATTTTGATTTACATCATCGAATCTTGACTTATTTTGTTTTAATTGTTCAAATTGAGATTTTACTTTATTTAATTCAATTTTTAGCTTAGATATTTGCTTGATTTTTTCTGAATCTTTTTCGTATTCTTTGAGTAGTTGTTCTGTTTTGGAAATGCGTTTTTCGAGTTCAATGTTTTTAGCTTCGTAATTTTGAATATTCTCGTTACTCAATAATTTTTCTTCTAAATCATTCAATCTTAACTTTTGATCTTTGATTAGCTCCTGTAAGTCTTTATTTTTTTGATAAACTTGTATTCCGATTTTTCTGTAAATCGGTGTGTTGGTGATTTTTTCGAGCAATGCGCTGCGTTCTTTGTCGTCAGATTTTAGAAGTTTGGCAAATTCACCCTGAGAAAGCAAAACCGATTTTACAAATTGATCATAAGATAAGCCAATGAGTCGTTCGATTTCTTGTTCAACTTCGGTTTTCTTTTCGCTGAAAGATTTTTCCGATTGGTGGTCAAACAGTATCATATCATGGTCACGAAGCTTGTCATTTCGATTGGTAGAAATGGTCCAAGTCGCAGTGAAATCTCCAGATTTACAGTTGAATTTTACTTCAGCAAAGGCGTCTTTTTGGTATTTTGTCAGAATGCTGCCGTCTTGTTCTATACGGGTTTTGCTAATTTTTTCCAGACGTGGCGTTTTACCGTAAAGCGCTAAACAAATGGCATCTAAAATAGTGCTTTTCCCACTTCCTGTCGCACCAACAATGGCGAACAATCCGCCATCACTAAGCGGCGGCGCTTCAAAATCGATATTATGCTCGCCTTTTAGTGAATTGATATTTTTGAATCGAAGGTGTAAGATTTTCATAATTAGTAAATGTTCAATTCGTCTAAAATACTTTCAAAAGCATCGATTAGCTCTATTTTTGAAACTTCGGTTTCGTCTGTAGCATCCAGTTTTTTTCGAAACACATCCGACACATTTAAATCCTGAATATTGTCTTCAGATTTATATAAATCAGCGCTACCTTTGGGTTGATTTTGATAAGAAATTTTGTGTTTGACAATTTTGCAATTTTCAGTTGAAAAATTTTCAATCAGACTTTCTAATTCTGCATTTTTTGTGGCTGAAAAATCAATATCCTGCATTTGAATTTCAATCAAAGTGTCTAATTCTTCTGAATTTTCGACCTGTTCTAATTTAGTTCGGATGTCGTCTAAATTTCCTTTGATTAATTTTAAATTTCTGAATTTTGGTACAGACAAACTTTGAGGCTCAAAATCGGTTTCAGTATCGATAATTAGAATTCGTTTGTCATTTTTGCGTTCGCTGAAAGACAGTGGAATAGGGGAGCCGCTATAAAAAATAGGCGTTTTTGCATTTAGTTTTTGAGGTTTGTGAATATGACCAAGCGCTATATAATCGTATAAATTGCCAAAATGTTTGGCTTCCAAACCGGCTAAATTTCCGATTTGTATGTCGCGCTCACTGTCAGATAAAGCGACACCTACGGCATATAAATGTCCCATGCCAAGGAGTGGTTTGTCTGGGAATTTTGTTTTTGAAACCTTTGCGGTTTCCTGAAAATGATAGGCAATGCTGTGTTGAATTGCTTCTATTTTGCTATCGTAATCTTCTGCTTTGTATTGTTTTTTCAAATCCTGACTTCTCAAATATGGAATTGCTGCCACGACAATTTCAACTTCATTGTTTTTCAAAATAGGAATTAGACAATCTTCAACATTTTCGGGCATCCTGCCTATGACGTGAATATCGAGTTGATTGAGCAATTCTTTGGGCGCATCCAAGACATTTGGCGAATCGTGATTACCGCCAGTGAGAATGATTTTTAAGTTGAATTTTTTCAACTTCATCAAGGTTTGATAATACAAAGTTCTGGATTCACTCGATGGGTTCGAGAAATCGAAAATATCACCAGAAACTAATAAAACATCGATGTTTTCGTTTTGAATAACTTCACACAACCAATCGACGAAAAGCGAGAAATCTTGGTGCAAATCTACTTTGTGCAGTTTTTTACCAATGTGCCAATCTGCGGTGTGAAGTATTTTCATGAAATTAGATTTTTAGAGCGATTTGTAATATCCGACTTTAAACCAGAGTCGATTTCGAAATCTGTTGTCTACCAAATAATCATCCGTACGGTAGTCCAACCCAACTTCAAATTTGTTTTTGTCATCGATATAAAAACCGAGTGCGCCGGCCAAACGATTTTCAATATCATCGTCGCCATCTTGCGTCATATAAATAATTTCGTTAGAAAATGCTAAATAATTTTCGCCTGGATCCAAACTAACGCCGTTAAGTGGAATTTGACTTTTAAGTCTGTAACGCGCTCTGAATAAGAATTTCTCATTTTTAAAAAATGTCTGATCTGTTCTGATTCTATGCCCAATTCTGAACATCGAACTGCGTTGCAAAATAGACACTTGCTGAATCGGCCGATGTGTGTTTTCGCCTTCCTCAATTCTGTATTGGTAACCGATATCAACTTTGATAAACGGAGATAAACGCCTGCCGACGAAGGTTTGTAAATCTGTTAAACTGTGATTATAATCAAATTTATCGTCCAACGTTTGATCGTTGTAAACGAAATGTTGCGATTCAACTTTATGTGTGACAGAATATTTTTCAGAAATTTTATAACTCAATGAAGCTTCGGGAAAAAAACCACCCAAAGAACGCGTTTGTGCATAAGAATTCATTGCGAAGCAGGTCGCTAAAATAAATATAAACTGTTTCATATTAGTAATCTAAATTATCAGTGGCTTTGATGTTTACGATTCGTTTTTCAAGAAGTTTTCCGTCCTGATCAAAAAGTCCTTCCCAAAGTTCGTCTGCGTCTTCATTTTTGCCATAAAATTCAATTTCGTAATTTATAGTTAAATCCTCGTCGTGTTCATCTTCATCTATTAAATCTTCCAAATCATCGCCGTCACCAGTATATTGAATTTGAATTTTTTTAATAGAAAATTTACTATAATTTTCATCAAAATATTGCTGAATTTTTTGTTTTGCATGTGTTTTAATTTCGTTCTGATCTATTAAAATTTCGATATTAACGATTTCTCCAGAAGTATCGAATTCTACACTATGTTTATTGTTTTTCCAAAATAATTTGGCTTCATAAGCTTTTTTAGTACCATCGGTTTGAAAATACCATTTTACACGAGATTTTTTCTCGTAAGCATCTTTCATCCATTCTTTTGCAGATTCAGGTACTTGCTTTTTCTTGACGCGTTTTTCAACTTCATTTTTTTCTTGGGCGAAAACAATTGAAAAACAAAATAATAATAAAATTGTGGTTATATTTTTCATGTGTTTTAATTTTTATGGAATATTAATCTAAAAAACTTTTTACTGCTAAATTATAACTTCTTAAACCAAAACCGCTAATAGTGCCGAGCACGACCGGAGAAATGAAAGATTTTTTTCTGAATTTTTCTCTAGCTTGAGGATTGGAAATGTGAACTTCAACTACTGGAGTTTCTATTGCCTTGATAGTGTCTGCAATGGCAATTGAAGTATGCGTAAAAGCTGCTGCATTCAGAATAATGCCGTCTACATTGTCGTCGGCTTCTTGTAATTCTGAAATAATTTCACCTTCAATATTAGACTGAAAATAGGACAATTCAGCAGATTTGAATTCAAATTGAAGCTCTGTAAAGTAATCTTTAAAACTCCTACTACCGTATATTTCTGGTTCACGTTTGCCCAAAATATTGAGGTTTGGTCCGTTGATGACGTGTATTTTCATGATGTTTAACTTTAGAATTCAAATTTATTAAAATATTTGATGAGAAAACTTTTTATTGATTAGGATTTTTTCCTTTATTTAGCGGATATATTCCGAATTTAAATTAAATTTGAGCATGAAATCAGATTTACCTATAGAAATTCAGCGTTTTAAACAAGTTCGCGAAGAGCACAATTTTACTCAAACTGAATTTGCAGAAGTCCTTAATATCAAAAATTCTACCTCGGATATTGAACGCGGACGGACCAAACTTTCCGGACAAGTTGTGATGCAGCTTTTAAAGATTTTTGAAATCAATCCATTGTGGATTTTTGGTGAAAGTTTTCAGAAAAAGTTAGACGTACATCATATCAATTCCATGCCGAAAGTGATTTCAATTTCTGAAGACAACAATAGAGAAAATATGTTGCTGGTGAACCAAAAAGCAGCTGCCGGCTATCCGCAGAATATTGGTGATGCTGAATTTTACCAGCAATTACCAGCTTTTGAAATGCCAATTCCACAATTCAGAAATGCATCTTTTCGTGGTTTTCAAATAGAAGGCGATAGTATGGAGCCGAATTTCAGAGCTGACGATTGGGTTTTGGGCAAGTCTGTAGAAAGTTTGCAACAAGCCAACAATCATAAAGTTTATGTCTTTGTTTTGCAAGATTCTGTATTGGTCAAAAAATTACACAAGCATCCCAATTCTCATAAAGTGTCGCTGATTTCTACCAATTCGTATTATCCGCCTTATGAAATTGAAGCTTCAGAAATTCAAGAAATATGGGAAGTGACAAGCAAATTGACTTTTTCCATAAATGAAAATTCTGAAAATAGCATGTTGAAAAAATTGGAGCAATCTATGGAAGATTTGAAAGCGCAACTTCATTCTATTAAAAAAGTTTAGATGGATTTTAAAAATTTATTTGATTTTCTTGAAACCTTGAATGCCAATAATCATAAAGATTGGATGGATGAAAATAGGGATTGGTACGAGAATGTAAAAGCCGATTACGTGAAATGGCTCGAAGATTTGGATGATCAACTATCGAAATTGGATGAAAATTACTATTCGTCTTCAGGAAAAAAAGCTATTAATCGTATTAATAATAACTTGTTATATCACCCAGACAAGCCAACTTATAAAGATCATTTTGGTGCTGGTTTGGACAAAAGACCAAAAACTGGCGACTTCTATATTCATTTAGGTATTGAAGAGATTTTTGTAGCAGGAGGTTTTTATAAACCCAAATCAGAACTTTTAAAGAGCATTCGTTCAGCTATAGATTATAATGGTGATGAATTCAAAGAAATTTTGAATGAAAAGAAATTTCAGGAACATTTTGGCGGGTTAATGGAAGATGAAGATAAATTAAAGACTTCTCCAAAAGGATTTTCACAGGATCATAAACACATCGATTTACTTCGATATAAGAGTTTTGCAGCTATGAAGCATTTTAAAAGAAATGAAGTCTTAGCTGAAAATTTTAAAGATAAAGTTATAGAAGCCTATGATGTAATGTTACCTTTCAGGCGATATTTGAATAAAGCCGTCACGGTTTAATCTTTCTTTTTTTGAAACTATTTCAAAGTAATAACCGTCTATTATTATACAGTTTGTTCCTGCTTGGAATAACAGGTTTAGGCTTTATAGTTTTTCCAGAAACTTCTTTTCAGCTGATAAATCAGGCTTCCATTTGGATTAGACGAATTTTTGGTCAATTCTACTTAATTTTAGGATTAGTCATCTTAATCTATTTAATAATCATTGCCATTTCTCCTTTTGGTCGATTAAAGTTAGGGAAATCTAAACCAGAATACTCTTTTGCATCTTGGCTAGCGATGATGTACTCGACAGGAATGGGCGCTGGAATTATTTTGAGAGCCGTCCAAGAACCTGTTTTTATGATGCAAAACCCTGGTATAGAAATTTCCAGGTCAGAAATAATTCATGGTTTGGAGATGACTTTTTACCATTGGGGGTTTACGGCTTGGGCATTTTATGGACTTTTCGCTCTCTTTATAGCTTATTTGCTATTTATCAAAAATAAAAACATCCAACTTAGCCATATTATTCCGAATTTCAACCATAATTTTTCAACAAAAACCATTGACTTATTAGTGATTCTTACCACGGTTTTTGGTGTAGTGAGTGCAGTAGCGCTTGGCATCAGGCAAATGGAAGGTGGTTTGAATTATATTACAGAAAAAACTTTGGGTTTTACAATAAGTTTCTTTTTGTGTATTTTAATTTTTGCCATAGCTCTTTATTCTTCCATCCAAGGCTTAAGGACGGGTATTCGTCGTTTATCTAATATCAATATTGGACTTACTTTGTTGCTATTGTTTTATGTTATTTTCCAAAGCGACTTTAGTTTGATTATTAGCAATCTAACAGAAACTTCAATAGCACTTTTTGTAGATTTTATTCCATTGAGTTTAGCCACTGGAGATTTTAATTTCGATGAGATTTTTTTGTCGGATTGGACTTACTATTATTGGGCATTTTGGATAGCTTGGGCGCCATTTACAGGAATTTTTATTGCAAGAATTTCGAAGGGAAGAAGCATAAGACAGCTTATTTTAGGAGTTCTTATTATACCTAGTTTAGGTTCATTTATTTGGTTTACAAGTTTCGGGACTTCTGCAATTGAACTTATAGAGTCCGGTGTGGTTTCAAATTTTGCTTTTAACGATGTTTTTTCTGCCACTTTTGTTTTCTTAGAGCAATACACATTAGGTTTCTATGCGATAATTTTGGCTATTTTTTTGTTGTTAGGTTTTTTAATAACTTCTGTGGATTCAGCTATTTTTGTATTGAGCATGTTTTCAGACCTTACTAAAATCAATCCCTCTTCCTATCATAAGTGGATTTGGGGCATAGTTTTATTCATTGTAACACTTGGTTTTTTGATTTTAGGGAAATTCAGTCAGGCAACAGATATTTTGGATGCTGTTCAAAAACTCCTTATCGTCAGTTCACTTGCGCTTGCTCTACTTAGCCTTGTTTTTATAGTTTTTTTCACTCTAGGACTATATCGAAATCATAAGGCTAAGAAAGAATAATTTCAAAATTTTTTATTTTAATTCATAATTGTATATTTAACTCAATGATTTTTTTCAGAAGTTTTTGCATATTTCAGCTTAATTATCTGGATTGTTTAATTAAAAAAATTCTTTATCATTTCCTTTTAAATCATGAAAAAACAATTAAAAAGAATAGTGAAATTTACCGACGATTACACGAATGAGGAACGCATTATTTTGCGTGATCATTTGGCGATGGAACGTACAAAATTAGCTAATGAACGCACGCTTTTGTCTTATTTAAGGACCTCTCTGTATTTGCTCTTAGGAGGAACTGCTCTTCTCAGTTTGAAAAATAAAAGTTTTGAAGACCTAAAAATCATTGGCTACATTGCCTTGTCTCTAAGTGTCATTTTTTTGATTATCGGCATAACAAGATTTATACAGTTGAAAAGACATTTGCGTAACTTTAAATAAATTTTGAAATACAAATCACCTAAAAATCATTTTCAACAGTAGCCAAAATAGTTTTTGTTGCTCCAGCTTGTGAATTTACAAAATGACCACAAATTTCTCCAGTTTTTTCTCTGAATGCTTTATTTTCAATCATTTTACTGAAAATATAATCAAATTCTTTTTCGTCTGAAACGCTGTAAAGACCAGCGAGTTTGCGCAATGAAATGGCTTCGGGAAATCTTTTAAAATTCTTCCCAATAATAATTGGTACACCAAAAGCGGCAGGTTCCAAAATATTATGCAAACCGTCTGTTCCCATGCCACCACCAACATAAGCAATATCTGCATAACTGTAAATTTTGGTCAGTAAACCAATGGTATCGATAATCAAAACATCGAATTTTTTCAAATCTTGATTTTCTATTTCAGAATAGCAAATTACTTTTTTAGAAATACGAGATTTTAATTTTTGAATTTTTTCAGATTTGATTTGGTGCGGTGCTATGATGAACTTTATTCCAGATTTTGTTTTATTCAAACTATTTAGATAAACCGATTCGTCCTCTGGCCATGAACTTCCAAAGACAATATTCATTTCACTTTCAGCTGTGAATTCATCTAAAAATGGCAGTTTATTGTTCATTTTCAATTGAGCTGTCACTCGATCAAACCTTGTATCTCCAGAAATACTAACATTTTCAAAGCCTTGATCTTTCAATAGTTGAAAAGAAATTTCATTTTGAACAAAAAGATGCTCAAACTGATGTAAAGCTTTTCGCATGAATTTTCCCATTGGTCTAAAATACAATTGATTTTCTCTGAAAAGCCCAGAAATTAAATAGGTTTTAATTTTAGCATGGCTTAATTCATTTAAAAAATTTGGCCAAACTTCATATTTTACAAAGAAGGCGATTTCAGGATTCAAAATCTTGATAAATTTTTCAGCATTCGATTTGGTATCGAGAGGTAAATAAGTAACAATGTCGATGTTAGAATCATTTTTTTTGACTTCAAATCCAGAGGGCGAAAAAAAACTGACTGCAATTTTATATTTCGGAAATTTGTTGCGGATCGCATTAATTACTGGTAAAGCTTGTTCAAATTCACCTAAAGAAGCTGCATGGAACCAAATAATTTTATCATCAGAATTAACTTTAGAAACTAAGTCAGCGAAAAGATTTTTTCTTCCATTTACAAATGCTTTTAATTTTGAATTGAAAAAACCAAGAAGTGGTAAAAGCCGATTGATGATTTTAATTAAAAGTTGATAAAGAAATTTCAAAATTTTTTTCTTCAAAAATAAGCTTTTGTAAGAAACAACAGTTTTAAAGTTTTATATTTATATTTTTGTGAAACTTAAAATTGACTATGAACAAACTACAAATGGTTGACCTAAAAGGTCAGTATGAAAAAATTAAAGAAGAAGTAGACAATTCAATAATGGATGTTGTCAATTCTACAGCCTATATCAACGGACCAACGGTAAAAAGTTTTCAGACCGATTTAGAAAATTATCTGAACGTAAAACACGTTATTCCCTGTGCAAATGGTACAGATGCACTCCAAATTGCAATGATGGGTTTAGGTCTAAAGCCTGGTGATGAAGTAATTACTGTAGATTTTACTTTTGCGGCAACGGTTGAAGTCATTGCCCTTTTGAATCTTACACCAGTTTTGATAGATGTTGATGAAAAAACTTATAATATAGATATTGAAGCTTTAAAGAAAGCGATTACACCAAAAACAAAAGCGATCGTACCTGTGCATTTATTTGGTCATGTTTCTCAGATGGATGAAATCATGGAAATTGCCAAAGCTCATAATTTATATGTTATTGAAGATAATGCACAAGCTATTGGTGCAAATTATACTTTTAAAGATGGCAGACAACAAAAAGCCGGAACAATTGGTGATGTTGGTGCGACTTCATTTTTTCCATCAAAAAATTTAGGTTGTTACGGCGACGGTGGTGCTATTTTTACTAATAATGATGAATTGGCACACACTATAAGGGGAATTGTGAATCATGGAATGTATGAGCGTTACCATCATGATGTGGTTGGTGTAAATTCTAGATTAGATAGTATTCAAGCATCAGTTCTAGGTGTAAAATTAAAGTATCTAGATACTTACAACGCTGCTAGACAAAATGCTGCTAGACAATATAATGAGGCTTTAAAAGTTTCTGAACATATTATTACACCAAGTACGGAAACTCATAAAAAATGCGATAATTCTGAAGGAATTTGCGATACTTGTGATTGCCATGTTTTTCATCAATATACTTTGAGAATCACGAACGGTAAACGTGATGAATTGGCAAATCATCTAAAAGAATTAGGGATTCCTTTCGGAATTTATTATCCCATTCCATTGCACTTGCAAAAAGCTTACAAAGATGAACGTTATAATGAAGGAGATTTTACAGTAACGAATCAATTGGTGAAAGAGGTCATTTCTTTACCAATGCATACCGAACTGGACAAAGACCAAATTGAATATATTACTGCTGAAGTATTGAAAATCGTTGGCTAAACTTATAATATAATGTAATTTGAAAAGAGGTTTTATTTTTAAACCTCTTTTTTTATTGAATTTCTGCGCTAATTCCAGCTTCTAGAATCTTACTGCATCTGGGTTTCAAATCTTCAAATTCACCAGATTTTACAGCGCATTTTCCTTTATAATGAATTAATAACGTGCATTGTTCTGCCTGAACCAAGTCGTGATCGCAAGTTTTAATTAAAGTTTCAATAACGTGGTCGAAAGTGTTGATGTCATCATTGAATACAACAATTTCATGAGAATCCTTCAGTTTTTCTTCAACAACAACTTCTTCTAAAACTTCTTCCATAACACTCATCACTTTTTTTTACAAATATAAAGATATGAATCGTATCAAATTTTAATTTTTTGTGAATTTAGCAGCAACCCAATCGTCTTTTAGTTGATGTTTAACATAATCTAAACCCTCATTTAAAGCAGATTCTTTAATGATTTCAAGGTCATTTTCATAAAATCCGCTAAAAAATATAACTCCTTTCTCTTGAAGGTGTTTGGCATAAATTGGTATATCTCTAACTAAAATATTACGATTGATGTTAGCTAGAATAAGATTGTAGTTTTTGTCTATTTTTTCCGCTCCTCCTAGAATAACATTGCCGTGGCAGTTATTTCGCTCCAGATTTTCTGTTGTATTTTCCACACACCATTGGTCAATATCTATGAAATCAGCAGATTTGGCTCCACGAATTTGAGCTAAAATTCCCAAGACTCCAGTGCCACACCCCATGTCCAGTACAATTTTTCCTTTACAATCTTCATCCAAAAGCATTTCAGAAATCTGAAAAGTTGTGGCGTGATGACCAGTTCCAAAAGACATTTTTGGTTCAATAATAATATCGATTTCCGCATTAGTTTTTGGATGAAACGGCGCTCTAATTGTGCAACGATTGACGATATGTATTGGGTGAAAATTTGTTTCCCAAGCTTCGTTCCAGTTAACTTGTTCTATGATTTCGGTTTCAAAAGAAATTTCAAACTCATCTGAATTCAAGATTTGTAAATTCTCTAATAAATTCTCTCGATCATGTTTAGTGAGAATGTATGCCGATAAACCATTTTCTGTGTTTTCAAAACTTTCAAAAGGCAATTCACCAAGTTCAGCCAACAAAATATCACATCCTGGTGCTATAGGTTCAACTTTAAAATGATAAGCTGTGTAGCTCAAATCGCTAGAATTTTGGGATGTATTCATTGTGTTTATTATTGAAATTACAATTTGAACTAATTTTTTTCTGGTTTAAAATGAGTCGGCAATTGCTTTAAAACTTTTTGCATCTAGAGAAGCCCCACCAATCAAACCACCATCGACATCTTTTTTAGCAAAAATTTCTTTAGCATTATTTGGTTTTACACTTCCTCCATATAAAATTGAAGTTCCTTCGGCAACATTTTCATTATATTTTTTAGCTAAAACCTTGCGAATATGTGCATGAATTTCTTGTGCTTGTTCTGGTGACGCGGTTTCTCCTGTTCCAATCGCCCAAACCGGTTCGTATGCGATCACAATATTTTTCATCTCTGATTCAGAAATATGAAAAAGTCCATTTTTGAGTTGGTTTTCCACAACTTCAAAATGCTTTCCGGCTTGTCTTTTGTCTAATTCTTCGCCGATACAAAACATAATTTTGAAATCGTGCTTAAGAGCCGTTGTTACTTTTTTAGCGAGTAATTCATCGGTTTCATTATAGATGGCACGGCGTTCGCTGTGACCTAAAATTACATATTCTGCACCAACACTTTTCAACATTTCTGGTGAAATTTCTCCTGTAAATGCACCATTTTCATTTTCGTTTAAATTTTGAGCAGACAATTTAATTTTTGAATCTTGTAAAGATTGATGTGCTGGATATAGATTTGTAAATGGAGGTGCTATGATGATTTCAGCTTTAATTTGCTCAAAATCTTCTAACTTCAAAGCATTGATTAAGTGCTGAGATTCATCAAGATTACAGTTCATTTTCCAGTTTCCGGCAACGATATTTTTTCTCATAATATTTTATTTAAGTATTAATTTAAGTTCTAATTCTGGGGTCAAGTATTCCGTAAATAATGTCAACAAAGATATTGATTAAGATGAAAATGATGGCGATTGTTAGCACAGAACCCATAATTATTGGCAAATCTAAGGTGTTTAGTGCATCTACAATTTCTTTACCTAAGCCATTCCAACCAAAAATATACTCCACAAAAACTGCTCCTGCCAGCATAGATGCAAACCAACCGGAAATGGCAGTGATTACGGGGTTCAAAGCATTTTTTAGGGCATGTTTAGTGACGATTTTATAAGTAGAAAGCCCTTTGGCTTGTGCTGTTCGGATGTAATCTTGCTGAAAAACTTCCAATAAAGAACTTCGCATCAATTGTACGACAACTGCTAAGGGTCTGATACCTAAAACTAAAGCAGGAAGAATAAGGTTTTTCAATTTTAAGTTCATTTCTTCACCAAAATCGTCCAGTTCATACAAATTTCCAGTCATGTTTAGGTTTGTATATTCTTGAAGAACAAAACCAAACAACCAAGCGGCTAAAATCGCACTAAAGAATGAAGGTAAACTCATTCCAAACGTACTTAAAACCTGAATGGATTTATCCAGCCAAGTGTCTTTTTGTAAAGCTGAAATTACACCAAGAAAAATACCAATCAATAAGGCGATTCCGATGGCAGAAATTGCTAAAATCGCTGTATTTGGTAAAGTTTGGCCAATAATTTCACTTACTTTTTGATCTTGCCTTTGAAAGGATTGTCTTAGATATGGATATTTCAAATACAATTTTCCTGTTCCAATTGAAAACAATTCCTGACCAGTGTACTTTTCTGAATCGAAGTAGGTGAAATCCTCTTGATCCTTGCTATGCCAGGATAATATTGATAAATCATTCAGGTAATACAAATATTGCTGAGAAATCGGTTTATCAAAACCATACTTTTCACGTTGTTTTTGGAGTTGCGCTTCGCTTTCATTTTGTCCCAGCATCATTTGTGCCGGATCTCCAGGAAGCACGTTGAACAGAAAAAAAATCACAGTGATGACACCAAAGACAGTCAGTAAAGCATAAGCGGCTTTTTGTAGAATGAGTTTAATCACTTTTATTCAGTTTCAAAATCATCTGCATCATTCCAATGCAACTTGTCTACAATTGTTCCGTTTTCTAAAACAACCAATCCAGGACTGGATCTAATAATTGTTTTAATGGCAGTTTCATCTGCAAAATAAAATCGAAAATCCAAATTATATTTTTCAGAATACTTTTGAATGTCAGATTCTCCAGACGCTGTTAATCCAATAATTTTATAATCGTTTTCTTTGGCTTTTTCAATAGCAGACTGAATTTCTGTCCATCCTTCTTTTTCACTTTTGGATAAATTGTAGGAGATCACCATCAAGAGTTTGTCTTCTTTCATCAATTCATCAAGATGATTTTCACCATCATACATCAGGGAGAAATCGTGAATTGGTGGAGTGTAGCCTTCTTCAATCATTTCTGTTTCAACTTCTATAAATTCTCCGCCAACTTCAGGATAACTACCATTTGTGGTGTAAACTTTCTTTTCTCCATCGACTTCAAACGTCCAGTTATATTCATAAACTGCTTCTTGTGCATCTTCTGGAAATTCCATATTTTCAGGAATATTGACACCGATTTTGTAAGCTCTAAAATCTATTGCAGGCAAATGCATCAATACGTGATTGGCAAAAAGTAAACAAGAAATAGCAGAAGCAAATACTATCCATTTCAAAGATTTTTTTGGAAAAATTGGACGAATGTATTTTTCGTTGAAAAAGATAATTAAAATTAAAATGGACAAAATCACATCCTTATAAAAAGACTGCCAAGGCGTCAGCGGAATGGCGTCACCAAAGCATCCACAATCTGTAACTTTGTTGAAATATGCCGAGTAGAAGGTGAGAAAAGTGAAAAATATAATCATCAAAAGTAAACTCCACTTCGTGAATTTTGGAGCATATCCAATTAGTAGTGTGATACCGAGTAGCAATTCATAAATGACAATAAAAATTGCTAAAACCAAAGCATAAGGAATTAAAAACTCTAAATTCAATACGCCTTCACCAAAGTATTCTTTCAATTTATAAGAAAAACCTACCGGGTCGTTTAGTTTTACAAACCCACTGAAAATAAATAAGGCCCCAACTAAAATTCTTGCAATTCCGACTATAAATTTCATAATTTTTATTTTTCTGACAAATGAATTAAAGCAAAGACTGAATAATTTATCATATCTTGATAATTGGCATCAATGCCTTCGCTGACCAAGGTTTTTCCTTGATTATTTTCTATTTGCTTTATTCTCAATATTTTCTGCAATATTAAATCTGTGAGCGAACTCACGCGCATGTCACGCCATGCTTCACCGTAATCGTGATTTTTATCCATCATCAATTGCTTGGTTTGGGCAATCAATTCATCGTAATATTTTATCGCTTCATCAGCACTAAGATCAGGCTGATTGCTGATGCCAAGTTTAATTTGAATCAACGCCATCACTGAATAATTAATAATTCCAACAAACTCTGAATCTTGACTTTCTTGAATTTTTTGAGTTTCATTTTCTTGCAGGCTTCTTATTCTTTGTGCTTTGATGTAGATTTGGTCAGTTAGAGATGTTAGCCTTAATATTCGCCAAGCCGTGCCATAATCTTTGGCTTTGTTCAAAAAAAGTTCTCGACATTTGTCGACAACTTCATCGTATTGTTGATTTGTATTTGTCATATTTTATTCTGATAATGCGGTAAATTTCGTTTAAAAAATTCACAGAACCCAGTAAATAATCAAAGAAAGTTATTTTTTGTGACCATAGCAACCAAATTAGAAAAAAACTAGGATGGCACAGGAATTGAACTTTATAAACCTTGAAAAATAGAAGTATTGGAAATCAAGCCTTTTCAATATTTTGAATTATAAAAATCCAATAAACGTCAGTATTATCTGACATTTTGACAAAAAAGCAATTATGGCGAAATCAGGAATATTTAATATAGACAACTTGTCATCACAACAAATAGACGAAGATGCGGAGTTGATTCCATTAATGACATCAGAGGATGAAGAGGAAATCAATCGGGAAGAATTGCCCGATGATCTTCCAATTCTACCACTCAAAAATACAGTTTTATTTCCAGGCGTGGTCATACCAATTACTGCTGGACGAGATAAGTCTATTAAATTGATAAACGATGCCAATAATGGCAGCAAAATCATCGGGGTTGTTTCTCAAAAAAACGATGAAGAGGAACATCCAGGTTTCAATGATATTAACAAAATTGGTGTAGTCGCTAGAATTTTGAGAGTTCTGAAAATGCCCGATGGAAACACGACAGTAATTATCCAGGGGAAAAAACGCTTCAAAGTAACTGAAGCGGTGACTGAAACACCTTACATGCGTTGTAAAGTTGAAGAATTTAAAGAACAAAAACCAGAATTCGACGACGAAGAATTCAATACAATCATCGACTCTTTAAAAGAACTTTCGCTTAGAATTATTAAGGAAAGTCCTAATATTCCATCAGAAGCTTCATTCGCAATCAAAAATATTGAAAGCTCATCTTTCTTGGTCAATTTTGTGTCTTCCAATATGAGTATCGATGTAAAAGATAAACAAAAATTGCTGGAAACCAGTGATTTGAAAGAGCGCGCTTTGTCTACTTTGAAATATATGAATCTTGAATTTCAAAAGTTAGAATTGAAGAACGACATTCAGTCGAAAGTACAGAGCGACATGAATCAGCAGCAACGCGAATACTTCTTGCACCAACAAATGAAAACCATTCAAGAAGAACTTGGTGGCGTATCATCGGAAAGTGAAATTGAAGAAATGCGTGAACGCGCCAAGAAAAAATCTTGGACAAAAGAAGCCAAAAAACATTTTGAAAAAGAATTGTCCAAATTTCAAAGGATGAATCCGCAGGTTGCTGAATTTTCAATTCAAAGAAACTATTTGGATTTATTTTTAGACTTGCCTTGGAATGAATTCAGTAAGGATAAATTCGACCTGAAACGCGCACAAAAAATATTAGATCGTGACCATTACGGTTTAGAAGACGTCAAACGAAGAATTATTGAATATTTGGCGGTATTGAAACTTCGTAACGATATGAAATCACCAATTTTGTGTTTGTATGGACCTCCAGGTGTTGGTAAAACTTCGTTAGGAAAATCTATTGCAGAAGCTTTAGGTCGCAAATACGCACGGGTTTCTTTGGGTGGACTTCGAGATGAAGCTGAAATCCGTGGACACAGGAAAACTTATATCGGAGCCATGCCAGGGCGAATTATTCAAAGTTTGAAAAAAGCCGGCACGAGCAATCCAGTTTTTGTTTTGGATGAAATAGATAAAGTTGGAAGTTCTCATCAAGGCGATCCATCTTCAGCTTTGCTGGAAGTTTTAGATCCAGAACAAAATGATGAATTTCATGATAATTTCTTAGAAATTGGTTACGATTTATCCAAAGTCATGTTTGTGGCAACATCAAACAATTTATCGAGTATTCATCCGGCTTTACGAGACAGAATGGAAATTATTCATGTGAATGGTTATACCGTTGAAGAAAAAATAGAAATTGCCAAGCGACACTTGCTACCAAAACAAATTAAAGAACATGGTATTACTAGTAAAGATATAAAATTAGGCAAGAAGCAATTTGAAAAAATAATTGAAGGCTACACAAGAGAATCTGGGGTGAGAAATTTGGAAAAGCAAGTGGCTAAAGTTGTTAGAAATGTTGCCAAAAATATTGCAATGGAAGAAAGTTACGAACCTAAACTTTCAGAAGAACAAGTTGAAAAGATTTTAGGACCATCGAGAGAAAGACCGACTTATGAAAATAACGACGTTGCAGGTGTTGTAACTGGTTTGGCTTGGACAAGTGTTGGTGGACAAATTTTGTTTATTGAGTCAATTTTGTCTAAAGGAAAAGGCGATTTGAGTATTACTGGTAATCTTGGTAAAGTGATGAAAGAGTCTGCCACAATTGCTATGGAATATATCAAGTCGAATTCAGAAAAATTCGAACTGAACTCTGAAATTTTCAACAATTATAATGTCCATATTCACGTTCCAGAAGGCGCAACGCCCAAAGATGGACCAAGTGCAGGTATAACAATGCTTACTTCTTTGGTTTCGTTGTTTACGCAAAGAAAAGTGAAAAAGAATTTAGCAATGACTGGCGAAATCACTTTACGAGGAAAAGTGCTACCCGTGGGTGGAATTAAAGAAAAAATTCTTGCAGCAAAACGTGCTAAAATTAAAGAATTGATCCTTTGTGAAGAGAACAAAAAGGATATTGAAGAAATCAAAGAAGAATATCTTACTGGTTTAAAAATTAATTATGTAAGTGATATGAGTCAGGTTTTAGAATTGGCATTATTGAAACAAAAAGTGAAAGACGCTAAAATTTTATAACTGGATTCACATTTAAATTTAAAAAGCTGGGCAATCAAAATTTTGCTCAGCTTTTTTTAATTTGAAAAAATTTTCGAATCAATCAATTCAAAAATTTCCATGTGAAACTTATTTTAAAATTTTCTTTGGAACAGAATTTTGTTATGCTAAAAATAAATTAATTTGCACAGCGTTTACAATACAGCTGAATCTATATTCATTAATGAATTATAAAACTGTTTTTCTAATTATTTTATCGCTTAATTGTGCTGTGTTATCGGCTCAAATTGGTGGACAAAACACTTATCAGTTTCTTAATTTGCCAGTTTCTCCAAAAGTTTCTGCTCTCGGCGGTAAAAATATTACGCTCAATACATTCGATCCGACAAATGCATCCAATAATCCTGCAAATATCAATTTTGATATGCATAATCAAATGGCAGTAAATTATATGAATTACTTTGCTGATATCAATTATGGAACCGCAGCATTTGCCTACGATGTCGGCAGAAGAACAGAAGTTATTCAGGGTGGAATTACTTATATAGACTATGGTAATTTTGAAGGTTTTGATGAATTTGGGAATTCAACTAGTGAATTTGGAGGCTCGGAAGCGGCATTATCTATAGGTTATGCCAGAAGAATTGGTAGAAGTGATTTTAGAGTAGGCGGAAATTTAAAATTGATTTCCTCTAGATTGGAACAATATTCTTCGTTTGCTGGTGCAGTAGACATTGGCGTCAGTTATATTTATGATGATTGGGATTTGGTAGTTTCTGGAGTGGTTAGAAATTTAGGAACTCAGTTTAAACCTTTTAATGAAGTCAGAGAAACATTGCCTTTAGAGGTTGTTTTGGGTGTGTCTCAAAAAATAAAAGATATGCCGTTTAGATGGCATTTAACGATAGAAAATATTCAAGAATGGAATATTGCTTTCAGAAATACAGCCAGAGATCAAGAAGATTTAAGCGGAAATATAACTCCAGATGATCCCAGTTTTTTCAATAATATTTTAAGACACGGCGTTTTTGGCATTGAAATTTTCCCTGAAGGCGGATTCAATATTCAACTCGGTTATAGTTTTAGAAGAGGCGAGGAGCTAAGAATTGAAGAACAGCGAGCTTTTTCTGGACTTACTGGCGGTTTCAGTATTAAAATAAACAAACTCAGATTTAGTTATTCATACGCTCGATTCAATCGTGCTGCAAGTTCTAGTTTTTTCGGAATGAATATTGACTTGCAATAAAAATTAATCCTCTTCACGAATAAAATCACTGATGAAATAACTCAGAGCTTTTCCTATTAAATCATTTTTAGACGCATCTGCCTCACAAATATGTAAGTAATGTGTTTTTTCTTTTCTGATTAATTTGATGAAAGTTCTAACATCTCTCACACTAAACCCAGTTGGTGTCATGGCGCTGCTATTAATATCTTTAATCGAGTCACAATCGAGTTCCAAACCAAGTTTTCTGTTTAAGAAATCCACGCCAGTTTTGAGTTTGACCAACTTGTCTAAAGATGTGAGGTGCAAACAATCTTCAAAAAAGAAATATTTGATGTCTTTCTTTTGATCCATCAAATCGAAAATATGTTCTGAAGTGTAATTTTTATGCAAGCCGAAAATGAAATATTTAGCCAAAAAACCTTCCTCAGAAGCGTAAGTAAATCCATTGCCACTGTGGCGATGTTCCAACGTTCTTAAATCAGTATGTGCATCTATGTTCAGGACATTAATAGGCATTTCTAAAGCTTCCGACACCCCACGAATCATGCCGTAACAATTATTGTGACCGCCGCCAATAGCAATTGGAATTTTACCAAATCCAACAATTGTTTTAACCAATTGTGTGACTATTTCGTCAATTTCAGAAACTAATTTACCCAATTCAATATCGTAGTTTTCATCATCAGAGTTAAGTTGTTCAGCTTTTTCTAAAAATGAGTCGCAATCTACTTCACCCAAGATAACGAGATTTTCTGGTTGATTGAATCTGTTTTTTTGAATATTCAGCAAGGATTTCAAGACTGGAATAAATGTGTTTTTGGCGCCAGGTTTTCCTTTATTTGCTCTAATTCCGATGTCTTCAGGAATGCCAAATAACACGTATTCGGCTTCCACGTGTTCCAAATTTTCTAAACTATTGACGGTTAAGATAGCTTCGCCAAATTTAGTTTCACCTTGACGTTGATTGGTTAAATCTGAAATGATTTCAGGAGAGAATATTTTTATTTTAGAAGTCATAATTTTAATTTTTATTGAAGTGCTTTTCCGCCAATCCAAACTTGGCTGATGCTGTTATTTCCAAATGCATAAGGCAAGTAATGATAAGACGGGATTTTTTCTGTAATGATGAAATTGGCCAATTTTCCTTTGGTAATACTGCCAACTTCATTTTCAACTTCCATGGCGTAAGCAGCGTTTATTGTTGCCGCATTGATAGCTTCTTCTGGTGTTAAATTCATTTTGATACAAGCCAAAGAAACAACGAAATTCATATTACCATTTGGTGAACTGCCCGGATTGTAATCTGTTGCTAAAGCTAACGGCAGTCCATTATCAATAATTTGTCGACCTGGCGTATACGGAATGGTTAAGAAGAATGAACACGACGGAAGTGCCACAGGAATAGTTTCACTTTTTTTCAATTCTACGATATCGTTGACTGAAAGTTCTTCCAAATGATCTACACTTAAGGCTTGATGTTTTGTAGCGACTTCAACACCGCCAAACGCATTGAATTGATTGACGTGAATTTTAGCTTTAAGTCCATGTTTTTTACCAGCTTCTATTATTTTTTCTGTGTCTTCTAAATCGAAATATCCTTTTTCACAAAACACATCAATGTAGTCGGCGAGATTTTGGTTGACGACTTCGGGTAGAATTTCGTCAATGACCATATTTATATAATCACTTTTTTTGTCTTTGTATGATTTCGGTAAAGCGTGCGCTGCTAAAAAAGTAGATTTAATAGGTAGATTATATTTATTTTTCAACTTAGAAATCACTTTAAGCATTTTCAATTCAGCGTCTTTGGTTAGCCCGTAACCAGATTTTATTTCTACCGCACCGGTGCCAAATTTCATTATTTCATTGAGACGCGCTTCTGTTTCAAGTAAAAGTTGTTCTTCAGAAGTGTTTTGTAGTGTTTTGGCAGAATTTAAAATTCCGCCACCTTTTTCTGCAATTTCTTGATAAGTTAAGCCTTTGATGCGATCGGCAAATTCGCCTTCTCTGTTGCCAGCGTAGACCAAATGCGTATGGGAATCTACCCAAGTTGGGAGCAAAATTTGTCCGTTTAAGTCATGTTTTTCATCAAAACCAGATTCAGGGCAAGTTGACATGTCACCAAAATCGGCAATTTTGTCGTTTTCTATCAAAAGCCAGGCATCGTCTACTTTAGGTAAATCCTTCATTGCTTCACCTTTCAGAATTGTAGGAGTTTTGTCTCTAACCTGAAGTAAATGTTTTATGTTATAAAAAAGAATTTTCATAGGTTGTTGTTTAATTTCTAAAAATACAATTTTAATGAAAAGTATTCATTAAAAATTGAGTTCATTATTTTAATATGAATAGCAATAAATTATTTAAAAGTATTTCAGCTATAAGAAATTCTTATCGCGATATTAAAAAAGACAAGGCTTTATTTAAGTTAAAATACATATTCATTCTTATTTTTGTATGAGTAAAGTAAATTAATAATCAACAAAAAAATAATTATGTCAATAGTAGGTAAAAAATTTCCAGATTTAAAAGTGAATGCCATGGATGAAATGGGAGATACTTTTCAAATTAATGTTTTAGAGAAGGCTAAAAAGGAAAATAAGAAAATTTTACTTTTTTGGTATCCAAAAGACTTCACATATGTTTGCCCAACAGAATTGCATGCTTTTCAAGAATCTTTATCAGAGTTTGAAAAAAGAAACACATTAGTAATTGGCGCATCTTGTGATACAGCAGAAGTTCATTTTGCTTGGTTGAATACTTCTAAAGATGACGGCGGAATTGAAGGTGTAACTTACCCTATTTTAGCTGATTCTAACAGAAATTTGAGTAATAGACTCGATATTTTAGATACAGTAAATGAACGATATGATGATGAAACTGGACACTTAACAGTAGATGGTGACAACGTATCTTATAGAGCAACTTACTTAATCGATGAAGAAGGAACTGTATTTCATGAAGGTGTAAATCATATGCCATTAGGACGTAATGTGAGTGAATTCATCAGAATGATAGATGCTTATTCTCATGTACAAAAGCATGGAGAAGTTTGTCCAGCAAACTGGGAAGAAGGAAAAGAAGCAATGTCAGCAGATAGAAAAGGCGTATCTTCTTACCTTTCTAAAAAATAATTTTAAAATTTAGAATTTTGATTATGCCGGGCAATTTTGCCCGGCAACTTAAAAAAATAAAAAGCTATGTTTAAAGAATTAGAACAAGACAATTTACAGGAAATTGTTGAAAATAATGATAAAGTAGTCGTGCAATACGCAGCCTCTTGGTGTGGAAATTGCAGATTGATGAAGCCGAAATTCAAAAAATTAGCGAATGAAAATGAAGATATTCCATTTATAATCGTTGATGCAGAAAAATATCCTGAATCTAGAAAGTTAGCTAACGTGGATAACTTGCCAACTTTTGCAACCTTCAATAATGGTGAATTTCTAAATCAGGTACAAACCAATAAATTTGAATCTTTAAAAGAATTAGTAGATGAAGTTACCAATAATTAAACATTTTCAAAAAAATAATGATGCTGAAAAGCTTGAACATACAATAGAAGTTTTAGAATCATTTTGTGAACACAGATCAGTCAAAGAAGAAGAAATGGATGTTGTTGGAGAAATTATAACAAACATCGCAGGTGCTATAGAAATGGATAAAATGGTGAAAGAAGGCATGTCTGAAAAAGATGCTGCCAATGCATTTGCAAAACGTGTTCTGGGTTCAATAGACCAATAGTAGAGTAGATTTTTTCATAATTAATGTTTAGATTTTTAGAAACCGTCTTTGGCGGTTTCTTTGTTTTTTATAGAATCATAAAGCTATATTTGTCTTTTGGAAATAGAATCTGAATCCATGCGAAGAACCATTTTTAAAGAACGACTCAAATCATTGGTTTATGCCTATCGTGGTATTTTGAGTTTGATAAAAACAGAGGATAGTATCAAATTTCAATTTGTCATCGCTTTGTTAACTATTGGTGCTGGGTTTTATTTCGATATTACCAAAACAGAATGGTTGATGCAAATTTTAGTGATTGGATTTGTATTTGGATTGGAAGCTGTAAACACTGCTATAGAAGAAATTTCTGATTTTGTACATCCCGAATTTCACGAAAAAATTGGAAAAGTAAAAGATTTAGCTGCAGGCGCCGTTCTTATAGCTGGAATAACTGCAGTTGTGATTGCAGCAATAATTTATATTCCATATTTTACAAATTGAAAATAATTAGTTAAAGCACATTATATTTGTATTTTTGCGCTTTGCGATTGACAAAACATGGCTAAAAAGAAAAAACCTAGTACCAAAAAACCACCAAAGGCAAAGAAGTCCTTTAAAATTCAGGTTTCCAAAAGAAATAAAATTATTTTTGGAAGCTTCCTGATTTTGTTTTCCATAGGTTTAATGATAGCTTTTGTATCGTATTTTTTCAATTGGCAGGCTGATCAAAGCACTTTAGCCGATCCGCTGAATCGTGATGAAGAAACCAAAAATTGGCTCAATAAATTCGGTGCTTACATCAGTCATCAACTCATTTACAAAGGCTTTGGCATTTCAGCCTTCAGCTTGCCAGTAATGACTTTTATCACTGGCATTTATTTATTCCTGAATTTGAAAGTTTTTAAACTACGCGCACTTTGGTTTTGGGGACTTTACTTGATGCTTTGGTTTTCAATGGCATTAGGTTTTTTTGCAAATGCTTATCCACTACTTGGTGGTGTTGTAGGTTTCGAAATGAACGATTTTTTTCAAGAATATATTGGCAAACTTGGCGTTGGCTTAATTCTAATATTTACAATTCTAATATATTTGGTTTTAAGATTGAATTTTACTCCTGAAAATATTGTAGAGTATTTCAAAAAACAAAAATCTGAAATTCAAAAAGAAGCTAAAGATTTTGAAAATCAATCGCAACCTCAGGCAAATTCAAAAACTGAACAAGCCGATGATACAAAGGTAAAATCTGACTCTAAAAGTTCAGAGAATGTAGATTCTGACGTTTCATTAGAACACAGTTTCGATGAAAAGGGCAAATCTGATACTGATTCCAAACCAATCAAAGCAGAAAAAGAAAAAATCCTGATCGAATCCGAAGATGAGGAAGATGTTTCGATGGAAGTTGAAACCGCTGAAGATGAGGAAGAATCTGACCAATTAAGTAAAAAATTAGTAGAAGATTTCGGAGAATTTGATCCTACCTTGGAACTTTCAAACTATCAATTTCCAAGTATCGAGTTGCTGACTGATTACAATTCTGGTCGTGGCATTACCATTGATCAAAAAGAGCTGGAGCAAAACAAAAATAAAATTGTAGAAACCCTAAAAAACTACAAAATTGAAATTGCCCAAATAAAAGCTACAGTTGGACCAACCGTTACTTTATACGAAATTGTTCCAGAAGCAGGCATCAGAATTTCAAAGATTAAGAACCTAGAAGATGACATCGCATTGTCACTTTCAGCTTTAGGTATTCGAATTATAGCACCAATTCCAGGCAAAGGAACTATCGGAATTGAAGTTCCAAATCAAAACCCGTCCATAGTACCTATGCGTTCTGTAGTGGCTTCTAATAAATTTCAAAATGCAGAAATGGAATTGCCGATTGCAATGGGAAAAACCATTTCTAACGAAACTTACACTGTAGATTTGGCGAAAATGCCTCACCTGCTTATGGCAGGAGCAACTGGACAAGGTAAATCTGTCGGCTTGAATGTTATTTTGACTTCACTTTTATATCAAAAACATCCAGCTGAAGTTAAATTTATACTTGTCGATCCTAAAAAAGTTGAATTAACTTTATTCAATAAAATTGAAAGACATTATTTAGCAAAATTACCTGACACTGAAGAAGCCATTATCACAGATAATAATAAAGTGATTAACACTTTAAATTCACTTTGTATAGAAATGGATCAACGTTATGATTTGCTAAAAGATGCGATGGTTCGAAATATAAAGGAATACAATGTAAAATTCAAAGCTCGAAAACTAAATCCTGAAAACGGTCATAAATTTTTACCATATATAGTTTTGGTAGTCGACGAATTTGCAGATTTGATTATGACAGCTGGTAAAGAGGTTGAAACACCAATTGCCAGATTGGCACAGTTAGCCAGAGCCATCGGAATTCATTTAATTATAGCGACACAAAGACCATCTGTAAATGTAATAACTGGTATGATAAAAGCGAACTTTCCAGCACGAATTGCATTTAGAGTAACTTCTAAAATTGATTCCAGAACGATTTTAGATGCTGGTGGCGCAGACCAATTGATTGGTCGTGGTGATATGTTATTTACTCAAGGTAATGATTTAATTAGATTGCAATGTGCATTCGTTGACACTCCAGAAGTAGAAAGAATCACAGAATTCATCGGTTCTCAAAAAGCCTATCCTGATGCACATTTGTTACCTGAGTATGAAGGCGAGGACTCTGGCACAAGTGTTGATAATGATATCGCAGAACGCGATAAACTCTTTAAAGACGCTGCTGAAGTAATTGTCACCGCACAACAAGGTTCAGCATCATTATTACAAAGAAAATTGAAATTAGGATACAATAGAGCTGGACGAATTATAGATCAATTAGAAGCTGCAGGAATCGTTGGTCAGTTTGAAGGCAGTAAAGCCAGACAAGTTAACGTGCCAGATCTTATCGCTTTAGAAGAACTTTTAAAAAACGAACAAAACAACACATAAATTTTAGATATGAAAACAACAAATCTTTTTTTCAGCATAATACTATTTATTGGTTTCAATTCTTTTGCTCAAAACGAGCCAAAAGCCGAACAACTTGTAAAAGAGGTTTTGGAGAAAGTAAACGCTTATGACAATATGGTCATAGATTTTACTTATACTTTAGAAAATCAAGAGCAAAATATGAAACAAGAAACTCGCGGAGATGTGAGTATTCAGGGAGATAAATATGTACTGAACTTAATGGGAACGAAGCAAATTTTCGATGGTAATAAAATTTATACCATCGTTCCTGCAGATGAAGAAGTTACCATTTCCAATTTTGACGCTAATGATTCTGAACAAATTACGCCATCCAAAATGTTAACCTTTTTTGAAGACGGTTACATTTATAAAATGGATATTTTACAAGATGTAAAAGGTAGAAAAATTCAATATGTTGAATTAATTGCTATGGATTCTGATAGCGAAATGAAGCAAATCTTACTAGGAATAGACAAGCATACCAAACATGTTTACAATCTTATTCAAGTTCAGCCAAGTGGAACGAAGGTTGAATTCAGAGTGACTAAATTTCAAAAAAACATGCCATTATCAAGCAAACATTTTGAATTTGATCGTTCTAAATACGCAGATTATTATATTAATGAGTTAGATTAAATTTTCAACATTGAAAATACTTGACCGTTACATTTTAACCTCTTTTTTAAAAACATTTTTATCGGTGTTTACCGTTCTGATGATGATTTTTATTCTTCAGTCAGTATGGCGATTTATAGATGAATTTGCAGGCAAAGACATTGATTTAGAAATTATTTCTAAATTCTTGCTTTTCTTATTACCCAACTTAATTCCGATGGTTTTGCCACTAACAATTTTAGTGACCTCCATCATGACTTTTGGTAGTTTTGCAGAACAATATGAATTTGCAGCAATGAAATCTGCTGGCATTTCGCTTCAGCGAGCTATGCGAAGTTTGATTGTTTTCATTTTAGTTTTAAGTGCCGTTACTTATTATTTTTCAAATACAGTGATTCCTTATGCTGAAGGAAAAGTCATCAATATGCGTAAAAATATTGCGCAGGTAAAACCTTCCATGGCTATTGTTGAAGGCGCTTTCAACGATATTGGAAGTATCAATATAAAAGTAGAGGATAAGAGTGGCGAAAACGGAAAAAATTTAGACAACGTTATTATTCATAAGAAATCTCAAAATCGCTCTGGAAACTACACAGTTATTAAAGCAGACCGAGGAGAACTTCAATCTTCTTTAACTTCAAATGTTTTGTCACTTGTTCTTTTTGATGGTAATTATTACGATGAAATTCAACCACAATCGATGGAGGCAAGGCGCAACATTCCATTTGCCAAAAGTTCTTTTGACAAATATGTACTCAATATCGATTTGTCTGATATGAATGATGTTGATTTGGAAGATGAAAGTCTGAAACATCCTTACAAAATGCTTAACACAAGTGAATTGAGAATTCAATTAGATTCTTTTTCAAGAGATTATATGAAAAGTCGGGAACGCTATTATACAATTGTTTCTCAAAGAAATGGTTTAAGGCGAACTTTGAATTCAACAGATGCAGATTCTGAAGTTAGAGATAAGCGAAAAATTCCAAATAAGATAAATTCTAATTTAAAAGAAGAATCAGAAGATTTAACAGAAATAGATAGCACAAATTCAAAAGAGTTAGCTTACAATTCTGCATCACTAGATAGCTTATTTTGGGAATTCCCTACACGACAACGATCTCAAATTTTTAGTGTTGGCATCAATTCTATCAATAGTATTATGCCACAAATCAGTTCAAAGTGGAATCAATTTAAGCAGAAAAGGATGTTGCTCAATAAAATTGAAATGTCTTTACATAGTAAATATGCCTTGCCATTTGCCTGTGTAATTTTATTTTTTATTGGAGCACCACTGGGCGCAATTATACGAAAAGGCGGTCTTGGCTTGCCGATGGTCGTTGCTATTTTATTGTTTTTAACTTATCATTTTATAGGATTATTCGCATCTAACAGTGCTGAAGGCGGAAGCTTATCTCCATTTTTAGGTTCTTGGTTATCAACGTTAATTTTATTTCCGCTTAGCGTTTATCTAACTTATAGAGCTACAACAGACCAAGGATTTGTAAATTTAGACGTGATTAGTGTACCGATTAGAAACTTATTTAGAAAAATAGGATTAAGAAAACCTGATAAATAAAAGGTTTTCAATAGAAAAATTAGATATGGAAAAAGAAAATATAAAGTTAGATTCAATACAAGAAGCCATAGACGATATTAGGGCCGGCAAAGTCATTATTGTTGTAGACGATGAAGACCGTGAAAACGAGGGTGATTTTCTTGCTGCTGCTGAAAAAGTCACACCAGAAATGATCAATTTTATGGCAAAATACGGTCGCGGTTTGATTTGTTCTCCTTTGACAGAAAGTCGCTGTAAGAAACTGAATTTAACCACAATGGTTGGCAATAACACAGACCCAATGGAAACTGCATTTACAGTTTCTGTAGATTTACGTGGTCAAGGCGTTACTACAGGAATTTCAGCTTCAGATCGGTCCAAAACAATACAAGCACTTTGTGATGAAGACACAAAATCATTTGATCTGAATCGACCTGGACATGTTTTTCCGTTAATAGCAAAAGAAGGCGGAGTTTTACGCCGTACAGGACATACCGAAGCCTCTATAGATTTTGCAAGATTAGCAGGATTAAAACCAGCTGGTGTTATTTGTGAAATTATGAATGAGGATGGTAGCATGGCGCGTTTACCAGAATTGGTTGAGGTTGCCAAAGCGCACGATATGAAACTTGTTTCTATTGAAGATTTAGTAGCTTACAGAATGGAGCATGATTCTCTTATAAGTAAAAAAGAGGACTTTGAAATTAATACTAGATTTGGAGATTTTAGACTTCGTGCATATTATCAAACTACAAACGATCACGTTCATATTGCGCTTACAAAAGGAACTTGGAAAACCGATGAACCAGTTTTGGTAAGAGTGAATTCTACATTAGTTAATAATGATATTTTGGGAACTTTGACTAACAATGCTGACCAAAAACTAGATGATATGTTCAAACAATTGAATTCGGATGGCAAAGGCGCTATTGTATTCATCAATCAAGACCCGCAAGGTTTAAACTTATTGTCAAGATTAAAATTACTGAAAGAAAATCAGAAAAAGGGCGTCATGAAAGCACCTAACGTTGTCATGGACGAAAAAGATTTTGGAATAGGAGCGCAAATTTTACACGATTTGGGCGTTCACAAAATAAAACTTATGTCTAACACTAAACAGAAAAAGCGTGTTGGAATGATTGGTTATGGATTAGAAATTATAGAATATGTGAATTATTGATTTCTAAATTCATTTAATTTTTTAAGAAGAGGTTTTGGTCTATTGATTTAAACCTCTTTTTTGTGTTTAAATGTTAATTAACAATTCTTTTTTTATAAATTTTCAGACTTTTCTTAGTGTTTATTTACAGATTGAATCAGCTTTAAGCGGTTTAAAATTAATCTAAAGTTAACTATTCTGATTAAATTAGTTTTTTCCTCATAAAAAAATCTAAAATTTTAGATATTCTTTTTCTATATTTGAAGAAATAAACACAAAATTATGAATCAAAAATACACGCCAAACAATTTACTCCTTTTATTTGTTTTTATCTTTTTTTCATTCTCTTCTTTTGGGTTTGAGAATGATAAGACTAAGATGTTCACAACTAATTATTTTGAAGTTTTGGACGATAATGTACCAATTATCACTGGTTATTTAGACTCAACATGTGATTCAGAATTAGGGCGAACTTTGGAAATATATGTTAAAGGAACTGTTGATTTCACAAATTGGGAACTTCAAATTCAAGAAAATGGAAATGGTTTCAATACAAATATTGGGTTAGATGCTTTTGGAACGGTAACTGATGCTTTTCTTTACGTGACAAATGATGCTTTAACTTTGGATAATGAATTTGGAATCGATTCAAATTTTATCGAAACAACCTTGGCAGCCAATGGCAACGATGCATTTCAAATTGTAGATAATAATGATAATGTTGTAGACCGGTATGGTCTAGAAAATGTAAATGGCAGTGGTCAAAATTGGCAGTATCAAAATTCATATTTCTATAGAGCAAATGGGGCAGAAGCCAATTCTGGAAATTTCGATACATTCAATTGGTTGATCGGAAATGTGAATTCGCTAAATAATGAAGGCTTGTGTAATGGTTCAGATCCATTTTCAGATATTGTACCTTTTGGTACTTATCAATTAGATTTTACAGCAACTGTACAAATTATTCATAATTCAGCAGATCCAAACGCAGAATTTGTAGATGTTTATCTCAATGGTGAGATTTTTGTTCAAAATGTAGAATATAGAACAGCAACGTCGTTTTTGACTTTCCCAGCGGAAACACCTATAAATATTGATATTGCCCCGCAAAATAGCACTGATGTTTCTGAAAGCATTTTGAATTTCAACACAACTTTAACCTCACAAGAAAAATATATTTTGGTAGCAGATGGTGTTCTTAATCCATCTCAATTTGATACTAGTGTAAACTCACCTATAGATTTAAGTTTAGAGGTTTTTCCTGGAGCTAGAGAAGAAGCTTTGGCAATAGCAGGTAATACAGATATATTATTTCATAATGGAACAACAGATGTAGAAAGTTTGGATTTTGATGAGGTTTCGATTCCAGTCGGGACTTTAGTAGGGAATTCGTCCTATACCGATTTTTCAAGTTACATTCAACTTGCAACATCTAATTATGTCATACAGCCTAAAGTATCTGATGATGGTGTAGAATTAGAAACGTACGATTTAAGTCTGTCAGATTTAAATCTTCAAAATAAAGCAGTAACATTATTAACTAGTGGCTTTTTTGATCCTGAAAACAATCAGGATGCAGAAGGTTTTGGATTATGGTTAGTCACTCCAGACGGTGGCGACTTCATAGAACTTCCTTTTGAAGGTGAATGTGTAGTTTTCGATGCGCCATATTCTGAAAATTTTGAAGATGAAAATTGGATTGCTGGATCAGGCTTTCAAAATGAAAATGATCAAATAAGTGAATGTTGGTCTAGAACACCTGGGAATGACAATTCATTTGCTTGGTTAGTTGCAGAATTTGAAACCGTTTCTGGAAATACCGGACCATCGACTGGTTTTGATGGAGACACTTACATCTATGCTGAGTCTTCAGACGGCAATTCTGGTGATCAGGCATTTATTGAACTTCCAGTCACAGATTTAGGAGATTTAGATGTTGCAGCTATTGAATTTTATTACCATATGTTCGGTAACGCTATCGGAACATTAAGTTTGGAAGTTAAAAATTTTGAAAATAATAATTGGACTCAAGTCTTTAGTATATCTGGTCAACAACAATTGTCCTCCGAAGCAGATTGGACTCGTCAAGAAGTAGATTTATCAAGTTTTAGTAATCAAACCGTAGATATTAGGTTTGTAGCAACCAGAACTTCTGGTTTTGCAGGAGATATTGCAATAGACAAAGTTAGTGTGTTAGAGGCAACAACTTGCTTAGTTCCTACTAATATAAATATAAGCAATATATCTGACGTTTCAGCCCAACTTAACTGGAACGGTCAAGATAGCGCAATTGATGGGTACAACTGGTATTTGTTTGCAGAGAATGACGATCCGGAAAACGATACTCCAATTCAGACTGGTTCTGTAGGTTCAGGACAAACTTCAGCAGATGTTTCTGCACTTCAACCAAACACTACTTACGATATTTATTTAGAAGCAGATTGCGGAAATGGAGATTTGAGTAATTTTTCTGCTCCTGCTACATTTACAACTGCAAGTTGCCCAATTGCTGATCAATGTGCTTATACTTTTGAATTGACAGATGATTTTGGTGATGGTTGGAATGGTAATATTATTAGTATTATTCAAGATGGGGTAGTTATTGATCTGGTTGGAGAAAATTTCACAGACGGTTCTGCTCAAACAGAAATTATAAATATATGTAATGGTGCAGATATTGAGGTGTTTTGGAATGATGGTGGTCAATTTCAAAATGAAATTGGCTTTGAAATTTTAAATCCATTCGATGAAGTAATCTATACTTTAGCTCCTGGTGAGGAAAATGATGATACAAGTCTTTTTACTTTCACATCACAATGTACTCCGCCAACTTGCCCTGCTGTAACAAATTTTTCAATTTCTAATATTTTAGAGAACTCGGTTGAGTTAAGTTGGGACGCTGTAAATAATGCATCAGATGGTTATAATTGGTATATTTTTGAAGAAGATGAAGATCCTGAGACGTCAACACCATTTGCAAGTGGAACGGAAGACTTTGGTACAAATCAAGTTGATGTCAGTGGTCTTTTGTCTTCAACTGCATACGATGCTTATATAGAAGCTGATTGTGGGAATGGAGATTTAAGTGAATTATCAGACCCTATAAGCTTCAATACAAATTGTGCAACTTTTTCAACACCATTCAACGAAAATTTCGATGGAAATAATTGGGTTATTGGATCAGGAGCTCAAAATGAGAATAGTGAAATCGATCTATGTTGGACAAGAAACAACGAAAATGCAAATGATGGATATTTCTGGGGTGTCTTCGATGACAATGCTGGACAAGGCTTTAACGGACCAAACAGTGATTTAACTGGTGGGAACTATATTTATTCTGTAGGTCCTTCTGGTAGCAATGGAGACGAAGCAATTATCACATCACCTTTAATTGATTTAGATGGTTTAAATACGCCAGGATTAATCTTCAATTATTTTATGTACGGTTTTGGAATCGAAGAGTTAAGGGTTGAGGTTAAAGGAGTTTCATCAAATAACTGGGTTCAACTGACACAAATTGTCGGTGCCCAACAGAATTCAGTTGATGACGATTGGGAAGAAGAAATCTTAAGTTTAGATGGATTTACAGATCAAATTATTCAATTTAGATTTATCGCTCAAAGAGGTTTTTCTACTTTTTCAGACATAGCGATAGACCAGGTTTCTGTAGATGAAATCCCGAGTTGTTCCAAACCTATAGATTTAGCTGTTCAGAATTTAGATTTAGATAGTGCAGATTTATCTTGGACAGAGGGTGATAATTTAGCTATTGGCTATGAATGGCAAGTATTCCTTCAAGGAGATGATCCAATTAGTGATACGCCAGTGGCTTCGGGCAATACAGATGCAAACACATTTAGCGCAAATATAAGCGGGCTTTCTGCAAGTACAACTTATGTGGCTTATGTACAGGCAGAATGCAGTCCAGGCGAATTCAGTTTTCTATCAAACCCTATATTATTTTCTACGCCTGTGTGTAGCCTTAGTTCAACTTGTGATTATACATTTTTACTTACTGACACATTTGGTGATGGTTGGAATGGTAATACAATGAGTGTATTTCAGGATGGACAATTATTACAAATTTTAGGACCAAGTTTCACCAATGGCAACGAAGAATCCATTGTTTTAAGTCTTTGTGATGGAGCCGATGTTGAATTATTTTGGAATAATGGTGGTCAGTTTACAAATGAAGTTGGCATTGAAATACTAAATAATTTCGATGAAGAAATTTTTGAAAAAGACCCAGGTGAAGGTTCACAAGATACAACTTTAACTAATTTCTTAGTAGCTTGTGAAGCTCCAGAAGGTTGTTTTCCGCCTTCAAACTTTGCAATATCCAATGTTGAAAGTGATTCTGTAGAACTTACTTGGGACAACATAGGCAGTGCAATTAGTGGCTATAATTGGTTTATTTTCAATGAAGATGATAATCCACAAAATACACCACCAATAGCAAACGGAAGCACTAATTTTGAAGTAAATTCTGTGACTGTTCCAGGATTATCAGCCAATACGGCTTATAAAGCTTATGTTCGCTCCAATTGTGGGTTCACAGGAGTAAGTCCTATCTCAGATCCTCTATTTTTCGAAACGCCTTGTACTATTTTCTCAACTCCGTTCGAAGAAGATTTTGATGATGGTGAATGGGTAAGTCAGTCATCCGGATTTCAGGAAAGTATTAATGATTGTTGGGATCGTGATCCAGAATCTGATAATAATGAATACCAATGGTTCACAAACGATCTTGAAGCACAGACAGAAACGGGAAGTCTTGAAGACTTAACTGGTGGTAATTTTCTTTATGCAGATGCAACTTTCGGTAGTCAAGGAGATGAAGCTTATTTATCAATTCCAACGGTAGATTTAAGTAGTTTATCAGACCCTAGTATAACTTTTTATTATTTCATGTACGGAGAAACTATAGGGAATTTAAGCCTTGAAGTTAAATTAAGTTCTGAATCGAATTGGACATCTCTGTCTTCAATTTCTGGTGAACAACAATCTTCTAAAACAGATAACTGGGTAGAAGTAATTGTTGATTTAAACCAATTTAGCGGTGAAACTGAAGTCGATATCCGATTTAAAGCGGTTAGAGGAACTACCCCTAATGGAGATATTCAAATTGACGCTGTCAATATAGATGAACTTCCAACATGTTTCAAACCTACTAATCTGGAGATTAGCAATATTACAGTAGATTCAGCCCAACTTTCATTCGATGGTGATCCATCAGCAATTAGCGGTTATGAATGGCTTTTGTTTTTAGAAGGAGACGATCCTGAACAAGATACACCAGTTGCTACTGGTAGTACAGCAAATACAAATGCTCTTCTTAACAATTTAGCAGCATCAACAAATTATGAAGTTTATCTGCGTTCTGATTGTGGCAACGGTGAATTAAGTGAATTATCATTACCAGTTTCATTTTTCACAGAAACATGTAATGCAGCCGATACTTGTGTTTATGAAATCACATTATTAGATTCATTTGGTGATGGCTGGAATGAAGCGACTATGCAAATTATTCAAGAAGGAAATGTACTTGCTACTATTGGTGAAAGTTTTGATGATGGTTCACAGACTACCGAAAATGTATCACTTTGTGATGACTCTGCTATCGAAGTTTTTTGGAATGAAGCTGGAGATTTTTCTTTTGAAATTGATATCATTATAACAAATCCTTTTGGTGAAGTTATTTATGATTCATCTTTGGAAAATATTTCTCCTAACTCAACTATACACAGTTTTGATTCTGATTGTACACCGCCAGTTTGTGAGATACCAAATAATTTAGTTGCGAATAATATCACTCAAACCAGTGTTCAGCTCCAGTGGGATGCTGTTTCAGAATCTTTAGGAGTTTACAATTGGTTTGTATTTGAAGCTGGTGATGATCCTGAATCTGATACGCCAGTTCAAACTGGGGCAATAACTTCTGGTCAAACTTTAGTCAATGTGACAAACTTGAATATTAATACAAACTATGAGGCTTATATTCAAGTAGAATGTGAATTTAATATAAGTGAATTATCTCCAGCAACAACTTTTATAACTTTAGATATTTGTGAAATTCCAACAAATTTATCGGTTTCAAATATCACTCAAAACGAAGC
>NZ_RQVT01000054.1 GCF_004010055.1 Psychroflexus aestuariivivens
ATGAATGAAGATGGTGCTTATGTAACTGTTGATTTAAGTGATGGTTCTAGTGCCGGAAGCTCATTAGCAAACCAATATTTACAACCTGGCCAAGCGGCATTTGTTAGAACAATTGCAGATAGTCCTGCTTCTGTGACTTTCACTGAAGCCTCTAAAAATGTGAATCAAGTGAGTAATGCTGTTTTTTCTGATAATAATGAACCACGATTGAATGTAAGACTTTACGAAAGTCAAACGTTACAAAATGACGGTATGCAATTCGATGCGATAAGTATTCGTTTCATTACGAATGGAAACAATGAAGTTAACAATCAGGATGCGCCAAAAATGGGCAATCCAGCTGAAAATTTAGCCAGATTGAATGGCAATGATTTCTTGACAATCGAAAATCGTGAATTACCTCAAGACGGAGAAGAATTAGACTTAGCGATTTATAATTATGGACATTCAAATTATAAATTTGAAGTAGATTTATCGAACTTTGATGAAAACATTAATGTTTATCTGAATGACAACTACACAAATTCACAGACTGAACTTGTAAATGGAATCAACCACATCGATTTTACTGTAGATGCTTCTATTCCAGAAAGCATAGCAATGACTAGATTCAGCATTAGTTTTGAAAACACCACACTTAGTGTTGCTGACGATATTTTTGGGAATTTTAGTCTTTATCCAAATCCGACACATAATGGTTTATTCATTATCAAAACCAATGGCTTAACTGATGAAGTAGTTGATGTTAAAATCAATAATATGCTCGGTCAGGAAGTTTTAACAAACCGAAGCAAAATAGAATCTAATGGTGACATAAATGTGAATGCTGATGCATTGTCTTCGGGTATTTATCTAGTTAAAATTAATCAAAATGAAAAAGACTTTGTAACAAAATTGATTGTTAAATAATACGAAAAGCTTTTTTGATGTTTAAAACCACAGTTTCTGCTGTGGTTTTTTTATTACTGAAGTTCTAATACTAGTTTAAACATCAGATGTCGCTATTTAGCTCATTCATTTTCTCAAATAATTCCTTGTTCATAAATTTTGTAACCCTGCTATGCAAATTATTCACAGTGTCATATATAAAAAAAGCAATTTCGCTCTATTAACGACATTTAATATTCAAATTGGTATAAAAAGTTATGTTCAAAATTTTTAGATTGGTGGTGTTTAATTTATTAATTACAAGTTCCAAATTTCGTATGCTTTACATTTGAATAGCAAAAATACTTCAAGTTATTTTAGATTTAAGTCATACTTCTGTCCTTAAAAAGTCGATTTTGAACAAAAATCATAAAAAAAGGCTAATTTTTTTGTTAAAATTTACAACTACAACGATGTCGTTGAGTGACCAACTAAAACGTTTTAGTCAATATTATATACATTTGTTTGAACCTAAAATTTAACATTATGAATAAATTATTACTTTTCTTAGTCAGCGTACTATTTTTATCAAATATCGGCAATGCTCAAGTGAATTATAATGCCAATGGAAATTCTGGTTTTGGAGGTGTTGTTGGCAACAGTGATTTAGAACTTAGCGACGACGGAACAACAATTACAGGAGTTTTCACCAAAGGTTCAGGAGATTTTAACGATGCCATGGTTATTTATATTTCCACAGGCGCTACAGGTCGTGAGTCAATTGATGGCAATGTCAACGATCAGGGCGACGATTTGCGAAGAGCAATTTCTTCCGCAGGTGCCAATGCTTCTGTTATTAATTTTCCAAATGGTTTTGAGGCTACACATGCCATAGCTGTTAATCAATTTTTTGGAGGAATATGGTCTATTCCTGCAACTGGAGAAGTCGGCAATAGTGAACTCGTGTATATAAATCCTGTTGGAAATCCAACTTTAGCATCCAGTGCAAGTTTCACTTTTAGTTTCGATTGGTCAGAAATCGGCTTAACCTCTGGTGATGATTTCGAATTTGTGATCACTTATTTGAATGCAGGAAACGGGTTTTTATCCGATGAAGCTTACGGTGATGGTATAGCATCAGGAAATCCAGGCTCGAACGATATTACTTTTTCAAGTTACTTCAATTACCCTATATATTATAAATATGACAACACATGGACTCCTAATTCACCTGAAGGAGAGATTCAGGTCAATCGCGATGCGATAGTTGTCAATGGCACAGCGACATTAGGAGATAACACCACAATTCGTAATCTTACCGTAAAAGAAAACACCACACTGGTCATTGATTCAGAAGCGGTTTTAAACTCTGAAGCTAATATCATTAATGATGGTGCGATTACTTTTAAAAGTAACGCTACTTCAAGTGCCCAGTTTGATGAATTTACTGGAAATATTTCAGGAGTTGGAAGTGTTAATGTTGAACGCTACTTCCCTTCAAATCGAAGTTTTAGGTTTGCGACTTCAGCGGTAAATTCTAATTCTAGTATTTTAGCAAACTGGCAAGAAAATGGCAATTCACCAGTTGGTTATGGAACACATATTACTGGAAGTACTGAGGGTTTGAATGGTTTGGATGCCACAGCAACTGGAAATCCTTCTTTATTTAGATTCAATAATATAAGTCAGACCTGGACAGTTGTAAGTAATACAGAAAATGAAAATCTCATAGCAGGAAGACCTTACCGACTTTATGTGCGTGGCGATAGAAATATCAATTTAGAAAATAACCAAGCTGAGGGAGAAACAGTTTTAAGAGCTTCAGGGAGTTTATCATTTGGCGATGTTTTAGTCGATAATTTAAGTCAGACTGCAGATAATTTCAGTTTAATAGGTAATCCATACCAAGCAGCTTTAGATATGAGCAGTTTGACGTTTAATAATGTAGATTCAAACTTTTATTGGGTATGGGATCCAAATATAAACGACGAAGGCGCTTATATTACGGTGGATTTAAATACAGGTACAAATTCTTCAACTTCTCAAGCAAATCAATATTTACAACCCGGTCAAGGGGCATTTGTCAGAACTTTAGCGGATGGCGCAGCCTCTGTGACTTTTACAGAAACTTCTAAAAATGTAAATGAAATGAGTAATGCTGTTTTTTCTGAACAAAACACGCAAAAATTAAATTTAAGACTCTATAAAAGTGAAATTTTGCAAAACGGCGGTATGCCGTATGATGCTTTAGTTATTCGCTTTTCGAACGAAGGATATAATCAAGTTGATCAACAAGATGCGCCAAAACTTGGTAATCCTGCGGAAAATATGGCAAGATTGAATGGCATTGATTTCTTAAGTATTGAAAATAGAGCATTACCAAAAGATGGAGATGAATTAAGTTTGGCAATCTATAATTATAAACATGCCAATTATACTTTCGAGGCAGATTTGACCAACTTCAGTGAAGATTTAACGGTCTATTTAAAAGATCATTATACTGGGAAAGAAACTGTTTTGAAAAACGGTTTAAACCATATTAGTTTTACTGTAAATGCGTCCATCCCTGCAAGTGCAGACATGTCAAGATTCAGTATTACCTTTAACAACACGACTTCTAGTATTTCAAATGACAATTTCGAAAACTTCAGTCTGTATCCAAATCCGACAAATAATGGTTCATTCACTATCAAAACCAATGGCTTAACCGATGAAGTAGTTGATGTTAAAATAAATAATATGCTCGGTCAGGAAGTTTTTGCAAACCGAAGCAGAGTAGAATCTAATGGTGACATAAATGTGAATGCTGATGCATTGTCTTCAGGTATTTATCTAGTTAAACTTAATCAAAATGAACAAGAATTTGTATCAAAATTGATTGTTAAATAATACGAAAAGCTTTCCGCTTTTTAAAAAACCACAGTTTCTGCTGTGGTTTTTTTTATTACTGAAGTTCAATGAACACAACAAAAATTGAATTAGCTTAAGCTTGTATTAATCAGTTCCTGATAAGAAGTATTTTAAATTGTAGTCTTAACTATACTTAGAGACTTGGATAATTCTTCTTCCGTGCTTATGATTCATATTGCTTTCTTATGATATGAGTAAAAATGAAGTGTTCAACTTCATGAGACACACCAATTAGAAAAATTTAAAGTATTAGGATTACTATCAAATTAAAAATCCCCAAAACCTTTTTGATATTGGGGATTTGTTTTTGCAATTTAAAGGAAATTACTCTTTTATCAACTTTTGAGTAAACTGACCTTCTGAAGTCTCTAATTTAATAAGATATATTCCTTTACTCAAATTTGAAACATCAAGTTTTAAATTCAGGTTACTGTCAGAATTATTTTGAGATAGTACAATTCTGCCATGCAAGTCATAAATTTTGATATTTTGAATTGGAGCTAAAGTTTCAATATTTATTTCAAGATCACTTGGATTAGGATAGATGGAAATATTTTGTTTTTTATCAAATTTATTTGTAGATAAGACTGTAAATTCTGTATTTGCAACATTAGTTTCAATTGGGAAGTTAAAATCAAAGTAGATATCAGCTTTGGCATCAACTTCATCTGAAATTGTTAAATCTGATCTGGTTCTCATTTTCAATAAAATGTTACCGTGACCACCGCCGCCAGCTAATTGTATATTTTCGAATATAAATTCTAGGATACCATTATTTACCCTGACGTTCATTTCATGTGAAGCATTCAGAATTTGTAATGTGTTGATATTGAAATCACTGGCGTTAATTTCAGAAGTAACAATGACGTTTTCAGCTGGGGCATTTCCTGTATTTTCAAAGCGAATCATATAATGTAAAAACTCACCTATTTCTGTATCTGGAACAATATCGCCCTGTAGACAAGTGATATCATTTGGGTCAAAAGCACCGACAACCGTTTCAGAATAATCAAAAGTATTATCTTCTGGCGTTTCTTCAGTTTGGTCTATATTTATCGTACTACTATAATCTAAGACATCATCAATATTGATTGGTGGTGTTTCCGTTGGTCCATTCACATTAAGCGTAATTTCTACAGTTCGACTTTCAAAAGGAAGTAGATTTGAGAAATTATAAGTTAAACTTCCTGTGTTTTGAGTGTCTGGAGTAGAAGTAGAGGACACAAAATCTAGGACTGTATCGTCATATTGAAAATCGACACTACCCGAAAGTACTTGGTTTCCTTTATTTTTATAAACCAATTTATAAATAGCATCAAAACCTGGTCTTGATGGCATTATCGGAGCGATTACCACTTCAGCATCTGCAATAGCTCCATTGGCAGTTAAGCAGAAATCTTGTGTAGTACTGCTATTGTCTATAAAAGAGATATTTACAATAGGAAAATTTGGGCTAATGTTGAAATAAGTCGGATTTTCTAGGAAAGGCTGAACAGTATAATTACCTGCTTGACCAAAGTAGAGGTTGTAAACACCTGAAGCATCACTAGAAACCGCAGGAACAAGAGTATTGGGACCATTACCAACTTCTATATTTACAAAAGGAACAACTGGGTCTGAGAAATCACAACCATCGTTATTGAGATCGAATTGAGTGGTTCCTGTAATGGTATTGAAGTCTCCACCAGGTTGAAAATCACAGAATGAGTTTACCACATAAGCACCTTCTGCAAATCCTTGTATTTCTGCAACTTGATCAGCGTCTGCACAGACATATTGTAAACTAGGATTGTTTCCAAACCCCCAATTTTCTAACCAACTTCCACCGTCCATATTTATACTTTCGTCACTACCATTTTTTATAAAAACGGTTTCTAAAAGGGGATTTCCAGCTATGAATAAGCTTTCAAGGTTGGAGTTGTTATTGAGATCTAATGTAATTAAATTATAACTTTGAACTGTTAGTTCTTCAAGTAGAGTATTATTTGTAAGGTCTAAAGTTGACAACTGTGTTTCACTCAAATATAGTGTTTCCAGTTGTGTGTTATTTGATAAATCTAAGCTGTTTATACTTGTATTGAATATATTCAAGGTTTTTAAGTTTAAATTATTAGTTAAATTTAAGCTTCCAGTAGAGCCAAAAATTGTAGTAATATCTAATATCTCTAAGTCTGGAAATGAAGAAAAATCATAACTAGAAAATTCACCAAAATTTGATGATAACTCTATTAAATTTGTAAAGGCTTCAAGTCCTGTAATATCTAATGTTTGTTCATCCACACTTAAAGTTGTTACAGATTGCGCTTCAAAGGATTGAATATTCCCACTATTGTTGGTGTCTACACCTTGACTTATTAGAGACATTAAAAAATTTGCATCTGGAATATTGACAACATCATCTGAAACTTCAATATCAAAATTCGTTGTAGAAAAAAGACCTGAACTTTGTTCTGAAACGTTGACGTATATAGTTTGTGGATTCGAGATGTTAGCCCAACTTGTAGGTGAAGGAATAGCGAAAGTTTGGTTTTGTGCATCGACCAAAGTTTCATAATAAGTTACCGTTACTGTCGCTGGGTCTATGCCGTTGAGCATTTCAGTTTCGTTTACTGTCAAATCGAATGTGCTAAAACCATCAAGCGGAAATTCAAAATGAATAATGTCGTCTGGTTGATTGATGTTGGGTTGCGCATACATTATCGCCTGTGTTGCTAGAAAGCAAAGAAGTAGTATTTTTTTCATGATATTTAATTTTAAATAAATTTACCAATGATTTTTCTATTTTAGTACTGTCAATGAGTAAACGAAGGCTATTAATTAGAATTCGTTATATTGATTTTAAAATGTTCTGTAAACGTTCCTTTTTTCTTTGAGATATGGGTAAATGGCTATCGTCTGTCATCACCACATATCCGCCATCTTTTTTGATATAAGACTTTAAATATTTGAGGTTAATTAAGTGTGATTGATGTATGCGTTCGAAATTGTGAGATTTAAAGAGTTCTTCATATTCTTTAAGTGTTTTTGAAATGAGAATTGGTTTATTGTTACGTATAAAAAACTTGGTATAATTGTCTTCACTTTCACATCGAATGATATCGCTAATATCAAATAAATGAATGCCGTCTGAAGTTGACAATGCAATACGTTTGAAATTATCTACATTTTTTCTGATGTTTTCCAGTAACAGATTGATATGTGAATAATCATTTTTCTTTTCTAAGACATTTTCAATTTTTTCAATCACTTTTTGTAACTCTTCAGGATCAACAGGTTTTAGAATAAAATCTAAGGCGCTAAACCGAAAAGCTTTAATGGCATATTGCTCATAGGCAGTTATAAAAACCACAATACAGGTAATTGCTTTGTTGCGTTCAGTGAGTTTTTCAAGAATGTCAAAGCCTGTTCCATCATTCAGTTGAATATCCAGAAAAACAACTTCTGGTTTCAGGTTATCCATAACTTCAATTCCTGTGGCAACGCTATCTGCTTCACCGATAATTGAAATATTTGGAGCAAAGCGAGTCAGCAGACTTTTCATGCCCTTTCTCAGGTTTTTATCGTCGTCTATTAAAACTGTTTTTATCATTTTTTTATTCATTTACATAGCGTAGTGGTAAATACAATGTTGCTTTTGTGCCCTTTGCATTTGCTTTGCCTTTTAATTCTTCAATTTGAATTGTTGCTTTTTTTGAAGTTGATTCAGATATCATTTCCAATCGTTTTTTAATAATATCCAAAGCCATAGATTTGTGAGCTAAAACAGAATTTTCTTTGTTCAAAATTGATGTATTGATGCCAATTCCGTCGTCTAAAATAACACATACTAAAGATTTATTTTCAATTGAAAAAGCTATTGAAATTGTACCTTCTCCTTTTTTAGGCATCACGCCATGAATAATTGCGTTTTCTATAAATGGCTGAATGAGAAGTGGAGGTAGAGCAACATCGTCTTCTATGTCTGTATGCTTGGTAATGCTATAATTGAATTTATCATTAAAACGCAATTGCTCCAACTGAAGATAATTGTCCAAACTTTCAATTTCTTTATCTATGGGAATCAGTGACTCTTTGGAATATTCAAGGGTTAACCTCATCAATTTTGAAAACTTGGACAAGTATTTGATTGCTGAGTCCGTCCCATTTTGAACAATAAAGCTGGAAATCGATCCTAAACAATTAAACACAAAATGTGGATTCATTTGAAGATGAAGTGCTTTCTGTTCGTATTCAGCTAATTCTTTTTGAAGTGTTAAGGTTTTTTTCAGAGCACTTCTATTGTAAATTAAAAAAGCAATTCCTAAAAGTAGAATGACAATTAAAGCTCCAAAAATCAATTTTAGTTTGGTGCTTTGTGCTTCCTGTTTCAGTAAAAGTTCTCGTTTTTTGTTTTCTTCTTTTTGAAGTAATTCTTTCTTTTCAAATTCATAATTTAAAGCAGTCTCGATAGATTTTCGATTGTCATTTTTTTGAATCAGACTGTCTTTAAGCTTTGTATGACGTTTCAGGTTTTTTAAAGCTTCCGAAGTATTGCCACCATTTTCATAAATATCACTGATCAGTTTTTCTGCCAAAACTTGCATTTCTAGTACATTGATGTTTTTGGCTAAATTTAAGGCCGTATTTGCCATTTTTAAAGCTTTGCCATCCTGATTTTGTTCTAAATACAATTCAGCTAAATAATAATAAGTGTCGGTCAGACCAAATTTATCGTCAATACTTTCAAAGGTCGTGATTGCCTTTTCCCAGTGTATTTCAGCCAAATCTGTATAATTTTTTTCTTTGTAATACGCACCAATATTATTATACCATTCGCCTAAAGCTCTTGGATTGGGATTGTTATCGATACTTTTTTTAGCCTCTGTGTAAAATTCAAAAGCTTTGTCATATTTTTTTTGACTCAAGTAAATATTTGCAATATTGGTTTGTGTGATTCCTATATTTGGACTATTCAATTGTTCCTGCAGGTTGAGCGATTTTATGAAATAAGTTAAGGCTTTTTCTGCTTGTTGTTGTGACCTGTAAGCAACGCCAATATTATTATAAATTTTGGCAGATTGCGCGTCATCATTTAAATTTTCATAAATTTTAGAAGATTTCAGATAATATTCTAAAGCTTTGGTATAGTTGCTTTGTTCAGAAAATACGACTCCCATACTGCCGTAGGTTCTAGCAATACCTTTATCTAATTGGGTTTTAGAATAATTACCATCATCTAAATCTTCCAAAATACTTTTTGCCCAGACAAAATGATCAAGGGATTTTTCATAATCTCCAAAAATAATATAAGCTGTACCAATATTTAAATAGGCTTTAGCCTCTTCTAGTTTTTGATTGGATTCTTTGGCCAACTGCAAGGCTTTTTGTCCAAAATTCAGCATCTCATTGGGATCACTATATTTTAATTCGTTAGAAATTTGGTTGTAGAGTGCTGTTTTTTGTGTATCGTCGAGAGTCGATGACAGCTGAGATTTTAAACTATCCAGTTTTGCATTTTGGCTAAACCCTAAAAGCGGTAGCCACAGCAAAATACAATACAAATACTTAATTTTCATGAAAACAAGAATTACTAAACTAAAGTACAATAAGTGTTTGTATAAAATTGTTGCCAATGAGAATTTGATAGGTTTGAATGAGAATTTGGATATTCAGCAGACGAGGTTTATTTGGATTCTAAATTTGCAATATATTCGTTTATTCCTTGCTCTTTATCGATTGCCAATTTCTTTTTGAGTCGGTATTTATGCTGATTTACAGATTTAGGTGATATGTTTAGAAAATTAGCGATTTGTTTAGTTGTATATTTTTGACGTATTAAAGCACAATACAAAACATCTTGTTCAGTTAAGCTAGAATTGATTTTATTAAGTTTATGCATGAAATTAGGCGAAATAGACTCGAAAATTTCTTTTAAACTATTGTGATGTTGAGTGATGATTCTATTGGTTTGTAGTTTTCTTACTAAGAGATTTGCGTCGTTTACCTTCTCATCTTTCAAAGCAGAAAATACCTCGTTTAATAAATTTGCACTTGTTTGTTTTTCTAGCTGAACCGCTTCAACTTCATTTTGCTTTTTTTGTAATTGTAATTGCAGTAATTCTTTTCCTTTCAACTCATTGTCGTAAGCTAGTTTTAGCATTTTTTCATTTTGCTCTTTTCTTAAAATGAGTTCTTCTTTTAATTTTTGCTTGGTTTTTAGTTTATCGTGTTCAGCTTCTTTTAGTTGAAGTTGAGATAACATCATTTGCTTTTGTTTTCGTTTATAAAAATAATAGAATGCTGAGCCCAAGACCACAAAACAAATTAAACTAATCAATAACTTGTTTTGGTAAGAACGTTCCTGGTTTAATAAATTCAAATTTGCTAATTCTTGCTCTTTTTGGTAATTAGTTAAATATAAATTTACGTTAGTTTGTTTTTGCTGAATGTTGAGCTGATTGCGCTTAAATTCCAACTCGTTTTGCAGTTGATTGTATTTAATTAAGCTGTCTTTGTTGAAATTAACTTTGTAATAGTTTATCAAAACCGAAGAAATTTCAAGTTGATTTTTTAAACTTTCTCTAGGCAAAAAAGCAGCTAAAGTATCCACAACTTGTCTGTGAGTAATAATTTGAGAATCTAGATATTGAAGCTTATTTAACCGATATGTATGCAATATTTTATTAGCTAATAGCCAACTTTCTAATCGATGGTTATTGCGATTATTTTTTTGAAAATAATTAAAAAACTCAAAAAAATAGCGTTTAGCCAAATCTGAGTTTGTTTCGAGATTAGCTTCAGATTTTAGTTTGTAAACGTAATTAGATCTTGAAAGATTATTATTGTTTTTATGAATTTGCTGGGCTTTATCAAAATAATAATTCACAGAGTCCAATTTATTAAACAATTGATAATAGGCTAAACCTTTCTGTTCGTAAGCCACCCCAATTCCAGTAGTAAAATTATATTCTGGCTTAAAAGTTTCAATCGATGCATTCGCATAATACAAAGACTTATTATAGTCTTTAATATCATAATATCGCATGCTTAGCAGTTTTAGGAAGTGTCCTTTTTTTAATCTATTGTAAGGTTTTTCCAGTTTTTTGCTAAAGGCTAAGCCGTTAATTAAAGCTAGGATACTTGAATTAAAATCTTCTCTGTAAGCAGCGCAATTAGATAAGGACACATAATGAAATATTACTTCAAGTTTTTCATGATAGTTTTCATTAAACGAAACATGATTACTTATCAAGTAATCGCAAGCATTCTGATAAGTGCTTTGTGAAGTCAGAAACACATAATTCAAATTAATAAATCTAAGGTCTTTCTTTAATTCTGGATATTTAGTTTCAATTTTTGTAATTATTTTTTTTAAAATAATAAAGAATTGCTTGTTGTCTTCAGAGCGGTCTGCGCGTCTTATTTCGATTGAGATTGCATGTAAAAGTTGATTTACATTAGCTGACTGCTTAAATAAGTCGACAAATAAGTTAATGTATTTTTCTGATTCATCGGTATTGCAATAAGCCATCAAAAGGTATGGGTGAGTTTTTTTTAACCGTTCTTTTTCGTCTAAGCTTTCATATTTCTCAATAGATTTGATTGACGAACATTTAGGATACGCAAGCGTGTTCAAAGACCAAAACACTAATAAAAATATTATGAGAAGATTTTTAATATCCATTCTTCAAATATAAATGATTTCTTTTTAGATTTATTTAAAACTGCTATATATCAGAACTTTTTGAGTCTTTGTAGACTATTTGTAGACTGCTAAAATTAGATGTAGACTTTATTTTGAGATAGTTTTGGTAAAAAATTATTTTATTATGAAAAAACTTTATCTACTAGCCTTGTTTTTTTGTGCATTTGTTACAAGTGCTCAAAACAATCCTCCAACAATTGAAAGTCGACCGAGCTTGATCACATTAAATTCAATTCCGCAAAGTTTAGATTTTAATGAGTTTAATATCACTGCTAATGATGCAGATGGAGATAATGTTACCTTAACATCAACAGTAAGTCAGTTTGACTGTAATAATGTTGCCATATTACAAAACTCAGTACGTTATGGTAATGGCGGTGTAAATACACTGGGTGCTGGAAATGTTCAAACTTTTAAATCTGTTAATAATGGATTTTTAACGAAACTCGAAGTCGAGTTCCGTGGAAATACATCGGCAACTACGCAAGCCGTAATAGAAATTTATCAGAATAATAATGCAGACCCAAATTTAGCTACTGATGTTGAACTTTTAGGTTCGGTAACGCTTAACATACCTGCGCAATTTAATGCTCTTGGTGTAGGCGATTTTGACAAACCCATTTTTCTTGAGCAAAATAGAATGTATGCTTTTAGACAAATTTCGGGACCTAGCATTCGAATGAGACAAGGCTCTTTTTACACACCAGGAGCTACATTTAGCCATGACTTTAACAATTCACTTGTCATTAATGAAAGTGGTGGATTTAACAATGATTGGAAGTTTTTTGTTACACAATATTATACTAATGGAGTCACACCAACTTCAGTTCCAGTTACAGCCAGTGATGGCACGAACAATACTAATGCAAATGTAGATGCATACCATCTTTCAAATATAGCACCTACAGCAATAGCTCAAAATATAATTGTAGATTTAGATGCTAACGGAAATGCCAGTATCACACCACAACAAATTGATGATGGCTCTACAGCAGTCTGTGGTGGAAACCTAACACTTAGCATTGATATTTCAAACTTCGATTGCTCATCTATTGGTGATAATTCAGTAGTTTTAACCGTTGAAGATGATTATGGTAATTCTTCTACAGCATCAGCTATGGTGACTGTTCAAGACAATTCTGCTCCTGTATTTTCATCAATTAATGACATTAATGCCAATGCTACTGGAAGCGATGAAGTTGTTACCTATAGTTTACCAACTATTACCGATAATTGTATTGGCAATGCCATAAACTTCGATGATTATCCTGCAACACCAAACGGTTTTACTAAAATGGGTGTGTTTAATGGCCACACCTATTTTATATCTAATTCGGGTGATACTTATGCTAATTTTTTAAGTACGATCAATTCAATAAACGATGCCTATCTAGTGAGCATTACCAGTGCAGCAGAAAATAATTTTATAGCTAATTATTTAACCGAAAACGGACAACTAAATGCTTTGATAGGAATTAATGATCTGGAAACCGAAGGAACTTTTGTATGGGAAAATGCGGAAAATGTTAGCTATACCAATTGGAATCCTGGTGAACCTAATAATTCTGGCGGAAATGAAGATATAACAGAAATCTATAATAATGGTGGATGGAATGATATTGGCATTTCTAACAGCGATCGCCCAATAATTATTGAATTTTCATATGCAGCAGAGCAAACCGCTGGATTTCCAAGTGGCTCTAGTTTTCCTATCGGAACCACGACCAATACATTTGAAGCTTATGACGCTTCTGGTAATATGATCTCGACTTCATTCGATGTAACTGTAAGCGACACAGGTAATCCAAGTATAACTTGTCCAGATGATATAACGACAACGGCTACAAGTCCGGTTGTTAATTTTAACGACCCAGTTGTTAACGATAACGCAACATCTTCTTTTAATTTTTTATCGGGTATGACCTTTATTGGAAGTAATGCCGGTAAAAACTTTTTTATTAGTGATGATATCTTTTCTGGCGCTAATGCATTTGCAGATGCTATAAACCGAGGCGGTACGGTCGCGACGATTAACAATGCCACTCAAAACGCCTTTTTAGCAAATGCACTTTCAGCAAATGGTATATCGAATGCACATATTGGCTATTCTGATGCTGCTTCTGAAGGGAATTTTGTTTGGCAAAATGGAAGTTCATCAACTTATACCAACTGGCGACCAGGTGAGCCTAGTAACACCAATGGGGTTGAAGATTATGTAGCCATTTCTTCTGGTGGCCAATGGAATGATGTAGGCGCTTTTGGTACAGGTAATTTAAGATACATTTTACAGATTAACCAAGATGAAGCTTACGTTTTACAAACCAATGGTCCAGAATCTGGAAGCAGTTTCCCTATTGGCACAACAACTGTAATTTTTGAAGCTTTTGACGCTGCTGGTAATAGTGCTAGCTGTAGTTTTGATGTAACAGTGACAGACATTCCTAACGTGATAACACAAAATATTGACGTTACCTTAGACCCATCTGGAAATGCAAGTATAACCGCTCAAGATATTGATCATGGAAGTTCGTCTGTTTCAGGAATTGCAAGTTTAAGTATTGACCAATCTAGTTTTGATTGTAACGATTTAACCACTACGCCGTCTAGTGTAAGTCTTAATTTTGAAGGTGATGGCCATATTCAAATAGACGGAAGTGCACCATTGGATTTTGGCGGTAATAAAGGTTTTACATTTGAAACTCAAGTTTATCCAAGAAGCAATGCCAATTCTTACATCTTATCCAAAACACTTGGTGGTGCATTTTGGCCTGGCAAATTAACCACGGTAGTTTATATTAACGCTAATAATCAATTAGTTTTTGGAATTAATCGATTTAGTGCTGGTGGCTGGACTTACTTGTCATCTGCTAATAATACCATCAGTTTAAATGAATGGCAACATGTCGCTGTAAATTACAGTCCTGCCAATTCTACTATGAAAATATTTATTGAAGGTATTGAAGTAACATCAACAACACTTAACACATCTAATCCTGATGCTTCGCCTGGTCTACTGCGAATAGGAGCTAATGAAAATGGTGGTGGTCAATTTGATGGTTATATTGATAATTTCCGTGCTTGGGAAAACGATCTGGATGCTACTGAAGTTTTAGCGGTTAAAAACAATAATTTATCATCAGTAAATAATACTTTGCTTCTACATTACGCATTTAATACCAATTTTGGCACTGAAGCTGTAAATTTATCTTCAACTGAGCGTAATGGTGCTTTTGTAGGAGGTTTAACAGATTCTAGTTGGTATAAGGGTTCAGATAATTTAAACCCTAATGGCGTAACCGTAACTTTAACAGCTACTAGTAATTCAGGTGATGTTGCTACAGGTACTGCTGTTATAAGTGTATTAAATAACTTTGCTCCAACAGTTGGCGGAGTACCAGACGATATTCTAGAATACACCACTAATCCATCTGGCACAGCTATAAACTACAGTTTACCATCTGGTTATGATAATTGTCTTGCACCGCAAAGTCTAGATAATTATCCACCTACACCTAGCGGCTATACTAAAATGGGAGTTTTTAAAGGTCACACTTATTACATTTCAAATTCGCAAAATACTTTCACAAATTTTTCAACTCAAGTTAGCGCTATTCAAGATGCCTATTTTGCTACCATAACCAATACAGAAGAAAATGATTTTATTTCAAACTATCTAACCAATAATAGCCTTGGTAATGCTTATATAGGACTTAATGATCAGCAAAGTGAAGGTGAATATGTCTGGGAAACTGGTGAGGAAGTTATATATACAAATTGGAATACAGGAAACCCTTCAAATTCAGGTGTTTTAGGAGAAGATGTTGCAGAAATATTTCCAGATGGTGGATGGAATGACCTTCCTGAGAACTTAACACGATATGCAATTATTGAAATTCCATACGGTATTGACCAAACTGCTGGATTGGCAAGTGGAGAAACTTTTCCATCTGGAACAAGCGTTAATGAGTTTACTGTCTATGGTAAAGGTGGCAATTCAACTGATCTTAGTTTTGATGTAGAAGTTCGTCAAGCAGATTATATTTATTTAAACGATACTTGGTTAGATGCAAAGAATCCAAATGGTAATGCTATTGCATCAGAAACTATGTTGGTTGTTGATAATTTAGCTGAATTGACAACTACTATAAGTTTAAATTCTGTAACTATTGACAATAATGCTTCTCTAGAAGTGAATGATGTCTTATCCGTAAATACATATATAATAAATAATGGAGATATAACTTTTAAGAGCAACGCAACTAAAACCGCTCAGTTAGATGAGTTTACTGGAACACTTTCAGGAAGCGGCACAATAGAAGTAGAACGTTACTTCCCATCCAATAGAAGTTTCCGATTTGTCACATCGGCTGTAGATTCTGATGCAAATATTTACACAAACTGGCAAGAGAACGGAGCC
>NZ_RQVT01000058.1 GCF_004010055.1 Psychroflexus aestuariivivens
GTAGGTCGCCGCCTTCCTTATTTGCAATAAAAGCCTCTAGAAATAGAGGCTTTTTTGTTTTAAATATATTAGAGACTTTTTTTAATGCAGTTTAACCTTAAAACTTATTTTTGTACTAAATTAGATTTATGGATATTTTTTTACTAATAATTGGTTTTATTCTTCTCGTTGTTGGAGGAGAATTTTTAGTTAGATCTTCTGTTGCCATTTCTTTGAAATTCAATATATCTAAAATGATTATTGGATTGACTGTTGTATCTTTTGCAACCTCTGCACCCGAACTTCTTGTTAGTTTACAAGCAGCTTTGTCTGGCTTCTCTGATATTTCTTTAGGTAATGTTATAGGGTCTAATATTGCTAACATTGGACTTGTTCTTGGCTTAACGGCTATAATTTCTACTATAGATATAGATCTTGATTTTTTGAAATTCAATTGGCCCCTCATGATGATTTTGTCAATTCTGCTATTTGTATTTCTAAGTTCAGGAGAAAATATTTCTAGAATAGAAGGTGTCGTATTTCTTATTATATTAACTCTGTTTTTATTATTTCTTATTAAAAAAGCTAAATCTTCGCGAGATAAACCTGTTGAAGAAGTTGATCCTAGTTTAGAATTAACATCTGGATTTAAAATTGTGCTTTGGTTGCTAATTGGGGGTTCTGGTTTGTATTTTGGTTCAGAATGGCTAGTTGATGGAGCTGTTGGTATAGCTGAATCTTTTGAGGTTAGCGAACGAGTTATTTCTGTTACAATGATTGCTGTAGGAACCAGTGTTCCCGAATTAGCAGCATCTGTTATTGCCGCACTTAAAAAGGAAAAAGGAATATCTTTAGGTAATTTAATTGGTTCGAATATTTTCAATATAGGTTCTGTAATTGGTTTAACTGCTATAATTCAACCTATTTTTTTACAATCTAAACAAGTTTTAACCAATGATATCTTCTGGATGATTGGTTTCGCATTTTTTCTTGTTCCACTCTCTTTCATACCACCTTTTAATAAAATTTCCCGATATAAGGGTGTTTTAATTTTCATTGCTTATATAATATTCGTTTTGCTAGCCTTTCGCTCTTAATTTATAGGGGTTGTTTGTGTTAAATAATTTGAATTTTAAATTTACCCCCTATTTTTGAGCATCATATAATTATAATATTTACATTTGTGATGAATTAAACATATATCACAATGGCTATTTTAAGATTCAATGCAATTAAAGAAACACTTCATAGAAAACCTGTAGATGTAAATGAAACAGAAAGACGATCAGAGCTATTTGGTCGTAATGTTTTCAATGAAAAAGCAATGCGTCAATTCTTAACTAAAGATTCATTTCAAAGTTTGAAAAACGCAATTGATAAAGGATACAAAATCGAACGCTCTTTGGCAGATCATATTTCTACTGGCATGAAAGAGTGGGCAATTTCTAAAGGTGCAACACACTATACTCATTGGTTTCAACCATTGACAGGATCAACAGCTGAAAAACATGATGCTTTTTTTGAAACTATTGAAGATGGTTCAGCAATGGAAAAATTCAATGGAGCTCAACTAGTTCAACAAGAACCGGACGCATCTAGCTTACCTCATGGTGGAATTAGAAATACTTTTGAAGCTAGAGGTTATACTGCTTGGGATCCAACTTCACCAGCTTTTGTGTGGGGAACAACGCTTTGTATTCCTACTATTTTTGTTGCTTATACAGGTGAAGCTTTAGATTACAAAACACCATTATTAAGATCTGTTTCAGCGTTGGATAAAGCAGCAACAGATGTTGTTAGGTATTTCGATAAAAAAGTAAATAAAGTAATAACAACTCTTGGTTGGGAGCAAGAATATTTCTTAGTTGATTCAGCTTTAGCTGCTTCTAGACCTGACTTAATGATGTCAGGAAGAACACTATTGGGACATTCACCTGCTAAAGGTCAGCAATTGGACGATCACTATTTTGGATCTATCCCGAGTCGAGTTTTAAATTACATGAGAGATTTGGAACACGAGTGCATGTTATTAGGAATTCCTGTAAAAACAAGACATAACGAAGTTGCTCCAAACCAATTTGAATTAGCGCCAATTTTTGAAGAAGTCAACCTTGCTGTTGACCATAATTCATTATTGATGGATGTGATGGATAAAATAGCAGAACGTCACAACTTTAAAGTTTTATTTCATGAAAAGCCATTTCAAGGTGTAAACGGAAGTGGAAAACACAACAATTGGTCTTTGGCTACGGATTCTGGTTCAAACTTATTAAGCCCAGGGAAAACGCCTATGAAAAATATGCGTTTTTTAACCTTTTTCATAAATACGATAAAAGCTTTTGGCGAAAATGAAGAACTCATAAGAGCAACAATTGCTTCGGCTTCAAATGATCATCGCTTAGGTGCTAATGAAGCCCCACCAGCCGTAATGTCTGTTTTCATCGGTACTCAATTGACAAAAGTTCTAGATGAACTTGAAAAAGTTACTGATGGAAAGCTTTCTCCTGAAGAAAAAACAGATCTCAAATTGAATGTAGTTGGTAAAATTCCAGAAATACTATTAGATAATACAGACCGAAATAGAACTTCGCCTTTTGCCTTTACAGGAAATAAATTTGAATTGCGTGCAGTAGGTTCAACAGCAAATTGTGCTGATCCAATGACTGTTTTGAATGCCATTGTTACTAAACAACTCAAAGAATTTAAATCAGAAGTTGATTCGCTTATCAAAGATAAAAAAATGAAAAAGGATGATGCTATTTTCAATGTTTTAAGAGAATACATCAAAGACTCTAAGAAAATTAGATTTGAAGGTGATGGTTACGGTGAAGCTTGGGAAAAAGAAGCTGAAAAACGTGGCTTGAGTAATTATCGTACGACTCCTGAAGCTTTGAAACCAAAAATCTCCGAAAAAGCTATCAATTTATTCAGGGATTTAGAAATCATGAATGAAACTGAGGTTAAGGCACGTTACGAAATTGAAATCGAAAACTACTCTAAGCATATTCAGATAGAAAGTCGAATTTTGGGAGATATTGCAAGAAACCATATTATTCCTACGGCCATAAAATATCAAAATGTGTTGATAAAAAATGTCAAAGGTCTTAAAGAAATTTATGGATCTGGCTTTAAAGATCAAGCAAAAGAACAAATGAGCATTATCGAATCTATTTCAAAACACCTTGAAAAAATAAATGGAGGAATAGATGCTATGATTTCTGAAAGAAAATCAGCTAACGCTTTAGAGGATGAAACTAAAAAAGCATTTGCTTATTGTGATAAAGTAAAACCTCATTTTGAAGACATTCGTTACCATTGTGATAAATTAGAACTTTTAGTTGATGACGAAATTTGGCCTTTAACAAAATACCGTGAACTATTATTCACAAAATAATTTAAATAAAAATCAATTTGACCCGGTGATTTACTACAAGTCACCGGGTTTATTTTTTAAATTTGCCACCAAAATCATTCAGATATGAACAAAGATAAAGCCAGATATGCGAAACGTGGTGTGTCTGCTCAAAAAGAAGATGTCCATAATGCAATTAAAAATGTTGACAAGGGAATTTTTCCAAAAGCATTTTGCAAAATTATCCCTGATTATCTTACCCAAAGTGATGAGCACTGCATCGTTATGCATGCTGATGGAGCAGGAACAAAATCTTCTCTAGCTTATCTTTACTGGAAAGAAACTTGGGACAAAAGCGTATGGAAAGGCATTGCACAAGATGCCCTTATTATGAATATTGACGACCTACTATGCGTCGGTGCTACAGATCATATTTTGGTTTCCTCTACGATTGGACGTAATAAAAATCTAATTCCTGGCGAAGTCATTTCTGAAATTATTAATGGTACAGAATCTTTAGTAGAAAGCTTGAATCACCATGGTTTAAGCATTCATACAACTGGTGGTGAAACTGCAGATGTTGGTGATTTGGTGCGAACTATAATTGTTGACTCTACTGTAACTGCTAGATTGAAGAAAACAGAAGTTATCGATAACGCTAACATTAAACCTGGCAATGTTATTGTCGGACTTTCCTCAAGTGGTCAGGCTACTTATGAAACCGAATACAATGGTGGTATGGGAAGCAACGGTCTGACATCCGCAAGACATGATGTTCTACATAAGTATTTAGCTGAAAAATATCCAGAAAGTTTTGATTCAAAAATTCCAGAAGATTTAATTTATTCTGGTTCGAAAAAACTTACCGATAAAATTTCGGATGAATTACCTGATGTTGGACGATTAATTCTTTCCCCGACAAGAACTTATGCGCCAATTGCTAAGAAAATCTTCAATGAAATAGGTAAAGATCAAATTGATGGAATGATTCATTGTAGTGGCGGTGCACAAACAAAAATTCTTCATTTTATAGATAATTTACACATTATCAAAAATAATATGTTTGAAGTTCCACCGTTATTCAAACTTATTCAAAGCGAAAGCCAAACAGAATGGCAAGAAATGTATCAAGTCTTTAATATGGGACACCGTTTAGAATTTTATGTAGATCAATCCATCGCCAATCAAATTATTGAAATTTCAAAGTCATTTAATGTAGAAGCTAAAATAGTTGGTAGAGTAGAATCAGCCGATCAAAAATCACTAACTATTGAAAGTGAATTCGGACAGTTCAAGTATTAAAATCAAATGATTAAAAATTTTTTTATACTTTTTTTTCTTACTAGTTTATTAGTAACAGAAGTGAATGCTCAGATTTTTGGGGAAATTCAAGAAGTTAAACCAGTTGGTGAGTACTTATTTCCTATTGGTGCTAAACCTTTAATTATTTCAAGTTTTGATGTTAAAGACAAATACGAATTTTCATATAATGAGTTAGTACCAACCGTTGGGCCTATCAGTTTTTGGGAAGAACTCAATCAATTTACTTTGGATTTTAGTGAAGTAGCTTTTGTAAACTGGAACGCTGGTGGTTCCAATTCTGTTTCAGGATTATACGGTATGAATATCAAGCGTTTATTCCGAAAAAATGCATTGCGGTGGAATAATGAATTTCGTTTTCGTTTTGGAGTGAACAAACAAGAAGACCAGGAACTTAGAAAAACTGAAGATGAGCTAGAAATAATTTCAACGTTTGGTTACCAATTTAGTAAAGAATCAAATTGGTTTTATTCTGCTAAATTCAACTATAGAACCCAAATTGCACCTGGTTACAATTACCCCGATAAAGACAATTCAATTTCTGGTTTTATGGCTCCAGGTTATGTGTTTTTAGGAGCTGGAGCAAAATACACCTTGCCAGACGAATCTTTTGAAATGTATCTGTCACCAATTACGCAAAAATCTACTTTTGTTTTGAATCAAAGACTTGCCAACGATGGCGCCTTTGGTGTTGAAGCTGCGATTAGAGACGAAGAAGGAAATATTATTAGAGAGGGAAAAACTTCTAGAAATGAATTTGGTATTTTAGTCACAAATGAATTTACCAAAGAAATTTTCGACAATGTCAATGCCATAAGCAGGCTCAGCCTATATTCGGATTATATCAACAATTTTGGCAACATTGATGTAGATTGGGAATTGAACTTCAATTTTAAAATCAATGAATTTATGAAAGCCAACTTTGGTTCCCATATCAGATACGACGATGATATTAAAATTAAAGAAGAAAATGCCAACGGCAACTTGGTTCAAAAAGGTGCAAGAATTCAATGGAAGCAACAACTAGGCATTGGTGTTATTGTTGAATTATAGTAACAATTTCAAGTTGAACACAGTTATTTTTTTAAAAGAAATTCCTCGTTTTTACTTTTATTCGGAACTCAAAAATTCATAAGAATTATTGTAAATTCGCAATCACATTTTTTAACTATGCTAGATAAATTAAATTTAATAAAACAACGGTTCGATGAAGTCAGTGACTTGATTATTCAACCAGATATAATTTCAGATCAAAAACGTTATATAGAGCTTTCAAAAGAATATAAAGAACTGAGAGCTATTATGGAAGAACGCGATCACTATATAGAAATAAAAAACAACTTAGAAGAAGCAGAGGAAATTCTGAACAATGAATCTGATCCAGAAATGGTCGATATGGCCAAATTGCAATATGAGGAAGCTAAGGATGAATTGCCACAACTTGAAGAGAAAATCAGAATGATGCTGATTCCAAAAGATCCTGAAGATGCCAAAAATGCTGTTGTCGAAGTTCGAGCGGGAACTGGGGGAGATGAAGCTAGTATTTTTGCTGGTGATATTTTCAGAATGCTAACCAAGTATTGTGAACACAAAGGTTGGAAGGTTGATGTTGTTGATTATAGTGAAGGCACAAATGGTGGTTACAAAGAAATTCAATTTGAAGTTTCTGGAGAAGAAGTTTACGGAACTTTGAAATATGAAGCTGGTGTACATCGTGTACAAAGAGTGCCACAAACAGAAACGCAAGGTAGAGTTCATACCAGTGCAGCCACAGTTATGGTTTTTCCCGAAGCTGAAGAATTTGATATTGAAATTAACCCCAAAGATGTTAGAATAGATTATTTCTGTTCTTCTGGACCTGGTGGACAATCCGTAAACACAACTTATTCTGCAGTAAGATTGACTCATGAACCGACTGGAATTGTTGCCCAATGTCAGGATCAGAAATCTCAGCATAAAAATAAGGAAAAAGCTTTTCGAGTTTTAAGATCACGTCTTTATGAAATGGAGTTGGCTAAAAAGCAAGCAGAAGATGCAGAAAAGCGTGGAAGTATGGTCACAAGTGGAGATAGAAGCGCCAAAATTAGAACCTACAATTATGCTCAAAGTCGAGTAACAGATCATAGAATCAATTTGACCTTGTATGATTTGGATAATATTATCAATGGAGACATTCAAAAAATTATTGACGAATTGAAATTGGTTGATAATACCGAAAAACTCAAGAACATATCTGACGACTTATAATTGAATTTATGCAAATCGAAAATTTAATAGCTCAAATTAAAGCTAAACAATCCTTGCTTTGCATTGGTTTGGATGTAGATTTGGACAAAATACCTAAATATTTATTAACTACTGAAGATCCTATTTTTGAATTCAATAAAGCCATTATCGATTCAACAGCAGAATACTGTGTGGCTTACAAACCCAATATTGCTTTCTATGAAGCTTATGGTCTAAAAGGTTGGCAAGCTTTAGAAAAAACAATTTCTTACCTAAACACCAATTATCCCGACCATTATACTATTGCAGATGCTAAACGTGGCGATATTGGCAATACATCTAGAATGTATGCTAAAGCATTTTTGGAAGACTTAGATTTCGATTCGATTACGATTGCTCCTTATATGGGTAAAGATTCAGTTGAACCATTTTTACAATTTGAAAATAAACACGCCATATTATTAGCCCTAACTTCAAATGAAGGCGCTAATGATTTTCAACTGAAAACTCAAGGTGAATACAAGTTATTTGAGCAAGTTTTAAAAACTTCTCAAACTTGGCAAAATTCACATAGATTGATGTATGTTGTTGGTGCAACACAAACCCAATTTCTAAAAGATATAAGAGCACTTGTCCCTAAAAGTTTTTTGCTCGTTCCTGGCGTAGGTGCACAAGGCGGAAGTTTGAAAGATGTTTGCCAATACGGACTCAACGAAGATTACGGTTTGTTAATCAACGCTTCTCGTGCTATAATTTATGCTTCAGACAAAAAAGACTTTGCTCAATCTGCAGCTGATCAAGCAAAAAAAATGCAAGAGGAAATGAAGACATTCATTTAGTCTCAAAATAAATTTCAGCAGTAGTTTTCTTAACCAAAGTGATTTCTTGGATCAAGTTTTAGTTTTCATTTTATAATTATTGAAACCTGTAAAATGATTTAATCTGATAATTTTAGAATGAGTTTCTCATCAAATATTGAAAATCATATCCTTCTAATGGATAGTTTTTGGCTAATGATATCTTCTAATTTTTAGTCTAACAATAGCACATAAAAAAAGTTTACATCATAACGGTGTAAACTTTTTTCTTTTTTAAGAGTTGACGAAAATTTATTTCTCGCCTTCCATTTCTTCTTCTACTTCTTCAGCACCTTCTTCCATTGCTTCGCCAGTTTCTTCAGCAGCGTCTTCCATAGCTTCACCAGTGTCTTCAGCAGCATCTTCTACTTCTTCAGCACCTTCTTCCATAGTTTCTTCTACTTCGTCAGCAGCTTTTTCAGTTTCGCTTTTTTCTTCTCTACAGCTTACAACTCCTAATGCTAGAAGCGCAGCCATTGTGATTGATAAAATTGACTTTTTCATTTGTTTTGATTTTTGATTACGCTTCAAAAGTAAAGTTTTTCTTAAATATATTAAAACTTATCAGGATTTTTTATTATTTCTTTTGCACGCTCCAAATGATTGTTCAATGTTGCTTTTTTCATTTTTTTGAGCATGCTCATCATCATATTCATACGCTGGTTGTTCTCAAAATGTTCTTGTTTTTCGTATAAAAAATTCCAATATAAATTATTAAATGGACAGGCATCATCACCTTCTTTTTTATTTACGGCGTATTTACAGGATTTGCAATAATTACTCATTTTATTGATGTAACTTCCACTGGAAACGTAAGGTTTGGTCGCAATAATGCCACCGTCCGCAAATTGACTCATACCGCGAGTATTAGTAATTTCTACCCATTCTATAGCGTCGATGTAAACGCCTAAATACCAATTATCTACTTCGTCAGGATCTGTCATATTCAGTAAAGCGAAATTGCCCAGAACCATCAATCTTTGGATATGGTGTGCATAAGCTTCATCCAAACTTTGGTTTACAGAATGTTTTAGACAATTCATATCTGTTTTACCAGTCCAATAGAAATCTGGCAATTTATTATGGTTTTCGAGTTTGTTTTTCGATTTGTAACCAGGCATTTGGTGCCAGTATAAACCGCGCATATATTCTCGCCATCCTAGGATTTGACGCACAAAACCTTCTATTTGTGAAATATCTATTTCTTTTTTATTAGAATAATAAGTTTCTACCGCAGCGTCGATGACTTCTTTTGGAGATAACATTTTGGTATTCAAAACAAATGATAATCGTGAATGAAACAAAAACTTTTCATCGGTATGCATTGCATCTTCGTAATCGCCAAAATGAACTAAAAGTGTTTCACAAAAATAGTCTAATACTTCCAGAGCTTCTGCTCTAGAGCAGGGCCAAACAAAGTTTTTCTCATCAATACGTCCCATCGTTTTGATATTCTGCGACTGTATTTGATTTACAACAGATTCAACATTTTTGTCAAAACTTTTGAATTTTGGAATTGATGGATTTCCGCTCCATTTTTTACGATTACTTTTATCGAAATTCCATTGTCCGCCTTCTGGTTTCTGACCAGCATTTATTAGGATGTCATGTTTTTTTCGCATATCACGATAAAAGTATTCCATTGTCATGCCTTTTTTGCCTTCGTAAAAATCAGCGACATCAGATCTTTTGGTGTAAAAATGCTCTGAATCACAGACTTCATAATCGATTTCTAGTTTATTGCAATAGGCTTTTAGCTTTTGATCCAGTCGAAATTCATCTGGCATTTGGTATTCGAATTTTTCAATTCCATATTTTTCGATCAGGTGATTTAGGTTTTCAATCAAATCTTGTTGATTGTCTTCTGAATCAATTTCGTAGTAAACTATGCGATGACCTTCGGATTTCAAATGTTCTGCAAATTGGCGCATGGATATGAAAAAACCGACAACTTTTTGAATGTGATGTTTTACATAGGTGGTTTCTTCTTTGGTTTCGGCCATGAAATATATAAGGTTCTCATTCTTATCATCTAGCCAAGAATGATTGTAATTCAGTTGGTCGCCGAGAATCAATCTTAATGTTTTTTTCATAACTTAAATCTTTAAATAACTTATAGACTTTTTATTTATGGCGTTTAATTTCTAATTTTCTAAAATCCTAGCCCTGATCGAAGCGGCATCCTTGGTTTTGCAAGGCTTAGTCATTGTATTGCCAAAAAGCGACTGCAAGAAGCTATTTTGGCGAGTCAAAAGACTTGTTTTGAAGAACCAAGTAGAGCAAAGAGCAGGTTCCCGGCTACTCAAACAAAGTTTTTTGTAACCATGTGCGCTGGTAATTTCCGTTGGGATCGTAACGTTTAGCCTGAGTTTTAATATTGAATTTCCTATCACGTGGATCGTTGCCAACGCCACTGTTGTACATCCAGTTTCCCCAATTGCTATGTACATCATAGTCGATGAGCATAGATTCAAAATAGGCAGCACCTATGCGCCAATCTTGTTGCCATTCTTTGGCCCAAAAACTATTGACATTTTGCCGACCACGATTGCTCATAAATCCTGTATTCTTGATTTCTAACATATTAGCATTGACAAAATCTTCTTCTGTTGTGCCATTTATCCATTTTTTGAAGGCTTTTTCATCATTTTGCCACTCATAGTTTTTGTCTAAAATGCCACCCAATTGAAAAATTTTGTTGCCGTGTTTTAAAGAAATATATTTGAAATAATCTCGCCAAATTAATTCGAAAATTAACCAGTATGTATCCTGATTTTTTTTGACTTCAGATTCAAATTTTTTGACCTGATGATAAGTTGAAACTGCTGAAATGCTTCCATTAGCAAGCCATGCCGAAAATTTGGAACTGTAATCTGTGCCCAAAAGTCCGTTTCTTGTTTTCTTGTAGTATTGTAGTTTCTTGGTGTTCCAAAAGTAATGGTTTAGTCTTTTCCATGCCTCGTCTTCACCACCTTCAAACGGAAAAGCGCTTCTGAAATCAAGCTCGAATTCTGTTAAACCTAAATCTGATAACGAAGGCAAATGATTTCCAAAATCTTTATAATGTTCTTTCGGCTTAGCATCGGGTTTTGGCGTTGGTTTGCGGGCTATTGCCTTTTTTTCGCAATGTTTTCTAAAACTGGTGTACACTTCTGGGATTTCATTCCAATTTTCAAACGGTACATCATTAGGATGATACATGAATTGGTCGTAGCTGGCGATGAAATTTGTGTCTGGTAATTTTTTTCTAAGAGATTTTTCGATTTCAAATTCCTCTTGCGTCCATTCTTTTTGAAAAAAGAGGTTTTGAATTTTATAATCATTAGATAATTTTTCAAAAGTAGCTTCTGGTGTGTCGCAGCTTATATTCAAGCCAATATTCAGTGCTTTCAGGTTTTTCTGAAGTGATTGCACACTTTCAATGCAAAATTTTGCCCTGTATTTCTCAGTTTTTTTGAAACCATATTTGGTTTCTACATAATGTCTAGGATCAAAACAGTATAATCCAATAACTTGTGTTTCTTGATCGCAAGCTTTGGCTAAAGACTGTTGGTCCTCTGTTCTAAGGTCGTTTCTAAACCAAACGACGTTTATATTTTGTTTCGTTTGCATTTTTCACTACAATATTTAACGTGTTCCCAATTCAATTTCCATTTTTTTCGCCAGGTGAATGATTTTCTACAAGTTGCACAAATTTTTTGTGGCAAATGTGGTTTTGTATGTGCCATTATTTCAATAAAGATTAGCTGTTTTCGTTTGGTCTGGCGTAAGCAAATCTGTCTAAAAGTTCTGTTGCGACATATCCATCTAAACCAATAATTCCGGCTGTTTTCGCTTTTGAAAGATCAAGCCATCCATCTTTGTGTTGAAGGTTGTCTTCAAAACGCAAATGTTCTATTTCTCCGATAATGAGGTGGCAGTTTTGTTCTTTAATATGATATTCATTTACAAAACGACAGCCTATTTGTATGGCTGAAAATTTTACAAAAGGTGCTTTAAATTCTGGGAGAAAATAAGTGTCTAAATTCACAGCTTCAAATTCCGATTCATTTTCATTATATTTTGCTGAAGTTTGATGAGCTTGTTGAATAAAATCTTGATGAATGTGATTTACAGTAAATTCGCCAGTCGATTTCATATTGTCGTAGGTATGTCTGGCTACGGTTATTGGTCTCAACATAAAACACAACATCGGCGGATTGCTGCCCAGATGTATTACAGAGTTGAAAACGGCTAAGTTAGAAATGTCTTGATTTGAAATAGTTCCTATTAAATTTGCAGATTTTACACCACCACAACTATTGATTAGATGCATACGTTCCAATCTTGGCATGTCTAATATTTCTTTTTTTGTAATATGTTTCATAAAAAAAGGTCGACTTTTAAATCGACCTAAATTTAATTATTGTTTAATTTATTTATGTTAAAAATTAAACAAATTATGATTCATCTTCCAAACTTGGATAATCTGTGTAGCCTTTTTTACCAGTAGTATAAAAAGTGTCTTGATCCCAATCTTGGAGCGGTGCATTTTTTTCAAAACGAGTCGGCAAGTCTGGATTAGAGATGAATAATTTCGCAAAAGCGACTAAGTCTGCTTTTTTATCTTCGATGACTTTATTTCCACTGTCTTGATCGAAACCAGCATTAATCATTAAATTCCCTTTATATAAAGGTCTGAAATGTTCAGCAATATTACTCACCAAAAAGTCTTTGTCGCTCACATCGTTGAATGGTTCAGAAAGGTGTAAATACGACAAATCATATTCATCGCTCAGTCTATTGACAATATATTCAAAAGTTGGAATGGTCTCTTCATCAGCTTCCATTCCAAAGATGCCATGTAGAGATGGATTCAAACGAACGCCGATTCTATTTTCAGGAAAAAAGACTTTAACAGCTTCTAAGACTTCAAACAAAAATCTAGCTCGATTTTCTTTAGAACCACCATATTCGTCGGTTCTGTGGTTAGAAGATTTGTTGAAAAATTGATGAAATAAATATCCATTTGAAGAATGAATTTCGATACCATCAAAACCAGCATCTACAGCATTTTTAGCGGCACGCTTGAAATCTTGTACCGTTTCTTTAACTTCTTCCGTGGACATTGCTTTGGGTGTGACTGTATCTTTGAAACCATCGTAAGTATAAGATTGAGCGTTTGGATTTATTGCGCTAGGAGCCAAGGGCTTTTTGCCGTCATGGAAGTCTGGATGCGAAATTCTACCAACATGCCATAACTGTATGAATATTTTTCCGCCTTCGTCATGGACGGCTTCAGTAACTTTTTGCCAACCCTCGATTTGTTCTTTATTGTGAATTCCTGCGGTATTCACATATCCTACAGCGCGCTCAGAAACTTGAGATCCTTCAGATATAATTAGACCAGCACCAGCACGTTGACGGTAATATTTAGTATGCAAATCTGTCGGTGCGTTATATTTATTATCAGCACGACTTCTAGTCATTGGTGCCATGATGACTCTGTTTTTCAATTCTAAATCGCCTAATGAATAAGGGGTTAGTAATACTTGTTTATCACTCATAATTAATTTTTCGTTTAAAATTAATATACAGGTTTTGATGTAAGCGTTAAAAGTCTTGTAAATATGCTAAAGTATTCATCTATAGCTGTATAATAAGTTCTTATTGTACAGAAGTCAATTGCTTAAAATATTAATTTTTAAATAATGATTCTCCTGTTTATTGCTGATCCTCAATTTTTTCGTGATTTAAGTTAATCTGAACTTAAAATTTTATTCCATTTCCAAGGATTCAACCCTTTTTTTATTTTAAATTGCAATAATATTTTTAAAAATTATAACTTTTCTCAATTGATATTTGGATGGATTTATGTCGAAAGCATTCAAATTAGAAATATGATTTCTTTCAATTTAGAAAGCAAGAAATGTTTTTAAAAAAGTAGTTTATGATAGTCAAAAAAAGCTTTAGTTTTTTTTGAGAATCAATTATTTGAATAATGAGATTCATTCAAGATATCAAAAATCTATTATATACTGAAATGAAAAATATCAGATTTAAATTTTAAGCATTTTTAATCTGATATTTTTCATTTACTTATGTACTCAATGATTGTTATTTATATTAAAGAATGTGCTAAGAAATACAGAACATGAAAAAACATCGACTCAGGTTACTAGTTTTGAGCTTCATCCTCTTTTTTTCAAAAGGAAATTCACAAGAATTTGAACTGTATTCTCAATTTAATGGAAGTTACGATTTTACAGCTATTGGTAACACATTGAATGTTCAAGAAAACGGATTAAATGTAGCATGTGTAATATCAACTCAGTCCAGTACAAGTTTAAATTTAAATCCAGATCAGATAGTTGAAGCTGCGTACCTTTTTTGGTCTGGCTCTGGAGATGGTTCTGGAAATTTCACTATCAATTTAAATAATGAACTAGTTTCAGCAGACAAAACCTATTCTTACATTTATGATTCTCCTACCAGCCAAGTTGATTTAGATTTTTTTGGTGCGATGTCAGACGTAACTCAAATTGTCCAAAATACAGGAAATGGTAATTATACAGTTTCTGGTATTAATTTAAATAATATCATTTCAGCGTATTGTCCTACAGCTCAAAATTACGGAGGATGGGCAATAATAATTGTTTATGAAGAAGCCAGTTTAGGAGCTAATCAAGTAAATATATATGATGGTTTTGAATTTGTAGGCTTATCTAATAATAGCACCACTATTCTTCTAGACAACCTTAATGTCGTCGAAACAGATGGGGCTAAAATTGGTTTTTTAGCTTGGGAGGGTGATGATGCTCTTGCTTTAAACGAAACTCTACAATTTAATGGTGTGACCTTAAGTGACCTACCTTTGAACCCAGCAAATAATATGTTCAACGGTACAAACTCTTACACAGGCAATAATAATCTTTGGAATATGGATTTAGATGTTCTGGATATAGAAGATGTTATTGAAGTAGGAGACACCCAGGCTACTATTAACTTAAATTCTGATCAAGATGGTGTTTTTTTACACCATGTAGCTACGACAATAAGTTCTGAATTGCCAGATGCAACTGTAGAAATTACAGATACGTTTAATGAAGGTGTTTGTGATAATAAAATAATTGATTTTGTTGCTTCTGTAGATAATTTCAATTCTACTCAAGCTTTGCCAGAGAATATTCCCGTTTCCCTTTTTGTTATTGATGAAAATGGGAATGAACTTTATTTAGGAACAGAATTTACTGAAAATGAAATTCTTATTAATGGTTCAGAAGATTTAGTTTTTTCTGTAGTTATTCCAGATAATGTACCACTTTCTACTCAAATCATTGTTCGTGTAAATGATGATGGAACTGGCAATAGCATCGTGACGGAGAGTAACTTCGAAAACAATGAATACATTTACGATTTACAAATATATGAATCTCCAGAACCTCCTATTTTGGAGAACCTAGAGGAATGTGGATTCGTAGATGAAATTGAATTTGATTTAACTGCAGCAGCTAGTCAAATTAATACAGATGAGTTTACAATTAGTTTTTATAATTCTCAAATTGATGCAGAAACTGAAGTCAATGCCATCGATAATTTAGATTCATATTCCATAACCGATCAAAACGAAACCATTTGGGTTCGGATTTTTGACGGCAATTGTTTTGCCGTCAGTAACTTTGAAATCGAAAGCCTTGTGCCGCCACAAATCAATGATCCTACCATGTTTGCAGAATGCGATTTTTCAGACAGCCAAAACGGATTTGCAAGTTTTAATTTAAGCAGCAAAATAGATGAGATCACCAATAATAACTCGGATTACGCCGTCGAATTCTTCACCACCCAAGCCGAAGTTGAAGATTTAAATATTGAAACTGGTTTATCCAGTCCTTATACTAATGACAACGCATTTTCACAAACGCTGTTTGTCCGCGTTACCGACATCAATAATGATTGTGTATCCTTTACTAGTTTAGAACTGCAAGTTGACCTCTTGCCTGAAATTGCTACTCCTGAAGATTTACCAAGTCTCGAACTCTGTGATGAAGGCAACGGTCAAGCTGATTTTGATTTAACACAAAACAATCTTAATATTCTAAACGGATTGACAGCCACGGAGCACGAGATTGAATTTTATAGCTCAGAATCAGAGGCTGACAACGACCAAAATCCAATTACAAATCCTGATAATTTCACTTCTCCTGGACAAACGATTTTTGTACGTGTAACTGAGATCGAGACTGGCTGTCATGCACTGACTAGTTTCGATTTGCTTGTTTTACCATTACCAGATTTAAATCCGCCCGATCCCATTCGCATTTGCGATTTGGATGATGATGGCCAAGCCAGTTTCTTTTTGCCCGTGGTCGAAAGTGGACTTATAAATGCACCTGAAAATTATAGCTTCAGCTACCACGAAAGTCAAAACGATGCCGAAAATGACCAAAACCCGATCAGCGATCCCGATAATTTCATCAACACCCAAAGTCCGATTCAAACGATTTATGTTTTAGTGACCGATACTGAAACCGGCTGCCAAAGCACCACCAATTTTGAAATCGAAGTTTTGCCAGTAGATTTTATTCCTTTTGCCCTCACCGATTTTGAAGTCTGCGCTGATACCACAGACGGCATAGGTATTGGACTTGATTTGACTAGCCAAGAAGCCTTTATCTTTGGGGAGACCGACAATAGTGATGATTACCTAGTGACTTATCATCTGAGTCAAAGTGATGCCGCTGAAGGCGAA
>NZ_RQVT01000027.1 GCF_004010055.1 Psychroflexus aestuariivivens
TTGGAATACTGTTTTTCTTGTTGTTTAAAGTTGTTGTTTGCATGATATAATATCAACAACGGTTGTTGCTTTCGTTGTTGGTTTTCGCTGTTTTTTATTAGAAACAAAAGTATGTCAGGCAAAAAACAAACTTCAATAATTATATAAAGCGAACCACTCACCTATTCATCCGTTTACAAACGTTTAAATACGAATAAGAAATATAAATGATATATATTTGGTGATATTAAGTAGTTGCCAATAATGTTGAAAAAACCAACAAGAATTCATAAATATAAAAATGACAGATTTTGCAGATAAAGTAATTGAATTTCACAAAAACCTTGAATATAAAGGCGAATTAAAAGAAAATATCCGAGTGATGAATCCCTTTCAGAAAAATGAGGAAATTCTATCGATTTTGGGAAATTTCTATAAAAAGTTCTTTAGCGATAATAAGTTGCGAAAAATTATACTGGGAATTAATCCAGGAAGACTTGGAGCTGGTGCTACTGGAATTCCTTTCACTGACACAAAGAGGTTGTCAGAAGTATGTGGAATTGAATCTTCATCAATTCAAACCCACGAGCCGTCGTCTGTATTTGTATATGACGTAATCAAAGAATTTGGCGGAAGTAATAAATTTTACGATAAATTTTATATTAATTCGATTTGTCCATTGGGTTTTGTAGAGCAAAATCACAAAGGAAATTGGGTTAATTGTAATTATTATGATTATAATGAATTATTCAAATCAGCAAAAGAGTTTATAATCTCAAGCCTACGAAAACAGATTGAATTTGGCATTGACACTTCTGTATGCTACATTCTTGGAAAAAAGAATGCAAAATTTTTTGAAAAAATTAATGATGAAGCAAAACTATTTGATAAAGTAATTGTCTTTGACCATCCAAGATATATTGTTCAATACAAAATGAAACTCAAGGAAAAATATATTGCAGATTATTTAAAGGAATTAAAATCATAACGAGAAAACACTATTGGCAACACTGCATATCGCTCATTGCGGAGTCGCTGATTAAATCGGAGTTTGGGGTTTTCTGGAAGTTAAAACATAAATTAAAAAATAATTACTAATTTTCCCGCAACGAGTCGATATGCGAGAACGTTGGGCTTTATGCTGGAAAAATGATACTGAATCTTACTAAGCTAAATAATTATCAACGCTAAATCAAACCACTTTGAATACTGAAATTAAATATTCATACTATCTCTTAATTTGTATCTTATTAATTTCTTGTGCTAAAAGCAAAAAACACGAAAAACAATTTGAATCTGATTACCCATATACAATGATAACACGTTTAAACGATTCAGTTGTTGTAGGAGAATATTCAAAATTTCATTTATTACTTGGTAATCCAACATTCTATGATAAGAATTCAAGCGTTCAAGTTGCTTTGGATATGAGTAAAGGTGATTCAATTCACTTGTTAAATGATTTATCAAATATTGATTCCATTCCTTTTAGAATATTTCAAAATTTAGAATTGGATACATTAAACAAAAATTTCGGTAAATCAGATACTATTAAAAGAAGAAGACAAGTATTGTTTTTTAAAAAATTTGCTAAACCTGGTTACAAGAAAATACGTGGCTTATCAGTTGAATATTATGGAGACTACAATCCGCTAACCTTACAGTTTGATGGAAAGGATGGTGATACTATCAAACAATACTTTGAAATTTATGTAAAGGTGAATGACACTATTTAATTCATCTAGCTGTAATTTTTAATAAATAGAAATTGAGTAAAATTCAATGAATTAAATCTATTATTTTACTATTTATATGAGTTGAATAAAGGTATGAAAAAGCACGAAAGCCCAACAATAGCTATAGGCAATAGCTCGGGTTTGGGATTAAAAACAAAAGTCCAGGATTTATTTTCTAACTTTACGACTGAAAACAAAACTGAATGGCTTTTTTGGCACTACTGCCCATAGCCAGAACGTTGTGCTTCATACTTGAAAAATACTGAACTGAAAAAAATTTTTCGTAAATTTGAATTTAAAGAAATTTGATAATGGATATTCGAACAACAAAACTTGAACTCTTAAAAACTATTATGGATGATGAAAACTCTGAATTTATCCAAAGAGTTGCGGATTTTGTTAAAAAAGAAAAAACTGACTTTTGGAACGAATTAAGTCTATCTGAACAAAAAGAAATTAAACAAGGAATTAGCGAATTGGATAGTGGAAAAAGAGTATCGTATGAGTCCTTTTTAAAGAAAATTTCTTAATGGAAGTATTTTTATCTGAACTTGCCGAATCAAAACTTATTAAGTTATCCGAATACTTGTTAGAAAATTGGAATCTAAAAACTCGTGATAAATTTATCTCAAAGCTGACTGATAAAATAAAACAAATATCTTTCCAGCCCAATAGTTGTCCACAATCAACTGAATTTAATGGACTTTATAAATGTGTAGTGACAAAACAAACTACTTTTTACTATAGAATATTAAGTCAAGTAAATGAAATAGAAATTGTTACAATATTTGACACAAGGCAAAATCCTGATGAATTAAAAAAGGACATTGAATAAAAGTACAAAAGCACAACACTGCATATCGCTCATTGCGGCGTTTTGGCTGAAATCAGGGTTTTTGGATTTTCTGGAAGTTAAAATCATAAATTAAAAAATAATTGCTAATTTTCCCGCAACGAGTCGATATGCGAGAACGCTGTAATCTAAAAAATTCTCTCTAAATGAAAATAAGGATATTTATAATTTTAATTTTTACTGGGTTAGGGAATATTTGGGCATTTCAAACAGTTAATATTTATTTAGATAAGGAAAAAAAGTCATATATTCAATTCCTAGATATCAACAAGACTAGAAATAACTCAATAAATTTTGAAATAAAAACGGCTAATAGATCCTCTTCTATCAAAGAAATATCTTCTGAAAATGACTTAAATATTCAACCAACTAAATTTAATAATAAAAGAAAAAATTTGAAGTCAAAAAAAACTCAGATTTTAAATTAAAAAAAGTTGAAAAAATAACACTCAAAAGTTTTGATAATAGAACCTATGATATTAAAATTTGGTTTTACTCCAAGATTATAAACATTGATGAAATTCCTAATAATTTTCAACTCGTGTATAATAAAAATGATTATCCCATTGTTTTACAATCAAATAGCTGTGTTGTAGGAAATTATTTGATTTTTAATTCTGAATCTGAATTAGAGTTAGAATTTGAAATTTTAAAATATTTTCCATTGTATTTAAAAATGCTAAAGCCAGATAATTACACGATTAGCGAAAAAAATATTGAAAATAAATTATTTTCGCTACAAATCAAAAGTAACTGAAAGCCTACAGGTAACACTGCATATCGCTCATTGCGGAGTCGCTGATGAAATCGAAGTTTCGGGATTTTCTGGAAGTTAAACATAAATTGAAAAATAATTGTTAATTTTCCCGCAACAAGTCGATATGCGAGAACGTTAAGAATAATTAGCTTTCAAAAAACATCTAGGTAAAATCATTTTATTCTACCTATCAACTGAAAAATGAAAAATCATGCAAATGAAAAAATTACATTTATGACTTGATTCCAGCGTCACATTTATAAAGTTAAATAATTTTAAAATGAATATTATGAAAACTAAAAAATTAAATTTTAATAGTGGTTTAGTAATCGTGTTTTTATTACTAAATCAACTTTCTTTATTTCCCCAAGATTCTCCTTTACAAAATTCCAAACATGATTCAAAAAAGTTTGTGCCTTCATTCTTTTCATACAAGACATTTATTACAAATGATTTGGGAACAGATATTTCTTTAGAAGAAAAAATCGCTAAATCTGCATTTGATAATTTTCAAAGAGATTTTATAGCAAACTCAAATGTTCTTCTCTTAGATGGTTTTAATTTTCCCAATCTCGATCCAGGTGTATCGGCGAATTTTGATAACCAAGATTTCGTGTTCTCATATCGACAAGGAAATATCAAGATGGATGTAACATCTGATGAATGTTACGAATTTGAACCTGTCAACTTCAAAAAAATGCAAAAAACCGATATGCTCAAGCTCAAACCTACAGAAAGTGCATACGTTCACGAGGATGGTAATTTTATTGTAGTTATCGATACCACTTTGGATTGGAAAATTCAACCTGCCCTCTTTGCAAGTCAGATGTTCCCTTATGGTGTATCGAAAGTTTACGATAAAAATGAAAAAAAGTTAACAAAACTTATTCATGTTGAAAACGCAACATCCGAACAAATCTCTAAATTAGAATTAAATGATTTTAGCTCTACCAATTGCACTAAAATTAAGCCATTTTTTTTGTGATGTAAGTTAAAACTGACGCTAGATTAAGTACTTCGAAATTTGTTTATGTATCTTTAAGATAATGAGGTCTAAAGAAACAAGGGTATTATACCTATCACCTATTTATCCGCTTACAAACTTTTAATACGACTAAGAAATATAAATAATATATATTTGGAGATATTAAGTAGTTGCCAGTAATTTGAAAAACAACCGTGAACAAACAATATAAATATCTGATTATTGGAATTCTAACTTTGACTTTGAATGCTCAAACGGTAGAAGAAACTGTTATATTTTCAAGAATTGGGGAGTTGAGCGATGAACAATTAAATAATTCTGGAGTTTCAAAACTAACTTTTGTTACTGATGAAAATAAGGCTAAAAAAATAGCAGAATTAGATATTAAAAATGGAAATCCATTTCTTTTGTTAATGGGTGGAATCGCGCCTACGATAATTGCAACTGACCCTCAATTTGAAAAAAAATACGGAATTTATTTTTACGAATTCGGTTGCAGTGGACCTGACAATGAAATAATAATTGCTTACAATAAAATAGTATTTGAGCATTTGATTAAAACTCACGGAAAAAATTGGATTAACGAAGTTCGAGACGACGTTATCGGATTTAAGGAATGGAAACGTAATTACAAACTGAAAGATTAAAGAATATGACTGAATATGTAATTATTTCTATCCTTGTTATTCTATTTGCTGGATTTTTATATTGGGCTTATTTGCCAGATTATCGTAGAAACCCAAAAGAATTCTGGAGAACTATAATCGGAATGCCAATCGGAATGCTTTTAGGCGGTTTAGGTTATCCAAAATTGAACGATAAAATAAAGAAATGGGCAACTGATGACGAAAAGCAGAACTCGAAATAAAACGTTTTACAACACTGCATATCGCTCATTGCGGATTTTCGGTTGAAATCGAAGTATCGGGATTTTCTGGAAGTTAAAATCAATAATCGAAAAATAATCGCTAATTTTCGCGCAACGAGTCGATATGCGAGGACGTTAGGGCAAATTTGCCAAAAAACCCAAAATTGAACTATGAAAGAAAAATTTGTCCTTTTAATTACCTTCTTAATATTCGGACTAAATACTTCATTTGCGCAGAAATCTAACATAATTGAAAAGCTTGAGTTTGAGGATTATGAACTTAAAGTTATATTTTTTGACCCTTACGAAAATTTAGTTTCAGAAAATCCAGAATTCAAAAACCTTGACTCTCTAAAACAAGGAGAAATTTGGAATAAATATTTACTTAACAATGTCATTTATGATTTTCAATTAATTCAAAAAAAGAAAATTGTTAAACATTATATTTTAAGAGGAAATTCATCGAAAGACATTTACCCAAAAGATTTAACGAGAAACAATGTCTATTTATTAGATATAGTAAATCATAAAAAGAACACTAATTTTTATAGGTTATCAGACTATTCAAAAATGATTGATAAAACAATCGATAAGTTCAGTTTTTATGGTACACTATTCGAGAATATGGAACTACTGAAAGATAACGATGGAAAATTAGGCAAAAACCTCTATGGTAGATTTAGATTAAACATTCCTTATTCCACAATCCAGAATAATGTAATGACTTTGATAGGTATTGACTTATTTGGAGAAATAGATACTAACTGGATAGCAAATGACACAGAAGAATTCAAAAATTCATTTTTCGATTATCAAGAAAAAATAGACCAATACTTCAAAATTGAAAGAATTAAGAAAATATTTGTACGATCCTATAACCAAAATGGAGAAATTCAAAATGAATACCCAAGATTAGATACAGATGAGGATATCAAATCC
>NZ_RQVT01000043.1 GCF_004010055.1 Psychroflexus aestuariivivens
GTGGAATACACCAATCCTGAAGATGGAAGCCCTAGAGAATATAAAGCGAATTTTACTTTGAAACGATAGAGTGCATAAGTTACATTTATTAAACGAAACCCTCAATTTAATGGGGGTTTCTTATTTTCTGATTATTTGCTTTCAAAATAGTAAATTCAGAATTATACAACACTTAGTATTCGATGGTAACTAAATTTCAGTAGAATTTAATCAAGCACTTGCTTTGTCATTACTTTGATTAACTTTGCAATAAAACCTTATAGATATATGTTTCAGAATACAAAAGACAGCAAAACAAAATTATCTGAACTGGGTGAATTTGGATTGATCGAGCATTTGACGTCGCACTTCAAAATTCAGCATGAATCAACAATAAAAAGTATTGGAGATGATGCTGCTGTGTTCAATCACAGCGAACAAAGTATTATCACGACAGATATGTTAGTGGAAGGAATTCATTTCGACTTGTCGTACATGCCATTAAAGCATTTAGGATATAAGGCTGTGATGGTGAATTTGTCAGACATCTATGCTATGAATGCTGATGCTGAACAAATTACTGTTTCTATAGCTTGTTCAAGTCGTTTTACAGTTGAAGCTTTAGAAGAACTTTATGCTGGTATAACTAAAGCTGCTGAAGTTTATGGTGTAGATGTTATCGGCGGCGATACAACTTCTGCGGTGAAAGGTTTGACAATAAGTATAACTGCTTTGGGTCAAACCAAAAGAGAAAACATTGTTTACAGAAGTGGCGCAAAACCTAACGATTTACTAGTCGTTTCTGGTGATTTAGGCGGTGCATTTTTAGGCTTAAAGGTTTTAGAACGAGAAAAGGAGGTGTTCAAAGTAAATCCTAATTCACAACCAGATTTGACACCATATACTTACATTGTTGAGCGACAATTGAAACCTGAAGCTAGAAAAGATATTGTTGACTTACTTAAAGCGCTCGACGTGAAACCTACTGCGATGATTGATATTAGCGATGGATTGTCTTCAGAATTAATGCATTTGTGTAAAAACTCTAAGGTTGGAGCCAATATGTTTGAAGATAAATTACCGATGGATCCAAGTGTAATTTCAACCTGTGAAGAGTTCGAACTTGATAGCACCACAGTTGTATTAAATGGAGGTGAAGATTACGAATTACTGTTCACAATCGATCAAAATGATTATGACAAAATCAAAGCTAATCCACATCTTACTGTAATCGGACACATGACTGAAGCTAAAGAAGGAATTCATCTGATCTCAAGAATGAATACTAAAATTCCGATGAAAGCTAGAGGTTGGAATGGGATGTCTGAAGAAGATTAGTCTTGTTCATAAATTATAATATCGCCAGGTTGACAGTCTAAAGCTTTGCAAATAACTTCTAATGTTGAAAATCGTATAGCTTTTGCTTTTCCGGTTTTCAGAATTGATAAATTGACGGGTGTGATGTCAATAATCTCTGCCAATTCGTTGGACTTCATGTTTTTCTCTTTAAGGAGTTTGTCTAGTTGAATTTTGATACCCATGTCAAATTGTTAAGTCCTGATCTTGCTTAGCTTGGATTGAAATTTTAAGCATTTTGCTAACTCGAATAAAGCTTAGTCCCAAGACAATTACTAGAAGATAAATCACTGAATTAGCTTGAAAAAAATGACGTGTAGTTTCGAAATAGTAAATAAAAAACATTTTTTTTACTATTAAACTCAATCCCAAAATTATTAAAAATTGACCGCTGCGCTTTATGTGATTTACAATATTGAAAGACCTGAATTCTTTGCTGATTATAAAAATTTTCGCTGCTTTGCGTAAATGGTGTACAACAATTACAAAAGTAACTGAAAAAATAATTTCATTTATTGCACCTATATAAAGATAATTTGAAAATGTGTTTTGGGGCTGATAACGTGAATTAGATAATGAGACGTCAAAACCTTCCATTGGTATAATGAAAATAGTAGCTAAAGCATTCATAACTACTAAGAAAAATAAAATATCAAATACAAGTTTAAAGGTAGCTTTTTTAAACATAAATCTTTAATTAAATAGTTAGTTTCTGTTCTTCGTTAAGAGAATTTCCTCGTTTTAAAACTTCAGAAATTAAAAACAAAATCATACCTAAAGCCGTGTGACTTACAATGACGTCTAACCCGCTTTCAATTTCAAAAGCAAGTCCTAACTCAAATCTGCCTTTATCTAAAATTTTGAAAACGAACTCCAAAATTGGTTTTGAAATGCCGTAAATCAGTAAAATTACGCCTAAAAATTTAGTGGCTTTAATGTTTTCTAATTCAAAATAATTTTCATTTTTAAAATTTTTAATAACAGGAACAATCCTATTCAAAGCGATAAAAGCTAACACCCAAAATACAAAAAGAGGTAAAGTGTATAGCCAAAACTCATGATCTGAACTATAACTGCCATTAATGGTTTCGGGTAGACTTTGAAAAAAGAAGAACACATAAACAACGATCAGTGCCGACAAAACCAATCTTAGCGCTTGAACAATGAAATAGAAAACATCTAATATAAAATTCATAATTATCGTTTTACGATAACAAATGTAGAATTAATTATTGTTTTACGATAATTTTTAAAAGAAATATTTTCTCTTTTTACTCTACTTTGAATATCTTTTAATTTTGAATTCATTGTCAGATTTTTCAACTAGAAAAACACATAAACTCATTTTAGCTTGCCTGGATTGTTAAACTTACTTTAAACGTTTTTTACTCGACCCTTTTAATTGCTTGCCTTGCTAATAAAAATTTATATTTGTCTTTTAATGAAACTCAACTATGCTTGAAGCTGTACTTTTAGGATTTTTATTTTCTATTTTTTTGGTCTTTGCAGGTCGGTATTTTAGAGGAAAATTGGCAGTTCTATCGGCTTTGATTCCGATAAGCTTATTTGTTTATTTTGCCAGTTTTATCAATGAAGTTGCGCAAGGCAAGGTTATTCTTGAATCTGTAGAATGGATTCCTAGTTTTGGTGTGAATTTAAGTTTTACACTCGACGGCCTATCATTACTATTTGCATTGATGATTACAGGTGTTGGAAGTTTGGTATTTCTCTACACAGCAGCATATTTGAAAAACCATAAATACCTCGATCGCTTCTATGGTTATTTAAGCTTATTCATGTCCGCTATGCTCGGTTTGGTACTTTCGGACAATTTGATGTCGATGTTTATTTTTTGGGAACTGACAAGTATTTCGTCATTTTACCTAATTGGTTTCAATAACGATAAAGCAGACTCTCGAAAATCAGCATTAACAGCGCTTGGAATTACTGGAATTGGTGGATTACTCTTTCTAGGTGGTGCTGTTTTACTAGGTGATGTCGCTGGAACTTATCGTATTTCTGAAATGCTTGGCATGTCGGATTCTATATTGAAAAGTCCAGAATACATATTAATTGTTATTTTAATTTTTGCGGCTGCTTTTACCAAATCTGCGCAGTTTCCATTTCATTTTTGGTTGCCAGGGGCGATGAAAGCACCTACACCTGTTTCTACATACTTACACTCAGCAACTATGGTCAAAGCTGGTGTTTATTTATTGTTTAGAATGTCTCCTGTTTTAGGAGGAAGTGATTTTTGGCACCACACCCTCATCATCTTTGGTGCAATAACTATGCTTTACTCTGCAATTCATATTATTTTTAGAACAGATTTAAAAGGAATTTTAGCGTATTCTACAATTTCTGCACTTGGTATTTTAGTGTTTTTGATAGGAATTGGTACACAAGCTGCACTCATAGCAGCATCAGTTTTTATAATTGTTCATGCGCTTTATAAAGCATCACTTTTCTTGATTACTGGAATTATAGATCATGAAACGGGAACGCGAGATATTACCCAATTATCAGGGCTTAAAAAAGTTTTGATGCCGGTAGCTATCGCTGGATTTATCGCAGCTTTGATAAGCGGTGGTGTCCCACCGAGTTTAGGTTTTGTTGGAAAAGATTTGATTTATGAAGCGACATTGCATTTTGAAAATAATGCAATTCTGCTCACTGTAATTGCCATCGCAACCAATATATTGTTATTTTATGCTGGTTTTGTGGCGGGTGTCAAACCTTTCTTCGGAAAGCTGCCTGACAAGTTTGAAAAAGTGCACATGCCGAGTCCATTAATGTGGATTCCGCCTTTACTCATGACCGTTGGTGGTTTAATTTTTGGAATTTTTCCAGGTTTAATTGAAACTACTTTTGCTAAGCCAATTGTAAACGCCTTAGTCACTGATACAGAAGATTTTCATTTGAAACTTTGGCATGGTTTCAATACTATTTTAGCACTAAGTGCAACGACTCTGGTGCTTGGAACCATTCTATATTTCACAATAAAGCCAAAGCACAAATTAGAGCAGGCCATTTCAAAATTAGATAGGATAGCACCCAAAAATTTACTTTTTAAGCTATCTAATGGCTTCGTTGATTTTTCAAGTTTATGGACATCTGTTTTTCAAAATGGATATTTGAGGCATTATTTGTCTTTAATTGTTGCCTTTTTGATAATTGCCGTCGGATTTTTATTATTCAAAGACTTTTCTTTAAATATCGATTTACGTTCGCTTTCAAGGGTAACGATTTATGAAATTTCAATATTAACCATGTTGTTGTGTTCTGTTTTATATACGGTTTTTACAAAATCAAGGTTGGCAGCTGTAGCATCTATGGGTGTGGTTGGTTTGTCTTTCAGTTTGCTGTTTTTATTTTATAGTGCACCAGATTTGGCAATGACACAATTCTCTGTAGATACGCTTACAGTAATTTTGTTTGTATTGGTATTATATAAATTACCGAAATATCTGAATCTTTCAGACAACAAGGTCAGAATAAAACATGGTATCCTTTCATTGGTTTTTGGAAGTATGATTACCTTGTTGATTTTACGGGTTTTGAGTGAACCTAAAAATACGGAAATCAGTGAATATTATGCTGAAAATGCTTACACTTTGGCACACGGTAAAAATATTGTCAATGTTATTCTAGTCGATTTTAGGGGAATTGATACAATGATAGAAATTTCTGTGTTAATTGTTGCGGCACTTGGTGTTTTCGGGTTGTTGAAATTGAGATTGAAATCTAAAGACAAAAAATAAATGAAAACACTTATATTAAGGTCTGCATCAAGCTATTTGCTTCCAGTTTTATTAATCTTTTCAGTGTTTATATTACTGAGAGGACATTATTTGCCTGGAGGTGGTTTTGTTGGTGGATTAGTGGCTGCTATTGCTTTTGTGTTGGATGCCTTTGCAAATGGTTTAAAAAAAACAAAAATACTGATCAAAATTCATCCTGGATTTTTAATGCCTTTGGGTTTACTTGTTGCTTTTTTAAGTGGTATATCGCCTATGATTATAGCAGATATGCCAATAATGACAGGTCTTTGGGCAGGACATCCAATTCCGGTTATCGGCGCCATTGGAACACCACTCTTTTTTGATATAGGTGTATATTTGGTCGTAATTGGCGCTTCATTAACCATAATATTTACAATTTCAGAATCAGCATAAATGGAAATATTACTAGCCATAATGACAGGAATACTTTACGCATCAGGCATTTATATGATCATGCGTCGAAGTTTAGTGAAGTTGATTCTAGGAATTGTCCTTTTAGGAAATGGCGTGAATTTGCTCATTTTTGTTTTAGGAAGAATTACAAAAGGTGAGCCACCAATAATTGACGACAGCCAGAAAGTTTTAGAAGGTATTTACGCAGACCCTATTCCACAAGCGCTTATTTTAACAGCAATTGTAATAAGTTTTGGTTTGCAATCATTTGCAATTATACTTGTAAAACGTGCTTATAAAGTTTTAAAAACCGACGATTTAGACCAGTTGAATACTACAGACGAAGATTCATGATAAACGATATTATATTATTGCCTTTAGTGGTACATCTGTTTTTTAGCATTGTATTAATGTTTTTTTGGAACAAAGTGAATTTCCAAAAAACATTCAGTGTTTGCGCCAATGTTATCGCCCTTGGTGTTGCTGTTTATGTGTTTATGTTCGTCTATAATAATGGAACACAAACCGTTCAGTCAGGCAATTGGGACGCACCGTTCGGAATAACTTTTGTCGGTGATATGCTTGCGGCTACGCTGGTTTTGCTTACGGCAATAAGTGGATTGGCTGTGTCTATATTTTCAACAGTATCAGTTATTAATGCTCGACTTAGATTTGGTTATTTTAGTGTATTTCACTTTCTTTTACTTGGTTTAAATGGTGCATTTTTGACAGGAGATATTTTCAATCTTTATGTTTGGTTTGAAATTATAATTATCAGTTCTTTTGTACTCATCAGTATCGGCGGAGAAAAAAATCAGTTGGAAGGGGCGGTCAAATATTTCGCATTGAATTTTTTCGCCTCTATGATTTTCCTCACAGCTTTAGGCGTGCTTTATGGATTGGTTGGCACATTGAATATGGCTGATATTTCTATGAAAATTGCTGAAGTCGAGAACCGAACTCTGGTTGAAATTTGCGCGGTATTATTTCTTGTGGGTTTTGGTATAAAATCCGCAATTTTTCCACTTTATTTTTGGCTACCAGCGTCATACCATACACCGCCATCAGCAGTTTCAGCTATTTTTGCAGGACTGCTAACTAAGGTCGGTGTTTACGCTTTGATTCGTGTATTTACACTTATTTTCTTGGACGATGTGTTTTTGGATAACTTGTTAATTGCGCTAGCAATAATGACCATTTTTAGTGGTGGAATTGGCGCTTTAATCCAAACCAATATCAAAAAAGTTTTTATGTATTTCATCATTTGCCATATCGGGTTTATGATAGGAGGTTTGGGCTTATTTACAGAAGTAGCTATTGCTGGAGTTATTTTTTATCTTGTTCACGATATCATCATCAAAACAAATTTATTTTTGATGAGTGGTTTGATTTACAGAATCAAATCTAACTTCAATATGAAGAAAATCGGTGGTTTGTACGCCAACTATCCAAAACTCAGTTTGCTGATGGCAATACCATTGTTTTCACTTATTGGAATTCCACCATTATCAGGATACTGGCCTAAAATCTCTTTAATTCTGGCAAGCTTCGATGCACAGCAATATTGGTTTTTTGGAGCACTTATTTTCGGTAGTTTAATTACTTTGGTGGTCATTGCTAAACTTTGGTCAGAAGTATTTTGGAAAGACCAACCGAAAATAGAATTTCCTAAGAAATTTTTATTTTTTGACCAGATGAAGCTAAAAGATAAATTTTTGTTCGTATTTCCTATAACCTTTCTAACTTTTGTAACTTTATACATAGGATTTGGTGCGGAACATATTCAGCAATTATCTCAGCGTATTGCTTCAGAACTTATGAATAATCAACTTTATATAGATGCTGTTTTTAAAAACTAAAATGAAATGAAAACAAAATTTCTATCAAATATATTATTGACTTTAATCTGGGTGTTCCTCACCGGCGGATATGAGTTCAATAATTTCTTATTCGGTTTTGTTTTGAGTTTCATCATTCTATGGATTCTTAGCAATAACGATAATAATTCTGAAAAAAAATATTTTAAAATTATCCCGAAACTCATCAGTTTTGTACTTTTCTTTTTATGGGAAATGATAAAAGCCAATATACAAGTGGCTTATGAAGTTATCACGCCACCACATAATATGAAACCCGGAATAGTAAGTTTGCCTTTAGATGCCAAAACGGATTTGGAAATTACATTATTGGCAAATTTGATTACATTAACGCCTGGAACTCTGAGCCTAGATGTCTCTACAGACCGGAGCGTGCTTTACATACATTCGATGTACGTTTTTGATAGAGAAGACTTTATAAATGATATTAAAAATGGTTTTGAGAAACGATTGCTAGAAATTTTACGATGAATATACACGATTTTTTATATTATATAATTTTACCGATTTTGTCCATTTCATCACTTTTGGTGTTTGTAAGATTCATCAAAGGCCCAAGTATTGTCGATAGAGTTGTAGCGCTCGATTTGCTCATCACTATAAGTATTGGCATTATCGCTGTATATAGCATTATTAACGATAAACCTACGTTTTTAGACATTTCATTGGTTTTGGCGCTAATTGCTTTCTTAGGAACTGTTGCTTTTGCATATTATTTAGAAAAACGAAACAAAAATGATTGATATTCTAATTTATATAACCTCATCTTTAGGTGCCATTTTTGTGCTTTTGGCTGCTATAGGTATTTTGAGAATGCCAGATCAATATCTGCGAATTTCTGTAAATACCAAAGCCGCTACGCTAGGTGTAGGTTTGCTTTTGGCTGCTGCCGCTATTTTTTTTCTAGATGTTTCTGTCACAACTCGAGTGATTGCCGTCATTATTTTTATTTTGATTACAGCTCCAGTTGGAGCACACTTAATTGGCAGAACCTCTTATTTTTTGGGAAATAAGCTTTGGGACAAATCTGTGATTGACGATTTAAAAGGCAAATACAACAAATCTACACACGAACTGAAAGGCGATGACAAAGATTCCAAAGAAGACAAATCAAATACTGAAGAATAAGATTTTTCCGTCGACTTTAAAATTAAAGTTAGATGAGCGATTATCAAATGGTAGTTTTCGGGAATTGACGATCAAAAATGCTGATTTAGTTGATTTTTCTTCCAATGATTACCTAGGATTTGCCTCAAATGAAAATATTGAAAAACTTGCCACTTCAAAAATAAATGACTACAAAGACTTGAAATTTGGCGCTACTGGTTCCAGACTTTTAAGTGGAAATTTTCCTTTAATTGAAGATTTTGAGAATTATCTTGCTGATTTTTATCAAGTTGAATCTGCAACAACTCTCAATTCTGGTTATGATGCCAATTTAGGACTAATTTCAGCAATTGGTCAACGCCAAGACCTGATTTTGTATGACGCACTTTGTCACGCTTCTATCAGAGATGGAATCGGTTTATCTAAAGCAAAATCTTTCAAATTTCCGCATAAGGATTTTGAAAATTTGAAGGCTAAACTCGCTAAATTTCAATCTGAATTCAAAACGATTTATGTCATTACAGAGCAAGTATTTTCCATGGACGGTGACCAGACGGATGTGAAGGAAATTACAGAAATTTGTAATGATTTTGGAGCCTATCTTATTTTGGATGAAGCCCACGCTGTTGGGACAATTTCTCAAACAAATGTTGAAAATTCAAACTACAATATTTTTGCTCGCGTGCTTACTTTTGGAAAAAGCTTCGGCGCTCACGGTGCAGTAATTTTTGGATCTTCAGAACTGAAAGATTATTTGATAAATTTTGCCAAAAGCTTCATCTATACAACAGCACCATCCAGCCGAAATATTGCTCACAATTGGGCGGCCCATTTATTACTGAAAGACAGTATCGATGAATTTGAACAACTTCAATTCAATATTGCTTATTTCAAAGAAATTTCATCAAAATTCAATCTGGAAAACTGTTTTATTGAAAGTTATTCCGCCATTCAATCTTGTGTGATCGGAGGAAACAACCAGGTGAAAAATATTTCAAAACAACTTGAAATGAAGGGGTTTGATGTTAGACCTATTTTATCACCAACCGTGCCCAATGGCGAAGAGAGACTGCGGTTTTGTCTCCATAGTTTCAATACTAAAAATGAAATCTATTCAGTTTTAGAAAATTTATCTAAATTGCTATTATAAACTAAATAAATTTCAAATTTTTGCTTCGAATAATAAAAACAAATTCAGAAAACAGATTTCAGTTTTATATCGAAATAAACGAAACAAACAATCAGAAATAATATTCACTACAGATACTTTTTTTGTAGATCATCAAGGCAATTATACCGAAATTCACAATATTTCTTTTATTGGAGAAATGAGTAAAGCAAAAATTGGAGAAATGTTGCCTTTAAATTATAGATTAGAATGACACATTTTTTTATTACAGGAATTGGCACAGAAGTCGGTAAAACTTTGGTTTCCGCAATTGTTACTGAAGCACTTCAAGCCGATTATTTTAAGCCAATTCAGGCTGGAGATTTGGACTATTCCGACACGCATAAAGTTCAGCGTTTGGTAAGCAATTCAAAATCGAAATTTCATGAAAATGCCTACGCACTCAACACACCGATGAGTCCGCACGCCTCAGCTGAAATTGATGAAATTCAAATTGATTTAAAAAAAATCAAACGGCCTAAAACAGAAAACAATCTTGTGATTGAAGGTGCCGGAGGACTGTTAGTTCCGTTGAATTCTAAAGATTGCATCATCGATTTAATTCAAAATGATGATGCTATTATTTTAGTTTCCAGACATTATTTAGGAAGCATCAACCATACACTTTTATCTGTGGAAGCACTTCAAAATCGTGGTTTTAAGAATATCGGAATTATATTTAGTGGGAAATCTACACCAAGTACTGAAAAAATTATTTTAGAAAAAACCGATTTGAAATTCATCGGAAATATAGATGAAGAACCAAAGATCAATTCAGCAATAATTCAGAAATATGCTGAAATGTTCAAGTCGAATTTAGAGGCGTTTTTAACCTGAATATAAATTTCAATAAATTCAAACTAAGCTGTTAGAGTTGCCTAACTTTGCATTAAATGCTTTGACATGAAATTATTTGGTAAAAAAATAAAATTCCCATTTTCTAAAAAATCAATTTCCCAAAGAGACCAGAAATATATTTGGCATCCGTTGACACAACATAAATTGAATCCGGAATTATTAGCGATAAAATCTGCTAAAGCTGCGATTTTGAAAGACGAAGACGGAAACACTTATATTGATGCTATTGCATCTTGGTACACGAGTATGTACGGTCATTGCCATCCAAAAATCATAGATAAGGTTCAGTCGCAAATGCAAACTTTAGATCAGGTTGTTTTTAGCGGTTTCACTCACGAACCCGCTGTAGAATTGTCCGAAAAATTGATGGAAATCTTACCAAAAAATCAAGCTAAACTATTTTTCAATGATAATGGTTCTACAGCTACAGAAATTGGTATCAAAATGGCTTTGCAATACCACCACAATCAGGGACATGATCGTAGAGTGATGTTGGCTCTCGAAGATGGCTTTCATGGCGATACTTTTGGGGCGATGTCGGTATCTTCACTTTCAGTGTATAACGGCGCTTTTGAGGGTCATTTTATTGAAGTGATTAGAATTCCGAAACCAGATGGCAGAAATAATTCGGATATTATTCAGCAATTGAAAGCAATAATAGGCGAACACAAAATTGCAGGATTTATATACGAACCTTTGGTTCAAGGCGCGGCAGCAATGCAAACTTATGATCTTACTGGTTTGGATGAAATGTTGAAAATTTGCAAGCAAAACAACATTATTTGCGTTGCAGACGAAGTCATGACGGGTTTTGGAAAAACTGGTAGACATTTTGCTTCGGATTATTTGAAACAAAAACCAGATGTCATTTGCTTAAGCAAAGCGCTTACTGCAGGAATGCTAGGAATGGGTATCACGAGTTGTACCCAAAAAGTTTATAAAGCTTTTTATTCCGACGATATTTCCAAAGGTTTGTTTCACGGCCATACTTATACAGGAAATCCGCTGGCTTGTGCAGCGGCAATTGCAGGAATAGAACTGCTGACAAGTGAAGAAATCCAAAATTCGATTAAAAACATTATGAGTTTGAATCAGATGTTTGGGAATAAAATGCAAAAACATCCAAAGATTCAAAATATCCGTCAAATCGGAGTGATTTTGGCTTTGGATCTAGATTTGAAAACTGAACGCTATGGAAATACTAGAGATCAGATTTTTAAATTTTTTATGGATCGCGGTGTGTTTTTACGTCCCTTGGGAAATACGATTTATATTTTACCACCTTACGTAATAACAGAAAAACAACTTTCTAAAATTTACGCAACAATCGAAGAGTATTTAGAAACAATTTGATTAAAACACATAGCCGACAGAAAAACTATAAATTTGGTTGTTTTGATTGCCTTCGATTGCTTCAGTGATATCAGTTATTCCTTTAGAATATCTGGCTTGTACCAAGAAATTACGTGCTAATTTGTAGCGTAAACCGACATTTAATGCCATATCAATACTTTCATAACTATCGGTAACATCTTGTGTTTCTGTGCTGCTTTCTACTGAGCCCAAATTGTCTTCTGTGGTCGTTTCAAGGTCTACTTCAGCTTTTACCAAATAACCGATTTGTGGTCCGGCTTCCACCCAAAGATTTTCGATAACATTATAACTAGCCATAAGAGGCAAGTTGATATATTGTGTTTTTAGAACATAGTCTTCTTCAATTTCAGAAAATCCGTCAAAGAATACTGATTCTCTTTCTGTACCTTGTTCAGAATAAAGGATTTCTGCTTGAACACCGATTTTGTCTGTAACTTTATAAATTCCAAAAACACCGATATTCATAGTAGTTCTAGGGTCTAAATCATCAGTATTATCGCCAGTTAAATTTGAAAGGTTGACGCCACCTTTGAAACCGAATTCAAAATATTCTTGAGCTTTCATTTCGTTTGTAGCAAATAAGCCTAAAGCAATGGTAAATATGAATAATTTTTTCATGTTTGAGATTTTTGATAAAACTAATTATTTTATTCAGATTAAAAGCAAATGATTTTATTTTTTACACATTTATTGCCATTTAAATAGTTTACAAAATCTTATTTGAATTTATATTGAATGATGAGCCGTAACTATTGTTACACAAGTTTTGTTCTGATTTGCCTTATTTTGCATAAAAATAAAATATATGGAATGGATTCAAAATCCCTGGCCTTGGTACGTCTCTGGGCCATTAATTGCTTTAGTCATGTTTGTTTTACTTTTTGTTGGTAAACAATTTGGCATGTCTTCAAACCTCAGAACAGCTTGTTCAATTGGTGGTGCTGGTCAAGTTTCAGATTTTTTTAAATTCGACTGGAAAAAAGAACGCTGGAATTTAATTGTTGTTCTAGGTGCGGCAATTGGAGGATTTTTAGCATCAAATTTTATGTCGGACAACACAGTTGAAATCAATCCAGAAATCTCTGAAAAATTAGAAACTTACGGCATCAAAAGTAGTGGTGAAGCTTATTTACCAACTGAAATATTTTCAAATGAAAGTCTGTCTGACCCCAAAATTATTTTGATTCTCATTGTAGGTGGCTTTTTAGTCGGTTTTGGCGCAAGATACGCTGGCGGCTGTACTTCTGGCCATGCCATTTCAGGTTTGAGTAATCTTCAGTTGCCATCTTTAATTGCTGTAATAGGATTTTTTATCGGTGGTTTGGTAATGATCAATTTTATTTATCCCTTAATTTTTTAAACAATGAAAACACTTATATATTTAATTATAGGAATATTTTTTGGCATTGTAATGTATAAATCTGAAGCGGCTTCTTGGTTCAGAATTTATGAAATGTTCGAGTTTGGCGCATTTCATATGTATGGAATTATTGGTTCTGCTTTAGTCATCGGAGTTGTTGGTGTTCAAATTATTAAGAGAAATAAGGTAAAAGCTTTAGGTGGTCAGGAAATGGCATTGAAACCCAAAGCGATGAGCGTATCGAGATATATAATTGGTGGTATTTTATTTGGTTTGGGCTGGGCGTTGGCTGGAGCATGTCCAGGACCGATGTATGTATTAGCTGGCGCAGGTTATGCATCAATTCTAATAGTTATTTTTGGTGCACTTTTAGGAACTTTTGTTTATGGTCTACTGAAAAATAAATTACCACATTAAAAAATCCCCTAAAGAAATGAGGCTTTAGAGGATTAAGAAACACAATTAAAACATGAGAACTTTATTAATGATGTAAATATCACTTATATTTTAGCTCATTGAAATACCCAATCGTGGGTATTTTTTTTAAACTTTTTTAATGTGCATTTGAAATTATTTTAAAATTTCAAAAAAAAATCCTCCTGAAATAGTGCAGAAGGATTTTCCAAAATTGACTAAACAAACACATGAAAAGAATCGTTTTATGTTTTCGAATTCAGTAAAACATAACTATGATTTATATTTCAAAAACCTTTATGAAGACAGCATAAAACATTAGAAAAGCAACAAAGATTATTTTTATAATACAATCAATGTGTTTTAATTTTAAACTATACATATTTCCATTATTAAAATTCTACTATTCGAAATACGGGATTTTAAAAATTAATTTCAATACCCAGTACAGGGTATTTTTTTCTTAAAAATTGTTAATCAATCGCTTTTTTTTATAAATTAGTTAGCTGAAAAATACCCAGTTATAGGTATAGATTATTGTTTTATATTTCAATAATATTGAAGCTAACTTATTTATAAATTCAACAAATGAAAACAAAAATTTCAAACATTGTCATGCTTATATTATTGATGACGATTATCGCTTGTAAAGGGGATAAAAAGAAAGTTGAAGACAAGGAAACTAATAAAACTGAAAAGCCAACAGAAATGAAAATCGAAAAAGCCAAAAAAAGTGAAATTCAAATGCAAATAATGTTAGATTGTTTTGAAACTGAAGGAGCTTACAATAAATACGGTGAATATGAAAAAACCATAGCCATTCCTTATAAAAGAATGACAATTAACGGCAAAGATGAATTGCTAAAACCTACCAGAAAAAAAGTTCATGGTATAGAAAATGATAGTGTTTTTGTAGTTTTTGAGTGGTTTCAGCATGGAAAAGACAATACCGATGATTTGTGCAATGAAAAAAAGGAAGACACCACTTATAGTGGAAATTTGAATTCATTATTCAATGATTTTGATCCAGCCGAAGAAAAAACTGTTTTTGTGGTCTCGCTTCACGATGAGGATTTTCTAGATTATGAAGAATCAGATATAGAAGATTTTTATGAATATTTACTTGAAACAGCTTCAAAATGCCTTGACAAGCCAGAAGATTGTATCTTTAGTCAAGATAGGGTTGATGATATTTTAAGACTTAGAGATAAGAATACGGATGAGTTTTTAATGCCAAGAAGAATCGGTAATGGCGTATTAGTTCCTAAATTTTAATGAAACTCTTAGTAAGCATCGGTTTCTTTTTTGTATTTGGTATCCAGTTTGGTTTTGCCCAACAAACCAAACTAGACACTTTGCTTTATAATAATGAATTTAAAGCTGCTAGAACTCATATAAACACCGCCTTTTGCGATTCGACTTCACAAATTGTAAATCTTAAATTCGCTAAATTTTATAATGCTAAAAAAGTCTTGGATTCAACCTACTATCACTTACTCAGTATTGATAGTACATCATTGAGCGAAAAAAATAAAGGCGATTATTACTTCTTACTGGCAGAATCTTATAAGTTGGACGATGAAATTGATTTTGCTTTTAAACATTATGAAACTGCCAAGAAATATTTTCAAAAAACCGGGTTTTATAAGAAGGAAAATGAAATCAACTACAGCATCTATAGCATTTTAGTAGCACAAGAGAATTTTGATTACGATGTTGATGAGTTCTTAGAAATATTTGAGAAACAGGCGGAAAATAACCAATGGAATGACCAACTCGTTGATTTGAATTTGGAAAAAGCAGTTTTGAATTTTGCGCCCCAATTTCGAGATTCTGTTGAATATTATTTAGATAAAGCTAGAAATTACAATAGCAAGCAATTCAACCCACTTATTGAAAATGAAATCGATATTTATCAAGGTGTGTATTATGCTGAAATATTGCAAGAAACCGACACAGCTAAATATTTTTACAATAAAATTATTGATGATATTTCAGATAACAAAAACAAGGAATATTTGTTTTACGCATACGTAAATATGGCTTCAGTTCACAGATATGAAGGCAATATTGACAAAGCGATTGAATACCTAAAACTGGCTGAAGTAGCCAAAATGAATGCTTATCAAAAAAGCAACTACAAGCTTTTATACGAACTTTTAGCTAATGATTTTGCCGAATTGGGACAGCTAGATTCAGCTTTATTTTATATGAAAAAACACATTGCATATAGAGATAGTCTCAATATCGATAAGCAAAATGTAAGTCTAACTAAATATCAAGCTGAACGAAAAGAAAAGCAAAATATACTGCTTCAAACAGAAGTTGAAAAGAAACAACAACAAAAGACAAATGTGATTTACGGTTCTGCTTTTTTGCTCTCAGTTTCAATTATAATCGGCTTCTTGGTTTTTAAAAATACAAAACGAAAACAATTCATAGCCATACAAGAAAAAGAAATAGAAAATCAACGTATCGAGAATATTTTAAACGAACAAGAACTCAACACCATAGATGCCATGATTAGTGGTCAGGAAAAAGAGCGCCAGCGTATTGCATCAGATTTGCATGACAATATTGGAGCTACTTTATCAGCTGCAAAATTGCATTTCGATTATTTAACTTCTAATTCATCGACAGCAAATTCTAAGGAAATCTTAGAAAAGACAAAAACCTTACTCAATGATGCATATCAAGAAGTACGGTCTATGGCACATCTCAAAAATAGTGGTGTAATCGCTAAAGAAGGACTTTTGCCAGCGGTAAAAAAACTAGCTAAAAATGCATCTGTTAAAAATGGATTGCAAATTCAAGTCAACGATTTTGGACTAAATACCCGACTTGAAAATACTTTGGAAATAAGTCTGTTTAGAATTATTCAGGAGTTGATCACAAATGTTATTAAACATGCAAATGCTACTAAAGCGGATATTTCGCTAACACAATTAAAAGAAAATTTGAATATTATAATTGAAGATAATGGTGAAGGATTTGACCTAGCAGAAGTCGACTCTGAGAATAGTCTAGGTTTGTACAACATCGAAAAGCGTATAGAGCACCTTGAGGGCACTTTTGAAATTGATAGCAAAATAGGAAAAGGCACTACAATAATTATTGAAATAAAAATTTAAAATGATCAGATTAGTTATAGCTGAAGATCACCAATCATTTGTAGATGGATTACGTTTATTACTTGATAATGAAGAAAATATTACAGTTGTTGGTAGCGCCAATAATGGAGAGGATTTACTAGATATTTTAGAAAAAAAATCAGTCAATGTAGTTTTGACAGATATAAAAATGCCAAAGATAGACGGCATTGCAGCTTGCAGACTAATCAAAAAAAGTCATCCCCAAGTCAAAGTAATCGCACTTACAATGTTTGATCAAGATGATGCGGTTAAACAAATGCTAGATGCTGGTTGTGACGGCTATTTACTGAAAAATTCATCTTTAAAACTTGTCCTCAATGCATTAGAAACCGTTGCCAGTGGTGGCCAATTCTTCGATCCAACAATATGTATTGATGATTTAGAAACTGAATCTCATGGAAAACAAATTTTGACAAACAGCGAATTCGAAATTTTAAAACTCATAAGCTTAGGCAAAACCAGTCGCGAAATTGCTGATATTCGATCTACAGCAATTTCCACAGTTGAAAGGCACCGCAAAAATATGATTGGCAAGTTGAAATTGAAGGGCGCCAATGAGTTGTTACGCTATGCATTAGATAAAAAATATAATTTCGATGTTTAATGTAAGTAAAATTATGAAAATCATATTTTTACACCCAAGTTTTAGATAAAAACCATTGACTTCTTAGGTAGATTAAACTTTTAATAAAAAAAACTGTCTTAATTTGAATTTTACTAGCTATTTTCAAAAAAGCTTGTATTTTCATTTTTTTAATCTTTTAAAATTAATTTCTATGCTAAGAAAAATCCTTTACTTCACATTTGTGGCAGGGATGATGTTTTCTTTTAGTTCTTGTTCTGTGTTTCAATCACAGAAAAGTAAAAAAGGACAGGCAACATCGAGTTCCCCAAAAAGCAAAAACGGTATTAAACCTTACAATAAGGTAATTACTGATAAAGCAAAATCTGACAGCGGATTATTTACAGTTCATCAGCTAGATGATGATTATTTTTTTGAAATCCCCGATTCTCTGTTCAATCGAGAAATGTTAATGGTTACAAGAATAGCCCAAACTGCTAGAGGGCTTGGTTTCGGTGGCGGAAAGCAAAACGAACAGGTTTTGCGCTGGCAAAAAAAGGGAGACAAAGTTCTTTTGCGTGTGGTTTCTCACCAAATTTATGCCGCAGACTCCTTACCAGTTCATGAAGCTGTAGTCAATTCAAATTTTGAGCCAATTTTGTATTCTTTCGACGTCAAAGCATACAAAAAAGACTCTATCAATGATAATACGGTTATCAACGCTACAGATTTATTCAAAAAAGATATCAAAGCTTTAGGGCTTCAGGATCGTAGAAGAAAGCCTTATAAAATTTCAAGAATGGATTCTGATAGATCTTATATTGATACCATAAGAAGCTATCCTGAAAATATTGAAATAAGACACGTCAAAACCTTTAACGCAGGAGATCCACCTTCAAATTCAAGCACAGGTTCCATTTCTTTAAAATTCAGTAATTCTATGATTCTGTTGGATAAAGAACCTATGCGAAAGCGTTACTTTGACCAACGTGTAGGATGGTTTACCAGCCAACAGACCGATTATGGATTGGATAATCAAAAATCAGAAACGGTTCAATTTATAGATCGTTACCGTCTTGAAGTGAAAGATGAAGATATTGAAAAATTCAAAAATGGAGAGTTGGTTGAGCCTAAAGAACCAATCGTTTATTATATAGATCGAGCAACACCAGAGAAATGGAGAAAATATATTAAACAAGGAATAGAAGATTGGCAAGTTGCTTTTGAAGCAGCTGGATTCAAAAATGCTATTATCGCCAAAGATCCACCGACTAAAGAAGAAGATCCAGATTGGAGTCCAGAAGATGTGCGCTATTCTGTAGTTAGATATCTAGCTTCTCCAATTCCAAATGCCAATGGACCTCACGTAAGTGACCCGCGTTCAGGTGAAATTTTAGAATCAGATATTAATTGGTATCACAATGTGATGACATTACTGAGAAACTGGTATTTTGTTCAAACTGCCGCTATCAATCCTGAAGCACGTGGTGTTGAATTTAAAGATGAAATTATGGGACGCTTGATTCGTTTTGTATCTTCCCACGAAGTAGGACACACACTTGGATTGCCACACAATATGGGAAGTAGCGTGGCTTATGATGTTGAAGATTTACGCGACCCAGAATTTACAAAAGAATTTGGAACAGCGCCTTCGATTATGGATTACGCACGTTTCAATTATATCGCACAACCTGGCGATGGCGATGTTTCTTTAATGCCGAATGTTGGTCCTTATGACAAATATTCTATTGCTTGGGGATACCGCCCAATTTTAGATAAAACTCCTGAAGAAGAAAAAGACATTCTAGACCAATGGATTTTAGAGAAGGCAGGCGATCCTATTTATAGATTTGGAGAACAACAAATCGGTGGGGTGATTGACCCGAGTTCTCAAACTGAAGATTTGGGTGACGATTCTATGGAAGCTAGCGAATATGGAATTGCTAACTTAAAGCGAATTGTACCAAACCTAATAGAATGGACTGCTGAAGATGGTAAAAACTACGAGGATTTGGACGATTTGTATGGTCAAGTTTATGCACAATACAATCGATATATGGGACACGTGACTGCTAATATTGGCGGTGTTTACGAATATTATAAAACTTATAATCAAGAGGGTCCTGTGTATATTCATACTCCAAAAGATAAGCAAACGCGTGCGATGGAATTTCTTCAAAATGAATTGTTCACCACACCAGAATGGCTTATTGACGACGACATTTTTAATAAAATCCAATTCGATGGTTATTTAGAAAAAATAAGAAGTTACCAAGAGCGTTCCTTGAATAATTTACTCGATTTTGGCAGATTTGCCAGAATGATGGAAAATGAAGAATTGAATGATGAAGCCTATGCCATTGACGAAATGATGGAAGATTTGCGTAAAGGTTTATTCAGTGAATTGAATCGTGGACAGGAAATATCTAGAATAAGAAGAAACTTGCAACGTGCCTATATTTCTAGAATGCACCATTTGATGACTGAAGAACAAAGCAGTATTCCTTCACGTTACAGAAGTTACATTAGTAGAAGTAATATTGATGTTGAAAACAGCGATATTCGTGCGTTGGTAAGAGCAGAGCTTAAAACTTTACAACGAGATTTGCGTCGAGCAATCAACAGAACACGAGATAAAATGACAAAATATCACTTGGAAGATAGCGTAGAACGCATCGAGGATATTTTAAATCCAAAATCTTAAAACAACATAATTTTAAGTAAACCCAAAAGCTGTCTAAAGTAAAATTTAGGCAGCTTTTTTTTGATTTATGCATACAAAAACTCCATTTCTGAAATGATCTTAAGCTGGATCTAATTCTTTTAGATTATCTTTTTTAAAACACAGATGAAAATACTTCTAAGCTTATATAGTTTTCTATTACCTTCAATTTATTGATTTTCAGTAAAAATAAAACAAATAGATTCATATTAATTGCTTTCATTTTACTTTTATTGCTAAAAATAAAATCTATTTCATACTTTTAAAGTCTTAAAAATAGAGTTCTACTTTAAGGTTTTTATGAAATATCAAAATACATTATTTCTGATTTTGCTTTGCTTTTGCAGCAGTTTATTTGCGCAGGAGAGCATTTATTTCAATGATTTTGAATCTGGCAACCTGAATGTAGCAGAATACGTTGGTGATCCACAGATCTCAGAGCATATTTCATTTTCAGTGTGGACTAATAATGCTGGGAATTTTGAAGAGCATACTGGTGTAGAAGGCTCTAATGCCATAGGTATAAGCGGAAATGGTAACAAGTCCATGTTTTTCACCATTCAAATTGAAGAAGGATATCAACTTGATTTAACTGGCTACAGTTTTTGGTCTAAGAAAGAAAGAAAACAAGGAAGCCATAGCTGGGTTTTTCTTTTAAACGATGTTGACTATGCAAACGGAGGCACCAATCAAAATTTAAGCTTCCAAGAGGGTGATTTTGAACCGACATTGCTTAATCAAACTGGGGAAATTAATGTAGAGTATCAAATTGGCGGCATGGGCAATGTAAGCCATATTATAGATAATTTTCAACTTTTTGGTGAAGTAAAACCAATTTGTGACGAAGAATTGATTCAAATTCAACCACACAACTCAAATATCTGCAACGGCGATCAAGTTGAGTTATTTGTGGATACTTTTTCAGAAGAAAACATCAGTTATCAATGGCAAATTTTAATAGATGGCAACTGGCAAGATTTAACGAATAATCAAAACTACAGCAACGTAAACGACAGTACTCTCATTATTGAAAATATTCCATTAGCATTCAATCAAAATATTTACCGATGCATTGTTACCGTGGATGGTTGCAATGAAGAATCAGAACAAGCGGAAATTAACGTCATCGCTTTGCCCGAAACAGAACCCATAATATATAATAATTAAATCCAAAAATTCAAATACTAAACTTAAAAACTATGGCACAACTAAACTTAAAATTTTACATGATTGCGTTTTTATGCTTTGCAGGCATAACTGCTGGCGCGCAAGAATCTGGAACGCAAGAAATCTGTATTGGCGATGTTAAAACCTACTCAGTAAACGAAAATTCAGATTCTTCTTTTTCTTGGGAAATTGAAGAATCTGCTTTTGCTGGTATAATTAATGAAAATACGGCTTCAGGAAACGAAATTGAAATAGACTGGCAAAATACGCCTGCAGGTGCGTATACTTTAACAGTTATTGAAACCAATAGTGAAGGTTGTCCAGGCGCCCCAGTTACAGCAACAATTAATGTCAATCCGCTACCAGATGCACCGGTAGTCACACTTACGCAACCAGGTTGTGGTGAATTAACCGGAAGTATGGAAATCACTTCTCCTTTGGGTGCAGATTTACAATATAGCATAGACGGCGGTTCAAATTTCCAAGATTCAGTCAATTTTGAAGATTTAGACCCAGATGTTTACAATGTAATTGCTCAAAACGGATCAGGTTGTTTATCTGAACCAACAGAATTTGAAATTAACGAACCACTTGTTATACCAGAAACTCCAGTTGTTGAGGTTACGCATCCAGAATGTGGCGAAACTACTGGCGGATTAGAGATTACTTCTCCAACAGGAACAGGTTTAGAATATAGTATAGATGGCGGAACTACTTTCAGTTCAGATTTGACTTTTGCAGATTTAGAACCAGGTCAATATAATGTTATAGCAACCAATGGAGATTGTGATTCTGAGACCGTTACAGTTACTATAGATCCTGCTCCTGTTGTGCCAGAGAATCCTGAATTCACCATAGTTGATCCAGATTGTGGAGAAGATGAAGGAACACTTACCATTACGGCTCCTTTAGGCGCAGAATTAGAATATAGTGCAGATGGTGGGACTACTTGGCAAACCGATTTAGAATTTGTACTAGAAGCTGGTACGCATCAAATTCAGGTGAGAAATACAGGCAGTACTTGTACTTCAGAAGTTGTGGATGCAACCATTGAAGAAGCACCAGAAATTCCAACAACATCTCCGATTCAGTTTAACTAAGCTAAAACTGAGTTGATTTGTCTTCAAAAGCATAGCTACTGTAAATCAGGAATAAAAGGTAAAATCACTTTTTATTCCTGTTTAGCTATGCTTTTTTGTTTTTATTTCAGTTCGGCACAAGACCAAATTATCTGTGATTCTGAATTCAATTTTTTTGGTGTTGATATGGATGAAAATAACGGCAATGGCTCAACAAATTCTACATACCAATGGTTTGTTTTTGAAGATGAATTTGAAGGTGAAATTGTTCCACAAACTTCTTCTGACAATCAAATTATTATAGAATGGGAGAATACTCCTGAAGGTGAATACACGGTTTTAGTACAAGAAATCAATAGTGAAGTTTCTTGTGAACCTGAACCCAAACAAATGTCGATCATATTAAGAGATTTGTCTCCTGAAAATATTTTAGGACCAAATTATGTTTGCGAAGGTGAAACAATTGCTTTAGCACATACATTTCAAACAGAAGGCGAGTGGGCTTTAGAAGATGAAAACATTGGTCAGATTTCACAAAATGGGAATTTTGAAGCTTTGCATAGTGGCCAAGCGATTGTAAATTTCAGTTACAATAATAACGGCTGTGAGTTTTCAGTTTCAAAATTGATTCAAGTGCATCCAAAACCACAACCTAGCCTTCAAGGTGGTGAAATTTGTTTGGATTTAGAAGCTGATGAAACGATTATTCTGAATTCTGGTCTGTCACATCAGGATTATGATTTTCAATGGTATCATAACGAACAACTTATTACAAATTCAAGCAGTCATATTTTTATTTCGGAAGTAGGCGAATTCAAACTTATAGTGACAAATCAAGAAACGGGATGTGTTTCGGATGTAATTTCAACACAAGTCGTAGAACTTCAAAAACCAGCAGTTTCTGCTACTGTTTATTCAGATTTTGAAAATAATCAAAGAATAGAAGTCAGTATTGATAACCCAGAAGCTTATCTTTTCAAATTAGGGGATGCTCCGTTTCAGGAAAGTAATATTTTTTATAACATCACAACTGAAGGCAAACATCATATTTCTATTAAAGAAAAAGATGGCTGTTTTTTTATGAAGATTGAAGTTATTGTCATCAATTATCCAAAGTTTTTTACGCCCAATAATGACAGTTATAACGACACGTGGAATATCCACAGTTTAAGAAATGATCCCACTGCTGAAGTTTATATTTTCGATAGATATGGGAAATTATTAAAAACCATTTCGCCAGCTGCAAAAGGCTGGGATGGCACGTATCACGGCAAGAAAATGCCGTCTAACGATTATTGGTTTTTGGTGGAATATACAGACAGAAATGATGGCTCTCAACGAAGTTTTCGCTCTAATTTCACTTTAAAACGATAAGAAAAACAGTTTACTGTTTCAACTAAAACCAAAAGCTGTTTAAAGTAAAATTTAGACAGCTTTTTTGTTAGATTTTTTTTAGTAACTAGAATCTTGATTTTAACAAAAACCATCTTAAAATTCATTATTATTGCTAAAAAGACGTTTTTAAGCAATAATTATGAAAATATTTACGGGAAAACCGTAACTTTTTTACGGTCGAACCGTAATTTGTAATGAAAAAGTTGCTCTATGTTTGTCGCCATAACTTATTTATAATAAATAGTGTTTATAATCACATTCATTACACACACACACACACACACAATAATTGGCTTAGGCTATTGTTGTGGGTGTTTGGCTTCACCTAGCTTTTCATGATTCATCCATAGAAAAATTAAAAACTATTTTTAAAAATTTATAAATTACAAAACTATGAAAAGTTTAAAATTAAATATATTACAAGTGTTCATGTTATTTTTTTGCGCTACAGTTTTTATTGGGTGTGAAGAAGAGAATAAAAATCAAATTGATGAAAACTTAATGAAATCAGGATTAAATCAAGTTGATCTTGACCTTTCATTTTATGGTGACTTTGATGAAAGTAAGCATGAAAAAGTTATATTCACTGAAACATTTGAATACATTGTTGATGGTCGAACTTATGAATCTGAATTCACAACGGAATATAACACAACTACAGAGATGTTGATAAAAGTTTCTATAGGAGAAAATTATTTTGTTAAAACAGGTTTGAATATTTCTGATATTGAGAGTCAATACGAAACATATGGGGATCCTAATCCAAATGATGGTATGACGCCACACGCAAGATGTATAGAAAGTTGTAAAGACAAATACACTGATGCTAATGGTAATAAGATTAGAGGTAGAGGAGGCTGTAAGGCAAACTGTTGGGTAGATACAGGAGTAAAAATATTAACTCTTGGTTTAGCAGCTTAAGGTTTTCCCTCTTTTTGATAATTCAAAAGAGGGAATATTATTTTAAATACCATGATAAAATTTAAAATAGTTTTACCAGTATTAATGCTTTGTTTTTTGATGTTATCTTGCAAAGCTTTGATTTATAAACTCAATGTGCCAGCGACTGTAAAAACAGAAAAACTAGTCAATGACGAAGGTCGTGAAGTTGTGATTTTCGAAATGGCTCATCTCGCTAAACCCAAATTTTATCGATCAGTTTCAGAAAAAATCGAAAGTTTACGTCAAGAAGGTTATGTGGTTTACTTTGAAAGTGTAGAATTTGAGCCTACACAAGATAGTTTAACCAAAGACAGGCAAAAAAGAAAAGTGCGAAAACTTTTAGGTCATGACTTAACCACCGATTATAAAGACTCCACCAATCTTTCTTTGCCCAAACATTTTGGTAATTCCAAATATGTGATGCAGTCCGTTGAAAACATTGGTTTAGATTTGGAGTCTGATAAATTGGTAGATTTAACTGCCCAAGAAATCATAGAAAAATACGAAGCAAAATATGGTGAAATGGAGTTAAATGAATGTGATTTGAACACGGATTTTGGGGAAAAATACGAATGCACAGAAGCTGGAGAAGTAGATTCATTTTATGCTTTAAATACCATTCGCGAAGATTATATTGCAGAATATGTTTCAGAATCTTCAGATCAAAAAATCGCCTTGGTCTATGGCAAATCTCACCACTATTTTATAAGAGCCAATTTGCGAGATTTAGCTGGATTTCAACCTGTAGATTGAGTTAACAGTTACCTCTTCCGACTTTCAATAATCCAAAAGTTGTCTGAAGTGAAATTTAGGCAACTTTTTTGGCTTATGATTTCAAGCTATATTACAATTTTGCAATTTTCTCTTTGTCTAATGAAATTAAATTTTTTGTCATTTCAATTAAATAATCTTGGAAGTATCTTTTACGTTTATTTTGCGTGTGCGTTAAAACGATAAACACTAAATCTTCATTTGGATGATACTCCAAACCATTCCTGAAACCGTCCCATAAACCATTGTGATAAATTATGCGTTCATTGTCCTCGTTTTTTAAGCGGAATCCCATGCCATAATCTGGGTCTTCATTTTTTAGGTCATTACCAAACATTAAATCCACGGTTTCTGGTTTTAGGATTTCACCGTTTTTCAGTTTTGTAAACCACATAAACAAATCATTCGAAGAAGCATAAACTCCCTTATCTCCAAAAGCATTGTTATGAAAACCAGCAGGTAATTTAACGTAAGATCGGCCGTATGGTTGATAACCATTTAGCACCTCTGTTTGGTTTTTTTCATTTAAATTGATAAAAGTTTCGTCCAGGCAATGCGGTAAGAAGAAAGTATCTTTCAAATAATCTTTCAAAGTCTTTCCTGAAACTTTTTCAACAATGGCGCCTAAAACCACATAGCCAGTATTGCTATAACTGAAATGCTTACCCGGTGAAAAATTCAACCGATTTTCAAAACTATTGATGAGGTCAATAACTTCCAAATTATCTGGTGCAATTTCAGAATCCCAGTATCGCTCGGTGAGATACATATAGTTCCAAAGGCCAGAACGGTGTTTGAGTAAATTTTTTACTGTAATATCTTCAAAACGAAAATCTGGTAAGTAGTTTTTGACAGGCTTGTTGATATCTATATTGCCTTCTTCATGAAGTTTCAATATAGAAGCTGCGGTAAATTGTTTACTTACGGAAGCCAATTGAAATGACATTCCAGGTGTAAGCGGCTCTTTTTTGATAGGATTTTTATAGCCAAAATCTTTTTGATAAATAATTTGGTCTTTATAAGCGACTAAAACGCTGCCGTTGATGTCATAAACTTTAGCCTTGCGACTGACCAAACTGTCCAAGATTACAGTTTCTTTCTTAAAGACTTTTGCGTAATTTGGAGATTTAACAATTGGTTTCAGATCGACTAATTCTTTTTGAGACTTAGATTTGTCTTCAGAATTTCCAAATGCAAGACTTTCTATTGTTGAGTATGTAAGAAAAGCAGTAATGCCGATTATGCCGATAAACTTAAAAAACTTCTTTTTATTCAATTTCATATTCCAAAAACTCTATTTGTTTTAAATTTCACCGCTGACTCGCAGATGTGAAATTTTGTTTTTATATAATATAACCTATTAGGTTCTATTTCACAAAAATGTTTGCAATTATAACTTGATTTTTAATTATAATGAAAGGAAAGTATAACTTTAACGCTCCATCTTCACTGCTAAACTTTTAAAATAGGGGTTTTTTGCCAATGTGATGCTAGTTTTTGTAACGAACTAAACAAAACATCAAAATTATCAACTACAAAATAATCCTCTTGCATAACATCAGTTCTGAATCCTTTTTGAATAATTTGCTCAATGTCGTAATTTAGAAAATTAGCTTTCATCAAATCGATTTGATTGGTTTCACCATATGAAGACAAAATCCCAGCACCGTAAGACTTAATTTTATTTTGTTCAGAAATCACTCCAAATTCTATGGTGAACCAATACAAACGCTGCAATTGCAAAAGTCTTTCTGGTTCACCGATGAATTGACAGCCTAGCTTGCCAAATTCATAGACAAAATCTGAAAATACTGGATTACTCAAAAGCGGAACGTGTCCGAACACATCATGAAACATGTCTGGTTCTTCCAAATAATCTAAGCTATTTTTGGCGCGCAACCAAGTTGATGAACAGAACTTTTTTTCAGCTAAAAGTTGAAAAAAATCCTCTACTGGAATTAAGCCAGGCACAACTTGAAGTTCCCAGCCGTTGTGTTTTGAAAACCAATCATTGATTTTTTCAAAATCAGGAATTTCATCAGCATTTAAAACTGGTTTCATTCGCTCCAAAGCTTGGATATAAGCGGAAGATGCTTTCTGTGGAATGTTCTTCCTTTGTCTCTGGAATAAAGTTTTCCAAACCCATAAATCATCTTGGGTGTAGCTCGTCATTTGTTGTTTATCTTTCATTTTTGAACAAAAAAAATCCCGATTCAATTGAATCGGGATAGAGTTAAATATTTATTTAAAAATCACATACTAACTACCGATTCTGGGTGCAGAATTGAATAATAGTAATATGTGTGAATCGTAAATTGCATAAATACAAATCTAATTTTTTATTTGAATTAGACAAATTCAACTTTTGTTAAATTTGTTTATTGCTTGTTATAAACTTCTAGTCGGTTTCCACTTCTGAAAATTTCTAATTCCTCACCTTCGTTTATTAAATTGAAATTGATATTTTCTTCAGGTTGAGTTGAACTACTTGGCATTAGTAAAATATTTTCTTCATCTATAATTTCCCAATCTCCATTTATTATTAAAGCAGTTTCACAATTTGAATTCTCATTTTCAGAAAATGTTGTTTTACTATAAGTCTGATCGGAAACGAACCTATATTCAATGTCTTCTTCACATTCAATTTGGTTTACAAGTGTTCCGTCCTCTTGATAATAATTTAAACTCCAAGTACCATATAAATCATTACTAACAGTCGGTCCTGATGGGCCGCCATCATCATCACTAGAACAACTTATTGTGAATATGGCAACGAGTAATACTAGGCTTGTTAATTTCAATTGTTTAAAATTTTTCATTGTTATTGTTTTTTGTGTAATTTAAAAATTAAATCGATATCCTAAAGCAAATTGGTTGTAATTAAATAGATTTCTGTTGGTATAATCTACATAAAGTCTACCGCCTAAGGCATTGGTGTACGCGCCGATTATTATGTTTCCTGTCAATACAGAATCTTCATCATTATAAAGGTAGCCGCCACCTAAACCAGCATACGGTCGGATATCTAATTGACTAGATATTTTGAATGGGTGAATGGCATTAATAGCTGCACCAAATGAAATCGGGTTCGATGGTGCAAAACTCAGTTCTGGTAGAATTTCGAAATTGCTGTTTTCAAAACCATAATGCGCTCTTGCACCGAAATTCCAAGTTGTCTGGCCTCCAAAATTTACACCTGTAAAGGCTGAAAGACCTTTGTAAATAAGAACGGGAGTTATTTTCGATTCACGCTCGTTATCAATATAAGTTGTGTCGTTGAAAAACTCTCTTTTATAAATGGTTTTAGTAATACCAGATTCATCAGTGACCTCACGAACTTCACTTTCACTAGAATCAGTGTCTTCTTCAACAGGCTGATTTCCTTCTGTGGTCACTTCATTTACAATTGTAGTTTTAGATTTGTCTCTAGAAGTTCTTGAAGAACTTGAATTCTGAATCTTACGATTGTTCTCTTCAATTTTAGACTCCAATTCTTCTAGTTTTCGAAGAATTTTATCAGTTTCAGAATCTTCTAATTCAGACTTATCTTTCATTTCAGATTTACCTTGAATACTGTCAGTTTTGATAACCAAAGTATCGTTAGAAATTTGTCTTTCCAATGCTTTTATGCGTGCTTCCAATTTAGATTTAGTCGCATCAGAATCTTCTTGTTTTGTTTTTTCATCGTCATCCTCCATTTTATCTAAAATTCGAGTAATTAAATATTCAAATTCTAGTGGTGACATACTATATTGTCTGTCTTCAGTTTTTGAAGGTTCTGCTTTTTTCTCTTCTATTTTAGTCTCAGATTCTGGAAGCTGTCCGCGACCTTGACGTTTGTTACGTCTTTGTAATTCTTCTACTTTTTGTAAATCTTCTTTTGCTTGTTGAGATTCTTCTAAAATCAAAATTGCTTCCTCTACATCATCTCTTTCGTAGGCACGCTCTAAAGCTTGATCCAAAGAATCTATTTGCTTAGTGTATTTCGATTTCAGTTCATTTAGTTTTTCTTCATTAGCTTTTTGTTGAGCTGCCAATTTCTTTTCGTATGCATCTGTCAACTCACGCTCTTTTTCATCTACCGCACGATTTACATTTTCTTCGTAAATGTCTTCTGGATTCTCGGATTTTTTACCCAATTGTATGCTTAGCCCAAGACTGTATTTTATATTGGTTTGCAAATTGTCTGTATTACTAACGTCTTCTATATTTTGACCGCTAGTCAAAAGTCCGCTAGCACTACCATTTATAGAAACATTTCGTCCTAATGGAATTTCAAGTCCCAAACCACCTTTAGCGAATTCAGTAGATTCTGCTGAAGTATTATTTTGTCCAACGTAAGAGCTTTCGTAAACATTTAGGTAACCACCACCAAGGATAATATAAGGAATAACGCCATTTCCATCGTTTAGATTGGCACGCAATTCCATACCATACATAGCCAAATCATCAAAATCTGAAGATAATTCTTCGTTTTCTGTGGCTTGAAAATAAAATCCTCTTAAACCAATATATTCATTGAAATCGAAACCTAAATAACCTCCCATGAACCAAGAATCTCTATAAAAAGAATCATTGTCGAAGTCAACATAAGCGGCAGCTGGTTCAAAAACAAATTGAAAACCTTTGAAACCACCTTTAAATTTATTCAAATAAGCTTTGTCTAAGTCAGATAATTCTTCAGGAGATCTTCCACCTAAATAAAATTGAAGAGAAGCCAAGGCACTCCAATTGTAAAGTCTGTTTGACTCAAAAAAGCTATCGGCTAATCCCATTTCATCACGCTCACCGTCTGACAGAAGTGCCAATCCATTATTGGCGTTAAAAACTGTGTTTTTGCCTTCTAAAGTTAATGTAGTTCGTTGGGAAATATTGAATTTGATACCCAAACCAGCAGAGGCGTAAATGTTTTCGGTTTCAGTGCCAAAATCAGTTTCAATTTTTTGAACACCACTACCTAAAGTTATGAAGGGATTCAAACGTCCAGTACCGATGTTAGCTTTCAATTCACCTCCCCAACGTGTTAAATCTATATCATTATTTTGATTTAAAACAGTTTCATAATTTGAGGGTAAACCGAAATTTGAAAAATCTCTTTTTAGATCTATACTTTGTTGATATAGTGCCCTAACTTCGAGATATTTGCCAAATCCAAAGCCTAATGTTCCTCCGACTAAATAGTTATCTTCCAAACCTGCTTTGTCATCCCACCAAGTATATTCTGCATTTGGAGCGAAGGTGAAACTAATATCGTTCACTTGTGCTCTACTGGAAAACCCAAAAAATAGGATAAAACTAAAAATGAATAAACTGCGTTTTAAGTAAATGTGTTCCATGTTTGTTTGAAATTAATTTTTATTATAAATTTTTTTAGTTAAAAAAAATAAATCGTACAGATAATTAGACAAATATTTTTATATAATGCCGAAAATATGAAAATATAACTACAAAAGTTTAATTATGTTAAATTTATATTTAAGTTTGAAAACCTCTCATTGAAGTTCGTAAATACTTTTAGCTTTATGAAAATATTAAAACCTAATAAACAGATGAAAGTCAATAAATTATATCTAAGCTTAATTGTCGGACTCATGCTTTTTGGTATTTCCAACGCTCAAAATCAAAAACCAAGTAAAGTTATTGTGTCTGAAGCTGACTTAGTTTCATTGGTGAAAATTCTAAAGGCTCATCAAGATAAAAATACAGAACAAAAATCGGCTTCACCTGACTTTGAGCCGAAAAGAATTGTTCAAGTGCAAAATAAAAACAATAAAGAAATTCAGGTGAATACATCTGAACAAGAACGCTTGTACTCTGAGATAAGAGAAATTAAGGCCAAACTTAAAGAATTATTGAATAAACCAGCTCCACAACAGAGTTTTACAGAATCAGATCAAAAGCAAAATTCTACAATTATTAATAATACGATAGAAACCAAAGGAAGTCAAACTTCTCAAAAAGAGAAAGCACCAACTTCTAAAACAAATCCTGATTCAATATCAAATACGCAAGAAGTTTTGCTAAAGCGTATAGATTCTATTTTGAAACCTAGAGAAGTTAGGCAAAATAAACTTGTTGAAAATCAAACTTCAGATAACGCAGATTCTAAAATAAAAGATGATAAAATTCTTGAAAAATTAGACTTGCAAAATAAGCTAATCGATTCTTTGATTCAACGCCAAAGCTTGATGGAGAAGCGATTGAGCCAGAATACTTCTGAAACAAAAACCCTAGAAAGGCTGACATATAGCGTGTTTTTTGATCACGATAGTCATCAACTAGATTCTAAGTACAAAAGTAATTTGGATAAAGTTGCAGCACTTTTGAAGTCTGATGCTCAACTAAAAGTTGTTCTAAACGCCTACGCGAGTCAAACTGGCGACGCCGAATACAACAAGAAACTTTCAATGTTACGCGCCGAAGCTGTCAAATCTTATTTGAAATCTAAAGATATTTCAGCCGACAGGATTTTGTCCGATTACCATGGCTCAGATCCTAGTTTGGAAGCATCTAGCGCAAGACGTGTGGAGATTTCTTATCGAAAGTAAATCAGTGATTACTTAGTAAAACCTCTCAAGATTTTGTGAATTTTAGGAGGTTGAATAAAGTTTAATTTAAACTTTTAAAAAGTATGACTGCTCGTTATATCTAATTTTCTTTTCATAAAAATTTCCAGAAATAAGCATTTTTAAAAATTGCCTGAAACATTGGTTTTGCTAACTTTGCCGATGGTGAAAACTGGGTTAGGGATTGAGGCTTTGTTGGAGCTCTTTCAAGGTTTTTAGAATCTTGAAAAGCGACTGCCGAAAGCCCGCCCTTGTTGCTTTTTGCAACAAGGGAACCCCCAAATAATTAAAACAAGATATTATGTTGGAAGTCAGAAATATAAGTGCAAATAAAGCAGATTACATCTTAGCTTTAAAAAAAAGAAATTTTGAAGCAGAAAGCATTTTTGAAGAGATTTTGAAACTTGATGAGAAACGCAGGTCTACACAAAAACAGCTTGATGAGATTTTTGCAGAATCGAACAAATTATCCAAAGAAATAGGAATTTTATTCAAAAGTGGTGAGGTGGAAAAAGCCAATGCCATGAAAGCGAAAACGGCTAATTTGAAGTCCGACTCTAAAGCTTTATCTGAAAGTATGGACCAGGTTTCTGTAGATTTACAAAACATGCTTTATCAAGTGCCAAATGTGCCGCACGAGTCTGTTCTGGCGGGACAAGATGAATCTGATAATGAGGAAATATTTGCTGAAGGCGACATTCCAAAATTATCCGAAAAAGCTTTGCCGCATTGGGAATTGGCAAAAAAATATGATTTAATTGATTTTGAACTTGGTAATAAAATTACAGGCGCTGGATTCCCAGTATATAAAGGCAAAGGCGCAAAATTGCAGCGCGCGCTTATTGCTTATTTTCTAGATAAAAACACAGAGGCTGGTTACAGCGAAGTGCAAGTGCCACTTTTGGTCAACGAAGCGTCTGGTTATGGAACGGGGCAATTGCCAGATAAGGAAGGGCAGATGTACCATGTTGGCAATGATGATTTGTATTTGATTCCTACCGCAGAAGTGCCAATTACCAATATTTATAGAGATGATTTGCTGAATGAAAAAGATTTGCCGATTCAGTTGACGGGTTTTACGCCTTGTTTTAGACGCGAAGCGGGAAGTTACGGTGCGCATGTTCGTGGTTTAAATCGCTTACATCAATTTGATAAAGTCGAATTGGTTAATATTGTAAAACCGGAAGATTCTTATCAGGTTTTAGACGATATGGTGTCGCACGTCAAAACACTCTTGCAAGAGTTGAAATTACCTTACCGCATCCTTAGACTTTGCGGTGGCGATTTAGGATTTACGTCTGCATTGACTTTCGATTTTGAAGTTTTTTCTACAGCTCAAGATCGATGGTTGGAAATTTCTTCAGTCTCCAATTTTGAAACTTTTCAAGCCAATCGTTTGAAAATACGCTACAAAGATGCAGATAAGAAAAAACATTTGGTTCATACATTGAACGGAAGTTCACTGGCTTTACCGCGCGTTTTGGCTGGTATTTTGGAAAATTACCAAACTGATGATGGGATAAGAATACCTGAAGTTTTGGTGCCTTATACTGGATTTGAGTGGATCAAATAAGCTTGGAAAATTTAATATTTAAAGCTATCTAATTTTTTCATAATTTTAGCCCATTATTCAAAACATAATGGGCTTTCGTTTTTCTAATATTAAATTAGCATCCAAAAGATTGCGAAGACAATATCGAGGAGAATTTTGCTTGAACTGTAGTCACAGGTTGGATGTTTCTGATCGTTTTTGTCCAGAATGTAGCCAAGTGAATTCTTCAAAAAAAATTAGTCTACGCGATTTAATTGAAGAGTTACTCGCTTCAGTATTTTCTTACGATTCCAGATTGCAACGCTCCCTGAAGACTATTTTCTTATCACCAGGTAAAATTACAGAAGAATTTATTGCGGGGAAACGAACCAAATATGTCAATCCGTTTCGTTTTTTTATTAGCGTTTCTATTATTTTCTTTTTGGTTTTCAATTGGATGGAATCTACAGAAATTGAACCGCTAAATATTAATGGGGATGATAAAAGTGAAATTTCTAAAAATCTTGCCTCTAGAGATGTTGGTAATTCAAATATAAGTTTTGGAAAGGAATCTGACAGATTGTTGGATTTTATGCGTAACAACTCAAAAAACAACTATACCAACGCAAAACAAGAACTTGGATTTGAAGATACTTTCGGTATGAAAGTGTATTATAATTTTGTTTTAGGAGGTTACAAACTCACTCAAAATCCTGCTGCATTCTTGAGCTTTATACTTCCAAAATTGCCGTTCTTCTTTTTCTTTTTTATTCCTCTTTTTACTTTATTTAGTTGGTTATTGTATTCTCAAAAAATGTTGAATTATGTGGATCATTTAATTTTCAACTACCACCAGCAATCTGTGATGTTTATTGTTTTATTTGTGTCTTTACTTATTGATTTTAGCTTCGGCTTGGATATCGTTAGCTTTGCAATTCTAGGTTATGCTTTTTATCTCTACAAAGCATTTCGGCGATTCTACAAGCAAAGTCGTTTCAAAACAATTTTAAAAACAGGTTTACTCTCATTCATTTATTTTGTGAGTTCATCCATCGTGATTTTCTCTATGATTGTAGCGAGTTTGGTGTTCTTTTAGGTTGAAACCATAAAATATTGAACTACACTCTAAATCTCTTCTGGGGCGAGTTCAACTTCTAGACCGTCTAATTGTTCTGTGATTGGAATTTGGCAAGCGAGTCGGCTATTGTCTTTAACGAAAAAAGCTTCTGCCAGCATGGCTTCTTCGTCCATTTCCATATCTGGTAAATCTGTGTTCGATTTTACATAGCATTGGCAAGAAGCGCACATCGCCATGCCACCGCAGATTCCAATTGTGCCTTCTGGAGCCAATTCGTAGGAGCGAATAACTTCCATAAGATTCATAGCCATATCGGTTGGTGCATCGACTTCATGTGTTTTACCATCACGATCGGTGATTTTAATTCTGATGTCTTCCATGCAGTTAATCGATTGCTTTTACGACAGATTTAGGCGCTTCTTTTTTAGAACCATCGAAACCAGTCACGCCGCCAACTGTGGTGTATTTCATCACATAACGTTTGTCTGGATGAATTTTTTGAAAAGCGCTTTGGCACATTAAGGTTGCTTCGTGAAAGCCACATAAAATTAATTTCAATTTGCCAGGATAAGTATTTACATCGCCAATGGCGTAAATACCTGGAATGTTGGTTTGATAATCTAAAGTGTTATCAACTTTTATGGCATTCTTTTCAATTTCCAGCCCCCAATCTGCTATTGGTCCTAATTTAGGTGACAATCCGAAAAGAGGAATGAAGTAATCGGTTTCGATTTCAAAATCTTCTTCAGGATTATTGTTTTTTCTAATGGAAACAGATTTTAAATGTTCATCGCCTGTGACATCGACGACTTCGGCAGGTGTAATTAATTTTATTTTGCCCATGTCTTTGAGCTCCTTCACACGATCAACCGATTCTAAAGCACCGCGGAATTCATTGCGACGATGAACCAAGATGACTTCCGATGCAATATCGGCTAAATAGATACTCCAGTCCAAGGCCGAATCCCCGCCACCAGCGATAACGACAGACTTATTTCTGAACTGTTCTGGGTCTTTAATCATGTACTGAACACCACGATCTTCAAAATCTTCTAAACTTTTTATAGGTGGTTTTCGTGGCACAAAACTTCCTAAACCACCAGCAATTGCAATAATTGGCGCGTGATGTTTGGTGCCTTTATCAGTGGTTACTATAAAGCTGCCATCGTCTTGCTTTTCGATATCTTGGGCTTTCTCACCGAGTGTGAATCCAGGTTGAAAAGATTTGATTTGCTCCATTAAATTATCTACCAATTCACCAGCTTTTACTTCAGGAAAACCAGGAATATCGTAGATTGGTTTTTTGGGATATAATTCTGAAAGTTGACCGCCTGGTTGCGGTAATGCGTCAATTAAGTGACATTTCAATTTTAAAAGTCCGGCCTCAAAAACGGCAAATAATCCTGTTGGACCAGCACCTATAATCAATATATCAGTTTTAATCATAATCAAAAATTAAAGGTCAAAATTCATTAAAATTTTGAAAATTACTAATGATAAAAATCAAGTTATGCGTTATTGAGCAAAAGCAGAACTAGCTTTTACGTTAATGACTTCTTCGATTTGTGGTGCATGCTTTTTAATTGTCATTTCCACACCAGACTTCAGTGTCATTTGGTTGACAGAGCAGTCAACGCAAGTGCCTAATAATTTCACTCTCACGCGTTTATCATCCTCGATGCCTAAAAGCGCAATATCTCCGCCATCATTTTTTAAAAAAGGACGGATTTCTTCAAGCGCTTGTTCTACTTTATCTCGTAATTCTTGACCTGTCATATCATTTTTTATTTACTGCACTGCAACCTGCCATCGTGGTAATTTTGATCGCTTCGGTTGGTGGCAAATTTTTATTTCTGTTCACAACTTGCTGTACCGTATTTCTAGTAATTTCTCCGAAAGCTTCACTTAAAGGTGTACCGTCCTGCAAAGTTGCTGGGCGTCCGACATCACCAGATTCTCTAAGGCTTTGCACGAGTGGAATCTCACCTAGAAATGGAACATCCAAATCTTGAGCAAGATAACTGGCGCCTTTTTCACCAAAAATATAATATTTATTCTCTGGTAATTCAGCAGGTGTAAAGTAAGCCATATTTTCAACAATTCCTAAAACTGGTACATTGATACTTTCTTGTTGGAACATCGCAACGGCTTTTTTAGCATCTGCTAAGGCTACATTTTGCGGCGTACTGACTACAACAGCACCAGTAATTGGCATAGATTGCATTATGGATAAGTGAATATCACCAGTTCCTGGAGGAAGATCAACTAATAGAAAGTCTAGTTCACCCCAATCTGCATCAAAAATCATTTGATTCAAGGCTTTAGCAGCCATCGGTCCTCGCCATATCACGGCTTGGTCTGGTTTGGTGAAAAAACCAATAGACAGCATTTTGACGCCATGATTTTCTATAGGTTTCATTTTGGATTTGCCGTCCACCTTTACTGAAAGTGGTTTTTCGTTGGCTACATCAAACATTATAGGGCCAGACGGGCCGTAAATATCTGCATCTAGTAAGCCAACTTTGAAGCCTAATTTTGATAAACTTACAGCTAAATTTGCCGTAACTGTAGATTTTCCAACACCGCCTTTACCAGAAGCTACAGCGATGATGTTTTGGATACCAGGAATAGGTTTTCCTTTAATTTCGTTGACTTGTTTTTTTTCAGGTGCTTCAACGCCGACTTTCACTTCAACTTTTGCTTTTTCGTAAACGTGTTTGTGGATGGCTTTCATAACATCTACTTCCGCACGTTTTTTGATGTGAAGTGCTGGCGTTGAAAGTTTCAAATCAACTATGACTTCATCACCAAATGTGACAATATTTTGAACTGCACCACTTTCGACCATATTTTGACCTTCGCCAGCAACGGTAATAGTTTCTAGTGCTTTTTTGATATCATCTTTATTGATTTTCATATACAATAAATAATTCTAATTAAGATTTATTCTAAATGCAAATATACAAGTTAAGAATGTATTATTTTATGATTTTGTGTGATTTAAGGCGCTTGTTAGAAATAAATTAACGTGAGTTGTAATTTTAGAACTACATTCTAAAGAACCATAAGATTACAACCACGAATGTCGCTGTGGTCAAAGCGACCTAAAATTTCAAATTCCTGAGTATTTACTTTTTTTCCTAAATCTTGAGTAGCTATAAAAGAACAAGAGTGAATATTTGCTAAATCGATAACATTGATGCCCCCAGTTTTATGTTTGTCTAAATAATGAAATGGATCTTCTGGGTCACGAATCATAATTTTCATGTGATTAGGACAAGAAAATAAGCTTTTGCCTTTGGAATATGCCTGTGAAAGTAGTTCTGTCATACCGTATTCACTGTGAATATTCTCGACACCAAATCCTTTGGAAAGATGCTCATGCAGCTCTTTTCTGATCATTTCTTTTCGTCGACCTTTCATGCCACCTGTTTCCATTACAATGGTATTTTTTAATTGAAATTGGTGTGTTTCAACTAAATCTAACAGTGCAAATGAAACGCCAATGAGAAGTATTTTTTTATTTCTCTGGTCTATTTCAATAAGTTTTTCGGATAAAGAATCGAGTTCGTCAAGGTAAAATCCACTTTCTGAAAATAAACTGGTTTTGATGAAATCATCTACCATATATATTAATGAGGAGCCTTTTCTTTCCAAATATGAAGGTAATAATCCGATGATAATATAATCTTGAATATCACCATAGAAATCTTCAAAAGTTGTTTGAAAACTCTTTTTGTAGATTTCTAAATTTTTCACATGATGTTTGCTTTGTTGCTGACCTGTGGTTCCACTGCTTAGGAAAGTGATTTCAGGATTGAATTCACCGGAAACAACATTGTGAGATTTGAAAAATTCTACAGGCAAAAATGGAATGTCTTGTAGTGTTTTGACGTTTTCAACATCAGTTTGAATCAAATCGCAAAATTCTTGATAAACTTTGTTTTCAGCATATTGAAATTTGAAAACTTCCAAAGCTAAGGCTTCAAATTTTTCATCTGAATTGATCTTGAAAATCTGGTTGAAATCCATTGTTGTCTTCTTCTGTGTCAAAAATAAAAAAAGCGTCCCGATTTGGGACGCTTTAGAGAATTTAAAAAACTTTGTAAAATAAAAATTATTTGATAATCAGTTTTTTAGTAACTGTATTGTTATTTTGTTCAATTTTGACCAAGTAAACACCAGTTTTCAAATTAGTAACATTGATTTCTTGATTGGTTTCAGCTTTTAAAACTGATTGGCCAAGTAAGTTGAAAAATTCAACATTTAAGCTTTCGCCAGATTTTGTTTCAATATTGACCAAACCGTTTTTAACTGGGTTTGGATACAAAGCAAATTCAGAATTTTCAAAATTTCTGTTGTTCAAAGTGGCGTTTAGGTCTTCGGAGTTTCTGATAAAAAGTTGCCCAGCGTCATCGAATTCGCTTGCAACACCAGCAATATTTGAAGTTGCAGTAGGAATGATTTCTCCAATATAATCTGCACTGAAAAAATCTGTTCTCGTAGTGATTGTTTCTGAACCATTAGTAAGGCTATAGTTTGTGCCTGTTTCAAAAACTACGGTTCCATCAGCTTCAGCGATAGAGACGTTTTCAAAACCGATTAATTCAGATTCGTAATCATTGAAGTTAGCGATGAAATCTGATAAAGTAACGTTTTGTGGTAAAACCGTTGAATTTCCTGCGATTGTACCAGCATCTGCTGTTGGGATGAATTGTAAAACACCATTGAATTCAGCAGTATAGCCAGTTAAGCCTTCAACATTGTCGCCTACCATATATGCATCATCTGCAATAACGCCATCTTCATCATAAATCATGATTCCAGAAGGTGTGTTGTCTTGGAACCATTTTCTGTTGTTAAAACCATCAGCATGAGTCATCACTGATGCTCCTGTAATGATATAGTAAGCACCAGTTCCATTTACTTCAACATCGGCTCTTAAAGCAGTAATATTAGCAACTTCGGTTGCAGAAGCTATTTCAAAAGTAACTTGATCTGAAGCAACTGAATTTCCACCAGAAATTACATCTACAGTAACATCGTAAGAACTTCCCATAGATACTGATTGAGTAAAAGGGGAACTAACATCATTTGAAGTTGTGCCATTTACAGTAATATCGATTGTGGCGTTGTCTGGCAAATTTAGAGTTGAAAACTGAATATCGACTTCACTTAATGTAGGAGAAAGGACGGCTTGGTTTTGTGGAGAATCAATAGAAATTGTTGGAGTGCCAGTTCCAGTAAAGCTTGTCCAACTCACATTATCGATAGCAACTTGACCTCCATTCGGATTGAAAAATCTGATAACAATATCACCGCCTACATTGACATTAATATCTCCAGAATTCAAGGCAACTCCTTGTTCTTCTGAAGAAGTAACGGTTGTGATTAAACTATTATTTACGTAAACTTCTAATTCAACGTCAGTTGAGAAAGCCTGTAAATAGTCAAAGTTTAATGTTCCAATACCATTAGCTATAGTTCCTGATTCTACTTCAGCATCGGGTGTTCTATTGCGTCCTAGCATGATTGCTTGATCACCATCTACAACACCGATATCTCCTCGAGATTGTAAAAAAGTCCAAGTAGACCCGTCTTGGCCAGTAAAGCTTCCATCAGAATAAGCACTACCAGACAAGTCAACATTGTCGAAAGTTTCAAGTCCTTGTCCAAACATTAATGTTGAAGCAAAGACCATCAACATCATCATTGTAATTTTTTTCATTTGTATAGGTTTTAAGATTTACTGCAAAAATAATCAAAATATAGAAAGTTTAGGCTTTACCATCTGAATATTAGCGTATTTAACCATTAGTTAATATGGAGAAGCCTTTTAAAATGCTAGGGCTTAAGTGATTTTGAAATTTTATTTAGAGAAATAGCTTCACGCAAATTAAATTAACATTAAGTCATAGGTTTCTTCTTAATCTGCATAAAATACTTTGTTAACAATCGGGTAACATCATCGGCATGCTTAGCGAGTAGATTTGTCGAAACAAAAAATCAAATTAAATCAAATTAAAATGAAAAAATTATTTTTATCAGTAACGATTTTAGCCACGTTGTTTTTGGTGTCTTGTTCGGACGACGATGACAATGTAGGTGGAGGAGGTAACGACGATCCAGCAGGAGAGATTGTTGTCTCAGGTTCTATTGAAGAGGACGTGACTTGGACAAAAGACAACATTTACATCTTAAATGGTAAAGTTGTTGTTGATGGTGGAGCTACGTTAACCATTGAAGCCGGAACAGTTATTAAAGGTGAAGAAGGTGTGCAAACTCAGGCTTCAGCTTTGGTAATCGACAGAGATGCAACTTTAAATGCTAATGGAACTGCTGGCGAGCCAATTATTTTCACTTCAGTATTAGATGATATTGAACCTGGTCAGAAGACAAGTCCAAACTTAAGTGTTAATGATAGAGCGCTTTGGGGTGGTGTTATTGTCTTGGGTAATGCGCCATGTTCATTTGAAGGTGATGCTACAGAAGAATTGATAGAAGGTATTCCTGCGGGTTCTGGTTACGGATTGTATGGTGGAAATGACCCTGCAGATAGTTCAGGTAACATTGAATATATTTCGATCCGTCACGGTGGAGCTAACATTGGTGAAGGAAACGAAATCAACGGTTTGACACTTGGTGGAGTTGGAAATGGTACTACAATCAATCACATCGAAGTTATTGCTAATCTTGATGATGGTGTTGAGTTTTTTGGTGGAACTGTTGATGCTTCAAATATTGTAGTTTGGGGAGTTGGAGATGACGCTGTAGATATTGACCAAGCTTATAGTGGTACAGTGTCAAATGTTGCAATTGTGATGAACAATGTTTCAGATCACGGTTTGGAAATCGATGGTCCAGAAGGTTCAGCAACTGGTATGTATACTTTGCAAGACGTAACTATTTTTTCAGATGATTCTGAAACTGGGTCAAACTCTGGAAACAGAGAATTTGCTCAATTCCGTTCAAGT
>NZ_RQVT01000009.1 GCF_004010055.1 Psychroflexus aestuariivivens
TTGCCTTGGTTATCTAGGGCTACGAGATAAAAAGCTTTGTCTGACCCTGAGTCTACCCCATAGCCATTTATACTTGGTGCATCAGTGGGATTACGCCTGGTGTCTGCAATATAGTAGCGATCTAAACTGGCATCATAAGCAAACTGGTAGTCGTAAATACCAACTGTGTTCATCTCTTCAAGGGTAAAAAAATCGATGAGATTCCCATCAGCATCATAAATGACTATGGCTGGTTGGATTTCGTTTTCTGCCACAGTCAGTTGCCCCTCCAAATGCGTACCTTCACTAAACCGAGTTAAGTGATGATTGGTGCCATCAGCTTCAAAAATACTTCTAAGAATAAGACCACCATAAATACCCTCAAGAGCCCCTTCAGGTTCTCGCAGCCACTGATAATTGCCATCTTGGTCATATTTAATGATAAACATGTTTTTCATCATTAAACCAGACTCAGAATAGGCAGGGCCTTTGATACTATCGGTATCAAAATGTGGCGGGGGGGGGTGCCATTGCTATTGATAACATGTCCGCTAACATAGACATTATCATTCGCATCAAGACCTATAGAATTGGCATAATCGCTAATACCACCACCAATCACCTTATCCCAACGGAAATTGCCTTCGCAATCTGTGGAGAACACATAAATGTCTTTACTATTACCATTAACACTATAAGTGGTAAGATCCATATCATCATAATCGGTTTGACTAGACCCGACTTCAGCCAAATAGTAATAATTATTATCGCTATCCACCACTACTTCCAAGACACGTTCCATGCCAGTGCTGTAGATTTCACTTCCAGTGAGACCTGTAGTATTGCCTCCGCGTTTGGCCCATTGCCAATCTGGGGCATCTTCTTGTGCCTGTAAACCAAAACTAGTCAGAAACATGACTACAAAGCCATAAATTTGTAATTGTTTTTGCATCGTATGTTAATTTGGTTAATATATATTGCTTAAAATTAGTAAATAAATATATACATAAAACCGTATTTATTGATTAAAAAATATTTTTGTTCTAATGCACAGTATTTTATATTCAAATATGGTAGTATCATTGGGGTGTACAGAGTATGTTAAATTTATATTTTAGTAAAGTTTCGTAATAAAAACTCAAACATTCTACCATTAAACAATCCCCAAGCGAGTAAAAGTCCTTCTGCAAGCGAGTACCACGAACAACCCACAACAAGCAAGTAAAAATTCTCCCCCTTTACGGAGAGCTAGAGGGGGCTTTTTCCTTTTCACCAACCTCATAGCTCAAGTATAGGTTTAGCATAGCTACTCCATAGCTTAAGTATTAAAACAAAACACGACAAAAATCGACAAAACGCAAAATCAAGACCTGATTTCACTCTATTCTATAAACAGAATTCAAATAGAAAAAATTGCAAATAAAACTGATTAGCATTAAATCGGCCGCAGCGACTAAATAAAATGACCGCCGTCAATTCAAGAATCGATGGCGGTCATTTGATGTATTTATATAAAAAAATGTTCTAAAGTTGCAGATGATTTCCATCTAAACGCTCCCCTAGCCTATTTTCCTTTATTGTAATCTGCTAAGAATTTTTCTAAACCGCTATCGGTCAGAGGGTGTTTCAACAAACCTTCGATAGAAGATAATGGTCCAGTCATAACGTCTGCACCGAGTTTGGCACAATCAATCACGTGCATGGTATGACGAATTGAAGCCGCAAGAATTTCAGTATCAAACATATAAGTATCATAAATTAACCGAATTTCCTCAATTAATTTTAAACCGTCACTAGAAATATCGTCTAGTCTACCGATAAAAGGTGACACATAAGTGGCTCCTGCTTTTGCTGCAAGTAATGCCTGTCCTACTGAAAACACTAAGGTACAATTGGTGCGAATGCCTTTTTCTGAAAAATATTTAATCGCTTTGACGCCATCTTTAATCATTGGCACTTTTACAACGATTTGGTCATGAAGTTTTGCTAAAGCTTCGCCTTCTTTCACGATGCCATCAAAATCGGTAGCAATGACTTCAGCACTAACATCGCCGTCAACAATTTCGCATATTTTGAGATAATGTTTTTTGATATTTTCTTCGCCTGTGATTCCTTCTTTAGCCATCAAGGATGGATTTGTGGTCACGCCATCTAAAATCCCTAAGTCTTGGGCTTCTTTGATTTGATCAATATTCGCAGTGTCAATAAAAAATTTCATAAGTTCTGTTTTGTTACAAATTTACAGTTTATAGTGATTTAAAAGTAGTTTTTCAAAAACTTTATCAGGCAAAATACATTTCAGTATGACGGAAAATTTCTGCATAAAATCTCCTACTTTATAATGTATTTTAGGATTGGATTTCTGCATGATTTTGTAGACATTTTCAGCCATCAAATTGGGGTTTCTACCATTGTCCACATGTTCATTCATCAAATCTAAACTTTTTTGATAAATCGGATGGTAAGGTGAATTGTCTAGAGCTGGCGCATGATAACGACCTGCAGCAATATTGGTGGCGAAATCGCCAGGAGCCACATTGGTCATTTTAATGTTAAATGATTTCAATTCCATGCGGTAAGCTTCTGTGGTGAGTTCTAAAGCGCCTTTGCTTGCAGAATAAAATCCGCGAAAAGGCAAACCCATGTAGCCCGCAATAGAAGTGACATTGATGATGAAACCAAATTTTTGTTTTCGCATTTGAGGCAAGACCGCCTTAATCACACGCAAAGGACCAAAATAATTGGTATTGAATACTTTTTTTTGTTCTTCTTCCGGGATTTCTTCCAGTGGTCCAGTAATGCCAACACCTGCATTATTGATCAGAAAATCGATATGCCCTTCTCTTTCGATAAGTATATTTACCGCATTTTGTATGGTCTGCACATCATTCACATCCAATTTCAAAAAATGAATTCCATTTTTTTCATTCTGTTTCGGATTTCGGCTTGTACCGTAAACTTTGTATTGTTTTTGGGCTAAATATTCGCCGATGGATTTTCCGATGCCTGAAGATGCACCGGTAATTAAAACAATTTTTGGCATTGCGTTTTCAATTTTTGCAAATATCCAACTTATCAATTTAAGAAAAAAATGAGAGGAAACTTTTGGGCATAAAAAAAGGCAAGCGACCTACATCACACCGCTCAACCATCTACCCTTGCTGCGTTCCCGCCCTGGGGGATTCGACAGGAGCTGGTTGTGTAGGACTTGCCGACTGCAAAGATACAATCTTATTTAATTTTGACAAGAATTTTTTAAGTGAAATTCCCTATTTTTACCCCAATATTTAATTCGATTATTATGCGCCTTTTCAAATACTTGACAGCCATTATTTTAACATTTATGGTTTTGTCTTGCGATGAAGATTTATCTAAAGATTTCAAGTTAAACCTGAAAGCTATTGACATTAAAATTTCAGAACCGCTTCAGGGTTCAGTTAATTTTCTGAAAGACCATGAAGTGGCTTCCATAGTTTATAAACTTCAAGATAAAATTATTTTTGAAACCAAATCCAACGAGGCTCTAAATGCAGATATTTCTAATTTGAAACTAGGACATCACGAGCTTTCTGTAGAAATTTCGATTGAAGATGAACAGGTTGTTTTAAAAAAAGAAATCAAAATTTTGAACGATAAAAAACCTAAAATTTATACTTACGAAATCGTGAATACTTATCCTCATGATATTTTGGCTTACACCCAAGGTTTAGAATTTCATGGCGACACACTTTATGAAAGTACAGGACAACGCGGACGTTCTTCATTGAGAAAAGTTGATTATAAAACTGGCGAAGTTTTGAAAAAAGTAGAATTAGATGAATTCTATTTTGGAGAAGGTTTAACGATTTTGGATGATAAAATTTACCAACTTACTTGGCAATCTCAAGAAGGTCTTGTTTACGATTTGGAAACTTTGGAACGTGTAGGAAAATTCGGTTATGGCGAAAGCAAAGAAGGTTGGGGACTGTGTACCGATGGTGAAAAATTTTATAAAAGTGATGGCACAGATAAAATCTGGTTGTTGGATCAAAACACTTTGGAAGAAACTGGCTATTTGCAAGCTACCACCAACACTTCAGTTTTGAATCAACTCAACGAATTGGAATGGATTGAAGGTAAAATTTATGCCAATACATACCAAAAAGATGGCGTGGTCATCATCAATCCTAAAAACGGCGCAGTCACTGGCGTAGTTGACTTTAGAGGTTTGCGAGACCAAGTAAAACAACATTCGCGATTGGATGTTTTGAATGGAATCGCTTACCATAAAGCTTCAGGAAAAATATTCGTTACTGGAAAAAACTGGAATAAGCTGTTTGAAGTCAACATCATCCCAAAATAATTGTCGAATTTTGTCGTTTGTATCGCAAGTCCATAATATGAAACAGATTATATTTTTCAGTTTAGCAATTCTTCTAATTTCAATGTCCTCATGTCGTGATGATTTTGAAACAGAACCAAGTTTTGGTGCTTTAGAATTTTCAAAAGACACGGTTTATTTGGATACTGTGTTTACGAACACCAGTTCCAGCACTTATAATTTTAAAGTTTACAACCGTAGTGATAACGATATCACCATCCCACAAATTTCTTTGAATCGCGGAGAAGATTCAGATTTTCGACTAAATGTTGATGGCGTGGCTGGTAAAAGCATTCAAAATATAGACATTTTTGCTAAGGATAGCATATTTGTATTTGTAGAAGTGACTTCAAATATAAATGAAACGGCACCGGATGAATTATCTTTTCTGAATACGGATCAAATCAATTTCGATACTGGAGAAAATTTGCAGCAAGTTGAATTGGTATCGCTAATTCAAGATGCATATTTTTTGTATCCAGAGCGTTTTGAGGACGGTTCAACAGAAAATTTAGTACTTGGTTTAGATGAAGATGGTGAAGAAATTACCATTGACGGTTTTATTCTGGACGATGAACATTTGACTTTTACTAATGAAAAACCCTACGTTATTTATGGTTTTGCAGGAGTTGGTTCTGGTAAAACTCTAAATATTGAACCTGGCGCACGCATTCATTTTCATGCTAATAGTGGCATCATTGCCGCAAACAATGCCAGCGTTCAAGCTGTGGGCGATTACAGCGCTGATGAAGACGCTATGGAAAATGAAATTATTTTTGAAGGCGACCGATTGGAACCAAATTTTGCAGATGTACCTGGACAATGGGCGTCAATTTGGCTGACGGATGGCAGTACAAATCATCGTTTTGAACACGTCACCATCAAAAATTCTACGGTCGGGATTTTGATGGATTCTAATGATGGCGGTGCTGACCCGACTTTAACCATAAAAAACACACAAATCTACAATTCTGCCAATGTTGGTTTGTTAGCAAGAACTGGACATGTTGATGCAGAAAATCTTGTCATCAACAACAGTGGTCAAGCCTCGTTAAACTTATCTTTGGGCGGACGATATAACTTTAGACACTGCACTTTTGCGAACTATTGGCAAAATAGCTTCAGACAGTTTCCGAGTGTCTTGATAGAAAACAATTTACAATCTGGCGAAACACTTTTTATCGCTGATTTGGAAGAGGCTAATTTTTCGAATTGCATCATTTATGGCAATGAAAATATTGAATTAATTTTTAATAAGTCAGATGAAGCAGAATTCAACTATAATTTTGAAAATTGTTTGTTGCGTTTCAACGATTTCAACAATCAATTTGAAGATGAACCTGAATATGATTTTGAAAATGAAGACTTGTTTCAAAATTTGATTTTGAATGAAAATCCTGAGTTTCGAGATGAGCGAGAAAACGATTTAATTATCGGTGAAGAATCTGGCGCCAATAATGCTGCCAATCCTACTACTGCAAATCAAGTGCCGTTGGATATTCTAGGCGTGAACAGAACTGATAATCCTGACATTGGTGCGTATCAAAGTATTGAATTTGAAGAATAAAAAAATCCGTGACTTTGAAAATCACGGATTTTTGTTAGTTTAAATCTTGGAAGTTTTTAAAAATCTTCTAGGTTTGTTCGAAACTTAGTATCCACTATATTTTTGATAAATCGGCATAATTTTGGTTGAAAACTTTTGACCTTCTTCCATAGACAATTCCATAACTTCTCCTTGCACTTTTAGCATCTTTTTACCCAAATCGGTTTCATAAAAGTCTAGTAAATCTTGGATTTCTTTAGCTGTGAACTTTTCAGTATAAACTTGAGCAAACTTATTATACATCGCATCTAAGGCAGGTTGGATTTCCTTTTTGAAATCAGCCACTTTATCCTCAGGAATGGTAGTATAAATAGGTTCCAGCGCAGATTCAACTGAATTATTAGATAATTTAACTAAGCGCTTAGCGTCTTTCAATTCTTGTGAATCTTGTGCAAAAGTGATTGCACTAATACATAATGCAACACCAAATAAAAATACTTTTTTCATAAAATTAAATTGTGATTATATTTAAGCAAATAACGGCATTTTGCTCATCATGGCGTGAACTTGTGTTTTTATTTTTTTCAGTTTAGAAGAATCTTCATGGTTTTGAATAACTTCATCGATCAATTCAACAATGTCAGACATGTCATTTTCTTTCAAACCACGTGTCGTCACTGCTGGCGTACCAATTCTAATTCCTGAGGTTACGAATGGCGATTTATCATCGAAGGGAACCATATTTTTATTGACGGTAATACCAGCCAAACCTAAAGCTTCCTCAGCTTGTTTTCCAGAAATATTTTTGTTCCTTAAATCAATCAACATCATGTGATTATCCGTTCCACCAGAAATAATATGATAATCTTTTTTTACAAAAGCATCAGCCATTGCTCTGGCATTGCTCAAAACTTGTTTTTGGTATTCAAAAAACCCATCTTCCAAAGCTTCACCAAAAGCAACTGCTTTAGCTGCGATAATATGTTCTAGTGGTCCACCTTGATTGCCTGGGAAAACTCCTGAATTCAATAAAGTTGACATCTTTTTCAAATTACCGTTTTTCAGTTTTTGACCATAAGGATTTTCGAAATCTTTTCCCATTAAAATAATCCCACCTCTAGGTCCGCGAATTGTTTTGTGCGTTGTAGAAGTCACAATATGGCAATGTTCCAGTGGACTTTGCAACAAACCTTTAGCAATTAAACCCGCAGGATGCGCCATATCGGCAAGCAAAATAGCATCCACCTCGTCAGCAATTTCTCTGAATTTTTTATAGTCGAAAGCTCGGGAATAAGCCGATGCACCGGCAATAATCATTTTAGGACGTTCCTTGTGAGCAACTTCTCTAACGTGCTCGTAATCTATAAGTCCAGTTTCTTTGTCAACGCCATAAAAAACAGGATCGTAAAGTTTCCCGGAGAAATTCACAGGAGAACCATGAGTCAGGTGACCACCATGAGACAAGTCAAAACCTAAAATTTTGTCGCCAGGATTCAAACAAACCGAAAAAACGGCTGTGTTGGCTTGAGAACCAGAATGAGGCTGGACGTTGGCATATTCAGCATTGAATAATTTTTTTGCACGTTCAATGGCTAAATTTTCAACTTTATCAACAACTTCGCAACCACCATAATAACGTTTGCCAGGATAACCTTCAGCGTATTTATTGGTCAGTACAGAACCGGCAGCTTCCATCACATCTGGACTGGCAAAATTCTCACTAGCTATGAGTTCAAGTCCGTTTTTTTGTCTATCTTTTTCTTCGTTTATTAAAGTATAAATTTCTTTATCGTTCATTGTTTAGCATTAAAGTTAAATAAGGTTCAAATTTAATTATTTGATTCGGTAAATTCACATAAAATAATATATTTGAAGGAATATTTAAGTAAATTCGAATCATAAAAACATAAATAATATGTCATTAGCTGCAAACGATCCATCTAGAGAGTCCTGGTTAGATATCCCGGACAATTCAGATTTCCCGATACAAAATATTCCTTTTGGTGTGTTTCTAACTCGTGATGATATCATTACGATTGGTACTAGAATTGGCGATTATGCCATTGATTTGGGAGCTTTACATCAACTTGGCTATTTTGAAGGTATTCCACTTACAGACGATATTTTCTTACAAGATACTTTGAATGATTTCATCGCAGATGGTCGTAAAACTTGGCGTTCCGTCAGAAACAGAATTGCTGAAATTTTTGATATCAAAAACGATACTTTGAAAAATAATGAAAAGGATCGTGAAACTGTACTTTTTACGCTTGATGAAATTGAAATGCAAATGCCGGTAGAAGTCGGTGATTATACAGATTTCTACTCGAGCAAAGAACATGCGACCAATGTTGGAAAAATGTTTCGTGACCCAGACAATGCTTTGTTACCAAACTGGCTACACATTCCAGTTGGTTATCACGGTAGAAGCTCTTCTATCGTGCCAAGTGGAATTCCATTGCACAGACCACAGGGTCAGAAATTACCTAAAGGTGCAGATGAACCGATTTTTGGTCCATCCAGACTTTTGGATTTTGAACTCGAGATGGCATTCATCACAACAGCGTCAAATCATTTAGGCGAGCCAATTCCGATCGAGGAAGCTGAAAGTTATATTTTTGGTATGGTACTTTTCAATGACTGGAGTGCAAGAGACTTGCAAAAGTGGGAATACGTGCCGCTCGGTCCGTTTTTAGGTAAAAACTTTGGTTCTTCCGTTTCACCTTGGATTGTTACTTTGGATGCACTTGAACCATTTAGAGTTGAAGGTCCTAAACCTGTCAAAGAGTTGTTGCCTTATTTGAAAACAAAAGGTAAAAAAAGTTTCGATATTGACTTGGAAGTTGCCATAAAACCTGAAAATGCCGATGAAGAAACTGTAGTTTCGAATTCCAATTTTAAATATATGTATTGGAATATGAGTCAACAATTGGCACATCATACAGTAAATGGTTGTAATGTAAGAAGTGGTGATATGATGGCAAGTGGAACGATTTCTGGACCAACACCAGATTCTTACGGTTCGATGCTAGAATTGTCTTGGGGTGGTTCAAAAATTGTAAAACTCAAAAATGGCGAAGAGCGTAAATTTATAGAAGATAATGATACCGTAATTCTACGTGGTCACTGCCAGAATCATGAAGTCAGGATTGGTTTCGGTGAAGTTACCACGAAAATTCTTCCTGTATTTAAATCTTAAAAGAAGAAGAATTTCAAAAACAAAAAAGCACCAATTAAAAAATTTAGTTGGTGCTTTTTATATTTAAATTGAATTTATATTCATTTACCCGCCGAAGTCTCCTCCGTTATCATCTCCTCCATCACTATTTCTTCGATCTTGTTCATTTTTCTGTTGATTGAAACGATACACAAATGTGGCAGTGATTTGTCTCTCTCTCCATTGAAAAGTACTTCTATTAGTAAAGGTTTCTGCAACGGTAAACTGATCTCTTTTCCTAGAATTAAACACATCGCGGACATTTACAGAAATAGTAGCATTGTCATTTAGAATTTCCTTACTAAAAGATAAATCTAGAGAAGCGATTGGATCAGTTTTGGTTTGCGCATTTTCTCGAGGTCCTCTATAAAAAGCATTTGTTTGCCACTGAATCTTCCAAGGCAAAATCACATTAGAACTGAATCTTCCAAAGTAACTTTCGTTAGTGGCACCAAATTCGTCACCTTCATAAGTTCCTTCACTTTCAAATCTAAAATAATTAAAACTCAAATTCGTTCTTAACCATTTTACAGGATTGTACAAAACACCCAACTCTGCACCATATCGTTCTTCTGTAGCAAGATTGATAGGTATATTTGCAATTATAGGAATATTATCCTCTTCAGTAAACTCGCCAGTATCTCTTTCCACACGCTCAAAAGCATCCGTCTCTCTTTGATAATAAATCGAAGAAGTTAAAGTAAAGTCTTCCCATTTTTTCAAATAACCCAAATCAAATGCATTAGCAAAAGAGGGATCCAAGTCAGGATTCCCTTGAAAGATATTAGTTCGACTCGATTGGGAAGGAAAAGGATTTAAATACCAGCCTCTTGGTCTATTAATACGTCGATTATACCCCAAAGACAGATTTTCATCTTCACCTAATTCATAAATTATATTCAAAGTTGGAAACAATCCTGTAAAATTTTTATCAAAGTCAACAGCTTCTTGTTCACTATTTTCTGATAAAGGTCGAGTATTACCTTTAAGTTGTGTATGTTCAAAACGTAACCCTAGTAAAAATGAAAACTGACCAAACTTATTTCCATATTGAGAATAGGCTGCCGTAATATTTTGCTGAAAATCAAATTGACTGGAAACATCTTCATTAATTTCAAAAGGGTCTGATGCCTCAAGTTTTCTCAGCACCAAAAAATCTTCGGTTGAGTCTGAATAATCTCCTCTGAATCCAGCTTCAAATTGAGAGTCACCAATTGGCAGAACGTAATCTGCTTGAAACAAAAAACTATCTTCATCTTCAGTTTCTGTCACTTCTTGCCCCGCAACAAAGTCTCCTGTAGTAATTTCGTTTTCGCTGATAGGGTTAAATTTTGTTTCATCTTTATTTGAGTATTGAAAATCCGCGGTTAATTTATGATCGCGATTTTCCTCATCAAAACGCTTTTCAAAATTTATAGAATATTGAAATCGTTTGTCATCCTCAAATTCGTTTTCCCTTCTGAAAGTTCTTTCAACAAGTTCTCCGTCATCGAACCTTGAAGAAAAATTATTTGTAATATCTTCATCTTCGCCCAATCTCATAAAAAAACTACCTGTCAAAGAAGTCATGTCGTTAAAGAAATACTCAACTCCTGTGTTCATGTTGAAATTCTGTCCGCTTCTATCGTATTCCCTATCTTCAATAATTCTATCAAAATCTCCACCCTCTTGAATTCTATCATTGAATGCATTTCCAGGTGCTTTTCTATCCGTAAAACCTAGATTATTAAACACATTGAAATTGTCGGTTCTAAGATTAACGTTTGTATAAATTCCTGTATTCCTTGGCTCACCTACTGTTCCTCTCACAGAACCATTAAAACCAAGAGTTTTTTCTCTTTTCAAAATAATGTTGATAATTCCTCCTGAACCTTCCGCATCATATCTTGCAGACGGACTTGTGATGACTTCTACAGATTCTATTGCATCGGCAGGTAGTTGCTGAAAAACATCCTGATCGCCATAGCCAGCTACTGAAGACGGTTTACCATTAATCAAAATCCTGACATTACTGTTACCTCGTAAACTGATGGCACCGTCAATATCAACTGTAACTGATGGCACATTGCCTAAAGCATCACTTACTGTTCCTCCAGCAGTTGTCAAGTCTTTTCCAACGTTATAAATCTTTTTATCCAAACGAACTTCAACTTGGGTAGTTTCCGAAACTACAGTAACTTCATCCAAATTGTCAGCGGCAATCTTCATTCCTATTGTTCCAAAATCTGTATCACCTTCAATAACATAGTCTTCGTAAGTTATGGTTTCAAAAGAAATATATTCTATTTTGATGTCGTAAGTTCCTGCATCCAATTTGATATTGAAAACACCTTTTCGATTTGTAACTCCACCATTTACAATAGTTCCATCATTTGGATTTAAGGCAGATACTGAAACATATTCCAAAGGGAAATTTTGTGATTTGTCAATAACCTTTCCAGTAATTTCGTAATCTTGGGCAAAGCCGAAAATTGGACTTAGAGCCAAAATAAATAATATTTTTTTAAACACGTTTTTTGTTTTTAGTTTACAGCATTTAAGACCGAACAAAGTAAAACGCGTTTAATGCGTATCAGTTAAAGTTGAGTTAAGATAAAAATGAAATGAATTTGAATAAGAAAAAGTCTCAAATAAGTAAGTTTTGCCAGTGTTTATCAAATTATTGAATTATTTTTGTGAAGTATGTAACGAGTTGTTATATTTCAGAAAATTTACGAACCTTAACATTGAAAGATATGTCAGAACAAAAAGATCATTTAGAAAACAAACAGGAAGAAGAAACTCAGGATAATTCTACTGCAAGCGAGGCTTCTGAAAAGGAGGCAAATGCTGAACAAGAACATTCTGAAACTAAATCTGAAAATAAAGATGTAGAAGAAGCTTCCGAAAGTCAAAGTGAGGAAAACACTGACGATCATCATAAAGAAGTTGATGACGCCAATGCCGAAGATAGTGAAGATGAAGATGTAAGTCGTCGTCATGATATAGAAATGAAGGATTACCACTCTATGTCTATGGATGAACTTGTTTTGGAATTGAAAAGTTTGGTGAAAAATGAGAAAGTTCAGGCTATTCGTGATCATGTGAGCAACATTAAAATTGAATTCGATAAAAAATTCAATGAAGTCATCGAAGAAAAAAAGGAAGAATTTTTGGCCGATGGTGGCAATATCATAGATTTTCATTATACGTCACCCGTTAAGAAAGAATTCAACACCATATATTTTGATTACCGTGAAAAACGTGATCAATATTATAGCCAACTGAAGAAAAATCTCAATACAAATCTAAAAACGAGATTGGCTATTATTGAGGAATTGAAAAATATGATTGGATCTGGCGAAAGCATGAATTCCAGTTTTAAACAATTCAAGGAACTTCAAGAACGCTGGAAAAATGCAGGATCTGTTCCAAGAAACGATTACAACACACTTTGGAATAACTACCATCACCACATCGAACGTTTTTACGATTTCCTTCATTTAGACCGCGAATTTCGTGATATGGATTTCAAACATAACTTTGATCAAAAGTTGAAAATCATAAATCGTGCGGAAGAGTTAGCAGAGGAAAATGATGTAAATCGAGCTTTTAGGGAATTACAATTACTTCACAAAATGTGGAAAGAAGAGCTCGGACCAGTTGCCAAAGAATACCGCGAGGAACTTTGGGAGCGTTTCAGTGAAGCCACAAAAAAAATTCATGATAAGCGCCAGGCACATTTCGAAAAACTAGATGGTGAACGAGAGGAAAACCTAAAAGTAAAACTCGACATTATTGAGCAAATCGAAAAAATAACCCAACCTGAAATAAAAAAACACAGAGATGCTCAGGAGCGAATAAAAAACATTCAAAAACTGCGTGATATTTTTTTCAAAGCTGGCAGTGTACCAAGAGCTAAACAAGATGAAACATGGGATGCGTTTAGAAAATCGACAAGAGAATTCAATAGGAAGAAAAACGAGTTCTATAAAAATCTAAAAAAAGAACAGTACGACAATCTTGAAAAGAAAAAAGAACTGATAAAAATTGCAGAAGACAATAAAGACAGTGAAGATTTTGAAACTACAACTTCATTAATGAAAAAAATCCAAAACGATTGGAAAAAAATCGGTCACGTTCCTAGAAAAGACAGTGACAAAATTTGGAAACAATTCAAAGCTGCATGCAATCATTATTTTGATAGATTTCACGACCATAAAAATGATGAAAGTACAGAAGAAATGAAGGCTTTCAACGAAAAGAAAGATTTGATTTCCAAAGTAAAAGACATCGACTTATCTCAAGACGATGATAAAATTTTGAGCACTGTTAAAGGTTTCATCAAAACTTGGAAAGATATTGGCATGGTACCAAGCAATAAACGCTATGTTGAAAATAAATTCAATCGTGCTTTAGATCAAGTTTTCAAAAAAATAGATGTCAGCAAAACCGATGCTGAGATGATGAAATACGAAAATAAAATTCAAAATCTTGAGGAAGCAGATGATTCTGGTAAAATTTACCGTGAGCAAACTTTCTTAAGAAAGAAAATTGATGAAACTAAATCTGAAATTCAACAATTGGAAAACAATTTGCAATTTTTTTCTGAAAGTAATCGTGATAATCCTTTGGTGAAAGAAGTTTACGATAATATCGATAAACTGAAAGAGAATTTAGAAATGTGGAAAACCAAATTATCTAAAGTAAAATCTATCTAGATTGACTAATTTAGAAACTGTTTCAGAAAGCTTTGTTTGTCCTTTATGTGCAAGCAAAGCTTTTTATTTTTGTAGTATTGACGAACCAGAGCGACATTATTTCCGTTGTTCGAGTTGTTGTGCGGTATTTTTACACCCAGAAAATTACATTGATAAAAATGCAGAACAGGAACGCTACGAAACTCATAACAATGATGTAGATGATCCAAGATACCAGAAATTTGTTAGCCCAATTACTGATGCTGTGCAGCAACATTTTCCGAAAACAGCAGCAGGTTTAGACTACGGTTGTGGCACTGGACCTGTAGCTTCAAAAGTTTTAGAAAGAAAAGGTTTTAAAGAAGTCGCACTTTATGACCCATTTTTTCAACCACACAAAAAAAATCTCGACAAAACCTACGATTATATTATATGTTGTGAAGTCATGGAGCATTTTTTTGATCCAAAATTTGAATTTGAAAGACTTCGAAAACTCTTAAAAAAGAATGGAAAATTATTTTGTAAAACCACAATTTTAGAAGAAGATATTTCTGTTGAAGGTTTTATAAATTGGTGGTACAACAAGGATCCAACACACGTGTTTTTTTATACTGAAAATACATTAAAATTCATCTCAAAACATTTCGATTTTCAAACTGTCAAGATTGAAGCTAAACTGATTACTTTTGGTTAAACTCAGTCTTTTTTCTTCATATTAACGTCAAAACTTGGAAATAAATCGACTAAAAGCGATAAGATTTCGGGATTATTTTCCAAAGCAGAATCTAAATGAAGTTTTGCCATTTCAAAATCGCCAAGTTCAAAATGAACGCCGGCAAAACGAAAATCTAACTCAGGATGATTTGGAAAAAAATCTTCAGCTTGTTTCAAAGTCAAAAAAGCTTCTTCAAATTCTTGTGTATTAATGAGTAAGTCAATTCTATTAAGCCAAGTATCAAGCTCATAATTACCGAGTTCAAGACTTTTCTTTAATCCAAATGCTGAATCCTGAATATTATCCAACTCCAAATTGATAATTGCATAATGTTTCCAATACAAAACGTTTTCTTCGTCAATATTGATCGCTTTATTGATATAATACAATGCTTTTTTGAAATCCTTGATTTTGATGTGAAAATCAGTAAGTGCTAACCAAACTTTATCCAGTAGTGGATCTTCGTGAAGCGCCTTTTTATAATTTTTCAGGGCATTTTCAGGTTGATTCAATTTTAAAAAGCATTTACCAATTCTGAGATAGGCAAAAGCTGTTGGATCGTCGATTTGAAGTGTTAGCGTATAACATTCTATAGCTTCTTTATAACGATGTAGACGCTCCAAAACTTTTCCTTTTTCAAGGTAAGCTCCAATAAAATAATCGTCAGAAATTATTGCAAAATCAAAAGCTTCTAGTGCTTTGCTATAATTTTTAGCTTCAAAATAAAGCTTGCCCAACTGATGCCAAGCCACTTCACAGTATGGATTGTTATCTAAAAAGCTTTTAAGAAATATAATGGCTTCTTCGCTTTGGTCTAGGAAATCAAAACAATAAATGATGTTATAAAGTGCTGTATAGTCATTTTCATCATTTTCCAAACAACTGATATAGCTGTTTTTGGCTTTATCGAAATCTTCCAAAAACAAATATTCCATTCCCATAATGCTATGGATTTCGACCAAGTCATCAGCAAATTTCAAAGCTTCATCCAAAACTTTAATCGCTTCATTATGTAGGTCTTGTTTGGAATACACGTTTGCAATCAAGATGTATATTTCTTCATTATTTGGCTCTAATGCTTTTAAATCCTGCAACAAACTAATCGCTGAATCAAATTTATCTTCGAATGATAAAATTTCGGCTTTCATCAACAACAAATTTGTAGCTGAAGGATGCTGATCCAGGGCTAATTTCAATGCTTTTTTAGCTAAAGCTAAGCGACCTGAATCCATATAATGCGCAATGATATTCTCGAATTCTGACGCATCAAAAAAGAGGATTTCATTGGTTTTAAGCATCATTTCAAACTTTTCTATAGGAAAGTCGAAGTCTTCGTGATGAGATGATCCTAAGTGCATAAATGATGATTTAATTTGGTGTTAAGATAAAAGACTTTAGCGATATAAATAGTATTTCTCAAAAAATGTTATCCACAATTTATTCCACGCTTTTTGATTTTTTATAATCTTCAATTATATCAATAATAATGCCACATCCATGTATAATATCTTCATCCGAAATATTTAGTGGTGGAGAAATCCGAACAGCCCTACTTTCATAAAGCAACCAAAACAGTAGTAAATTTCGGTTTTTAGCTTCCAAAACCACATGATTGGCTATTTCTGAATTTTTGAAAATCGGTGCTAACATGAGACCTTTACCCCTAATTTCAATGATCAAATCGTGTTGTAAATGTTGCCTAAATAACTGTTCTTTTTCTAATGTCTTTTCAATAATATCGCTATTCAAAAGCACTTCTAGTGTTGCTTTAGAAGCTGCCGCAATAACAGGATTTCCGCCAAATGTGGTAATGTGTCCCATTTTTGGTGAATCGCTTAGCTGACTCATAATCGACTCCGATGCGGTGAACGCGCCGCAAGGCAAACCTGAAGCCATGCCTTTACCTAAGACTAGAATATCTGGAACAACATCAAAATGTTGAAAACCGAACAACTTTCCAGTTCTGCCAAAACCCGGCTGAATTTCATCCAAAATCAATAATGCACCAACTTTTTCACACCTCTGTTTTACTTTTTTTAGGTAGTCATTTTCTGGAATTATAAACCCCGCACCTCCTTGAATAGTTTCTAATATCACAGCCGCTGTATTGTTGGTAATGACATCTAGACATGTCTCTTCATTAAATTGTATGTGCGAAATATCTCCCACCAAAGGTCTAAACGGAGCAATGCGCTCTTCATAATCCATTAAACTTAATGCGCCGTAAGAATTGCCGTGATAGCAATTTTTTGCTGCTAAAATTTGCGAACGCCCCGTAACTCTTCGGGCGAGTTTCATTGCGCCATCAATAGCTTCTGTTCCACTGTTGACTAAATAAGTTTGCGATAGCGAATCGGGTAAATTTTCAGCAAGCAATTTGGTGAATTCCACAGCAGGACTTTGAATAAATTCGCCGTAAACCATAACATGCAAGTACGAATCCAGTTGATTTTTTATGGCAGAAATCACCTTAGGATGACGGTGACCTAGCCCGCAAGCAGAAACACCGGCAACAAAATCCAAATATTGTCGTCCATCTGTAGTGTGAATGTAACTGCCTTCAGCAAACTTAATATCCAAACCAATAGGATGAGGCGTAGTTTGCGCCTGATGAGTCAAAAAATCACTCTTCATCTGTCTTTATTGCTTTTAGTTTTTTGAGTTTTTTTGTGGGTTTTTCCTTTGGCTGATCAGTTTCTTGATTTCCTGATTGCAATTTTGAAATATTTAAATCTGAATTAGAATTCATTTCTTCTAAATCTTGAAAGAAATCATCATAAATTTCAGGATCTTTAATACCTTTTATTTTTGGTAAAACTAGACTGTCTCTACCTTTGAATAAATCAGATTTTTGAAGCAATTGCTCCTCGCCTCTCCAATTGAAATCTTTCAATTTGGCTCCGTTTTCTGGAAAAAGCGATCTGGGATAAGTATCTGAATCTACATTTTTATAATATGTGACTTCTGTAATTTCCTGATCCTCAAATAGCATTTTAATTTTAGCCGATAAAGATTTATTGATACCGACCAATTCGCCTTGATCATCACGAGTATAGAAAATGGTTTCTGTATTTTTGACTACATCAACTTCGTAAATTTCATTGTTTTTGAAAAGACCAAACAATTCTTTTCCTTTAATTTGGTTAAAGCCTTCAATCGAGTCTTTTTGAATCAAAAATGCATTGTAAAAAACTTTCAAAGAATCGATTTGTTCTGTTTCTGTATTGCTAAGCAAATGAATAGTATCACCAGTAATTTGGCTATTTCCAGACCAAAGTATTGGCTCTCTAATCATTTTTGTAATCCCAGTTTTTTCACTAGTATATATGGAATCGGCTTTACCGCTTAAGTCAGTTTTGTAAATTCTTGCATCGTAGAACGCGCGCATTTCTCGAAATTCTGGCTTTCCTGTAATCATCAAAGTATCACTGGCAATAAATAGCGAATCTTTATCTTGTTTGACTGCTGCATAAGGTCTTTTGGTTATAAATACAGAATCTTTTTCTCTGAAAACTTCGGCATAATGACCACGAATCACAGATTCATTGATGGTATCGGTAACTTTTATATTATTTGTTGCTGAAGCAAAATTTCGTTGTCGATCAAAATATATACTATCACCTTCCAATAATCGGTTTTCGTAATCTATTTTTGAATTCTTAACAAAAAAACCTTTATCTTTTCTTGTGTCATAAAAACCACGTTCGCAATAAACCACACTGGTTTCGCTGGTAATTGTGGACGGACCGTAAAGATAGGCGTGACCCAATTCAGAGTAGAAATCCAAGCGTTCAGAATCAATATTATATTCAGGATTTCTGACTTTTACATTTCTTTTGAAACTATATTTTTCTAAATTCATAAAATAGCGACCAATCTGACTTGTAATTGTAGATGCAGAATCTTTCACCTGACCGCCGCTTCTATAAAACGCCTGCTGTGTTTTCCTGTTGAAAAATAAAGAATCAGTCGTCAACTGATTGCTTGGCGTCTCTAAAAGAACGTCATCACTTGCAAATGCAAACTGTGTTTCACCATTGTATTCAGCATATTTACTCGTCATGTTTATGGTGTCACCTTGCTTCATTCTCACGTTTCCAAAGGCTTTAAAAAAATCTTCATTTTGATAAAAAATTGCACGATCGCACCAAACTTTAACACCTTCGTGAAGAAAATATACCTGATTTTTTACCTTAGATAATATAAAAGCACCTGGGTAGTTTTTCTCATCGACACGAGTCCGGTCGCTTTCATAGTAAATTTTTTTCGTTTCCTGCGCTTTCAATGGAATGGCAGTCAGGAAAAAAACAAATAAGACAAAGATGATTCTCAAAGTTGAACAGGTTTTAGTTTGCAAAATTAATCATTTCAAATATTGTCAAGCTTTTTTACACTAATTTTAATACTATTAGAATTGTATTTGAGACTGATCAATCCTAAAAATTCATTTTATTTATAAAAAAGATATTAATTTGAACAAATTATTTATATTTGTTCCAAATAAGAAATTATACAATTATGAAAAATTTAAAAGCATTGAGTTACGCTCTTATAGCGTTTGTCGTATTATCTTGTAATGACTCTACAGATGTAGTTGAATCTGGCACTTACGAAGGAACAATTATGAAAGTAGAGGCTGACAAAAGTGAAATTTATGTTCAAACTGAAGATGACAAAACTTTAGAGCTTTATTTTACAGATGAAACTGAACTTACCCAAAATGGAGAAAAAGTTGAATTTTCTGTATTGAAAAAAGATCAAAAGGTCGAGGTTGAAGTTGAAAAAGTCGGTAAAAGATTAGATCCGCTTAGCGTAAAAGTTTTAGAATAAAATGCAAACCCCTGAATTCTGGCGTGACGAAATCTGGCATCCATTAAGTGTTCATTTTCCAATTGCACTTATTTTTTTAGCCACAATTTTCAAATTGCTAAGTTTTAGGTTTAAAAAATTTTCGAGCACCGCTTCCATTTTAATAATTGGAAGTGGTGTTTTTTGTTGGATTTCGTACTACACTGGCTCATTAGCCGATGGCGCAGTATCCAGAACTTTGTGTGACCCGACAGTTTTAAAAACACACGAAAATTATGCGTATTATTTGTCTATATTACTTTCTGTCATCGGAATTTTAGAAATATTCAAAATTACATTTGCAGTTCCATTCAAAAGAATATTGAACTTTATTTTAACTTTAGGATTACTAATTTGCTGTATTGGCGTTGGTTATGTTGGCCACCTTGGTGCAGAATTGGTTTATCAACAAGCTGCTGGTGTTTATACACCAAGTCAAGATTGTAAAGAATTTGAATAAACTGATTCGATTATACTTTTACCAATTTTGAATTCAAGATGAAAAAATCATTAGAAATCATATTTTATATCGATGCCTTTTGGATCACTTTTGAAATTATTTAATTAATGAAATCCTAAGTTTTCATAATTAAAAATACACTACATTTGTAAATATGAAAAATATTGTGACATATTTATTATGTACTTTGATGCTGTCTCAAGTATTTCAGCTTGACTTGTCACAATTCGTTAAAATCCAAAATCTTGCTGAACATTATCAATTTCACCAACAAGAATTTGGAGATGATTTTTGGACATTTGTAGATTTACATTATGGCAAAAATCAAAATGAACATGAAGACGAACACAGTGATCACGAGCATTTACCCGTAAACGATTGTCACCATTTTTGTCATCATAGTGTATATTTGAGTACCAATACATATGAAATTCCTAGTTTGATTTCAAATATTTCTTCAGAAGTAAATATCTCCCATTCAGAAAGCTTTTCTTTTCTGCCGACTTCAGAAGTATTTCAACCACCCAAATATTTGATTGATTATAAAAGTTAATTTACTTTAGTTCAATCAAATACAAATTTCATGCTTTCAAAACTTATTGAATTTAGTTTAAAATCTAAATTCATCATACTATTATTTGTTGCTGGCTTAATCGGTTTCGGCGTTTTTAGTTTGAGTCAAATCAGCATTGGCGCTGTTCCAGACATTACGAATAATCAGGTGCAAGTCATTACAACGTCCAGAAATCTTTCTACGGCAGATGTTGAGCAATTCATCACTTACCCAGTAGAATTAGAAATGTCTAATTTGCCAGGTGTCAAAGAAATTCGTTCCACTTCAAAATTCGGACTTTCCGTTGTCACTATCGTTTTTGAAGACGATATGGGCACCTATCTGCCACGTCAACTTATTGCTGAAAAAATAAAATCAGCTTCAGAAAATATACCTAAAGAATTTGGTTCTCCTGAAATGGGACCAATTACGACTGGTTTAGGTGAAATTTACCAATATACGCTGGAAGTAGAGGACGAATATAAAAATCAATACGATGCAACGGAATTAAGAAGTGTCCAAGATTGGATTGTACGCAGGCAATTGTCAGGAATTCCCGGCGTTGTGGAAATTAACTCTTGGGGTGGTTATTTGAAAGAATATGAAGTTGCCTTTTCTTCTGAAGCACTTCAAGCCAGAAACATTAGCATTGCAAGTGTTTTTGAAGCTTTGGAACGCAACAATTCTATTGCTGGTGGCAGTTATATAGAAAAAAATGAACAGGCTTATTTTATTCGTGGAGAAGGTTTAGTAAAAGACCTGAATGACATCGAAAATATTGTAGTCGAAAATCGAGACGGAGTGCCTATTCTAATTAAAGATGTAGCTGAAGTTGGTTTTGGACACGCCAGAAGATTTGGTGCAATTACTGGCAACGGTGAAGGCGAAAAAGTTTTGGGGCAAGTCATGATGCTAAAAAACGCAAATTCTAACGAAGTCATCAACAGCGTCAAAAAACGACTTGCTGAAATTGAAAATACACTACCAGAAGGCGTTTACATCAACGGTTTTTTGGATCGCAGTGAGTTGATTGAGCGGACGACTTCAACCATTTTAGAAAACTTATTACTTGGCTTTTTGGTTGTCACCTTCATCGTAATTTTACTGATCGGTGATTTCCGCTCGGGATTGATTATTGCTTCGGTTATTCCATTGAGTTTTCTCTCCGCCATTAGTTTGATGTATATTTTCAATATCGATGCCAACTTGATGAGTTTAGGTGCACTAGATTTCGGAATTATTATAGATGGTGCCGTGATTATTGTTGAATTTGTAGCGTTTAAAATGCTTCAACAATCAGACAAATTGAAACAAACTTCTTCAACTGAAATTCAAAAACTGAAAGACAAAATCACCTTTCAGGGCGCATCCAAAATGATGAATTCTGCCATTTTTGGACAGCTCATCATCTTGATTGTTTTTATTCCAATTTTATCACTTTCAGGAGTCGAGGGAAAAATGTTTAAACCAATGGCACTCACATTTAGTTTTGCTCTTATTGGTGCCATTGTTCTTTGTTTCACCTGGATTCCTGTAGCAAGCAGTTGGTTTTTGAAACCTGAAAAACTGAAAAAGGAAAACCTTTCCTCTAAATTGATTGACAAAATAAACGCTTGGTATTCACCCAAAATAGAATGGGCGCTGAAACACACCAAAACTGTGATTGTCTCGGCACTATTATTAATAGGCTTAGGTATTTTCACTTTCATTAAAATGGGAGGTGAATTTGTACCGACTTTAGATGAAGGTGACTTTGTCATCCAACCGATTCTGAAAACCGGTAAATCTTTAGAAAGTACAATTGAACGAACCACAAAAATTGAAAACATCCTTTTAGAGGAATTTCCAGAAGTTATACAGGTAGTTTCTAGAATTGGTGCTGCAGAAATCCCAACCGACCCAATGTCTATGGAAAATTCTGACATTATTATTCGGCTAAAACCAAAAAGCGAATGGACTTCTGCGGAAAGCAAAGAAGAGTTGGCAATTTTGATGAAAGAAAAACTAAGCATTATTCCCAATATGGGAATTGAATTTACTCAACCCATAGAAATGCGTTTCAATGAGTTAATTACAGGAGTGCGTTCAGATGTTGCCATTAAGATTTTTGGTGAAGATTTAGATCTACTTGCCCAAAAAGGAAATGAATTAAAATCTATTGTTGAAGATATCGCTGGTGTGGGCGATATTTCTGTTGAAAAAATTGTGGGATTACCCCAAATGTCGGTCAATTACAATCGAAGTAAAATCGCAAGATATGGTCTTGATATTAAAGATATCAACAAAATAATTTCAATCGGATTTGCAGGAAAAAAAGCGGGCGTTGTCTTTGAAGGTGAAAAACGATTCGACTTAGTACTGCGTTTGAAAGAAAATCAACGTCAAGATATTTCAAACTTAAAAAATCTGATGATTGACACGCCAAATCATGGAAAAATTCCGCTAGATGAAATCGCAGAAATAAAATATGACAAAGGACCAGCAAGGATTTCGAGAGAGCAAACACGACGTCGAATTGTAGTTGGTATCAACGTGAGAAATCGTGATTTGAAATCAGTAGTGGAAGATGCAAAAAAAGTAATTTCAGAGAACCTCAGCCTGCCAACGGGATACAGCATTTCTTATGGCGGACAATTTGAAAATTTGGAAAGTGCATCTAAAAGATTACAAATTGCCGTTCCAATAGCTTTAGTATTGATTTTCATTATGTTGTATTTTGCTTTAAATACCATCAAAGATGCATTGCTAATTTTTACAGCTATTCCGTTTTCCGCAGTTGGTGGTGTATTTTTATTATGGTTTAGAGATATGCCTTTCAGCATTTCTGCAGGTGTTGGTTTTATCGCTTTATTTGGTATTGCGGTTTTAAATGGAATTATTCTGGTTGAATATTTTAAAGACCTTCAAAAAAATGACGAACCACTTAGTCATCAAAATATTATAAAAGCCACAAAAGAAAGACTGCGTGCGGTGTTGCTGACAGCAAGTTCTACAGCGCTCGGTTTTTTACCTATGGCAATTTCTACTGGAGCAGGAGCAGAAGTTCAACGTCCATTGGCTACTGTCGTTATTGGTGGTTTACTGACATCTACTCTACTTACTTTAATTGTTTTACCGGTTTTATATAGCATTTTTGAGAAAAAGTCGGCCTCTAAAAAAACACCAAAAATGAATACAAATCTTCTACTAATTTTAGTTTTTGGACTTGGAACTATTTTCACTGTTCAAGGTCAAAATTCTGAATTAGACAATCTGAAATCGAAAATGCTTGAGAACAACAAAGGTTTGAAAGCTTCAAAAATGAGCATCGCACAAAGTGAAACAGCAGAAGGCGAAGCATTTCAATTTCAAAAAATGCAGATTTATCAAAATTATGATGAAGCTGAATGGGATCCGATTACTAATGAGCCTTTGTATCAATGGGGTGTGATTCAAAAATTTGATTTTCCTACGGTTTATGGTAAACGATTACAACGTAATAAATCTGTGACTCAACTGAAAAATATTCAAAATGAATTGAATATTCGGCAGCAGCTAAAAAATTTGGAAATACTGTATCAAACCCATTTAGTTTTGGAAGCCAAAATTGAAATTTACAAAGAATTAGACAGCATCTATGTAGATTTTGCGAGAATGGCTAGACGGAAATTTGAAGAAGGTGAGTCTACATATCTGGAAAAAATATCAGCCCAATCGAAGCAAACGCAAATTCAAAATCGATTGCAATTTTTGGAAAACGAAAGACAAAACAATCAACTTCAATTGCAAAATTTAGTTCAGAAAGATGAAAAAATTCAATTGAAAAAACAAAAGGTTGAGCGTTTGGATATAAAGTTAAATACTCTAGAAAGTAATCCAATTCTGGAGATGAAAATTGCTGAAATTGAATTAGCCAAAAACGAGTTGAGCTTGGCGAAAAATGAATTGCTACCAGGCATTTCTGCAAGTTACTTTAGAAGAAGTAATTCTGCAATTGATAAAAATTTCAACGGATACCAAATAGGTTTGAATGTTCCGCTTTTGTTTTTTGGAGATCGGGCTAAAATCAAAGCGAAGAAAATACAAACAAAAGTTGCTGAGTTTGAACAACAACAAATCGAAATTGACTTAGAAAACGAAAAAGATAAACTTTTGAATAACATCACAGTTCAGGCAGAAAGCCTAAACCGCTTCGAAACTACACAATTGAAAGTGGCTGATGAAATCTTGAAAACTGCCAAAAGTAGTTTTCAAAACGGTGAAATTGATTTTTTCCAATATGCACAAAGCGCTGATCATGCATCGCAAATAAAGCTTGAATATCTGAATCTTTTGGCACGCTACAACCAGCAAATTATTCGTTTAAATTACTTACTATTAAATTAAAAATTATGAAAAATACAGCTATATTTTTTTGCTTTTTGACAATCATCATTTTCTTGGGTTGCAAAAAAGAAAAGCAGGTTGAAGCACATGACGAACATGAACACGAAAATGAAATAGTTCTTACTAAAGCTCAATTCGACAAAGGAGATTTTGAAATTAACAGAGCGGATAGTTTAGTTTTTTATGATGAATTTCGTGTAACTGGCAAAATCGATGTTCCCCCAGAACACCGCGCCTCGGTAAGTTCATTTTTTAGCGGATTCGTGAGCAAAACGCATTTGCTAGTTGGTGATGAAGTGAAAAAAGGTGAATTGTTAGTGAGATTGAAAAACCCTGAATTCATTCAGCTTCAGCAAGAATATGTTGAAAACTATAGTGCATTGAAGTATTTGTCTTCAGAATTTGAACGTAAAAAGAATTTATTAGAAGATCGAGTCATTTCAGAAAAAACATTTCAAAAGGCCAAAAGTGATTTTTTGAGCATGAAAGCTAAAGTTGATGGTTCAAGAAAAACTTTAGAATTGATGAATGTCGACACCCAAAGCGTTTTAAATGGTAATTTTTCTGAAGAAATCAAGATTTATGCGCCGATTAGTGGAAAAATTTCAAAAGTGAATATTTCTCAAGGCATGTATTTGGAGCCTTCGACTTTAATCATGGAAATTTTAGATACTGACCATGTTCATTTAGAACTGGATGTTTTTGAAAAAGACATTTTGAAAATTCAAAAAGGCGATAGTTTAGTGTTTAAAATTCCTGAAATTTCAACTAAAAAATATAAAGGTTATGTAAGGTTGATTGGTGCTGAAATCAACAAAAACAGAATTGTTCGTATTCATGCACATCCTATAAAAGATTCTGAACAATTTTCTGTTGGGATGTTTGTGGAGGCTTATTTCAAAAATAATCCGCAAAAAAAATTAGGTTTACCTAGTGAGGCTTTTGTTGAAAAAGAAAAGGCTTTGTATGTGCTTCAGCTAAAAGAAAAAACTGAAAACGAATACCATTTTGAATTGTTGGAAGTTGATGATACGCAAGAGCAAAATCGATACCGGGCACTAGAAAGCAAAGCGAAACTTTCACCTGAAAATCAATATCTCACCAAAGGCGCTTTCGATTTGGTGGAAGGTGAAGGCGGTGGCGGACATCATCATTAATTTTATTTGAATTCAAGAAATTACTTAACTTTAAAACAAAAAATGCTTGACAAAATCAGAAAAAAAGCTGAAGAAGAGTTGCAATCGGGTGTTTCAGAGAAAAATCATGCCTACAGGTTTGCAACATTAGCTAGTATTCGAAATAATCAACCCAAATGCAGAACAATCGTACTAAGAGCAGTAGAAAATAATTTCAATATTATCTTTTATACTGACAGTCGCAGTGACAAAGTGGAAGATTTTCAAAACAACCCCAACGCTTCTGCCCTATTTTACAATCATGACAGTCTGCTTCATTTAGAAGTTAGAGGAAAAGCTAAAGTAATTACCGACCCAAATCTTATAAATGCTCATTGGGAACAAGTCAAAGACCATTCAACCAAAGATTATACTACCGAAAAAGCACCAGGAACGAGAATTAAGCATCCTGATGAGGTTGAATATTCTGAAAATAACACAAATTTTTCTGTTGTAGAACTCGTAGCTAATGAAGTTGAAGTCCTACAATTGAAACGACCAAACCACATTAGAAGTCGGTTTTATAAAAATGAAAACTCAAAGTGGATTGGCAAATTTTTGAATCCATAAAAAAAGCGACCAATTACGGTCGCTTTTTACAAAAATCAAATCTCTATGAAAAAACTATAAACTACATTGCATTCATACCAATGTTGCCTTGAGCTACGATAACTCCTAGTTCATCAGCACTTAGGTGCACGTTTACATAACCATCAACATCCAAAACATCGCTATAACCAAAACTTGAGTTATCATCTAACATTGCTACGTTAGAACGGCTCATGCCTGTATCTCCATTTACTGGTGTGAAAGTGTAGATAATGTCACCACCTTCTGCAGCAGTATTCATGTGGATGTGTGCTGGGTGCATTCCTCCTGGAGGAGTTCCGTCTAACATAATTGTAGCTTCAGCTTCACCATTCACACGTTCTTGAAACATTACTGTTCCTGAAATGCCTGGAACATCTCTCTCGCCTAAAGTATAAGTAATAGACTCACCAGTCAATTCGTTTTGACCAATATCTCCCTGAGCTACGATGGTACCTAATTCATCTGCACTTAAATGAACGTTTACATAACCATCAACATCTAAAACATCACTATAACCAAAACTTGTGTCATCATCTAACATAGCTACGTTAGAACGACTCATGCCTGTGTCTCCGTTTACTGGTGTAAACGTGTAAAGAATAGCTCCACTTTCCGCAGCAGTATTCATATGAATGTGCGCTGGGTGCATGCCACCTGCTGGTGTACCGTCTAACATGATTGTAGCTTCAGCTTCACCATTAACGCGTTCTTCGAACATTACTGTTCCTGAAATTCCATCAACATCTCTGGTTTCAAGATTATAAGATTTCATTTCGCCTGTCAATTCGTTTTGACCAATGTCTCCTTGAGCAACAACTGTTGCAAGATCATCTGCACTTAAATGAATATTGATATATCCATCAAAGGCTAATAAATCTTCAAAAGAAAGCATTTCTCCAGAATTTGTTGCAGAAACTAAGGTTTCGCTCATTCCAGTTTCGCCATCAACTTCATTTAGCGTAACTACAATATCACCACCTTCAGCAGCGGTATTCATGTGAATGTGTGATGGATGCATCCCATTTGTTGGTGTACCATCTACATCTAAAGTAATGAGTGTAGCTCCATTTGATTGCTCTTGGAATGTGGCTGTACCTGAAACACCAGAATCCGACATTTCCATAAGCGAGTAAATCTTTTGATCTCCGATAGGGTCATTGTTTGTTCCTCCATCGTCATCGTCTGAGCAGCTAAGTAATAAACCTGCTGTCATAAATAAAAAAGTAATTGATTTTAAAAATTTCATAATGTTATATTTAATTGTTTACCTATAGTTACGAAAAATAATTAACGATGGTTCACTTAAAATTTGATTTTAATATTATTTTAATAGGAAAGTTAAAGTCTTACAAAGGAAAAAACTTGTTTTTAGAGAATACATTAAATTTTATCTGTCTGAATAACAAACATCTAAATATTTAGTTTAAACAATAGCTCACAGAAATTTAAAAATTACAATATTTAAGTATTGGCTGTTTTAAATGTTGAATTTAAAATCACGCTGAAGTTATAATTTGAATTTGCCCATTATTCAATAAGTGAAATCAATATTCCTTTTTTGAAGAAGCTTTTCTAAGATTTCATCAAATCTTTACAGTTTATTACAATGGGACATCAACTAGAAGAATACTCTTAATTTGTTTGGATATTTATCAAAATAACTAGAGCCGATTTAATATTAGTCAATTTCATTAGCATTTTTTCTAGTTGAATTCTGTTTATAGAATAAAGTGAAATCAGGTCTTGATTTTGCGTTTTGTCTTGTTTTGTCGTGTTTTGTTTTAATACTTAAGCTATGGAGTAGCTATGCTTAAACTATACTTGAGCTATGGAGGTTAGTGAATAAGAGTAAGCCCCCCCTAGCTCCCCCTAGGGGGAGAATTTTTACTTGCTTGTTGTGGGTTGTTCGTGGACTGGTGAATGGAAGCATCCTTGATTGTAAAAACGAATAGTTTTGATTCTTTTTTTGCTTGGATTTGAATTGAAATTTTTAAGTCTTCTAATTTTAAAGTCTATCAGAATTTTTAAAAATGAAATTGATATGTTTAAATGAGTTTTCAAATAATTAAATACGAAATTTCAAGCTTTTGTATCACTAGTTTTTCTCTACCTTTGAATTTCTTTAAAATTTTTTATGCGATTTTATCATAATTCAATAGCTCTTTTTCTGGGTTTATGGTTTTGTTCTTGGTGTAGTTATGCTCAAGATATCACACTAGCAGAGCAGTTTAATGGGCAATACGATTTTTTATCCATCGGCGCCAGTCATAATAGTGAAACCAGTATAATTAACCCAAACTGTGTGACTGAAGATTATGCTGAAGCAATGCTCAATCTTCCTCAGGGCGTGAGTATCGTTAAAGCTTATTTGTATTGGGCTGAGCCATTTTCCAATAATAACAGTACAATTAACCTTAATGATCAGCAAATTGCTGCAGAAGAAAATTTCTTTTTTGATTTCGCTTTCTTCAATATAGAATTATACGGATATAAATCTGATATTACTGATTTTATCAATGCCAACGGGGATAACGTATATGCGGTTAGTGATGTTGATCTTGAGGCATTTTATGAGCCCACACAAACAGGAGGAACGTTAAACTGTGAAAATGATATTCCTTTTTTTGGCTGGTCAATTTTAATTATTTATGAAGATCCTACCCTGCCTTATTCCCAAATCAACCTTTATGATGGTTTAGATTTTTGTTGGTTTTATGATTCAGATATTGCCATCGATTTTGATAATCTTAATGTGGTGGACAATGCGGATAGCAAATTGGAGTTTTTATCCTATACTGGTGGTGTAGATGCGACTAACCCAATTGCAGATTTATACATCAATGATTTGGTGGTGGATGCGCCCCCGTTGAATCCCGCCGGCAGCATCATCAATTCAAGCAATACCTATACCGGAGATGATGAGTTTTGGAATATGGATTTAGATGTCTTTGCCTTAGACAATTACATCAATTCCGGCGACACTTCTTTGAATTTTTCAATGAGTACCCTTGGTGGGTCAAATTCAGCTTTAGTCCAGCGTTTTGTCACCAAAGTAAGGAGTGAGTTGCCCAACACCCAAGCTTTGTTTACGGCTATATCTGGAGATGCCATTTGTGATAATCGTACTCTTGATCTTACCTGGACACTTCAAAACGACAATGCTACTGGCGCAATTGCCCCTGGACTTCCCGTGTCTATCTACTACTTAGATGAGAATAGTCAAGAGGTTTTGATCGACAATGTCACTAATGCCGATGAGATTCCCATCGGTGGCTCCCAGAGCTATACCACTACTTTAAATATACCTCCAGCTTTAGGTTTAAACTTTGAGCTTTTGATACGTGCCAACGATGCAGGTGATGGCCAAGCTGTGATTGATGAGACGGATTATACCGATAATTCTGATACGATTAATCTTACGCTTGTGGAGTCCCCCGACGCGCTTAGCGTCCAAGATTTAGCCCAGTGCGCCAATTTGTCGGTATCATTTTTCAACCTAAACAATGCCGTGACCGACAGCCCTGAGCCCGAAGATGAGCTCAGTTTCCACCTTTCTTTAGCCGATGCCAACACCGATGACAATGCCATTGCCACCCCAGAGAATTACAATCCCCAAAACTTGACAGAGACCATCTATCTCCGCCGATTCGACGGCAATTGTTTTGCCACCAGCGAATTTGAAATCGAAAGCCTTGTGCCGCCACAAATCAGTGACCCTGCCACATTTGCAGAATGTGATTTTTCAGACGCCCAAGACGGATTTGCAAGTTTTGATTTAAGCAGCAAAATAGATGAGATCATCAACAATAGCCCAGATTATGCCGTCGAATTCTTTACCACCCAAGCCGAAGCCGAAGATTTAAATATAGACACAGGCTTATCTAGTCCTTATACCAATGACAATGCTTTTTCACAAACGCTCTTTGTCCGCGTCACCGATATCAATAATGATTGTGTGTCCTTTACTAGTTTAGAACTACAAGTTGACCTTTTGCCCGAAATTGCTACTTCTGAAGATTTGCCAAGTCTCGAGCTCTGTGATGAAGGCAACGGCCAAGCTGATTTTGATTTAACGCAAAACAGCTCTGATATTCTCAATGGATTGACTGCCACGGAGCACGAGATTGAATTTTATAGCTCAGAAACAGAGGCTGACAACGACCAAAATCCAATTACAAATCCCGATAATTTCATTTCTGCCGGACAAACGATTTTTGTGCGTGTGACTGATATCGAGACTGGGTGTTATGCACTGACTAGTTTCGATTTGCTTGTTTTACCATTACCAGATTTAAATCCGCCAAATACCATTCGCATTTGCGATTTGGATGATGACGGCCAAGCCAGTTTCTTTTTGCCAGTGGTCGAAAACGAACTTATAAATGCACCTGAAAATTACAACTTCAGCTACTACGAAAGTCAAACTGATGCTGACAATGACCAAAATCCCATCAGCAATCCCGATAATTTTATCAACACCCAAAGTCCGATTCAAACGATTTATGTTTTAGTGACCGATACTGAAACTGGCTGCCAAAGCACCACCAATTTTGAAATCGAAGTTTTGCCAGTAAATTTTATTCCTTTTGCCCTGACCGATTTTGAAGTCTGCGCTGATACCACAGATGGCATCGGTATTGGTCTTGATTTGACTAGCCAAGAAGCCTTTATCTTTGGGGAGACTGACAATAGTGATGATTACCTAGTGACTTATCATCTGAGTCAAAGTGATGCCGCTGAAGGCGAA
>NZ_RQVT01000062.1 GCF_004010055.1 Psychroflexus aestuariivivens
CAGTTTGGTGCGTACTTGCAAAGTTAACCGCTAACCCACGCAACTACTCATAGCCGAGACGTTGCCATTAATTTGAAAAAAACGAATTACAATCTAATATTAAAAGCAATTCTTCCGATTGGAATTTTGCTATTTTTCATTCTATTGTCTGAATTGAGAACTGAAGGCGATTTTGGTGGACTTATAGGTGGATTTAAAGTATTATTCTTCCTTTTTATAGGAGCAGGAATATTTTTATTTACGTTAATTAAAAACATAAGTAGAATAAGAAAAGGAAAAAATCTTAATGAATCAAAAATCATTTTGACTGCTTTAGTAATTTCAACCGTGATTGGCGTTAGTTCTTTTTGGTTTCCATATGATTTTTTTGACAAGGAACCAGAATTTATTGCAACAGATGAAATTGGAAATAAACTGACTTTAGTCAATGGAAATTATATGTTGAAAACAAGAGAAATTGAATGGACAACAATTAGGCGTGGAAAATATCAAATTAATTCGGACACGATTAAATTGGACATTGACAAAGAAAGATATTTAGCTAAACGAGCCATAAAGTATTTGATTCAGAACGAAAATTTGATTCCAATCTACTCGGACGGAATTGAAACGGATTCTACTGGATTTTTAAAAATAGTTAGAAAAATAAAAAACTAATGGCAACACTGTGTATACGCAATAGCTGGGTTTGTGACTGAATTCAAAGTTTGGGATTTTTTGCTAACTTTGAGACTGAATTAAATAGTTTTAGAATTTTTGCGCGCTACTGCGCATACACGAAAACGTTAGCCACCATTTGACAGCACTCATATGAAGAAACATTTGACAGTTATTTTAGGAGCAGGATTTTCTGCAAATGCTGGAATGCCAACAGCAAGCACAATTGCTGAAAGGTTCAATAGAGATTTAAGAGAGAAATTTCTTTCTGCATCATCAAGTGAATGGTATTGGATTGATGATAAAGATGAAACTTTTATTCATAACGGAAAACTGAATTATGATTATATAGCATATTCATATGTCTTTAATGAATTAGTGCAAAGTTATATTTCTGACAGAGGTAGTTTTATCTATTACGAAGATTTTTATCAATTCATCATCGATAATTTCAAAAATTCTGAATGGGTGGAAAAGTTGTTTGAATCAGCGAAACAGTCAATTCTGAATGACAAACCATATTTTTTAGAAGAGAAAAATAAGGAATACTATGAAAGTTATTTATTTGCATTTACCCATAAACAATTTCAAAAGGTTAGTGATATTCTAAACTACTTGATTGGAGATATTCTCTCTGTAATTCCTAAAAATGACGAGGAGTTAATGGAAATTTATCAAGGCTTTATTGAACATTTATCTCAATTCGAAAACGTAGACATTTTTACACTAAATCACGACTTACTTTTAGAAAGAGTTTTAGAATTAAATGGCCTAAAATATTCTAAAGGTTTTAATATTGAAGAATCACCAATAAGCCACAATGATTTACCAATACCCTTTTTTAATAACACTTTTAATGAAAAAATTAAAATCCATAAACTTCACGGAAGTTTAGATTTTTTTCAATTCAGACATTATATAAAAAGTGAAGGCTTATTTCTACAACCAACAGGAGAATATGATTATTTTATGACAACAAACTATTCAACAAAACATAATTCTATTCGAATAAATCCTGAAACTAAAGAAGTTCTGCAAGATTATAATACTGATATACTTCCGAAATTTATTACTGGAACAAGAAAATTAGACACAATTGAAAATGACATCCTTTTCAAACAGTTATTTCAAAATTTACAAATAGTTGTTGAGAGTTCTGAAAATTTATTTATTTCCGGTTACTCATTCAGCGATGAACATTTAAATGAGATAATAAAATCAAAAGCATTCAATTTCATTAATCAAAATCCAAGTACGGAATATCCATTTGACGGAAATGGAAAAAACATAAATAGTCTGAACGAATTAAAAAACGGTGGCTAACACCGTATATAATTTATTGCTGGTTTATTGCCTACTTACGAAAGTCCTCGCGGACTTTCTTGGTCGATAATTATTTACTAAATTAGTTGCTTGAAACACGCAACAAACCATATACAACAACGTTGCCACACATTTGAAAAAAACGACAGACATAGAATTTAACGACATTGAAAAACTCAAAAAATTGGGATTTTCTGGATTTAAAACTGTGTTGGAATTAATAGCTGACCCAAATATTTTACCAAATCAAATGGGAGTTTATTTAGTTCTGAATTCGAATATTAAAAAGCCTGAATTTTTAACAAAAGGACTTGGTGGATTTTTTAAAGGCAAAGACCCAAACATTTCGCTTGCGGAATTAAAAAATAATTGGGTTGATAAGTCAAAAACTATTTATATCGGAAAAGCTGGAGGATTAAATGGAAATGCAACTTTACGAAGCAGATTAAAGCAGTATTTAAGATTTGGTCAAGGATTTAATGTTGGACATTATGGCGGAAGATTGATTTGGCAATTAAAAAATCACTCTGAATTAAAGTTTTGTTGGTTAACTTTAACAGACATTGAACCGAGAGAATTAGAAAAGAAATTGTTAGCGGAATTTATAAGACAAAACGGAAAAAGACCATTTGCGAATTTAACAGGATAAAAATATGGGGAGAACATTAGGATTAGATTTGGGAACAAACTCAATTGGATGGGCAATTATTGAAAATAATAAAATCATTCAGAAAGGAGTTCGTGTTTTACCAAATAATGAATTTAGAAAAGAAGAATCACGAATTAAGCGGACTAATTTAATTTCGGAAATTAAGACAAATAGTCGATTAATAGCATTAATATTTTTGACTTTATCATTATTCGGAATGGGAATTTTAATGCCTAAATTTTGGCAATTTTGGTTAAATCTTGGAATAGCTGGAATTTTCACGACTTTGACAATTGAAAGAAAGAGATAATAATAATTGTGAATAAAAACGTGTGGCAACACCGTGTATAATTAATGGCTAGTTCTCGCCTACTTACGAAAATCCTCGCGGATTTTCTATTCGGTTTTTATTTGCTAAATTACGTGCTTAAACACGCCACTAATCATACACAAACACGTTATAAGCCATTTAAACCAACAACACAGTAAATGACAGAAAAAGAAACATTAATACAAAATCTTGATACAGCATTAGTTAAATTAAATCTGCATAAAGAAATAGCTAGTTATTGCGAAGTTGACAAAATAATGATTGGGCTACATAATGAAGTAATAGAATACTTTAATTCAGTTAAAGACTTGGTTACTCAAAAAGAATTAACAACTAATTATATAAAGCAATTTCAAAACGAAATAAATCAAACAACAAATTTATTTCCTTACAGACAGCAGCAAAATTTAAGTTTCATCCAAGAACATAATAAAGATGCAGTAAAGGATAATATTGAAAAGCAAATATTACCGTTAGAAAAGCAACTAAAATTATTGCAGTTCAATATTGACTTCTTTAGAAAACTAAATTTTTTTAGCAGCAATATAGTTGCAGTTGGTGCCAATGGCAGTGGAAAAACAACACTTTCGAATGACTTAAAAAAGTATCTTCCTAATACTGGTGTAGTCATTTCTGCTCAAAAAGTATTGATTATTCCAACATTCAGTGGAGTTTCTAATTTCAATAATACTAGTCAAAAACTACAACAATCACAGTCAACCGATAAGTCACTAAAAGTAACTTACTCAACCGAAAATCAAGGTAATTCCTGGAGCATCATGACCCAGGTTGGTGGTGAGTTTAAGTTACTTTTGGACAATTTATTGGCTGAAAGAAGTGTTATCCGAAATAAATATTTTGATTTATTGCAAAATGGTCAAATTGTAAATGATGTCCCTATCACAAGATTAGATAAGGCACTAAAAATTTGGAACTCTTTAATTCAACATAGGATACTTGAGTGTGTTGATGGAATAAATATTACATTAAGACCAATTTCAAGCAACACTCCATATCCTGCTCATCAGATGAGTGATGGTGAAAAAGTAACTTTATATTTAATTGCCCATATCCTTCAAGCTCCAAAATCAGGCTTTATCATTATTGACGAGCCAGAAATGTACCTACATAAAACAATACTTACGAAGTTATGGGATATTTTGGAGTCTGAAAGACAAGATTGTATATTCATCTACTTAACGCATGATTTGGATTTTGCCACTAGTAGAACAGCTAAAAAAGTCTGGATAAAGAATTTTAACTTCCCAAATAATTGGGAGATTGAAAATATACCAGATAATGAACTACCTGAAAATCTTCTCCTTGAGCTTTTAGGTAGTAGAAAGAATATTCTTTTTTGTGAAGGCAAAAAGGGAAGCATTGATGAGAAAATTTACAATGTACTATTTCCTAATTTTACCATAACACCAGTTGAGAGTTGCTTTGATGTAATCAATTATACAAAGTCCTTCAATAAACTGCCTAATATGACGACTAAAGCATTTGGACTAATAGACTCTGACCATCATGGAAATGAGAGACTAAAAGCATTGGAGCCAGCAAATATTTTTTCGTTTTCAATGACTGAGCCTGAAAACTTATTTTTGGATGAGGAATTTTTGAAACTACTAGCAAAGCAGTTACTAATTGAAGAAGAAAAAGTAACTGCGATTATGACTGATGTGGTAAATCAATTAGAAAAAGAATTGGCACTACAAGTTGCTAATTATGTTTCTGCAAAAATTAATTATTATTTCAAAGACTCGCACGTTTCTAAAGGGAATGATTTAGATACTGTTACCGCTAACTATTCAAAGTTTACAAACGAAATTAAAATAACGGATTGGTTTATCGAAAGAGAGAAAGAATTAAAGGAAATAATAGAACAAAATGATTATTCAAAAACCCTTAGTGTATTCAATAATAAGGGTCTTAAATCCTTGGTAAATAAACATTTCAAGATATCTGACTTTAGTGAAAAATCATTTAAACTATTGCAGTTTGAAAGAGCTTCTCATGATACATTAAGAAGCCATTTTCCGAATGAAATAGTCAAAAAAAACGGCTTATAACAATGTATATAAAAAATAGGCGAAACTGTAATAGATTCAAGCCTTTTGGCGCCCATCAAACTTTGTGCTTAGCCGAAATTTTAGTGCTTCGAAATCGCCTACTTTTCATATACTAAACGTTGCCAACAATTTGAGAAAAACAGCCGAAATATTAATAATCATCTTTTTTTTATATTC
>NZ_RQVT01000060.1 GCF_004010055.1 Psychroflexus aestuariivivens
ATCTGTTCAAATTTAAAAATTATATTATACTTTTGAACAGTTCGGTTTTAGGGGAAGCTTACAGTTTACTTTTTGACTTTTAATAAAAACACCACATTTAAAAAAATTGCTGAATTAAAACTATGAATAAGAAAAAAATATCCGCTTTTTACTTAACAGTAGTTTTAACTATTTTGACAAATATTCCCGTCCTAGGTCAAGAAATAAGAGAAAGTAACATAATTGAATCTCACGAAATTTCATCTGAAAATCAAGATTACCTAATCAAAATTACTTTCCCACCTAATTATGATAACAAAAGAAGTTATAATGTTCTCTATTATCTAGATGCGTGGTTTATATCAGATCTTGTGACAGGTTCGTATAATGTTTTGAATAGATGTGAATACGTAGAAGATATTGTTTTAATAGGAATTTCGATTGAAGGAAACGAATTTGACTTTAATAAACAAAGAGTCATGGATTTCACACCTACCAAATATAAATTAAGTAAGAAATTTAAAACTTTAATTTCAAAAGGTAATAAGCTAATATTAAAATCAGGATCTGGAGAAAATGCAGTTCTAAAAAGCTCTGAAACGACTGGTGGAGCAGATAATTTTATTGAATTCCTATCAGGGAAATTATTTCCTTTTATAGAAAAAGAATATTCTAATTTAAATAAAAGAAAAGGTCTTTTAGGACATTCACTTGGTGCACTTTTTGGCACATACTTAATACAAAAAAAATCGAACCTTATAGATGATTATATCTTAATTTCTGGATCTCATAATTGGAATGAAAATGAGATTCTAAAAAAAGAATTGTTTGACGAATTTAAAAAATCGTCAGAATTTCATCAGCTATTTTTAAGCTATGGAAAATCAGAAATTAAAAGAACAACCGAATCAAATGAAAAATTGAATACTATTATAGAAAGTCTTGATAAAAATAATTAAAATTATGGTCTAAAAGCCTATGAAGCAGCTAATCATCATTCAATTTTACCAAGAGCTATTTATGATGGATTACTCTTTACATATAAAAAATAACTACTGCCAACGTTGTAAACCATTTGAACAAACCAATGAAAATACTCTTTTGCGATAGCGTAAATGACAAAAAAGAAGTCGAACCTTTTTACCAAACAGAATGTGACTCTGCCAAAAATAATGGATTTGAAACAGAAGTATTCAGTTTTGAGGAACTCTCTGACGAAAACATAGATGTTTCGCTACTATTAAGTAAATTTTCAGTTTCAATTCCATTATAAGGAAGAAATCCGTTTATTTAAAGTATGTCCGTTTTTTTTAAATTCAGAATACTCTTGCTTGGGATTTGAATTAATACACTAAAATATGTTTTCTAATCAATTATTAATATTTTTACCAATCAAATATATTTACAAAATGAAAAAAGTAATATTAACATTTACAACATTTTTAGTTTTGATATTGGCAATTTCATCTTGCGATTGGGCTAAGGATAAGACCAAAAAAACCTTAAACAAAACAGGGGAAATCGTTGGAAAAACAGGTTCTGAATTTGGCAATGGTATTTATAAAGGAGTTAAAAAAACCTTTGAAAATGACGTAAAAATTTCAGATCAACTCAAAGCAAAAGGACTTGAACTTGGCGAGATCGTAATAAATTCGTCAGACTCAGCTACTGATAACGTCTTAACCGCTTATGTTATATTTAATGATAACTTTGACCAAGAAATTGTCATTAAAATCTTTAATGAAAACGGGAAAGAATATGGCAGATTAAAAGAAAAACTAAATGGTGAAAAGGGAGATGCCAAACATTTTGACTTTACTTTCGACAAACGCGTAAATATAGGGATGAAGGGAAGTATAAAAATTGAGCAAATAGATTAAGTACACTTACTACCAGAAAAATGCATATTTATATGACGAAATTAGAACTGAAATTATTCCTTGTACATTTAGAAAAACAAAGAATTTCTAAAGAAATGAGATATTTTTAGCCACTGTAAATCCTATATACGAACTTTTGTCTTACACTGAATTAAATGACTAACGACCAAAACCGAATAAACCAGTTATCCGAAAAGCTAGAAATCCTTCTGAGAAGACAAGACCAATTTTCAAAAGAAATACGCACTTTACAGAGCGAAATCAACAACTTAAAAACCTCAGAGTCTGAAAATACATCTGAAAGACAAAAAATAAAAAAGGAAAAGGCGGAGACTGCAATTAATTTCGAAATAAAAAAAGAGAACACAAAACCAGAATACCAAGTCCAGCAAAGGCAGACAGAAAAAAAACAAGATGACCATATTAATTCAAAAGTTGCTCAGCCTGCAAAAATAAGAGTTGACCTTGAAAAGTTTATTGGTGAAAACCTAATCAACAAAATTGGAATTGCCATTACCATAATTGGTGTAGCAATTGGAGCGAAGTATTCTATTGAAAACGATTTAATAAGTCCACTCACAAGAATTATTTTGGGATACCTTTCTGGTATAGGACTCTTGGCATTTGGGATTAAACTAAAGAAAAAATACACCAATTATAGTGCTGTATTGGTAAGTGGAGCTATTGCAATTCTATATTTTATCACCTTTTCTGCTTATAGTTTTTACAGCCTAATCCCTCAATCCTTTGCCTTTTCCCTAATGGTAATTTTCACTGCGTTTACTGTTTTAGCAGCTATTAATTACAACAAGCAAGTGATTGCACATATTGGACTGGTAGGTGCATATGCCGTACCGTTTCTATTAAGTGATGGTTCAGGTCGTGTTGCTGTGCTATTCAGTTATATGGCAATAATCAATGTTGGAATTCTTATCATTTCATTTAAAAAGTATTGGAAACTTTTGTATTACTCGGCTTTTGGATTGACATGGCTCATTTACTTTATATGGTACAATTCAAATTACCAAATCAATGAGCATTTTGGTTTAGCCTTGACTTTTCTTTTCCTGTTTTTTGTAACATTTTACCTGACATTTCTCGCTTACAAATTGCTCAAAAATGAAAAATTTGGAAAGGCAGACATCCTTTTAATATTGGCAAATTCTTTTATTTTCTATGGTATTGGCTATGCTATTCTTATTAGTCATGAAACAGCTGAGGAATTTTTAGGACTGTTTACCTTGAGCAATGCTATCGTTCATTTTATTGTAAGTGCTATAATTTACAAGCAAAAATTGGCGGACAAAAATCTGTTTTATCTAATTGTCGGTTTGGTATTGGTTTTCATAACTATAACAATTCCTGTGCAATTAGATGGTAATTGGGTAACACTTTTGTGGATAGGAGAAACAGCATTGCTATTTTGGATTGGCAGAACCAAAAATATTGCCATTTATGAAAAACTTGCTTATCCACTGCTATTTTTGGCGTTTATCAGTATTATTCACGACTGGACAACGGTTTACGACACCTATAATCCCGAAAATCCTGAAACGAAAATCACACCGCTACTGAATATTAATTTTCTTACTTCAATAATTTTTATTTCAGCTTTGGGATTCATTAATTTTCTGAATCTGAACAAAAATTATCCTTCATTCCTAAAATCGCAAAAATGGCTCTCAAGTCTTATTTCATTTTCTATTCCTGCTATTTTTCTTTTCACACTTTATTATGCCTTCCGAATAGAAATAGCCACCTATTGGGAACAACTTTACACAGATTCTAAGATTGCCATAAATACTGAAGAAGCAAACTATTCTAATTATAATTTGAATTATGACTTGATTAGATTCAAAACCATGTGGATCATCAATTACTCTTTGCTTTTTCTTTCTTTATTAGCTTTTGCTAACATCAAAAAAATAAAAAATCAGCAATTGGGATTGATAAACCTTGGCTTAATTGCAATAAGCATTGTTGTGTTTTTAACCCAAGGACTTTATGTTTTGAGTGAATTGAGAGAAAGCTACTTGGAACAGACTTTATCGGAATACTATCAAAGAAATATTTTTAATGTCGGATTCAGATATATTTCTTTTGTATTTGTTGCCTTAGCGTTTATTTCCTGCTACAAATCTCTGAGACAAAATTTTATACAACGAAATTTCAATAAGGCATTTGACTTTTTGTTATACATCTCCATTTTATGGGTTGCCAGTAGTGAACTGATCAACTGGATGGATATAGTTGAAGCAAAGCAATCGTATAAACTCGGATTAAGTATTCTCTGGGGTGCTTATTCCCTACTCCTGATTGTAATGGGAATTTGGAAAAAGAAAAAGCATTTGAGAATCGGAGCTATCTCGTTGTTTGGAATAACGCTCATTAAGCTATTTTTCTATGATATTTCACACTTAGATACCATTGCGAAAACCATTGTTTTTGTATCCTTAGGTGTTTTACTTTTAATCATCTCATTTTTATACAACAAATACAAGAATATTATTTCTGATGAAACACAGCCTTAAAATTTTAAACTGTCTGCTCCTATTAGTTTTAGCGACTTCGGCTCATGCACAGATAGAAGATTACGAGTACAAGCGCGAACTAAAAGGAGTCAATGAGCAATGGCACAAGGTTATTTTACCAAATGAGATTTTTAGTAAAACAAAACCAAACCTCGCAGACCTGAGAATTTTTGGGTTTACAGAAAATAACGATACCATTGAAACGCCCTACCTTCTGCAACTCACTACCGAAAAAAAATCTATTAAGGAAGTTGCCTTTGAAATACTCAATACATCTCACAACGAAACCGGCCATTTTTTCACTTTCGGAATTCCAACCAAAGCCACCATTAACCAAATTAAATTGAAATTCGAACAAGAAAACTTCGACTGGCAAATTTCGCTGGAAGGCAGTCAAAACCAAGAAGAATGGTTTACTGTGGTTGAGGACTATCGCATCCTGTCCATCAAAAACAATCTGACTGATTTTCAGTTTACTAAGTTGACTTTTCCAAATTCAAATTACCGTTTTTTCAGGCTTCATATTGAGAGTAAAGAAAAACCAGAATTGAAATCAGCAAGTTTCAAAAAACTAGAAGTAATTGATGGCGAGTTCAGAAATTACATGATTAATGAAATCAAAACTGTAGAAAATAAAAAAACCAAGCAGACAGAAATTGAGGTAGAATTAGAATTGCCCGTTCGTGTCAACTATTTTAAAATCGGAGTTTCCGACACCTTTAATTATTACCGCCCCATTACCATAAAGTACCTGTCTGACAGTATCAAAACAGAAAAAGCTTGGAAATACAATTATAGCACATTAACCTCAGGGACATTAAATTCATTAGAAGAAAACGAGTTTAAGTTTAAAAGTACGACTCTACAAAAACTGAAAATATTCATAGAGAATCACGACAATCAACCTTTAAAGATAGATTCTATTGAAGTGAAAGGACCTCTACATCAAATTTTTGCTCGGTTCACAGCACCGGCGACTTATTTTTTGACCTACGGAAACAAACAAGCAACGAAACCATTTTACGATATTAGCCACTTTACCGACAATATTCCAGAAAGCTTAACTGCATTACAATTGGGTAAAGAACAAATCATTGAAAAAGCTTCATCTACAAAGAAAGGACCACTTTTCAAAAATAAAATATGGTTGTGGGGAATTATGACTCTCATTATTTTACTGCTTGGTTGGTTTTCAATAAAAATGATAATGAAAAAATAATTGAATATTTAAAATATAAGTTACTCATTTAATGGGATTGTGTTTTTCTTATTAGCAGTCGCCTTAAAGATTGATCAATATTCAGAATAAGCTTGGCCTTTCTAACCACCATTTTCGCTTGTCAGAAATTTAGGCTCAGCAATGAAATTAAGTTCAAGTTTTTTCGTTTCGATTATATATTTGATTTGATATTTGTCACTCAATTAGTAAACGAAAATATTTAGGTTTTTATGTAATTCTATTTTCCCGTCTATAAATTGCGTTTCTAACGATTCAACTGATTTTCGGTAAACCTTGTGTAATAGTCTTGACAATAAACTGTGGCGGATATAAATCGAATTTTGAACTCTTTCTTTACAATAACCAAAAAGTGAGAGTTTTTCAATCAGCTGTAAAAACCATAAAAGATTATAACAAATGTTAAGCTTATTTTGTTCCCCATTCGCCAATAAATTCAAATAGGTTTTGATTTATTTCGCTACTAAAGTTCTTCCGCATAAAATGATCTGACTCCTTCAAGACTTTAAGGCTTATGTTTTTTTTATTTTTGTACCTATCATTTAACCTGTGGTGGTTCTCTATTGGTACCTTTATATCCGAACCTCCATGGATTAAAAGCACAGGTGTGTCTGTATTGGATAAGTTTGCCATGGAATTAGAAACTTCAGTTTTAAGGTTTTTAAAATACCCTAGATTAACACTAAAAGTTTGATTATTTATACCTATAAGCTTTGTATTGTCTTCATTATATAAAGTATCTACAAGTACTAGTTTTTTTTCAGAATTAACAGCAGGCTTCTCCATTCTTTCCATCTGATCAAGAAATTGATTCCTGTAAGATTTAGCCCTTTTCTCGTTGTTGTCACAAATTTTATATTTGTTAAAAAACACATCCGCTTTCATTTGTATGGGATCCATGAATACTCCTCCATACGCAATTATTCCTGAGATATCTAAACTATAATTTAATTGGTTAATGGCGACCGTTACACCTTCAGAAAAGCCAAATAGAATTATCTTCTTGTCCTTTAATAAGGTATCACTTTTAAGCTTTTGAAGTAAACCATGAACGTCTTTTATATTATCTGTTACATCAAAGTATTTATCAGTTGTAGATCGCGTATTCAGCTTATCATATTGCAAAGTTGAGTAGCCTAATTGGTATAAATTGTCTGAAACCTCATCAAACAGCTTGAATTCTTTTCTAAAGTACTTTTTATAATAACAATCTAAAGATTGACTGAAACTCACTTTACTTTCTATATCTGGTGTCCCTGACCCATGAACCAAAACCACCAAGAATTCGCTATCAGGGTTATATTTCAAAATGGTTTTCACGTCTTCGATTGGAGAGTTATCCTGACCATAGAATAAGCCAGAATAAAGTGAAAATAATATTATGAATGAATATTTAATCAAGTCAGGTATTTTGAAATTAAGCTTAAGAGTCTTCTTCAATATCGATTCCTAACGAACAAATTAGTAATTATTTTTCGATTATTAATTTTAATCCCAGGAAATCCTGAAATTTCGGCTTTTATCACAAACTCTGCAATGAGTGATAAGCCTTATGCCTGTTTCACAACTCAATTTCTTTTATAAAAAATGATAGGATTCAAAAGTTTGGAATTGATTATCTGTTAGGGATGCAAGGAAAAAAGACCTATCAAAAGAAATTATTTATGTCGATGGTAATTATAAAGTCAAAATAGCAATGGAGCCACCATGACTTTAATCCCAAAGTCTCATTATTGTCCGATAGGATCATGAAAAAAGTAAACTAATATTAAGCAAAACGGTTAACACTATTGTAGGAAAGGTCAATATCAATTATGATTTTAAACTTTCTAAGTTTTCCCGTTGCAATTTCTGATGTTTCCAGGATTCAAGTCAGAAATAAAAATGAAAACCTATAAATCAAAAATTCCTTTCATCGTTACCAATGAAAGGAATTAATTAAATCTTTATAATCTAACAGCCTAAATCGATTATTTAGGACTATTCAATTTGAAAACTTTCAATTGTTTATCAAAACATTATTCGCTATTCGCTTTTAAAAGTAATTATAAACTACGCTTAAATCGCTGCCAAAAACTTTGTTTTTCAACACCATAGCCATAGCCGTATTTGTTTCCATAGCCGTAATTGGCGATTTTCACATCATTAAGGACAAAACCAATATCTTTCAGTTTGCCATCAGATTTTGAATCGTTGACAAAATCAATCAATTGTTTTTCAGTAAAACCAGCCCGAACTACATATAAAGTCAAGTCCGAATGTTTGTTGATCAAGAAGGTGTCGGAAACCAACATCACTGGTGCTGTATCAACAATTATATAATCATAAGTTGTATTGGCTTTCAATTCTTTAAAAAGCAATTCTGCGCGATCGGTTCGCCATAGTCTGGCAGGATCTGGTGCAATAATTCCAGAAGGCAACAAGTCAAGACTCTCGTGTAAACCAGAAGGCTTAACCAATTCATCCAGCTCTAAATCTGGATCGACAAGGTATTCACTTATACCTTTATAGTCTTTGGTCTCTATAGCGTAACGTTGTAACTGTGGGTTTCTTAAATCCGCACCAATAACCAAAACCCTTTTTCCAGCATTGGCCAAAGTCAAGGCCAGATTGAATGAGATAAATGTCTTTCCTTCTCCTTTAATCGTAGAAGTCACAAAAATCATATCGGCGAGATTTTTGTTTCTTTTAGCTTCCAATAAATACTGCATATTGGTATGCAATATTCTAAAAGCTTCGGACAATACAGAACGGTCATTTTTTTGAATCAGTTCATTGTCCTTTCTCCCCAATCGTGGTATTTCTCCAGCCAACGGGATATCATGAGTCGTATCTTCCAGATCATCCTGATCATTCACTTTATTATCGAGTACATATTTCAAATAGATAATAATAAATGGAATGATGATTCCCAAAACAAGGGCAACCAGTAAAATTATATTTTTCTTCGGGGATACGGGTTCATAACTTGTAAACGCCCGATCCACAATTTTGGCTTTGGGAGCCGTAACCGCTAAAGACAAGCTGGTTTCTTCGCGTTTTTGAAGTAAAAACAAGTATAAGGCTTCCTTAATATTTTGCTGGCGTTCTATACCTCTATATTCTTTTTCTTTACTTGGAATGGAAGAAATTCTAGATTTTAAAGCCGAGGCTTCTTCTGCCAGATCAGCTTTCATAATTTCCAGATTTTGCTTCATTCGGCGCAAGCTTTGTAAGACATTGGCTCGTAGTTGGTCGATTTCTCTATTCAGAGAAATGACCACCGGGTTTTTCTCCGATGAATTTCTTAAGATCCGGTTGCGCTCCAGGACCAATTTATTAAATTCATCAATCACAGAATTTACGCCTTCTTCTTTGATGCCCAAATTGGCTGGTAACAAGTCCGTATCATTTTCTGAAACGACATAGTCAATCATGGCTTCACTGAGCGCCAATTGTGTATTGACTTTTTGCAACTCCTTATTGAAGTCACTAGCATTGGAAATAAAAAGTTCGGACTCCGCTTTAATATCAGTCAACTGATTGGCTTCTTTAAAGTCTTCCTTGCCGGTTTCCACAGAATCCAATTCTTCGGTGATGATATTGAGTCGCCCTTCTATAAATTTCGCGGTATTGATCGCAACCATATTTTTATCTTCTATGGATTGCTTGTTGTATTCAAATATCAACTGGTCAAGTATATCTCGGCCGCGTTCCTTAATCGGATCATTCAGACCAAGCTCTATAAAACTAGAATTTTCACTTGTCAATTCCACAATAATTTTTGCTCGATATGAACCTGCAGTTACTGCTTCAGAACTGAAATGAACTCGTAGTGGCTTTTCTGCAGTAAAATCATATAATGAATCTACCTCTTGTCGCTCGAAGACTAATGTTCCAAAGTCCAGATCAACAGGTTCTCCGTAATTGGCTTGAACCGATTTTTCGGTTTCAATATTAAATATTTTTAAATCTTTACCACTTGATTTGTATAATTCATAAGCATGACCCTTAGATAATATCTCTTCATTTTTGACCAGTATATTGGTTTTAATCGGAGTATTATTGTAAAGTTCTACATCTTTTAATTCACCTTCTATAAAATAACGAACATTCAACTGTAATGCATTGACGACATTGGTGATCAATTTTCTAGACCACAGAATACCGACTTCATTATCCAGATTATTGGTACTCATACCGCTCAATATGCCCATATCTTCAAAGCTGGAAAGCTCCGACATTACGCCACCGCGTTTTTCATCTTTTATGATGATCGTAGCTTTAGAATGATAAACAGGGGTGGAATACCTTAAATAGAAAAAAGCAATTAATACACATATTATAACACTGATGATAAACCAGGGCCAATATTTAAGATACCTTGCCAGAGCATCTCTTAAATTTACATCATCTTCTTCAAAAAACTGAGCCTGTTGCTTTTGGGGTTGTGACTTCATTTATCTGGCAATCAATACGGTTAATGACACTAATACGGAGGCTATCGATATATAAATCGAAGCATTTCGGTTGTAGGTTGAGGATTGTCTTTGGGCACGATTGGGCTCCACATAAACCACATCGTTTTGCTTCAGGTAATAATACGGTGAATTGACCACCTCAGCTTGAGTTAAGTCTAAATATTCATAGGATTTTGACCCGTCTTCTTCACGAACCACCAAAACGTTATCACGTTTACCATAAATCGTCATGTCACCTGCTAAACCGAGTGCCTTTGGTACGGTTAAGTATTCATCACCAACAGTAAATGTACCTGGGCGATTCACTTCTCCCAACACACTCACCTGGAAATTTACAATTCTGACATTGACAATCGGATTGTCTACATACTCGTCTAAACGGTTCTGCAGGTTTGCGGCTAAGTCGATTCGGGTAAAGCCTTGCACCTTAATTCTGCCCAATACTGGAAAATTGATGAAACCTTCACCATCCACCAAATAAGGCTGCAATTGCGGCTGACCGCTAGCTCTTAAAATAGCTTCTGAACCATCGCCAGCTCTAATTCCAACCACAGGAAGATTAAAAGGACGAGCTGCTTGCAAATCATAAGCATTGACCGTGATGGTAATTAGGTCATTGGGTTTAATTTCTAAGTTATTGATAGAAGCATTGGTTTTTAAATCGATTTCCTGCATATTCTGGAAATAAGCGATTTTTTCACGGGACACACAAGAAGTGATTAACACTGAGCCAATTATGATTAAACACAGTCGTTTGAAGCCGTTTCGGAATTTCATTTGGTCAAATTTTTTGCTAATATAATATTTCTAGGTAATATTTTGTAAATTGTTTATCTAGATTGCAGTTTTTAGCCACACTTTTTAATAATATACATTTCTTTGAAAATCTGAGATCTTCAGTTCTTGGCTTTTAGCTCTTGGCTCTTGGCTTTTGGTTCTTGGCTCTTGGCTCCTGGTTCTTGGCTCCTGGTTCTTGGCTCTTGGCTCTTGGTTCCTGGCTCTTGGCTCTTGGTTCCTGGTTCTTGGCTCCTGGTTCTTGGCTTCAAGCTCTAGGCGCTTCATTTCAAAACAAATTCAAAATTAAAAATTCAAATCTCCCTCTCATCAAAAACCACTCACTAATCTCAACTTCAGCTTTTAGCTCTTGGCTCTTGACTTCAAGCTCTAAGCGCTTCATTTCAAAACAAATTCAAAATTCAAAATTCAAATCCCCCACTCTCCCTATCAATTCAAATCTCCCTCTCATCAAAAACTACTCACTAATCTCAACTTCAGCTTTTAGCTCCTGGCTCTTGACTCTTGGCTTCAAGCTCTAAGCTTTAGTCGTTCATTTCAAAAGCAAAAAAATTCAAAATTAAAAATTCAAAATTAAAAAACCCCCACTCTCCCCATCAATTCAAATCTCCCTCTCATCAAAAACCACTCACTAATCTCAACTTTAGCTTTTGGCTTTTGGCTTCAAGCACTAAGCGCTTCATTTCAAAACAAATTCAAAATTCAAAACTCAAAATTTAAAATTCAAAACTCAAAACTCAAAATTCAAAATTCAAAACCCCTCGCTACGCACTGCGCTTGCCTTTAATGACAATCGTATGTATAATTTTGAAAAAGTAACGCACATCGGTTTTTAAGGGAGATTTCAAATAGGCTTCTAGATAACGAATTTCAGAGGCTTGTATGTCTTCTATGGTTTCAGGCATGTCAGCATAAAAAGGTGGTAATAGACCTGGTTTAGCAAGGGTTCTGAGTTTTTTTAAATCACTGTCATACAAACTCATATAGTGTTTACTCAGTGGTCGTACACCTATGATTTTCATTTCTCCTTTGCAAAGATTGATAAACATTGGCAACTCGTCTAGCCAGTATTTTCTAAAAAACGAGCCTAAGGTAGAAATCCTAAAATCATTGTTCAGCTTCCCGCCTTTTGCCAGATTATTCTGTTGATAAACGTAATCCTGAATATATTCAGAATAAGCATGCATGGTTCTAAATTTATAAACATTGATTAATTTACCATCTTTACCTATTCTCGGAAGCTTAATTAAAAATCCATAATTAGGATTATGAACCACAAACTGTGGGGCGCTTACCTTTTTAGCAACAAAATACATTTGGTTATTGATCTCCGCTTCTTCAATTATTTGAAAACCACAATACACCAAACGACCTAAGATTTCAGTTCGTGACAAGACCTGACGCTTTCCGCCTGATAAATAATAATACAACTTGCTTGTGATTTTCAGTTTGGGGGTGATTCGTGTCAAAAAGACATCCAGGCAATAATAGATCCAGTTGAAAGGTTTAGGGAATTTTTTTAGAATACGATGTTTTCTAACCGAATAAGTTTCAACGTAATTGACAAATAGCCCACCGTGAGGCAATTTTTTATTGACTTCTCTGAAATAGGCATTAATATCTTTAAAGTCATTGATCCGCTTCAGGTTAATCAATTCGTCAGCGGGTTCTAAACTTTCTACATTGAACATGGTATTGGTTGCCAAAACCGCAGTATTAGGATTCAACACCACGTGTTTTGTGATGAAGTCATAAGCCACTTGTCCAACAGTATTTAGGATGAGTTGTGCTTGGTTCGGCATTGTAATAGATTAATTTTATTCAAAGTTAAAACTATCTTAACAGATATCAAAACATAAAATAATATAGTATTTATTTTTTGGGTTTTTGTTTTGATGAAAAAGATTAAGATTATGTTTAGAATTAATATAAAACCAAAAGAATAGCTAAAATTAACTGGTCTAGTCTTTACATCTGTTGTTTTATTGCGCTTTTGCTGAATATGCGTTTGTGTACCTCCTAAAGTCGATTTCCATTGATGAATAGGCTTCTACATTCTTTTTTTGCATCGCCCAAAAAAAGAATCAAACCCCGAAGCGTCGGGGCTAGGCGAATTTTAAAATACTGGAAATTCTGAAAAAAAATCTAAAATAATAAGTTGTCAGTTCGAGTGTTTAATACGACCGGCAAGGACGTAATAAATGTATCGAGAACTAAGTTGGAATCACTTCTCGATACTATTTTCCTGCTGCTGACCGCATCAGTA